>CANCER010000089.1 GCA_947375135.1 Comamonadaceae bacterium | reverse complement strand
CGATCGATTGGTTTTGATGTTGCAGATGGCCCAGAAATTGAAACCGATTGGTTTAATTTCACCGCCTTAAATAGCCCTGAAAATCATCCTGCCCGTTCGATGCAGGACACCTTTTATATTGATGGCAAAGATTCTAATGGGAAGCCTTTGTTATTGCGTACGCATACCAGCCCAATTCAGGTCCGTTATGCTAGCGAGCATGTAAAAAAATATGCAAATGCTGATGTGATGCCGCCGATCAAGGTGATTGCTCCAGGTAGAACCTATCGCGTAGATAGTGATGCAACCCATTCACCGATGTTCCATCAAGTCGAAGGCTTGTGGATTGCAGAAAGTGTTTCGTTTGCGGACCTTAAGGGTGTATATACCGATTTCTTAAGGACTTTTTTCGAGACGAATGAATTACAAGTTCGTTTTCGTCCATCTTATTTCCCATTCACAGAGCCTTCTGCTGAAATTGATATGGCCTTTGGTAGCGGTAAGTTAGCTGGCCGTTGGTTAGAGATTTGTGGTGCAGGGCAAGTACATCCGAATGTCTTGCGCAATATGGGGATTGATCCCGAGCGATACACTGGCTTTGCTTTTGGCTCTGGCTTAGAGCGTCTAACGATGTTGCGTTATGGCGTTGACGATTTACGTCTTTTCTTTGAGAACGACCTCCGTTTCTTAGCGCAATTCCCAGCTTAATTAGCTAACCTCCCAATCGTAGATAGCGCATATGCAATTTTCTGAATCTTGGTTACGCCAATATGTAAATCCTTCGCTAGATAGCAATGCCTTAGGTCATGCAATGACGATGGCTGGTCTTGAGGTGGAAGAGCAGCATTCAGTAGCACATGCATTTACGAAGATTGTTATTGCACAAATTTTGTCAGCTGAGCAACACCCTGATGCAGATCGCTTGCGGGTTTGCAAAGTCGATGCGGGTACTGGCCAAGACTTGCAAATTGTATGTGGCGCACCCAATGCACGCGCGGGTATCAAGATCCCTTGCGCTATGGTTGGCGCCGAATTACCTCCAGCAGAAACTGGTGGAAAACCTTTCATAATTAAAGTAGGCAAGCTACGTGGTGTAGAAAGCCAAGGCATGTTGTGCTCTGGTCGGGAGCTTGGTCTAGGTGATGATCATGAGGGCATTCTGGAGTTGCCTGCGGATGCGCCGGTTGGTGAGGATATTCGTCAGTACTTGGATTTGGATGATCAGATCTTTGTGATTAAGTTGACACCGAATAAGGCGGATTGTTTATCTCTGATTGGCATGGCGCGCGAAGTGTCGGCCATCACCGGGGCTACATTGTGCGAGCCTCAGTGGACTCCAGCGAATATTTCCATTCAAGACAAACTTAAAGTTACTATTGAAAACACCGACCTCTGTGGACGCTTCGCAGGTCGTGTAATCCGTGGAGTGAATCCTCAGGCTAAAACACCGGATTGGATCGTACAGCGTTTATCACGTGCCGGACAAAGAGGTATTTCTCCTTTGGTCGATTTATCTAACTATGTCATGTTAGAAATGGGTCAGCCAACCCATGTGTTTGATATTGATAAATTGAATGGCGACTTATCTGTTCGTTGGGCTAAGCCGGGTGAAAGTCTTGAGCTATTGAATAGCCAGACGGTTACTTTGCAGGGCCCTGATTCTGCAGGCAGGATTCAGGATGCTGGTGTAGTTGCCGATCAAAACGGTCCAGTAGCATTGGCTGGCATCATGGGTGGCAATCATTGTGCCGTGACAAGCGATACTAAAAATATTTATGTTGAGGCGGCTTACTGGCAGCCATCTGCAATCCAGGGTCGTGCTCGTCGTTTTAACTTTAGCACTGATGCTGCTCATCGCTTCGAGCGTGGCGTTGATCCACAAAATACTGTGAACTGTTTAGAGTACTTAACTTCATTGATTCTTGAAGTGTGTGGTGGTCAAGTCGGCCCAATTGACGACCAAGTATTGGCAATTCCAGAGCGTAAGCCAGTTAGCATGCGTTTGACTCGCGCTATGAAGGTGATTGGTATCCCACTAACAACCGAGATTGTGAGTGATGTATTCAAGCGCCTTGGTTTTGAATTTAAACAAGATGCTGATGTTTTTGTAGTAACGCCACCAAGCTATCGCTTTGATATTGAAATCGAAGAAGATTTGATTGAAGAAGTGGCGCGGATGTACGGCTTTGAAAATATCCCCGATCTACCACCCGTGGCTTCATTAAAGATGAGCGCTAAACCAGAGGCAAAGCGTGGAGTGCATTTATTGCGCCAACGTTTGGCTTTGCAGGGTTATCAAGAGGCGGTCAATTTTGGGTTTACTGATTTAGAGAGTGAGCAGTGTTTGGCTGCCGCTAGCGAAAAAGATCTGATTACAGTACTTAATCCGATCGCTAGCCAGTATGGCGTGATGCGGAGTAATTTATGGGGTGGCTTACTTGCTAATCTCAAGGCAAACCTCAATCGCGGTGCTGGTCGTGTACGTTTATTTGAAACTGGTCGTGTATTTAAGCGAGATGACAGCGCTCAAGAAGAGACTGGGCAAGTAGCTGGCTTTCATCAGCCACAGCATATCGGCGGTTTGGCTTACGGCTCCTATGTTCCCGAGCAGTGGGCAAGTGATAACCGACCAGTGGATTACTTTGATGTGAAGGGCGACCTCGAACGCGTGCTTGATCCCTTGCATTTCACGACAGAAGCCGCCGTTCATCCTGCATTGCATCCAGGACGCAGTGCTCAAATTCAGTTATTGATGCCAAAAGGTAAGTTGAATATCGGCTGGATCGGCGAGCTTCATCCTGGGCTACAGCAGTCTTACGAGTTACCTCAGGCCCCAGTTCTTTTTGAATTAGACTTGGAGACTGTTCGTAATCTTGGTATTCCGCAGCCTGAAGAGTTAAGTAAGTTTCCTGCCGTGCAACGTGATCTGGCAGTGGTGGTTAAGCAGTCCGTTTCTGCGCAATCATTATTGGATGCGATGAATAAGGGTAAGCAGAATTTTGTTCGAGGCATTGAGCTTTTTGACGAATTCAAGCCAAAATCTGGCTCCAGTAGCATGGCTGATGATGAGAAGAGCTTGGCTTTCCGTGTGACTTTGTTGAATCCACAGGAAACAATGCAGGACGCTCAAATCGAGGCGGTTATGACCGCTTTATTAGCAGCACTTGAGAAAAATTGCGCAGCCCGTCTGCGCTAGGTTTAATATTAGCCCTAGATATAGTACGAAGAGACTTTAGCCATGAATGAATTAGCTAGTAACGATACCGTCACCAAAAACGAACTCTCTGAAGCGCTCTTCGATCAAGTGGGTCTCAATAAACGTGAGGCTAAAGATATGATTGATGCATTCTTTGATCGCATCGGCAAGTCGCTCGAGGCTGGTGTCGAGGTAAAGATTTCCGGATTTGGAAATTTTCAGCTACGCAATAAGTCTGCTCGTCCGGGCCGAAATCCAAAGACGGGTCAAATGATTCCGATTGCAGCTCGCCGTGTCGTTACTTTCCACGCAAGTCAAAAACTCAAGGACGTAGTTGAGTCGCATGCTCGAGAAAACAGCATTTGATGCTGGGTCGGTGCTGCTCAGTTCGCAGCTCCCCCCAATCCCCGCGAAGCGTTATTTCACTATTGGTGAAGTGGCGGATCTTTGTGGCGTTCGCTCCCATGTATTGCGCTATTGGGAGCAAGAATTCTCGCAGTTAAGTCCTCAGAAGCGTCGAGGTAATCGTCGCTACTATCAACATCATGAGGTTGTCTTAATACGCAAGATTAGAGCGCTTTTATATGAAGAAGGTTTCACGATCAGCGGCGCTAGAAATCGTTTGGATGAGGCTCCCGGTGAGCTTCGCTTACGCGACGAGCTACAGGCTGTACTTCAAATTCTCTCAAAATAGTTACTGATACAATTTCGTTTCTCGTCGGGGCGTAGCGCAGCCTGGTAGCGTACATGCATGGGGTGCATGTGGTCGGAGGTTCAAATCCTCTCGCCCCGACCA
>CANCER010000088.1 GCA_947375135.1 Comamonadaceae bacterium | reverse complement strand
TCTTTACTAAATAATGCCCAGCAGTTACAAATTGCCAAGGCGGGTACAGTGGGTAATGTTTTTGTGGTAGATCCACCGGTTAATCCAGAAAAACCAGTCCGACCAAATAAGCCACTGATTGTTGTTATTGGAGCAATACTTGGAATTGTTTTAGGTTTTGTTATTTGCCAATTATTAGCCTTTTTATCGGGTGTAATACGTGATCCTAAAAAATTAGAGCAAAGTTCAGGGCTACCAATCTTAGCAATTTTACCCATTGCACCTGACCAAATAGAGCATATAGAAAGGACAGAGGATAAGGGAGTATTTATGCTCTCGCAAGAGAAGTCAACATCAACACCGGTAGAATCTTTGCGTTCCTTAAGAACTTCTGTTTTATTTAACTTATCTGAAAAGGCGCGGTCAAAGGTAATTTTAGTTACTTCTGCAGTGCCAGGACAAGGTAAGAGTTTTATTTCTTCAAACTTAGCTTTTCTTTTAGCCTCTACTGAAAAGAGAGTACTACTGATTGAAGCAGACGTTAGAAAAGCAACGATGCGTAGGTATGTAAAATTTGATACCCTTAAAGATCCCGGCTTGACTAACTTTTTACAAAACTTAAGTCCACTTGATGATGTCATCATGCATGATGTTTATCCTTATATGGATTTTATTCCAGCAGGAAAGAGAATTAAAAATCCTGGTGATATCTTATCTTCAGAGCGTATTCTCTCCATGATAAATCAATTAGCTGAGAAGTACGATTACGTTGTGATTGATTCACCACCTCTACTACCCGTTAATGATGCCAGAGCATTAGCAAAAGCTTCAGACATGATTCTGTTTGCAGTAAGACAAGAAATGTGTAGCACGAATGAAGTTATGGAAGCACTGACTTTATTAGATAAAGGTGGATCTAAAGTAGACGGAATAGTCTTTAATGGATTTATTCCATCACAAATTAGATATGGATATAACTATGGTTATGGTTATGGCACGTATAAACTTTTAGGACGCTATAGTAAGTATGGCTATAGTAAGTATGGCTATGGTAAGTATGGCTATGGTAAGTATGGTAAAGACTATCGCTATGGTGATTATGGTAAAACTGAAGAAAATATAACTAAAAAATAGTTTTATTAGCAAATTAAAAAGTGAGGGTCAAAAAATATCCCTAGACAGGTCACAGACACAATCTGTCTCAGTTGACTTGACCAGCTCGATTAACCAATTTTTTTTGACATTGTTGCTATTAATCATACAGGTTTTTTGTGATCAAAGACATTTGGTATTGTCGATCCCTTGCTAGTCTTTTAATTGAGGGGTGAACTATCCTAGGATGTCCATATCCTCTTGCCGAACGTGACCCTCGCCTTACTATGGGGCCTAAAAAAATCATCATGATCCCCGGTCTGTATTTTTTAGTGCTTTGGATAGGTTTCCCTCTCCCTCAATTGGAGCAGATGGATTGCTGAAGTAGGGTCAATCGTCTAATTCATAAGGTAAAATATGTACAGTTCTTGAGCACTAATGTTGAATACTCATTGAGTTCATCAATAATGATTTAGGAACGGTTTGGACTGGACAGCTTAGACAGTTTTTAAGATTTTCAAGGGTGTTCTAGGATGTTCGAGGCCGTTTTTTGATGCTAGCTCGTCATGGCAGGGCGGTAGCGTACTCAGAATGTTGCTAATACTGCTAATTCTAATTTAAAGTAGTTCATTCCTTGTTGTAGCCCAAGCTTTGACCTCAGCCTTTCCCCTATGCCTTTTTTACTGAAAATGTTCTATAAAATCCTGCTGATGAGATTAATTAGCATGCAAAAAACTTCTTCAACTTCCCTCACATGACCAGTCGACAATCCAACATTCCAGAAGAAACTGATTTCCGGGTCATGCGTATATTGCAAGAAAATCCGGACTTGACCTTGCGCGATCTAGCCCAAAGACTTGGCTTCTGTGTGGGTGGATTGAAATATTGCTTGAGCGCGCTAATCGACAAAGGCTTTATTAAGGTGTCAAATTTTCAAAAAAGTAAAAACAAGTTTAAGTACGTCTATTTGCTAACCACTCAAGGAATTGCTGAAAAGGTAGGCATGACCCGCAGATTCTTGAAGCGCAATATGTAAAAGTACGACTCCCTGAAAGAGGAGATTGAGGCATTGAAGGCTGAAATAGGTGAAGAGCGTGGGGATGGTCAAAAGGTTTCCTACTCATGACTAAATTCCCCATATTTTACGTAGTTGGCCACCGAGGCATGATGGATTCAGCTATTTTTCGCCAATTGTTGGCGGAATGCCAACCTGCCGAGCGTATCGTCAGCCGAACCCATGCCGAAATCGATTTGTGCAACCAAAACGCAGTTAACGGTTTTTTTGAACAAGAAAAAAACTATCAGTTCCACCTGCAACTTATTAGGAAACGATTGAATTGAAAGTCTTAGTCACTGGGGCAGCCGGCTTCATCGGAATGCACGTTGCCAATAAGCTGCTTGCCCGCGGAGACGTGGTTTTGGGAATTGACAACCTTAACGACTACAACGATCCAAAATTAAAACACGCTCGACTCGCGCAACTTACTACTCAAGTTGGCTTCAAGTTCAAGCGGATGGACATCGCAGACCGTGTCGCTATGGCCAGTTTGTTTGAAGCTGAACAATTCGACTGCGTTGTCCATTTGGCGGCGCAAGCAGGCGTGAACTATTCGCTGCAAAACCCGCACGCATACGTGGACAGCAACTTGGTAGGCTTTGTCAACGTGCTTGAAGGCTGCAGACACCACGCAATTCAGCATCTGGTGTATGCCTCTAGCTCGAGCGTATATGGAAACAATACCAAAGTGCCATCCTCTGAGGGTGATCCGGTCGACCACCCGATCAGCCTTTACGCTGCCACCAAAAAAGCCAACGAACTTATGGCTCACAGCTACAGCCATTTGTATGGTTTACCCACCACCGGGCTACGCTATTTTACCGTCTATGGTCCTTGGGGTAGGCCAGATATGGCGCCGTGGCTTTTTACCAAAGCCATTCTGGAAGGCCACACTATCAACGTCTTTAACTACGGCAAGATGCAGCGTAGTTTCACTTACATTGACGACATTGCCGAAGGTACCCTGCGCGTGCTTGACTGTGTTGCCAAGCCGAACCTCGTCTTTGAAGCCCATGCGCTAGACCTCGGCGGTAGCCAGGCACCATTCAAAGTCTACAACATTGGCAACCATACCTCGATTGAACTGATGTCTTTTATCCAGGCAATCGAAAAGGCACTTGGCCAAAAGGCTGTAAAGAACTATCTACCAATGCGAGCTGGTGACGTGCTAGCCACCCATGCTGATATGACTGCGTTAAACGCCGACAAAGGTTTTGAGCCAAAAACTGACTTGACACAAGGTATTGCCAAATGGGTAGATTGGTATAGGGGCTATACAGCTCATCAACCGTCGGGCAACCCGCTTTGAAGTGAGGGAAGGAATATTAACCGAAAACCGCCGACAAAAGTTGTCTCACTGTATGAAGCTGATATCTACATTAGCATCCCAAAATGCGGATTTGAGAGGCTTAATCCAGCAGGCTGGTAAATTGTTTCATCGTGTTCAGGGATAGATATTTTAAGTAAGCATTTTGCAAGAATTTTCACAAATTTTATAACTGATGTTAAAAAAACTAATCTAAGGTGAAGTACTGCGTAAATCACCATTGCCCGATGAAAAAGTAATTTCGTTGGATTAATTCGTTTTATTCACATTGACTTATAGCTCTCGCCCTCGGCTATGGTCGATACAAGCCGTTGATACTGTACTCGGCAATTTAGATACTTGAAAAGCATTTGACGCGATCGTCAAGAGTATTGAAGTTTGGCTCTGGTATGCAAGGCAAGTTGGTGAAGTGTATTCTGTCGAAGACTACATGCTTTGGTATGAAAAATATAAAATACTGATTAATGAAAACGGCAAAATATAAATTATCAGTTTAGAGACTATAAGTTAAGTTAGTCAATGTTTGTCAGAAGACATTAGTAGATATAATTTAATCATGGTCGACGGCTATCACAGTAGTGCTTGCATTGCACATGCCGTGAAACTGTTCAGGCTAGTCGGCATTCTCTATCTGGACAATTCCGATAAAGACTCGACGTCGAGAAGTGATGATATGCGCCTTGATGGAAATAGTGTCGTAAATTTTGCAATAGAAAAAATGCTGAAATACTCTATTCAACAGACTTTGCACCCATATAGTTATTTGTTCAACAAGGATTAATGGTAAAGCTACCGAGTAATCTCGGTGACACAAAATGACGTTACTTTGGGTAACGAAATTTAGTTTAATATAACTACGTCTGTTATTTGCAACTAAGTCAAGTTATTTGTCAGGATTAAAAAAAATGAAAGCAGTCATTCTAGCCGGTGGCCTCGGCACTCGCATCTCTGAAGAAACTATCACGCGGCCCAAGCCGATGATTGAAATTGGAGGCAAGCCTATTCTTTGGCACATCCTCAAGACGTATTCCCACCATGGCATCAATGATTTCATCATCTGCTGCGGTTACAAGGGTTACGTCATCAAGGAATACTTCGCCAACTACTTTTTGCACATGTCTGATGTCACCTTTGACATGAGCAAAAATAGTATGGAAGTGCACCAGCGTAAGGCCGAACCCTGGCGCGTCACGTTGGTAGACACTGGCGAAGACACCATGACCGGTGGACGCCTAAAGCGTGTGGCTAACTACGTTAAAGACGAGGAAGCTTTTTGCTTTACTTATGGCGACGGTGTGGCAGACGTCAACATCACCAATCTGATCGCTTTTCACAAAGCACAAAATGTCAAAGCCACCCTCACGGGTGCTATACCACCGGGCCGCTTTGGCGCTTTGGACCTTGTTGGCGACAAAGTTAACAGTTTCATGGAAAAGCCCAAGGGTGATGGCGCAATGATCAACGGTGGCTTCTTTGTGTTGTCACCAAAAGTTATCGACTACATTGCCGGCGACACCACTACTTGGGAGCGCGAGCCCCTGGAGTTGTTGGCCCAAGAAGGCAATTTAGCTGTGTACCAGCACCACGGTTTTTGGCAGCCTATGGACACTCTGCGCGACAAAGAGCACCTTGAAGACTTGTGGCAATCCGGTAAGGCGTCCTGGAAGGTCTGGGCATGAATCACTCTTTTTGGCAATGTAAAAGCGTATTGGTGACCGGCCACACTGGCTTCAAGGGCGGCTGGCTGTCGCTCTGGTTGCAGTCCTTAGGAGCACAGGTCCTTGGTTACGCACTGCCGCCCCCCACCAACCCCAGCCTGTTCGATGTAGCAGAAGTTGGGAAGGACATGACCAGCATTTTGGGCGACATCCGTGACCTGGCCAAACTGCAAGCGGTATTTGCGGAACATCGCCCTGAGATTGTCATCCACATGGCTGCGCAGCCACTAGTGCGCTACTCGTACCAAAACCCGGTCGAGACCTATGCAACCAACGTCATGGGCACCGTGCATTTACTTGAGGCCGTGCGTAACACGCCCAGCGTCAAGGCAGTGGTGATCATCACTACCGACAAATGTTACGAAAATCGCGAATGGGTCTGGGGTTACCGAGAAAACGAGCCCATGGGCGGTTTTGATCCCTACAGCAACAGCAAGGGCTGCGCCGAATTGGTTAGTGCGGCTTACCGCTCATCCTTCTTTAACGCCAGCAACTATGCCCAACACGGAGTTGCCATAGCAACGGTGCGTGCCGGAAACGTGATTGGCGGCGGGGACTGGGCACAAGACCGCTTGATTCCCGACATTCTCAAAGCCTTTGAGCAAGGCCGGAAGGTTGACATCCGCAACCCGCACGCTATTCGCCCATGGCAACACGTCATGGAGCCGCTACGTGGCTACCTTACTCTGGCAGAGCGGCTTTTTGAACACGGCCCCAGCTTTGCAGAAGGCTGGAACTTTGGCCCCAATGACGAAGACGCCAAA
>CANCER010000087.1 GCA_947375135.1 Comamonadaceae bacterium | reverse complement strand
TATTCATAAGATCTTTTGCTTCAAGGGCGCAGGCTACTACAACTTGATTTGCAGTCACAATCAGCTTGTTTGAGGCATCAAATAAATGCCACTGATTGCTGAGCTCTTCTAAGCGCGCGATGCGCGTGTTCCACATATAAGTTAATCGCTCTTGTTCGTGTAACAACTCCTTGCTTGTTTGATGCAAATTTAAACCGGCGCCGCGCGGCAACCAAACACCGCTTTGTTCAATTCCACAAAACTGTTTAGCCTCTTGAGCATCCATGGCAATAGCCATATCTTCATCAAGATTCAATGAACGCAGATACTCTTCTGTTGCAGCTCGATCAAAGGTTTTATCTTTTTTGGTCGGCTGAAATATCCCATGTTGCTGCCACATATTTTTCCAGCGGGCCTCGGCCAGTAGAAATGCAAGGCGCGTTAGACGCAATAAACGGGGGGCGCCTTTGCCAATATGCGGATGTGCAATGGCATAAGCATGGCTTGAACAGGCGGTGGCCGGAGAGGGAGCGGCGTCAACAATACAAACAGCTTTGCCACGCTCAAGCAACTCATTTGCAATGGTTGCCCCACAAATGCCTGCCCCAATCACCACTATTTCATGGTGTTGGGGTTTGGTCATTTAAATAAATCTAAGATTAGTAGGTGCTAATAAAAACTTAAGCGTTTAAGCGTTTTTCAATCTTGGTACGCATCTCTGCTAATTCCTTAGGCAGACGATCGCCAAGATGCTCAAACAACTCTGTATGCAGCTTAAGTTCATTTTTCCAGTCATCTACCTTGGCGGTAATGACCTTTTCAAACTTCTCAAGAGAAAAGTCTAAGCCCTTCCAATTCATATCGCCATGCTCTGGAGAAATACCAAATACGGTTTCAACGCCTTTTGCGGTACCCTCTGCGCGGCCCAAGATCCACGCCAGAACGCGCATATTTTCACCATAACCAGGCCAAACAAACTTGCCGTCATCGCCTTTACGGAACCAGTTTACGCAATAGATCTTAGGCAATACAGCGCCTTCGGCTTCAAGCTTCTTACCGATATTGAGCCAATGTTGGAAGTAGTCGCTCATGTTGTAACCAGCAAAAGCAATCATCGCAAATGGGTCTCGACGAACAACGCCAACCTGACCTGTAATTGCAGCAGTAGTCTCGGAGCCCATTGTTGCGGCCATATAAACGCCCTCTACCCAATCACGCGCTTCACTAACAAGAGGTACAGTAGTTGAACGGCGACCGCCGAACAAGAACGCATCAATCGGAACGCCTTCTGGATCATCCCACTTAGGATCAACAGCTGGATTGTTTGTGGCCGCCATTGTGAAGCGAGAATTTGCATGAGCAGCTTTACGACCAGCAGCACCGTCAGCCGGAGTCCAATCCTTACCTTGCCAGTCAATCAAATGTGCGGGCGGTGTTTCTGTCAAACCTTCCCACCAAACATCACCATCATCAGTTAAGCCAACGTTTGTAAAGATCACATCTTCGTTTAATGAGTCGATGCAATTTGGATTTGTTTGGCGATTTGTTCCCGGAGCAACGCCAAAATAACCTGACTCGGGGTTGATCGCAAATAGACGGGTTTTGCCTGTGACAGGGTCTTTACGTGGCTTAATCCATGCAATGTCGTCACCAATCGTTGTTACCTTCCAGCCGTCAAATCCTGCCGGCGGAATCATCATTGAGAAATTGGTTTTGCCACATGCAGATGGGAATGCTGCTGCTACGTGATATTTTTTTCCTTCAGGGGAAGTAACGCCCAAGATCAACATATGCTCTGCAAGCCAGCCTTGCTCGCGCCCCATGTTAGAGGCAATGCGCAATGCAAAGCATTTTTTACCTAGTAATGCATTGCCGCCGTAACCTGAACCAAAAGACCAGATTTCGCGGGTTTCAGGGTAGTGAACAATATATTTAGTTTTGTTATTTGGCCAAGCCATATCCTTTTCGCCTGGGCTCAAAGGCTTACCAACTGTATGGATACATGGAACAAACTCACCTTCAGCGCCCAGTTGATCAATTACAGCCTTACCCATACGAGTCATCAGGCGCATATTGATCGCAACATAAGGGCTATCAGACAATTCAACGCCAATGTGTGCAATTGGTGAGCCAATTGGGCCCATTGAAAATGGCACCACGTACATTGTTCTTCCGCGCATAGAGCCATCGAACAATGGGTGCAAAGTTGCACGCATTTCTGCCGGGTTTACCCAGTTATTGGTTGGGCCTGCATCCTCTTGCTTGGCCGAACAAATGTAAGTGCGGTCCTCAACACGCGCAACATCATCTGGATCAGATAGGGCTAAAAATGAATTTTTACGCTTGGCTGGATTGAGGCGCTTGAAAACACCGGCCTTTACCAATAATTCACATAACTCGTCATACTCTGCCTGCGACCCGTCGCACCAACGAATGGCATCAGGCTTTGTGAGAGCGGCCACTTCACCAACCCACTCAATTAGACGCTTGTTTTTTACGTAAGCTGGCGCATTTACATTAAGCTGGCCACTGGTAGTTGAAGTCATATGTTTCCTTATGAAAAATTGAATTTTTTAATCAAACAATTTTATCATTTTGGGTGAATTTTTATCTCCACTCCAACACAGCACAAACCCTTTACTTGCCAATACAGAATTGGCTAAAGATTTTCCCCAAAAGGTCATCCGGAAGCAGTTTTCCGGTAATTTCACCCAAATGTCTTTGGGCTAAAGAAAGCTCTTCTGCAAATAATTCAAGAGAATTGTTGCCATTTGCTGCGAATTCTTCTGATTTTTCAATATGTTCGGCCGCGCGCTCTATGCAGTCCAAGTGCCTTCTGCGAGCCAAAATAGCACCCTCCTGGGGGCCAGCCCAGCCCACAAGCTCCAAAATCTTCTGTTTTAACGCCTCAATTCCCTCGCCTGTTTTGGCAGAAATCAACAAAGCATCGCTGGGTGCTGTTTTTGATAGGTCCTGGAGCAAATCAGCTTTATTCACGAGCTCGAGCACGGCACATTTTGGGGATAATTCCCTCAAAATCTGGGTTTTTAGATCATCCTGCTGGGGGGCCGACTGAGCATCAGTCAAAAAAATCACTAAATCTGCCAAGCGAATAGCGTCCCAAGATCTTTCAATGCCCTTTGCCTCGACAACATCGGCTGTTTCGCGTAGACCGGCTGTATCAATAATATGCATAGGCACACCCTCAATGGTGATGCTTTCTTTAACCCGATCTCGGGTTGTCCCAGCAATAGGGGTAACAATGGCCACCTCTTCACCGGCCAATCGATTCAGTAAAGAGCTTTTCCCCACATTCGGTGCACCGGCCAGTACCAACTGAATCCCATCGCGCAAGATTTTTCCCTGTTTAGCGCCGGCACGCAGAGTCTGTAGTTTTTCCTTAACTGCGCTTAAGCGCTGGCGGGCCTGAGCGTTTTCCAAGAATTCAATTTCTTCCTCGGGGAAATCCAAGGTCGACTCAACCAAAATTCTGAGTTGGGTAATTTCTTCAATGAGATGGTTAATGTCGTCAGAAAAAGCACCCTGCAAAGAACGAGCCGCACCACGAACAGCCGCTTCGCTTTGCGCATCAATTAAATCCGCAATAGCCTCAGCCTGAGTTAAATCGATCTTGTTGTTGAGATAGGCGCGCAGGGTGAATTCGCCTGGCTCTGCAATGACAAGCCCCTCATTCCCGCCCAACTCGAGACAGCGCTTCATCACCAACTCAAGAAGTTGTGGCCCACCATGACACTGAAGCTCTAAAACATCTTCGCCTGTAAAAGAGGCCGGTCCGACAAAATAAATTGCAATGAGCTGATCAATCGCCTGGCCACTCTCATCACAAAGTGTTAAAAGATTTGCCTGTCTTGGAGAAAGATTTTTTTGAAAAAGGGCGCTAGTAAGGGCGCTTAAATTTTTTCCGCTGATGCGGATAACCCCGACGCCCGCCTTACCGGGCGCGGTTGCAACAGCAATGATGGGCAATTTTCTCGTCATCATTGCTGTCTGTTTATTGCAAGCGTGTTATGCCGCGCTCAAATTACTTAGCGGGCTTTTTTCCAAACATCTGATTAATCTGCCACTGTTGTGCGATGGATAGAAGGTTATTGGTAACCCAATATAAAACCAAGCCGGCAGGGAAGAAGAAGAACATGATTGAAAAGACGATCGGCATGTACATCATTACCTTCGCCTGGATTGGATCTGGAGGTGTTGGGTTCAACTTCGTTTGCACAAACATCGAGACAGCCATAATGACCGGCAGAATATAGTACGGATCAGGGACTGAGAGGTCGTGAATCCACAAAACCCATGGTGCACCGCGCATCTCAACTGATGACAACAGCACCCAATACAAAGAAATAAACACAGGAATCTGAATCACAACCGGCAAACATCCGCCCAGCGGGTTGATCTTTTCTTTGCGATACATCTCCATCATGGCTTGATTGAGCTTTTGTGGTTCACCCTTGTATTGCTCCTTCATCGCCGCCAGGCGTGGCTGCACTTCCTTCATGCGAGCCATCGACTTGTAACTTGCAGCAGATAAGGGGAAGAACACCAACTTAATTAAGATGGTCAACAGGATGATGGACCAGCCCCAGTTGCCAACATAACCGTGAATTTTTTCAAGCAGCCAGAAAATAGGTTTAGCAATAATGGTCAGATAACCGTAGTCCTTCAGCAGCTCAAAGCCTGGAGCAATCGTCTCCAAAACCTTTTCTTCTTGAGGCCCAACAAACAATCTGGCTTTTTCTACAACGGTTGTCCCTGCGGCAACAACGCCGAGCGGTGTTTGCATACCAATTCGATACAGGCCGTTATCAATTCTGCCCGCATAAATATCCCGCGCATCTTTGTCACCCGGAATCCAAGCGCTCGCAAAGTAATGCTGAACCATGGCGATCCAAGCTGGCTCACCTGCTGCTACTTGCGTTGGGATGGTGATTTTGTTTTTATCTATTGCCGAGAATTCAAGCTTATTAAACTTTTCTTTGTCTGTGTAGGCAGCAGGTCCAGTAAAGGTGCTGGCTGAGAAGGCGCCGCCAAATGGGCCGATTTTTTGCTCTTGCGAAGCATCGCGCACAATTTCTGTGTACAGAACAAGGGGGTTTGGATTGTTTGTTGTTTGAGTAACGCGATGGCCAACATCCACAACATAGCTACCAGGATTTAGGATGAATGTTTTTTCAAGCTTAACGCCATTACGCTCGCTAGCCAATACCGCAAACGGCCTACCTGAACCATCTTTTCCTGACTGTACTAATTTGAAGGTACTCGTGTGATTTGGAAGGTCGTTGTTATTTAAAGAAATTAAACCAGAGCGTGCAAAGTATTTGTGTGTTGGCGTGTATTGAAAGAGCTCTACTGGATTTTTCTCAGCAGTTAATTCTTTTAACAACTTAGCATCAATTACATTTGCTCCGCTGGCGCTGATTTCTAATATTAAAACGTCGTTTTGGAGTGTGAACTTTTCAGCACCCTCTATGGCGCCACCATTAACTGCTGGTGTTGCGGCAACAGCCGATGCACCAGTAGCTTGCGTGGGAACATCAACCTTGCCCCCTGTTGTTACCTTATCTGACGCAACCGGGGCGCTCGCGGGGGCGCCGCCAAAAAAGGACGGCTTGCCTTCATGAACCTGCCAATTGTTGTAGAGCATAAGACCCGACATCGAGAATACTGCCCATAGAATTGTTTTTTTAAAGTCCATTTACATTCACTTAAGTTGGTGTTTTGTATCTTTTACAGCAGGATCATAACCGCCGTGTGACAACGGATTGCAGCGCAAAATGCGCCACACCGTTAGGCCAAAGCTTTTAATAAATCCGTAATGACTAAAGCAGTCACATGCATATTGCGAACAGCTAGGTACGTACTTACAGTGGACGCCCAAATACGGACTCAAAGCTAGTTGATATATTTTTACTAGCTTAATTGCCGCATTGTTTAAAGTTCGCACCTAAAGCAGCCCTGAAATTTGAGAGCGCAAAATTTCTTTTTCTTTTTTTCTGAGTCTGCCTCGAGTTTCGCGACCGATTGGTTTTTTGAGCTTAACCACAACATCTTTGTTTAATGTGTTGGCTTGAGCCGTCCAAACCAATTCGCGAATCATCCGCTTTAGGCGGTTTCGATCAACCGCTCTTTTGGCTAACTTCTTTGCTACTGCAACCCCCAAGTCAGGCTTAACACACTCTTGAGCGGATGCAACATACATACCCCAATACAAACTTGTCTTGGGGCGTGCTTTTAGTAATTCAGAAATCCTTGCGCTATTCAATGGCTAAATTAAACAGCCAAACGCTTGCGACCTTTTGCACGACGGGCATTTAAAACTGCGCGTCCGCTTTTGGTTTTCATGCGAATACGGAAACCGTGTGTACGCTTGCGACGGGTTACTGAGGGTTGGTAAGTTCTTTTCATGTTCGATCCCTGGAAAACCAAGTATTTTCCTTGTTGCGGAGCAAAAGGTCAATCAATCTCGATGAATATGTAGGTGTTTTTCTCTATTTTTAATGAAATTTCTCTTAAATCATTAATTTAAATAGAGATTTTTCTATTATTCACAAGTTATCCACAGCTTTTCCACGTTTTTGTTGCTTGTGGATAACTTTGGAGCATCGCTACAATGGATCCTCCAAAAATATGAGCAACTTACACAATCC
>CANCER010000086.1 GCA_947375135.1 Comamonadaceae bacterium | reverse complement strand
GATCCAAAATTATTGGAGCAAGCTTAAGGGTAGCCGTTGGGGCTGCGAAGTATGGACCGACAACTTGAAAACGCGTGCGCCGCGGCACATTTTTTTGACAAATCTCGTTCTTGGGCAGCTTCGCGCTCTGGTATCTGAATCTCGTTCCGTGCTGACATCGGAATGGTGTGTAAAACATAAATATGGACTGAACTCCAATTGGAAGCACCTTGTTTTGATTTGTCCTGCTCACGCTGTCTCTCTTCGCGTGCTGGTTCTCGCATCATGTATTTTGTGCACTGTCACCAACCAAAAATCTATGAGGATTGGCAGCACTGAGGAAATTACCGGAGACGGAATGCGGACAGAGAGCGGGACTCGCTCACAGCCGCCCTCAAACTAAAAGGCTCACTGGGCCCGGCTACACTACTTGAAGTGCGGCACGAGGCACCATTCGTGCTGGAGGCAAGCGGCAATATTAATACGGCCGACGGCAGAACCAGCGAAGGGCAACGAATGTGTGGGGTCAGTGAATGGGGCGCCGAAAATAACCAAGGGTTTGGGTGGGACTGAATGCACAAATGGGGTGGGGCCCCCGTGCTACAAATGCATGGAGGGGAGGGATCCCCCTGACCTGTTGTGTTATTATGACAGGTACAGAGAGAAAATACTGGGCGCAGCCCCCACAGGCCGGGCGTCCAGCGCGCACATCGTGTGAAGCAGCTCGTCGGTGCAGCGCAAGCGAAGCGAAGGCCGAATCGGCCCGCCAGAAGCGACGTTGAGCCAGCACGAGCAGCGGCGATCACAGTTAATGCTCAGGGATAGGATCGAGACAGCGTGACTGAAAGCCAGAGACAGTCGCAAGCAGCTTGCGACGAAGGCTGTACAGACGACGACTGTGACTGGAGATGAGGTTGACAAGACGGCAGCCGAGGTCACTGAGTTCGGTTCTCTCTGCTCCACGCAGGTTGCCAATCCACTGGCCAGAGAGAAAGCGGAACCAATCGCAAGCAGGCCTCATGGTAGCCGCGTCCAGCCGCATGGACGGGTTCGAGGCCGACACGCTGCGGGTGACAGTCGCTGAGGTGTTGTGAAATACGTTGCCGGGGTGGGCGCAACCCATGAGAAGGGTGTAGAACACAATCTTGTCGTTGAGATTAGGAGGTGGAGGGCACGCCTCAAAGTGAGAGGCGGCCGAGGCGATGGACGAGATCGCCTCGCGCACGCCAGCGCGCAGCTCCACCAAGTCGGGATGCGAGCAGCTCGTGAGGAGATGTGCCAGCGATTCGACGCCATCGCGTGCCAAGTAGCATTGCCGAGAGTGGGCAGGGATGCGAGGCAGCGCCGGGTTGCTGCCAGAAGCGTTACGCGGCTTGCGGCGGAAGGTGTACTCGTCGCCCCAATGACCGAGGCGGCCGAGTGCGAACCGTCGCGCCGCAGTGACGTCGAAGGAGTGCACGTAGGGCTCCGTTGCGCACGAAGTCTTGAGTGCCACAAAATCTCGGAGCGCGGAATCGTTCGAGGCCCACCCGTTGGTGAGTGGGGGAAGCTCGTGACGCGCGCGCCACACGTTGGCTCGGCGACGAAGCGACGCGTTACACGCTACACGCTTCGAAGGATACCAAGTCAAGTGTGCCTCATCAATCGACAGACCAGATGGAACGCTCCAATCGGTCTCGAGTTGGCCAGTCGAATAGTTGACGCTGAAGGTGTGATCGCTCTTGCTCGTGCTGACCAAACGAAGCTCCTGGCCGGCGACATCGGTGGTGCCCAGCGCAACGTCGCGCCAAACCTCGTCGCCCACGAGACGACGCTGGACGCTGACCAGCGCAGCGGAGGGCCTGAGATGGATGGAGGAAATATAGAAGGTGGGGAGAAGGGGGGAAACAGAGGCATCAAAGTCCATGAGCGCGGCAGCTTGAATACAGTGCCAGAGAAAGGGGCGCAGCGTGGGAGGCGACAAACAGAACGGGAAACCTGAGTTCATCGACTCGCGCGGCAGATCACCACACAGAAGCCGACTCAGCATCAGAGCTTGGAAATGAGTGGAGCTCTTAGGCGCGTTCGAAAGTTTGGTAAAAAAACGAAGCATAAGAGCGCGACCGCGCAAATCCGTTGAAGAGATACCAAATTCCAACCGCAAAGCAAGTCCGTCCGTAAGCAAAGGAGCGCCAACAATGGTGCGCAAAATTAAATTGATTTCCTTGTCAGCGGCCTCAATTTGGCTCGAATAGCCCAACACGCCCGAGAGAACGATGATATGGTCAATATACGAGAGCGCCACCGAACAAGCGAGCCTCCACTGAAAGATCATGGGCGCCCCGTGATTCTGAAAGCCAGACTGACGTAAAAGATAAGAGGCGCGACGCACGCGAGAGAGCGCATAGTCCCATGCCTCATGCAGAGTCCAGGTCCAGTGAAGTTTTGTACCAAGGTAAATAAACGAGTCAACAAGCGCGACCTCATGACCGCCGGCAGAAAAGCCCCCCGCTGAAATAGCAGACTGTTTGCACTCGGCGTACTTCTCGGGCTTGATGCGCAATCCGGGTACAAGAAGAACCTTCGTCTTGCGCGCACTGAGGCGAAGGCCGATGCGATCGAGTGCGTCAAAAAGCGCGTCCAAAAGAAGCTGCATAGAATCGCGCGACCGAGCCAGAAGCACACCGTCATCGGCAAAAAAAAAGAGAACATAGCAGCTCGGACATGAGAGGAAGGCCAGCTGAATTGGGCGAGATTGAGTTGATGTTGGCGCAGACGGTATCCAGTTCGCGCAGAATAAGATCCAGCATGATGTTGAAGAGCAGGGGAGAGAGAGGCGAACCTTGCAAGACGCCCTGCTCAATGTCTTGCTCGCCCAAGAGCTCGCCATTGATATCCAAAACTGCCTTCTTGTTGGCGTAGATTGCCTGAAGAGCGGCCAAGAAACAGCCGCCAATTCCAAGCTCGATACAGCGCGCCCACAGCTTGGCGTGGATAACCGAATCATAGGCCTTCTCAATGTCAATGAAGCCCAAAAACACCGGATCGGCACCACGAGACTGGAGGGCAGCCTTGACTGTTTCGATAAGAGTAAACTGCTGCTCATGCGTTGACCGCATTTGAAGGAAGCCACCCTGGGACCAATGCAACGCGTTGGTCTTGGTGAGAAAAGTGTCGAGGCGGCGCATGAGCAGCAGGTGATAGATCTTCTCAAAGGCACAGCCAATTCCAAGACCACGATAGTTGTCTGGGCAGTACGCATCCGCGCCCTTGCCCTTGAAGATCTGAACAATACGGACAAAGTTCCAAGATTGAGGTACAACACCACAGCGCCAGATAAGATTGTAAAAATTCAATAGAGAGGAAAGAGCATCCTGATCCAAACGCTTGAGCGAAGCAACCGCAACACCATCCAGACCAGGCGCAACATCGTCCAAATTGCGCAACACAACAGAGAGCTCAGACAAGGTAAACTGATCCGAGCAAGTATTTGTGCACAGAGAAGAGAATTGAGAATTGACGGCATCAAATTTGGCCAGAGAAGCAACACTGTGAGAGGAGACAGAGGGAGACGGGTGAGCTGGAACAGACTGGCCACGCCACACTGCCACTGGATCAGCAGCACTCAGTGCCGCCGCTGAAGAGGGCAGAATATCAGAGTGGTTGGCGAGCACTCTCTGGTTGACAGCAGACAGAGTGATGAGATCAGCATGAATACCAGACAAGACAGGCTCGGAGAAATCACGGCGCAAAGAGAAGACACCAGCCCTGTACTCGAGGATTTTGGTGCGAATCACCGCCGGATCGATCGACACGACATTGCCGTCGCTGTCGTGCAGCCGATCGAGCAGCTTCAGCTGGTCCCCGTCGGGCGCGCCGTGATCGCGCGACAGGCGCTTCAGAGTGCGCCAGAAGAGCTTCTTGGCAGAAAGAGAGGCGCGCTGCAGCAGCCGCCCGAGTTGCAGGCGTCGCCCCCACGTGCGAAGGCGGCGCAGCTGGCGCAGTGTGTTGGTGCATCTGTCATAGAACCGCCACGCAGAGCGGCGCTGAGCAGCATCACCGTGAGACGACCGAATGCGCCGAGCAGCCGCCTTGCAGTTCAGGTGAGCAACGCGCACTTTCTTGCGAAACGAATGCCCGCCCACTAGAGAGTCTGGGGGCAGCAAGGGAGGGGGAGGGTGCAGAGAGATAGCTTTGGCCGAAGCCTGAAGGGTGGCGGATGTGAGTTTCTCAGCAATGGAGTCAATGTCAGAAGCAGAAAGAGCGCGAGAGGTGAAGTTGCTGTCGCCATTCAGAAGACGCGCAGTGGTGAATTCCACCTCCATCCGCGTCTGTTGATCGTCAGGCAGACGGGTGCGCTTGACCTGCTGGTGGTGAGAGATAGAGGAGAGAGGGAGGGAAGAGGAAGAGGGAGGGGCGGAGACGCCGAGGGATCGGAACTCAGAAGGCACAGAGAAGCAAACATGGCCAAATGTGACAGCATGATCAATTTTCGGAGACCACTTGATGAAACGAGACGAGAGTTTGAGCAGGCGCTTGCCCAACAAGCGAGGAGCAAGCAGAGCATCAACAACAGAGTCTGAATCAACAAAGAGGAGGTCGTTGATATTGCGCAGTTTGCCACGGCCGCATCTGCACGCAGCGGCGCACTTCAAGCAAGATTGCAGCGAGGTGGGTGCCGCAAACGACATGACACCGCTGGTCGGACACATACTGGCGTCAAGCATGATTCGCAGCAGCCGCTTACCGACAGAGTCCGACGCGGCCGCAGCCTTGCAGTGGGCAGAGCGCAAAGTCAGTTGACCGTGCTGAGACTCCAGGTACCCACGACGGCCGCGCGGAGGAGGCGATTGAGAGGCAATGCTGGCAGCACGGGTGGGGTTGCTGAGGGTCAGTTCCGCAGAGTACGCTCCAAGCTGCGCATTAAAGTGGCCCAGAACCATATGCGCCGCTCCCCGAGTGCGGCGCAGATGCAGAACTGCCGACTCGGATTCTTCGATGGCGCTGAGCACCGCGTCCCGCACGAGTGAAGCCCAATTGCCCGTTGGAGGCAGATACACGGCGGTGACAATGAGTGGAAAGCGGAGCGAGCCGAATGACGAGGGAGAGGCGCACGGATTCAGCTGCCAGACACGAAGGTGTCC
>CANCER010000085.1 GCA_947375135.1 Comamonadaceae bacterium | reverse complement strand
ATTGACCGCCTTTGAAGACTTTCAAGCGCGTCGCGCGCAGGCGCAAGGCCTCAATAGGGTCACACGCTTGCAGCAGCACAAAGTCGGCCTTGCAGCCGGCTTCAATCCCGTAGCCGGTCAAGCCCATGATTTTTGCGGGGTTGACGGTTACGGCGTCAAAGCACTGGCGCATGGCGGTCTGGCTGGTCATCTGCGCCACATGCAGGCCCATGTGGGCGACGTCGAGCATGTCTGCGCTGCCTAACGCGTACCAGGGGTCCATCACGCAGTCGTGGCCAAACGCCAAGTTGATACCGGCGGCCAGCAGCTCTGGCACACGTGTCATGCCCCGGCGTTTGGGGTAAGTGTCATGCCGACCCTGCAGCGTGATGTTGATGAGCGGGTTAGCCACCACCTGTAACTGGGCTTCGGCCATCAAGGGTAGTAATTTGCTCACGTAGTAGTTGTCCATGCTGTGCATGGACGTCAGGTGGGAGCCGGTTACCCGTCCCTGCAGGCCCAGACGCCGGGTTTCAAAGGCCAGCGCTTCCACGTGGCGTGAGAGCGGGTCGTCGGACTCGTCGCAGTGCATGTCCACGCGCAGACCCCGTAAGGCCGCGAGTTCGCACAAGCGCTTGACGCTCAGTGCGCCATCGGCCATCGTGCGCTCAAAATGCGGAATGCCGCCGACCACCTCCACCCCCATGTCGAGCGCGCGTTTGAGGTTGTTCAGGTGCTGGTCGGGCCCCAGGGGGCCGCGCAGCACACCGTCTTGGGGAAACGCGACCAGTTGCAAATCAAGGTAAGGCGCCACCTGGCGTTTGACGTCCAGCAGGGCCTCCACGGCCAACAGGCGCGGGTCACACACATCCACATGCGTGCGAATCGCCAGCAGGCCTTTGGCCACCGCCCAATCGCAGTAGGCGAGGGCCCGCTCAATCAGTGCTTGCTGGGTGAGTTGGGGTTTGAGTTCACCCCAAACTGCGATACCTTCCAGCAGCGTGCCGGAGGCGTTGACGCGCGGCAGGCCGTAGCTGAGCGTGGCGTCCATGTGAAAGTGCGCGTCCACAAACGGTGGGCTGACCAGCAGCCCCTGCGCGTCAAGTACCTCGGCCGCCGGGGCGTCCAGTCCGGCTCGGACCTCCAGAATTTTGCCGTCCCGCACCGCAATCGACATGGCGGTGCGCCCATCGGGCAGCGTCGCATTTTTGACCAACAAATCCAGCATCAGTTGTTCAGCTTGTCAAGCGGTTTTCCAGTGCGGGCGTTTCAGGTGCCCGCACGCTCCAGCATGGCGTGCAGTAGCACGTTGCAGCCGGCACTGATGTGCTCGGGCTTCGCGTCTTCAATTTCGTTGTGGCTGATGCCATCTTTGCACGGGATGAAGATCATGCCGCTGGGCGCGAGATTGGCCATGTAAACCGCATCGTGCCCTGCTCCTGACACTACCGGCATATTGGAGTAACCCAATTTTTGGGCCGCCCGTGCCACGGCGTCAATGCAGTGGTCGTGAAAACCTTGGGCCGGGTAGCTAGAGACCAGTTCAATCTGAATACCCAGGCCGCTGGATTGGCTGAGTCGGGCGGCATAGGCCTTGACCTCGTGCGCCATCGTGTCCACCAGTGCATCGGTGGCGTTGCGCAAATCAATGCTGAACTTCACGCGCCCCGGAATCACGTTGCGGCTATTCGGGTGGACGTGCACCATGCCCACCGTGCCTCGCCCGTGGGGGGCGTGGCGCAGCGCCGATGCCACCACTTCCTGCATCAAATGCGTGGCGACTTGCATCGCGTCCTTGCGCAGCGCCATGGGCGTTGGGCCGGCGTGGGCTTCCATGCCCGTCACAGTGCAGTCAAACCAGCGTATGCCGAGTACGCCCTGCACCACGCCAATGGTGATGTCGTGGTCTTCCAGCACCGGACCTTGCTCGATGTGTGTTTCAAAGTAAGCGCCAATCGGGTGGTCGCCCGGTTCCTGCTCGCCGATGTAGCCGATGCGGGCCAGTTCATCGCCCACCGACTTGCCCTCGGTGTCGGTTGCCGCGTAGGCGTGGGTCAGCGTGAAGGCCTTGGCGAACACGCCCGAGCCCATCATCACCGGCACAAAACGCGAGCCTTCTTCGTTGGTCCAGAAGGCGACCTCCAACGGGGCCTCGGTCTCAATGCCGTGGTCGTTCAGGGTACGCACCACCTCAAGGCCGGCCAGCACCCCGTAGTTGCCATCAAACTTGCCGCCGGTCGGTTGGGTGTCGATATGGCTGCCCGTCATGATCGGTGGCAGCGCGTTGTTGCGCCCGGCACGGCGCATGAAGCCGTTGCCAATCTTGTCGATGGTCACGGTCATGCCCGCCTCGCGCGCCCAGCGCGTGACCAGGTCGCGCCCTTGTTTGTCAAGGTCGGTCAGCGTCAAACGGCAGACGCCGCCTTTGGGGGTGGCGCCAATTTGGGCCAATTCCATAAGGGAGGCCCACAAACGGTCACCATTGATTCGCAGGGTGTCGAGGTCGAAGGCGTGGGCAGTGTTCATGAATAGGTCCTGACAATCACGTTTAAGGGGCTGGGCTTTTGTTAGCGGGGTACGGCCGAGGGTTTTAAAGCCTCGGCCCGCTGGTGGGCAGCGGCAAAATTCGGGCCAAAAGCGGGCCGTTTGATGTAACGCCCCACGCCGCGCTCGGCGCGCAACTCGCCTTGCACAAACACCAGTTTGCCCTGGCTCACGGTGTGGCTGGGAATACCACGCACGGTGCGGCCTTCAAAGATGTTGTAGTCGCCCTTGCTGTGCTGGGTTTTGACCGACAGGGTTTTGCTGCCCTGCGGATCCCACACCACCAGATCGGCATCGGCGCCCACCGACACGCTGCCTTTTTGCGGGTAAATATTAAACAGCTTGGCGGTGTTGGCCGAGGTGATGGCGACAAACTCGGACGGTGTCAGGCGCCCGCTGTTGACACCGGCGTCCCAGAGTACGGCTAGGCGTTCTTCCACGCCACCACAGCCGTTGGGTATTTTCGAAAAATCATCTTTGCCAGCGGCCTTTTGGGCGGCGCAAAAGGTGCAGTGGTCGGTCGCTGTGGTGTGCAGGTTGCCGGATTGCAGGCCGCGCCACAAGGCTTCCTGGTGGCCTTTCGGGCGAAACGGGGGGCTCATCACGTGCGCCGCCGCGGTGGCGAAGTCAGGGTGGCGGTAGACACTGTCGTCCACCACCAGATGGCCGGCCAAGACCTCACCATAAACACGCTGTCCTCGGGCGCGGGCCCGGGCGATGGCTTCTGCGGATTCGATGCAGGACACGTGCACCACATAAATGGGCACGTTCAGCACGTCGGCAATCGCAATGGCGCGGTTCGCTGCCTCGCCTTCCACCGTCGGGGGGCGCGACAGCGGGTGGCCTTCCGGCCCCGTGATGCCCAGCGCGGCTACTTCTTTTTGCAATAGGAAAACCAGCTCGCCGTTTTCGGCGTGCACGGTCGGCATGGCGCCCAGTTCAACCGCGCGCTGGAAGCTGTTTACCAAGGTTTCGTCGTCGCACATGATGGCGTTTTTATAGGCCATGAAGTGCTTGAAGCTGTTGATGCCTTCTTCTTTTACCAACCTGCCCATGTCGTGTTTGACGGATTCATCCCACCAGGTGATGGCCATGTGAAACGAGTAATCGGATGCCGCTTTTTCAGCCCAGCCGCGCCAGGTCTGGTAGGCCTCCATCAGGGACTGCTGGGGGTTGGGAATCACGAAGTCGATGATGGTGGTGGTGCCGCCCGCCATGCCCGCTGCGGTGCCGGTAAAGAAGTCATCCATCGTAGTGGCGCCCATGAAAGGCAGCTGCATGTGGGTGTGTGGGTCAATGCCGCCGGGCATCACATACTGGCCGCCGGCGTCCACTACCGTGGTGCCGGCCGGGCTCGGCAGGTTCTCACCCACCGCCACAATTTTGC
>CANCER010000084.1 GCA_947375135.1 Comamonadaceae bacterium | reverse complement strand
GATATGCTGTTATGGAATGGTGCTTGCATTGTTCATGATGAATTTAAAGCTGTTGAACTTGAGATGCTCAAGGCGGCACATCCTAATGCCATGATTTTGGTTCACCCAGAATCACCGCATGCGGTAGTAGATTTAGCCGATGTAGTTGGCTCCACATCAGCAATGATTAAAGCTGTGGTTGACGGATCTGCCACCGAATATATTGTCGCAACAGATAAAGGCATACTGCATCGCATGCGCCAATTGGCGCCCAATAAAGTATTGATTGAGGCCCCTACTGCTGGCAACAGCGCAACTTGCAAGAGCTGCGCCCACTGCCCTTGGATGGCCATGAATGGCTTGCAGGGAATCCTAAACTGTCTCGAGAATGCCTCTGGCGAAATCTTCATCGACGAGCCTATTCGCGTGGAGGCGCTAGGATGTATTGAGCGCATGCTCGACTTCACCAAAAATCATCCCGATCTTCTGGCTAAAGCGCAGCATGGCTTTGTCAAGAACATTGGCGCAGCTTAATAAAAAGAAAATATGTTTGATTACAACGAAACTTTAGAGCAAGCACGTCAACGCAATATTCATGATGCATTGATGGAGGATATTGGCACAGGTGACTGGACTGCCATGTTAGTTCCCAGCAAGCCAGTTCATGCACAACTGATCGTACGTCAAGAGGCTGTCCTGTGTGGGGTAGATTGGTTTGAAGGCACTCTCAAGAAATTGGATCCTTCAGCAAAAGTGACTTGGCACTACCTGGAGGGTGACTTGATGAAGCCCGATACCAAGGTTTGCGATATTGAGGCGAACTCTCGCGCCCTACTCTCTGCTGAACGTCCCTGTATTAACTTCTTGCAAACCCTCTCATGGACAGCCAGTATTGCACGCCAACATGTGGATGCGATTGCAGGCGTTAGCCCCAATCCCAAGGGCTGTGCAGTATTGGACACCCGCAAAACCATTCCCGGATTGCGTCGTGCTCAGAAATACGCGGTTCTTGTAGGCGGCGGCCAAAACCAACGCCTCGCTTTATGGCACGGCATCCTCATCAAAGAGAATCACATTGCCGCAGCTGGTGGTGTTGCTGCCGCCATTAAAGCTGCTCAAGCATTTAATTCTGGGGTGGATATTCAGGTAGAAGTAGAGAACTTTGCTGAATTGAAAGAAGCTTTAGATGCTGGTGCAAAGAGCATCTTGATTGACAACTTCACTCCAGAGCAAATGAAAGAAGCTGTAGCATTTACCAATAGCCGTGCCCTACTTGAGGCATCTGGTGGCATTAACTTAGATCAAATGCGGGTTATTGCTGCTACTGGTGTCGACCGCATCTCTTTAGGTAAGCTCACTAAAGATATTCAGGCAGTGGATTTCTCAATGAGAATCTACGCCTAAGCGCTTGCTTTAAGTTTCAGCGCCCTCAGAATTTCCCTCAGCCTGAGGCGTCAGAATAGTCGGATAAGAAACTGCCCAAGTGCCCGGGTAATCTCGGCTGTAATGAAGTCCCCTACTTTCTCTACGCATCAAGGCTGACCTCACTATTAACTCCGCGCATTCCAGCAAATTGCGCAACTCAATTAAGTCGCGCGTTACTTTGAAGTTAGCGTAATACTCCTGAACCTCGTATCGCAAGAGCTTAATTCGATGTAGTGCTCGCTCCAAACGTCGATTGGTTCTCACAATGCCTACATAGTTCCACATCAATGAACGTAGCTCATCCCAGTTATGGGCAATGACCACTTGCTCATCCGCATCTTCCACTTGACTCTCATCCCAGAGCGGGAGCTTTGGCATTACTGGTGTTTTTAATGCAGAAATATCTTCAGCGGCGGCTTTACCAATAACAATACACTCAAGTAAAGAGTTGCTTGCTAAGCGGTTAGCGCCATGTAGACCCGTATAGGTTGCTTCACCCACGGCATACAGTCCTGGTAAATCTGTCCTTCCCTTCAGATCCGTCACTACGCCACCACAGGTGTAATGCGCTGCAGGGACCACGGGAATAGGCTCTTTAGTGATATCGAGACCCAAGCTCATGCAACGTGCATAGATCATTGGGAAATGCTCTTTAATAAATTCTTCACCCAAGTGGGTTGCGTCGAGATGCACATAATCAAGACCATGCTTCTTCATCTCAAAGTCGATTGCTCTCGCAACAATATCACGTGGAGCCAACTCATTGCGCTCATCATGCTCCGACATAAAACGAGTGCCATTAGGCAACTTGAGTAAACCGCCCTCACCACGCATTGCCTCAGTAATTAAGAATGTTCTATCGCTAGGGTGATACAAGCAGGTTGGATGAAATTGAATAAATTCCATGTTACCCACACGGCAGCCTGCTCTCCAGGCCATAGCAATACCATCACCCGTAGCGGTATCTGGGTTGCTGGTGTATTTATAGACCTTGCCAACGCCACCGGTAGCCAATACAACTGATTTGGCCTCAATGGTTTCTACTCGATTATTTTTAATATCAAGCGCATAAACACCGTAGCAACGATTCGGTTTGGTTCGCTGGGTCTTGGTATCTAAATGACGATTAGTAATGAGATCTAAAGCAATCCAATGCTCTAGTAGCTGAATATTTTTATGCGCCCGGGCTTTATCTAAAAGCACTTCATGAATGGCTTTGCCGGTTGCATCAGCCACGTGCGCAATCCGACGTTGACTATGGCCACCCTCACGCGTGAGATGTAAGCCCATCGGGCCGGTTTCATCGGGAGTAAAAGGAACGCCCTGCTCAACTAACCAACGAATGGCCTCAGCACTCTCTTCTGCGATATAGCGCGCAGTAGATTCGACTACAAGGCCTGCACCCGCATCTAAAGTATCAGCTACATGAGAATCCACGCTGTCATGCTCTTTATCAACCACCCCAACAATGCCACCCTGGGCCCAAGCAGTTGCAGCCTCGCCCAGACCTCGCTTGGCCATCACAATCACTGGCTGGGTTTCAGCCATATGCAGCGCAACGGTTAAGCCTGCTAAGCCCGCCCCAATGATGAGGACGGGTAATTCTGGTTTAGTGTCAGATGGTGGGGTTTGGGGTTTTGAACTGGCCATGGAGGGTTAATTCTAAAGGGCAATAGGATTCTTGGTATTTTTTATCCAATTAATCAGTCGCTCGAGGGACAAAAGGTATAAATCTCTTACTTTTAGCCTCACTAAGAGACGCCAAACACTCGGCCACAAAGGTGGTTGGCAATTCTGGATTATCTATACAAGCCTTACCTAACTTTGCCCAGAAATTAATTTGCTCATCGGCTGAGCGAGAATTTCTCTTGCCGCTTAACCTGGCCTGACGATATAGATCATCATTAATCCTCACAACAACAACCCCGCACAACTGTTTCCCCATTATCTTGACCTTGAAAACCACTTATAAGTGAAAGTTAAATAGACTATCCAACATTGAGTTATTTCAGCATGATGGAGACTAGCAAATAAAAACCCCACCTTAAGGGTGGGGTTTGGTTGAGGCGCTATCTTTTACGAAACCGATGTGGCTTTCTGCCTCTTAGGATCATTAGTGCCGTAGCCCATTACTGCAGCTGCCTGACCGCCTTTAGCAAGCTTAACGGCGCAGTACTTAAATTCCGGAATCTTGCCAAAAGGATCTAAGGCTGAGTTGGTGATTAAGTTAGCTGCAGCTTCATAGTAAGCAAACGGAATGAAGATCACACCACGTGGAGTGCCGTCATC
>CANCER010000083.1 GCA_947375135.1 Comamonadaceae bacterium | reverse complement strand
TAGGGGCCAAGATTGAGCGAGTCAAGTAAGCCTAGTAGATAATTAGTCCATGAAGTTAACTTTAGCCCTTTCGAAGGGGCGCATCTTCGAAGAAACCGCCGAGATCTTGTCTAAGATCGGCATTCGTCCGCTTGAGGATCCTGAAAAGTCACGCAAACTCATTATTGAGACTTCCAATCCTGATGTGCGCTTAATCATTGTGCGTGCCTCGGATGTACCAACCTATGTTCAATTCGGTGGCGCAGATTTTGGGGTGGCTGGCTTGGATGTATTGATGGAAAGTGGTACCGATGGCTTGTATGTTCCATTCGATCTCAATATCGCTAAATGCCGGATGTCGGTTGCCGTTAGAGAAGGTTTTGATTACGCCGCCGCCGTCAAGCAGGGCTCTCGCTTGAGGGTCGCAACCAAGTATGTCAATTGCGCTCGCGAACACTTTGCTAATAAAGGTGTTCATATTGATACTATTCATTTGTATGGCTCGATGGAGTTGGCTCCGTTAGTTGGTTTAGCTGATGCGATTGTGGATTTGGTTTCTACCGGTAATACCTTGCGTGCCAATGGATTGGTTGAAGTTGAGCCTATTGCCGATATTAGCGCCCGCTTGGTTGTGAACCAGGCCTCCTATAAGCGTAAGCGCACTCAGCTACAGCCCTTCTTTGAATTGCTTAAGTAAATAAAGAAAAAGACGAATTCAGATGTCCGCCTCTCAAGTCAAAATGAAACGCCTTAATAGCAAAGATGCTGGGTTTAAAGAAACACTGCTCTCTAGTCTTTCATTGCCTATGGCTGAGGATGAGGCGATTGATGCTGCTGTGATGAAAATTCTGGCGCAAGTAAAAGCGCATGGCGATGCTGCAGTTCTAGATTTCACAAAACAGTTTGATCGTTTAGATGTTAACAACGTTACCGAGCTAGAAATATCTCGCCAAGAGCTAGAGAAGGCTTATCAAGGTTTATCAGCTGAGCAAAAAAATGCTTTGGATATTGCTGCGCAAAGAGTGCGCGCGTATCACGAGAAACAAAAAATTGAGGCTGGTTGTCACTCTTGGGAATATGAAGAGGCGGATGGCACACGCTTAGGTCAAAAGGTCACAGCCTTAGATCGCGTAGGCATTTATGTCCCTGGTGGCAAAGCGGCGTACCCCTCTTCAGTGTTGATGAATGCCATTCCTGCAAAAGTTGCCGGTGTGGCAGAAGTCATCATGGTAGTGCCTACTCCCGATGGCGCTCGTAATCCTTTAGTTTTGGCTGCTGCTTATTTGTCTGGGGTGGATCGCGTCTTTACGATCGGTGGCGCGCAAGCTGTAGGCGCTTTAGCTTATGGCACCAAGACCATTCCACCGGTCGATAAAATTGTTGGGCCTGGTAATGCCTATGTCGCTGCTGCGAAGCGCAGAGTATTCGGTATTGTCGGTATAGATATGATTGCCGGCCCTTCGGAAATTTTGGTTTTATGTGACGGCTCTAGCAATCCCGATTGGATTGCGATGGATTTATTTTCTCAGGCTGAGCATGATGAGCTGGCGCAGTCTATCTTGCTTTGCCCGGATGAGAAATTTATTGAACAAGTGCAGGCAAGTATTAATCAGTTATTGCCAGAGATGCCTAGGCAGAAGGTCATTGAAACCTCGCTCACGAATCGCGCTCTATTGATCCAAGTAAAAGATATGACTGAGGCCTGTGAGATTGCCAATGCCATTGCTGCTGAACATTTAGAAATTTGTGCGACTGATGCTCGCAAATGGGCTGAGTTGATTCGTCATGCTGGCGCCATCTTTATGGGTAACTACACCAGTGAATCTCTTGGTGATTATTGCGCTGGCCCCAATCATGTTTTACCAACGGCTCGAACTGCACGCTTCTCTTCGCCTTTGGGTGTTTATGACTTTATTAAGCGCTCCAGCATGATTGAAGTCAGTGAGGCGGGCGCCCAAACATTAGGTGCTGTAGCAAGTACGCTTGCTCACGGCGAAGGCTTAACGGCCCATGCCCGCGCTGCTGAGATGCGCCTGAAAAAATAACTTCAAAAATCAAACAATAAATGTAGTGAAGTTGGCTTAAGCGCCAGCCAGAATTTCTTGCAGGGCAGCAAGCAATTCATTGCTTTGATCATCCGTTCCGATAGTGATGCGCAGAAAATCTTCAATGCGGGGCGACTGGAAGTGACGCACGATGATGCCGCGGTCACGTAAGGCTTGATACAGTTTTTCACCAGCATGCTCTGGGTGACGCGTAAAAATAAAGTTCGCCGTGGAAGGCAAGGTTTTAAAACCAAGGGCTGCCAATTCGGCTACTAAGCGTTCACGGGTTTGAATGACTTTGGCCGTCGTGGATTCCAGATGGGCTTGATCTTGTATTGCTGCAATAGCACCAGCTTGGGCTAGTCGACCCAGCGGATAGGAATTAAAACTATTCTTTACGCGCTCAAGACCTTCAATTAAAGCAGGGTGACCTACTGCAAAACCCACCCGCAAACCAGCTAAAGCACGAGATTTGGAGAGGGTATGCACGACCAGTAAGTTTTCAGGGCAAGCGGGTCCGCGCAAAAGTGGAATGCAGGATTCAGCTCCATAGTCCACATAGGCTTCATCAATCACCACAACTGAATCGGTATTTCTGCTTAGGAGGGCTTCGATATCTACCCGAGGGATTGCTCTGCCGGTGGGGGCATTGGGGTTGGGAAAAATAATCCCGCCATTAGGGCTTTTGAAATCATTCGCCTGGATCTCAAAATCAGATCCCAGCGGAATAGTTTGGTAGTCAATCCCAAATAGCTTGCAATAGACTGGATAGAAGCTATAGGTAATATCTGGGAATTGGACGGGCTTCGCTTGCTTTAAGAGGCCCAAAAATACGTGAGCCAGAACCTCGTCCGAGCCGTTTCCTAAAAATACCTGCTTTGCGTCTAAGCCGTGTAAGTCAGCAATCGCCTTTTTCAGTGCCGTGCCTTCAGGATCGGGATAGAGTCTTAAATCACCCGTTGCTTGTTCCTGAATCGCTGCCAGTGCCTTGGGTGATGGGCCGTAAGGACTTTCATTGGTATTGAGCTTCACCAGCCGCTGCATTTGCGGTTGCTCCCCGGGAACATAGGGGGTAAGGGTTTGCACAACGGGGTTCCAAAAGCGGCTCATGAGGGACTCTGGTCAAAAATCAGCAAAAGTGAATAGATGCTAGCAAATAACATCAGCATTTATATCTGTATCAGGAATGATATTATGAGGCTTCAATCAACACTTCGCCTCGCGGCGCACTGAAGCATGCGGCAAGCCGACGTTACCCGAAACACTTCGGAAACCAAAATTCAAATTGCGATCAATTTAGATGGCACAGGTCAGGCTGAGCTAGCCTCAGGCGTACCCTTTCTAGATCACATGTTGGATCAAATTGCCCGTCACGGCATGATTGACCTCAAAGTAGTCGCCAAAGGCGATACCCATATTGATGATCACCACACCGTTGAGGATGTGGGCATTACCTTAGGCCAAGCATTCGCTAAAGCGGTGGGCGATAAGGCGGGCATTACTCGCTACGGCCACTCCTACGTGCCTCTGGATGAAACCCTGTCCCGCGTCGTGGTCGATTTTTCAGGTCGCCCAGGCCTGGAATTTAATGTCCCCTTTACACGTGCGCGTGTAGGTGATTTTGATGTGGATCTCAGTATTGAGTTCTTCCGTGGCTTTGTGAATCATGCCGGGGTGACTTTGCACATCGATAATTTACGTGGCATTAATGCCCACCATCAGATTGAAACTGTGTTCAAGGCCTTTGGCCGTGCATTGCGCATGGCTTTAGAGCTTGATCCTCGTGCCGCTGGTGTTGTTCCTTCTACCAAGGGCAGTCTCTAAGCTAGAAAATTTCTAGTGCTGAGTAGAAGACTGTCAAAGAACACTACAGAACATAGGTAAACAGTTGGCGCAAACAATTGCGATTGTTGATTACGGAATGGGGAACCTGCGCTCCGTGTATCAGGCTTTTCATCATGTGGCTCCTGATGCCAACATTGTGATTGCGCACACGCCAGAAGAAATCATCTCTGCCGAGCGCGTAGTGCTTCCTGGGCAAGGTGCTATGCCGGATTGCATGAAGCATTTAGAAGAATCTGGTTTATTAGAGGCCTTGCTGGATGCGGCTAAAAATAAACCGCTCTTAGGCGTTTGTGTGGGTGAGCAAATGCTATTTGATCAAAGTGCTGAAGTGCGATCGACCTCAAACACCCCTTGGACTCCTTGCTTGGGTTTAATCCCGGGTGAAGTGCGGCGCTTTGAAGTGGCTGGCCAGTTGCAGCCAGATGGCTCTGCTTATAAAGTGCCTCATATGGGTTGGAACCAGGTGCGTCAGGATCGTCAACATCCGCTCTGGGATGGCATTCCAGATTTAACCAGCTTTTATTTTGTGCATAGTTACTATGTTGTGCCGCAGCGCAAGGAAGATATTGCAGGCTCAACGGAGTATGGGGATTGGTTTACTTCCGCGGTTGCAAAGGATAATATTTTTGCAACGCAATTTCATCCAGAAAAAAGTGCAGAATACGGATTAAAGCTCTACAACAATTTTGTTTCTTGGCAACCTTAATATTTTTCTAACGTTACTATGCTGCTGATTCCCGCAATTGACTTAAAAGACGGCCACTGTGTTCGACTCGAGCAAGGTGACATGGAGAGAGCTACAGTTTTCTCTGAAGACCCTGGTGCAATGGCGGCACATTGGATTAGCAAGGGTGCACGTCGTTTGCATCTCGTTGACTTGAATGGGGCATTTGCTGGCAAGCTTAAAAATGAGTCTGCTATCAAATCTATTCTGAAGGCAGTTGGAGACGAGATTCCAGTGCAGTTGGGTGGTGGCATTCGTGATCTCGATACGATCGAACGTTTATTGGATGACGGTATTAGTACTGTCATTATTGGTACGGCTGCAGTGAAGAGTCCTGGCTTTGTGCAGGATGCTTGCACAGCCTTTCCTGGACATATCATGGTGGGCCTAGATGCGCGTGATGGCAAGGTAGCTACCGATGGTTGGAGCAAGATTACCGGCCACGAAGTGATTGATCTCGCTAAGAAATTTGAAGATTATGGTGTTGAAGCCATTATCTATACCGACATTGGGCGCGACGGCATGATGAAGGGTATCAATATGGATGCCACGATTAAATTAGCGCAAGCCATTCGGATTCCGGTCATTGCCAGTGGTGGTCTATCAAATAATCAAGATATTGAAGCCCTATGCGAGGCCGAGGCCGAAGGCATTATGGGTGTGATTGCAGGACGTTCTATTTATGCTGGCGATTTAGATTTAACTGCGGCACAAAAATATGCCGATGAGTTAACTCTCCAGTTCGCCAAGAAAAATATCTAGAGTGCTGATCAGTGCTAACTAAGAGAATTATTCCTTGCCTTGATGTAACGGCAGGGCGCGTGGTTAAAGGCGTGAACTTTGTGGGATTGCGTGATGCAGGCGATCCTGTAGAGATTGCAAAGCGCTATGACACGCAAGGCGCCGATGAACTCACTTTCTTGGACATCACCGCCACATCCGATGGGCGCGATCTGATCTTGCACATCATTGAAGATGTGGCCTCCCAGGTATTTATTCCATTGACAGTTGGCGGCGGCGTGCGAGCTGTGGCCGATGTACGCCGCTTACTCAATGCTGGCGCAGACAAGGTGAGCATGAACTCATCGGCTGTAGCCAATCCAGATCTCGTTTCTGACGCTGCGGCTTATTACGGCTCGCAATGTATTGTGGTGGCGATTGATGCTAAAAAAACTACAGCTGGTAACTGGGAAGTATTTACCCATGGCGGTAGAACTGCGACTGGAATGGATGTGGTTGCATGGGCATCTGAAGTGGCTAAGCGTGGCGCCGGAGAAATTCTGCTGACGAGTATGAATCGCGATGGCAGTAAAGATGGCTTTGATCTTGAGCTCACTGCTGCAGTGAGTGACGCGGTGAGTGTTCCCGTGATTGCTTCTGGTGGCGTCGGGAATTTGCAGCACTTAGTTGATGGCATTACTAAGGGCCATGCTGATGCAGTATTGGCAGCCAGTATTTTTCACTATGGTGAATATACTGTTGGTCAAGCAAAAGAATATATGGCGAGCCATGGCATTCCTGTTCGTATTTGAGCGCAGGCGGTCAACTTAAAAGGTGATGAGAAGATGACTGCAAAGATGAATGAGTTTTCCCCGATAAAAACATTAGAGGCAGGACCATGGCTTGATGCCGTTACTTGGAATGAGCAGGGCTTAGTTCCTGTGATTGCCCAAGAGGTGGGCAGCAAAGATATTTTGATGATGGCCTGGATGAATCGCGATGCCTTATTGGCGACTTTGCGTTTGGGTGAGGCGGTGTACTGGACTCGCTCAAGGCAAAAGCTTTGGCATAAGGGTGAAGAATCTGGCCACACCCAAAAAGTGAAAGAAATTCGCTTGGATTGTGATGGCGATACGATTCTGCTCTTGGTTGAGCAAAAAGACGGTATTGCTTGCCATACTGGGGAGCACAGCTGCTTCTTCCAGCAGTGGAATTCAGCTCAATCTGCTTGGGTCGATGAGTCTCAGGGCCATAAATAGGCAGCCCCCCAATCTTCTTGGGTATAAAAGACATAAAATCGCTTTATGACAAGTCCAGCGCAAACCCCATCCAATTTAGACTCCGCTTTGGCCCATTTGGCCGATGTGGTGGATCAGCGACGTGATGCCTTCAAGGCTGGTCAAGCTGACCCAAAGACTTCCTATACTGCTTTGCTCTTTTCCAGGGGTGATGATGCGATCTTAAAGAAGATTGGCGAGGAAGCCACTGAGGCAGTGATGGCGGCCAAAGACGCTCGTCATTCTAATTTGGCCCCAGAACAGCAAAAACTCCTGGTTGGCGAGGTGGCCGACCTTTGGTTTCATTGCTTGATTGCGCTCTCGCAGTTTGGCTTGCGCCCAGAAGATGTCGTCGCTGAGCTTGACCGACGCCTAGGCACTTCAGGAATAGAAGAAAAGGCCGCCAGAAAAGCGGCTGACAAGGAGTAGTTCATGGTTCATGACGCTCATTGCCTGTTTTGTAAGATTTCACAAGGCCTAATCCCCTCTGAAAAAGTCTACGAGGATGAGGAGATTTATGCCTTCAAGGATATCCATCCAGCTGCCCCCGTCCATTTTTTAATCATTCCTAAGAAGCATATCTCCATGCTGGAGTCGGCAGAAATGATAGATGCGCCATTGCTAGGTAGAATGATGGAATTAGCACCGCGTCTCGCCAAGGAACAAGGTTGCCGTCCTGGAAAAGAGGGTGGTTTTAGATTGGTAGTGAACAATGGTGCAGATGGTGGGCAAGAGGTGTATCACCTGCATCTGCATGTGATGGGCGGTCCGCGCCCCTGGAAAAAATAGTCCGAGGAGATTAAAAATGGGTTCATTTAGCATTTGGCATTGGTTAATTGTGTTGGTGATCGTAATGATGGTGTTCGGTACCAAAAAATTGCGCAATATTGGCCAAGATTTAGGTGGTGCTGTTAAAGGTTTCAAAGATGGCATGAAGGCCTCTGAAGAGCCACAAGATAAAGCGCACGATCAGATTCAAAGCGCTACAGCTGCTGCAGATAAAACTGTGGATGTGCAGGCTAAAGACGTCAACAAGTAATTTTGACTGAAATAATGTGCGCCCTCAATGATTGATCTCGGAGTTTCAAAGCTTGCACTTATTGCAGTAGTTGCATTGGTGGTGGTGGGTCCCGAGCGCTTGCCAAAAGTTGCCCGTATGGCTGGCAACTTATTCGGCCGTGCGCAGCGCTATATGGCCGATGTGAAATCTGAAGTGAGCCGCCAGATGGAGGTGGAGGAGTTCAGAAAAATTCGCGAAGAGAGTGCTGCAGTTTTCAAGGAAGTAGAAAACAGCATTCAATCCACCGTACAAGAGGCCAATGCAAATCTGAGTGATCAGGCCGACATCTTTGAGAGCAATTTCACAAGAGCACCTCTGGATGAGAAAGAGGTGTTTCGTAAGTCGATGCGCCAAGGGCGCAAGAGCTGGGGGGTAAGGCGCGCTGCTAGACCAACATGGTTTAAGCACTCCACTGGAATGCGGACACGCGTGCAGTCAGGTGCTGCTCGCATGAAGCGCTTTCATCACAGCGCCATTAAGTAAATCAAAAGTTAAATAAAATTTAGATGACTCAAAATAATTCAACAGAAGATTCGGGCTTACAAGAATCTTTTCTATCGCATTTATTTGAGTTGCGTGATCGCATCATTAAGTCTGGGCTAGCCATCATTGTGGTATTTGTTTGCCTTGTCTATTGGGCGCCGGATATTTTTCATTTATTCGCCCAGCCATTGCTAAAGGCGCTGCCTGCTGGCGGTAAGATGATCGTGACCGATGTGACTGGCTCGTTCTTTGTGCCCATGAAGGTGACGATGTTGGCAGCTTTCCTGATTGCATTGCCGGTTGTCATGTATCAGTTGTGGGCATTTATTGCTCCCGGCTTATATCAACATGAGCGCAAACTGATTTTGCCTTTGGTAGTGAGTAGTTACACTCTATTCATTGTTGGCATGGCCTTTGCCTACTTTTTGGTGTTTCCGACAGTCTTTAAATTTATGGCGAGTTATAACGCGCCATTGGGTGCGGAGATGTCTACCGACATTGATAATTACCTCAGCTTTGCAATGACCACATTCCTTGCTTTTGGTATTACCTTTGAAGTGCCTGTAGTGGTGGTGGTCTTGGTACGCATGGGGATGGTGCCATTGGCCAAGCTCAAAGAAATTCGCCCATATGTGATCGTAGGGGCCTTTGTGATCTCCGCTGTTGTGACGCCGCCAGATGTGTTGTCACAGTTGTTATTAGCGGTGCCAATGACTTTGCTCTATGAATTAGGATTATTGGTAGCGCGTTTTTATGTGCCAAAGCCCTCTGACGATGATGCTCAGGCCGCTTCTGCTTCTGTCTGAGTTTTAAACGTTTCAGTTAGCCAGACAGTGACCTTATCAAAGCGATAGCGTCTTTGGCGCAAGTTACCCTCTAAGTCCGGATCTGCTCCGGCAAAGACCTTTCCAGCAGCAAGCAATGCGCGACGCTGCTGGGTTGTATCAATCTGAATTAATCTGGGCAGTATCTTTGGCAGCTCATGGCGAATGTCTACCACCACGCAATGTTCATGTTGAAGTTGGCTGATCTCGCAAAGTAGCAGCTCAGCTTTGCTGAAGTTAAATTGATTGGCGATGATGAGTCGGTGACATAGAAAAATCCAATCAGCATCCAATTTATGTTCCGCATGGTGGTTTAAAGCCTCTTCTGCATAAGTGGCCAACTCATACCAACTATTTTTCTTGGCGCTAGGAACATTCTCTAGGACCTTGCCAAGCAATTCTTTTGCCTTAGGTGCGCCTTGCTGATGGGCTTGCCATATCCAATAGGAAGCTTGCAGTCCGCGCACCTTTTCTTCCATCTTTTCACGCTTACGCCACAAGTTGGCACCTTTCAGAAACTGGGCCTGCGCATGACCTAACTCAGCGGCCTTATCAAAGCAGCGATCACTTTCATTTGCGTTGTAGCCAGAGAACTGTGGGCGACGATAAATTTCCCCAAGCGCAAACCAGGCATCGCGATCACCATCTTTAGCGGCAAGCTCTAACCAGTAAGCCGCTTTCTTAAGAGAGGCATTTGATTTGCCTCCCACATCAGTGACAAGTTTTTGGGCGCTGGTCGGCCGATCCAGCTGCGCCAACTTCAAACCCAATACGAGCTTGGCGGCTGTGAGACCAAGTTCTGCTGCCTGTAAAAGGGCGCTTTCATTATTTTCACTAAGCCATGCATTCCAGAGCGAAGAGAGGGCCTCATCTTTGGGTTGAAGTTTTATCAGCAGCTCTTTAGCGGAGTGGGTGAATGGTGTTTCGATCTCGGCGAGCTTCAATAAAAATTCTTTAGCGATATTTTTTAACGTTGATAGATCTTGCCCCCCACTTTGCTGAGAAATCCAATTGACCAACTCTAATTGGAAGGCTTTTTTCTCTGGGGATAGCAGTAGTTCGGCAAGCTGCCACTGCGCAGCATGACTTGCAGGAATATTTGCCTGTGCTAATTCCCAGAATGCTTTCCATCCAAAGGAAAAGGCGGGGGAGTTAATGGTTGCCGCCAGGGGAATTGATGAAAGTTGCTCCCACATTCCCAAAAGTTGGGGTGAAGTGATTTCTAACGGGGGAATTTCAGTATCACTTGAGCTTGATTCTGTAAGTAATTGATTCTGAATGGAAAAATAAGACTTCTCGAGCCAAATTAATGCATTGGCTGGCTGAACGGGAGTTTTGAAGGCCCCAGTAAGGTAAGCCGATGCTAAATTCTGTTGCGCAGAAACATCACCAAGTCGGGCTGATTGGAGGATTTTTAAGAATTCACGGCTTGCCATATGACAATTCTGCCATCTAGGCCCATAAAACACCCGAAAAGGATGCCCTTGTTGCCGTGATACAACAAAGAAAGCCAAAAAACTGCCTTTTGACAAGCAAAAATAACTCCTAAATACCCTTACCCCCAGTCTAGCGGGGCAAAACAAGCAAAATTCATTAGTCCCAGTTTTATTTGGGCATTACTTTCAATTTATGGAGATTTAAAGAATGAAAAAATCGCTATTAGCAATCGCAGCAATGACAGCATTTGCTGGCGCTGCTCAAGCTCAGTCAAGCGTAACTATTTACGGCTTGTTGGACGTTGGCATCATGGGTCAAAGCAATTCAAACATGTTGAACGGCTCTACTGGCGGTACTTCTGCTGGTTTGGGTGGTGCAGGTAGCTCTAGCTACCCTCGCAACGGTAATTCATTTGGCTTTATGCAAGGCGGTCAGTCTGCCAGCCGTTTGGGTTTCAAGGGTATGGAAGATATCGGTGGCGGCTCTAAAGTGATCTTTACACTAGAGCAAGGTGTTAACACGGATAATGGTTCACAGTTCGCTAGTGGTTTGCCAGGCAACGGCAAAACAACTACCGGCATGGGTAACCTGTCAAACACTGGTGATTCTTCTAACCAAGGTCAATTGTTTAACCGCGGCGCATACGCTGGTGTAAGCAATGACAAATGGGGTACATTGACAGCTGGTCGCCAGCAAACTTTGATGTTGGATAACATCGGTGGCTATGACCCAGTTAACGCACAACAGTTCTCACCTTTAGCTTTCTCCGGTACATTCGGAGGCGGTTCTACAACTGACAATGCACGTGCTAACGGCGCATTGAAGTTAAAAGAAAAGTTCATGGGCTTTGATGTAAACGCCTTGTACGCACCTGGTGGCTATGCTGGTAACAACGGCGCTGGTACACGTTTAGAAGGTCAAATTGGTTACGAAGCTACTAAGTGGGGCGTACAAGCTCTGACTTCATTCCAAGAAGATGCAACAGCATTGTCTGGCGTAACTTATGGTCAAGGACTGGGAACTGGTGCTGTTCAGCCTGGTATTTCAACAACCCCAACAACTGCTGGCACAAACCAAGTTGCTGCAACTGTTTACAATACTCGTTCAGTTCAGTTAACCGGTAAATATTCACCAATGGATAAGTTATGGTTAAAAGCTGGTATGCAGTACATGAATTTGGGTACACCATCTAACTTCCAGTACTTATCTGGTCAACCAGTATTGGCTAATGGTAGTGGCTTTAGCGTATTCTCATACACAGCAGCAACAACACCTGTGATTAAGAACACCTTCTGGTTTGGTGGTAACTATGACTTCACACCAGTAATCAAAGGTTCTTTGGGTTACTACCAGCAGAATGTTAACCAGTCTGGCGCAACATTGTCAGGTAAAACCACTTACATCTCTGCGTTGGCTGAGTACTACTTGAGCAAGCGTACTAACTTGTACGCAGCAGCTTCACAAGTGAACTTTACTGGTTCTGCTCAGGGTACTTCACAGGCTGTTAATAGCGTTAACTCAGTATTGGTTAACCAACAGTTCACATACGGTTTAGGTATGCGTCACACTTTCTAATTTGACGTAGGACTTGTGCCTACCTTGATTTAGAAGTGTAGTGAGTAGTATCTAGCTGTAAATGTAATAAGAAAACCATCACACGCAAGTGTGGTGGTTTTTGTCTTTTAAAGAATACAAATTCCTTGATCTTGGTCAATTGTTTCAATTAAGTAAATTATGAAAAAATTAAATAAAGTCGCCTTGGCTGCCAGCTTTCTCTGTGCAGCAGCAGTAGCAAGAGCACAATCTAACGTAACTGTTTATGGATTGTTGGATGTGGGTGTAATGGCACAAACTAATGCGGGCAATCTCAATACCTCTACTTGGGGGAATTCTGGTTCATCGTTAAATTATCCCGGCGTTAAAAACGGTAATGTTTTTGGATTTATGACGGGCGGCGAAAGTCAAAGTCGCTTGGGCTTTAAGGGCTCTGAAGATTTAGGTGGTGGCACCAAATCATTTTTCTTGCTAGAGCAAGGCTTTAATGCGGCAACTGGGGCTGTCGCAAGCAATGGTATGGCAGGTAACGGGTCATCAACAAGCGCTAGTCAAGGCGGAGATAACGCCCTGCAAGGTCTCTTATTTGGTCGCGGCGCCTATGCCGGCTTGAGTAATGAGCGCTATGGTACTTTGACCCTGGGTCGCCAGCAAAGCTTAATGCTCAAAAATATTGGTAGTTATAACCCAGTCAATGCCCAAATGTTCTCCCCAATCGCTTTTTCAGGAACGTATGGCGGTGGTGGCTATACGGATAATGCATATGTTAGTAGCGCCATTCAGTACGGTAAAAAATATAATGGCTTTAATTTAAATGCCATGTATGCACCTGGCGGTATGGCTGGCAATAATTCAGCTGGGACTACCAGCGGGTTTCAGTTGGGTTACGAAGAAGCGCGGTGGGGCGTTCAGGCGATTGCTTCACACACAACAGATGGCACAAAGTTAACTGGCATCACTTATGGCGCAGCAATTTCCACAGCCAATGGAGCAGTTTCACCAAGTGGCTCAACAAATGCTGGAACAAATCAGCTTTTGGTTACGCTAGCAAATACCTCGGCGCTACAACTGACTAGTAAATTTCAGGCTACAGATAAACTCAATCTAAAGGCTGGCTATGAGCGTGAATTTATTGGTACGCCAAGTAATTTCCAGATGTATTCAGGATTGCCTGTATTAACAAGTGGATTTTC
>CANCER010000082.1 GCA_947375135.1 Comamonadaceae bacterium | reverse complement strand
GGCGGCGCGGACTTCATGGATGCGAATCCTTCGATCGAGCACGAAGGCGACTTTTACCACTGGAGTGCGGTTCTGCGCAGCGTGTCGGCCTTCGAGATTTACCGCAAGGTCTACCGCGATGTGATCCGCCCTGAGCGGGTGGCGGAGCTGTTGATACTGAAAGCTGACATGCCGCGCTCGCTGCATGCATCGCTGGTGGAGGTGCTCAACAACCTGGAGCGTGTGACCAGCGACCCCGAGAGCGAAACCCTGCGCCGCGCGGGCAAGCTGCGTGCGCAGCTGCAGTACGGCCGCATCAATGAAATTCTGGCCACCGGTCTGCACGCCTTTTTGACCCAGTTTCTGGACCGGGTGAATGACCTGGGTGTGCAGGTGAGTCGGGAGTTTTTGGTTCCGGTGACGTAAGTCTTCAGGCTGCATTGCCGACCGGCGTCGGCATTTCAAACACCAGGCACGTGGTGGTCGCGTGTGCATACAGTTTGCCACTCGCATCCACAATCTTGGCCTCGGCAGTGGCCAGTTGCTTGCCACAGTGCAGCACGGTGCCGATTGCTCGCAAAGGTTCGTTGGAATGCGATGCGGCCCGCACCAAGTTGACGCTGATTTCTGCCGTCGTATAGCCACGACCGGCCGGCAATTTGGACTGGACGGCGCAGCCCAAGGCCGAGTCCAAAAGCGCGCAATACCAGCCGCCATGCAAAGTGCCAAGCGGGTTGTAGTAGCGCACATGGGGCACGCCCTGAAAGACCGCAAGCCCGTCACCCACTTCCATCAGGTCAAAGTCCATGGTTGCGTTCAGGTGCGGGTAGGGCAGTTCACCCGACATCATTGCCTCGAGAACCTGCCTTCCGGTCTTGCCCTGAATCTGCCTTGGGCTGGCGAATCCCGGCGCACCCCCGCCGTCAATAGCGCGTTGCCGAACCGCGCCTTGTGCAGCGGCCCAATCACTGGCGGGTTGTTGAGCAGTCATTTTTTTCTCCAATGAAGTTGCATATGCAATCATTGTAGATACAATTAAAAAATGAATGCCATCAAAATTTCGCCACCCCTTGCCAAGGGCTGCACCAATCTCAAAATCCGCCAGTTCATGCGCCGTGTTTCGCAGCACTACGACGCCGAGCTGGGTCAAGCCGGGCTGAAGACCACCCAATACTCCTTGCTGTCCTACGTTCAAAAGCTGGGGCCTGTCCGGCCTGTGGATTTGGCTGCAAGCATCAAGATGGAAGCCTCGACACTGACTCGCAATTTGCGCCCGCTCATAGACGCCGGCTGGGTTGCAATGCAGTCCGGACCCGACGCCCGAAGCCGCTTGGTCGAGATCACCGAAGCCGGGCGCCTGAAGCGTGCCGAGGCCCAACGCCATTGGCGCCAGGCGCAAAGTGCCATGAACGCATTATTGGGCGCCGACCGTTTGGCTGAGCTGCACGGCCTGATCGACGGCTACATGGAAAAACTCAAACCGCAGACCCTGGAGACCGCAAATGACTGATTCAAAACCCTCACGCGTTGGCCTGTGGACCGTACTCTTGGCCGCAGCGGGTGCTTTTGCGCTCACCATGGGCGTGCGCCAATCGATGGGCTTGTTCCTGTCGCCCTTGAACACCGCCACAGGCTTGGGCGTGGGCTCCATCAGCCTGGCTTTTGCATGTGGGCAGTTGTCCTGGGGTGTGACACAGCCTTTTGCGGGCGCCATTGCGGACAAGGTGGGTGCCGGTCGGGTGATTGCCTTGGGCGTGGTGTTGGTGGCATTGGGTACCTTCATCACGCCACTCATGACCAGCACCTTGGGTCTGATTTTTGCGATCGGCATCATGGCCGCGGGCGGCGCCGGGATGGCGGGGCCTGCCGTGTTGATGGCCGCGACCTCCCGACTGATTGCGCCTGAGCGGCGCGGTATGGCGACAGGCATCGTCAATGCAGGCGGCTCATTCGGCCAATTCGTGATGGCGCCATTGGCTGGGGCGCTGAGCGCCGGCCTGGGCTGGTCGGCAGCCATGCAGGTCTTGGGCATGGTGGTTTTGATTGCCTTGCCAGCCGCCTTTGTCTTGAAAAATCCAGGCGCAGTGCCAACTGCCGCAGTGTCTGCTGCGCCACCGGTCAGCACCCGAGAAGCCTTGCGCACGGCGCTGGCCTATCCTGGTTTTCGTTTGCTTGCGTTGGGCTTTTTCGTGTGCGGGTTTCACGTGGCTTTTCTAGGCACCCATTTGCCCGGTGTGATCGCGGCCTGCGGTTTGCCGGCACAGTACGGGGGGTGGTCGCTGGCCATCTTGGGGCTCTTCAATATTGTGGGGAGTCTTCTGATGGGCTGGGCGGTGAGCCGCTGGCGCATGAAGTCGCTGCTGTCTGGCGTCTACGCCGTGCGTGCGATTGCCATCGGCCTGTTTTTGGTCGCCCCCAAAACCGGAACCACGGCGCTGGTGTTTGCCGCAGTCATGGGCCTGAGCTTTTTGTCCACCGTGCCCCCCACCGCCGGCTTGGTCGCCAAGTTTTTTGGGGTGAGCCACATGGCCACTCTGTTCGGCGTGGTGATGCTGACGCACCAGATTGGCGGGTTCTTGGGCGCATGGATGGGCGGGCGCGTGTTTGAACTGACCGGAAACTACGATTGGGTGTGGTACCTGGACATCGTGCTGGCGGTTGGCGCGTCGATACTGCACTTCCCCATCGAAGAGTCGCATCCCCTGCGACCAGACGCAAGGACGTCGGCTACGGCCTAACTTCCCGCGCCACGGCTTGTCCCAACTCAACCACCGCCATCGCATAAAAGCTACTCCAGTTGTAGCGGGTGATGGTGTAGAAGTTGTCGGTGCCAGCCACGTACTGCGTGGGGCGCTCGCCGTTGGGGAGTTCGATCAGGGCCAATAGGCTCGGATGCTGGTCGCCACCCTCACCCAGGGTCACGCCTTTTTCGCGCAGCACCGCAGGCGTGAGGCTGGGAACAATGTCGTTGAGCAGCAGGCCAGGCAGATCGACTTTTTGGGCATCGAATTGCACCGGGTAGTGGGTCGGCAAGCCCGCCTTCCAATGAAACGCGGCCAGGTAGTGCGCGACCGAGCCGATCGCGTCGGCCTGGCTTCCAAACAGGTCGATGCGGCCGTCGCCGTCAAAGTCCACCGCGTACTGTCGCCAGCTTGAGGGCATGAACTGCGCCATGCCCAAGGCCCCGGCATAGCTGCCGCGCACGCTCAAGGGGTCGCGGCCCTGGGCTTTGCACAGACGCAAAAACTCTT
>CANCER010000081.1 GCA_947375135.1 Comamonadaceae bacterium | reverse complement strand
TGCCACTGGATGCGTTTGCCCTGAAGGTGCTGGTGCTGCTGGCGGCCCTGCCCAGTGCCAGCAATGTGGTGCTGCTGGCCGAGCGCTACGGCGCCGACAGCGGGCGCATTGCGCGCATCATCCTGTTGTCCACGGTGGCGGCCTTCTTCACCTTTGCCGGCGCCGTGGCCTTGATGAGCGGGCGCTAACTGCGCAACGCGGCGGGTTTGCATAACAACCCGGCGCCGGGCCGCCCCGAGCCGGGTTTAGGGCAGAGAATCTCACGGAGTGGGCGAACGAGGGGCCTATATCGCCAGTGGATCGACATCCACCGCCCAGCGGATCAACCCCTTGCAGGCCGGGTCCGAGCGGGTGGCGTGCAGCACATCGTGCCAGGCCGCCAGAAACTGTTGCAATGCGCCGCGCGACGGGCTTTCCACCAGCATCTGGGCGCGCTCCACATTGGCCACGCGCTGGATGCTCATGGGCACGGCCGGATAGACCAACACCTGTTCCAGAATGGGCGCCCAACCGGGCCACTGCGCCATGTCCTCCAGCGCCGCCGCCCGTGCCCTTGTCAAAAAGGCCTGGGCCGCCTCTTGTGTGCGGGCCTCGGCGCGCACCAGGGCCTGGGCGCTGAAGGGTGGCATGCCGGCCTGCTGGCGCTCCTTGAGTTGCTGTTCGGCAAAGGTCGGGTAGTCGTGTGCCTTGAGGGCTGCGTACAGCGGGTGCGCCGGTTGAAAGGTCTGTATCCACACCTCGCTGCGGTCACCCAGCGCCGCATCGCGCCCGGAGCGGCCAGCGGCTTGCATCAAGAGGCTGAACAGGCGCTCGGGTGCGCGGAAGTCGCTGGAAAACAGGGCGCCATCCGGGTTGATGGCCGCCACCAGCGTGATGCGCCGGAAGTCATGGCCCTTGGCAATCATCTGCGTGCCCACCAGCACGTCCACCTCGCCGGCATGCACGGCCGCCAATTGGGTTTCGAGCGTGCCTTTCAGACGGGTGCTGTCGGCGTCGATGCGGGCTATGCGCAGCGGTTCGCCGTCCGGGTGCTCGGCACGCGCGGTGCCCGGGCGGCGCACATCGGCCAGCAGCTCGCCCAGCTGTTCTTCCAGCTGCTCGGTGCCCCGGCCCATGGGCTCGATGTCGATGTTGCCGCAGGCCGGGCAGGCGCGTGGCACGCGCTCGGTAAAGCCGCAATGGTGGCAGCGCAGGGTGCGGTCTATTTTATGGAAGACGCGGAAGGCCGAGCAATGCGGACATTCGCTCTTCCAGCCACAGTCGGCGCAGTGCAACACTGGGGCATAGCCGCGCCGGTTCAAAAACACCATGCATTGCTCGCCGCGCGCCACCCGTTCGCGGATGGCGTCCAGCAACGGCAGGGAAAACACGGCACGGCGTGGTTGGTGGTTCATGTCCACCCGGCGCACCAGCGGCAGGCCATCCGGCGTGCCGGACTTCAAGCGCATGGCGTTGCGGGCGGTTTGATCGGCAGTCGCTGTCGCGGCAGTCGGGACGCTGCTACCTTCCGGAACGCTGACGCTTTGTGCTGATGCCGTTGGCGTAACTGCCGTTCCAATCCGGCTGGGCATGTGCAGCCGCAGGTAGCGCCCGCCCTCAGAAGCCGGGCGACTCTGGTGCCAGCTCTCCAGCGAAGGCGTGGCCGAACCCAGTATCACCTTCGCGTTTTCTAGCTTGCCGCGGTACACCGCCAGGTCGCGCGCCGAGTAGCGCGCCCCTTCGCTGCTTTTGTAGCTGGGGTCATGCTCTTCGTCCACCACGATCAGGCGCAGTGCGGGCAGCGACGCAAACACCGCCATGCGCGTGCCCAGCACGATGCGCGCGGCCCCGCTGTGGGCGGCCAGCCAGCTTTTCAGGCGCTGCGGGTTGGTCATGCCGCTGTGCAGGGAGACCACCGCCTGCTCGCCATAGAGCGGTGCAAAGCGGGCCAGGAAGCGCGCCTCCAGCTGCGGTGTCAGGTTGATTTCGGGCACCATCACCAGCGCCTGGGCCTGCGGGTCGCGGCCCAGCAGCTCGGCCACGGCGTGCAGATAGACCTCGGTCTTGCCGCTGCCGGTGGCGCCAAACAGCAGGAAAGGGCCGGGCTGCGACTGGATGTGCGCTACCACCTTGGCCTGCTCCGGGCTCAAAGTCTGGGCGGACTGCACTTCGCCGCCGGCATCCGGCACCACGGCCCGGCGTTTGAGGCGGCGCTGCATCTGCAGCGGCGAGAGGTCGCGCAACTGCGGCGGCAGGGCCGCCAGGGCCACTTCGCCCACCGAGCGCTGGTAATACTGGGCGGCAAAGGTCACCAGTTGCTGCCAGGCCGCACCTAGCGGCGCAATGCCTTCCAGCGTGCCGGCAATGTCGCGCACCTTGTCGGGGTCAATCTCGCCGGTGGCGTTTGCTGCGGAAGGTTCCCAGACCAGCCCCAGTGTCTCGCGTTTGCCCAGCGGCACCCGCACCAGGGTGCCGGGCGGCAGGGCTTGCGGGCTGCGATAGGTCAGCACCGGGCCTAGCGCAGAGTGCGCCGGTGTCTGCACCAGCACGCACAGCCAGTTGTTCATGGCAACAAGGGAATAAGCAACAGACCGGTCATGCAGCGATGGTAGCGGTGACCGCTTGGGGTGTTTTGTTGATGTGAATCTGAGGAAAGTGGGCTAAGTGCTTGATTTACAAGCCGTTTGCACTTAGTCCAAGATTTCTGTGGATAACTTTGTTTATATCTTCCCTGGAGTCTCTCCAAAGCCTTGCGCCGCAAGGCTTTGCTTGAAATGCCCAGAAAAAAAGCAAACTTTTAAATCCTTATAAATCAACGACTTACGAACGCTATGGAGTTTGTAGCGCGCCCTGTGCGCTTGGCACATTGCTGTACTGCCGCAACACCTTTTTTGTGCATAACTAACAGGGCGAAAACTGGCATAGCGGCAAAAACGTGGTAAGGATCAGGCCCTTTGTGCTTTTGAGTGTGAATGCACCGCTTCCACCAGCGCCGCCACGTTTTCCGGCGGCGTGTACTGGCTGATGCCATGCCCGAGGTTGAAAATCTGTGTGGGGCCGGTCCCTGTGCCTTGGTAAGGCTTGCCAAAGCTGTCGAGCACACGGCCCACTTCCTTGGCAATCTGGGCCGGCGGCGCAAACAGCACGTTGGGGTCGATGTTGCCCTGCAAGGCCTTGCCGGGGCCGTTTTCCACACCGCCCACCAGGGCGCGCGCGGCACCCAGGTTCACGGTCCAGTCCAGACCCAGCACTTCGCAGTCCAGCGGTGCCATTTCCTTCAGCCACAGGCCGCCACCCTTGGTGAAAACCAGGCGCGGCACGATCTGGCCGTCGGTGCCGGTGCGTTTGAGTTGCGCCAGCACGCGCTTGGTGTATTCCAGCGAGAACTCCTGGAACGCGCCATCGGCCAGCACACCACCCCAGCTGTCAAAAATCATCACGGCCTGGGCGCCGGCGTCGATCTGGGCGTTGAGGTAGGTGGCCACGGCATCGGCGTTGATGGCCAGAATGCGGTGCATCAGGTCCGGGCGCGAATACAGCATGCTCTTGACCAGGCGGTAGTCGTCCGAGCCCTTGCCCTCGACCATGTAGCAGGCCAGCGTCCAGGGGCTGCCGCTAAAGCCGATCAGGGGCACGCGGCCCTTGCCGTCTTGCGTGAGCGCCTTGCGGATGCTGCTGACGGCGTCAAACACGTATTGCAGCTTGGCCATGTCGGGCACGGCCAGGCGAGCCACGGCGGCCTCGTCACGCACCGGCGTGGCAAAGCGCGGGCCTTCGCCCTGGGCAAAGGACAGGCCCAGACCCATGGCGTCGGGCACGGTCAGGATGTCGGAAAACAGGATGGCAGCGTCCAGCGGGTAGCGTTCCAGCGGTTGCAGCGTCACTTCGGTGGCGTAGTCGGTGTT
>CANCER010000080.1 GCA_947375135.1 Comamonadaceae bacterium | reverse complement strand
GGTGTGTTCGTGGCCTGGGTGGCGCCCTGGGTGCTGGGTCGAGGCCGCGGCAAAGGGGGATTCGCCCTGCGGGCAGCGTTCAACTCGGCCGTTGGCGTCGTGGTTCTGGTTGCGGGGCTTTGGTTTTTTGGCAACGACGGCAAGATGGCGAGCTATCTGGCGCTGGTCGTGGCCACGGCGGCCAGCCAGTTTTGGCTGATGCAGGGCTACCGGTGAGCGCTCCATCGTGGGGCAGCGCCACCATGGTGGCTGCGGGCTTAGAGCACCTGCCCGCATTGCAAGCACTCATTTTTGACCACGGCGCCAATGCCTGGAACTATCTGCCCGAAGACGGCATCCGCGCCCACATCGAGGATATTGCCCACGGCCGTGCCCATGGCGTGCTGGCGCTGCAAGATGGACAGATCCTGGGCGCGGTCACTTTTTGCCTGAGCACCGACTTTGACCGCTACCTGCCTGCGCCCCTGCGCGGCACGCTCCAGGGCTACGTGAGCGAAGCCGTGGTGCGGCGGGACCAGGCCGGGCGGGGTTTGGGCACGCAGTTGTTAAAGGAAGCGCTGGCGTCTCTGGCCACCATGGGGGTGCACATGGTGTTCATCGACCGCCATGAAGAAAATCGGGCCTCGGCCGGCATGATGCGCCGCGCCGGGTTTGTCGAAGTGGAAACCTACCCCGACCCCCGGCGCCACCCCCATGGCTCGGGCCGCACCACGGTGTGCTGCTTCAGCTTTCCGGGCTAAAGACCTCCACCCGGTCGGTAATCACACCGTCGGTGCCCAAATCCAGCAGGCGCTGGACTTCGGCGTCGTCATTCACCGTGTAGCTCAAGAGGCGAAAGCCTCCCGCTTTGGCTGCAGCCACGGTCTCTTCGTTCCAAAGCACGTGGTTGCAGACAATCGCTTGGCAGCCCAGTCGGGTGGCGTGGCCCAGCCACTGGATCCAGGGCTGGTCTTCCAAGTCATGAATCAGCAGGCCGCGCGGGAGTTCGGGCTTTGCCGCCAGGGCGCCTTCGAGGGCGGGGATGTCGAACGAGGTCAGCAGAGGCGGCACTGCCGCGCCCTTCCAAAGGCGTGCTGCGTGCTGCGCCACCACTTCGCCGGTGTGGCGTGCGGTACCGGTCGTGGGCTTGATTTCAATGTTCAGGCCATACCCGTTAGAAATGCAAAAGTGGGCAATCGCGTCCAGGGTGGGCAGTGGCTCACCCGCATAGGCGGGGCTGTGCCAGCTTCCGGCGTCCAGTTGCGACAGCGCTTGCCAAGGGTGGTGGCCGGCCACTGCGTCGGCACCCAGGGCCTGGGCCGCGTCTGGCACGGTGCGGGTCAGGGAGTCGTCGTGCAAAAGAAAGGGCACACCGTCGCTGCTGAGTTTGACGTCGCACTCAAACATGCGGTAGCCATGGGACGCACCCTGCCGGAATGCCGCCAGGGTGTTCTCTGGTGCCAGGGTGCCTGCGCCCCGGTGCGCGATCCAGCGCGGGTAGGGCCAGGTCGCGGGGGCCTGAGGGAAGGGGGAGGGGCTCATGTGGCTGAATTTAACCGCAAGGCCGCGCGGGGGCTGGAGCAGCCTTCTCCCTAGAGCCTGACTGTGAATGCTGCACTGCGGTACCATCTCACGGACGCCCCAGTGGCACCTCTGCCACGCCCGCGACGCACCCTAAACGCCTGATGAACGCTCCCACCTCCCTTGCCCACCTCGTGTCCGCGCTGCCCCATGGCCCGTCGGAGAACGAGCGCATCCGTGAGATTCCCTACAACTACACCTCGTTCTCGGACCGCGAGATCGTGATCCGCCTGCTGGGTGCCAAGGCCTGGGAAACACTCAACGCCTTGCGCCAAGAGCGCCGCACCGGCCGCTCGGCGCGCATGCTGTACGAGGTGCGGGGTGATATCTGGGTGGTGCAGCGCAACCCCTATTTGCAAGACGACTTGCTGGACAACCCCAAACGCCGGGGCCAGCTGGTGGACGCGCTCAACCACCGTCTGGGCGAAGTGGAAAAGCGCCGCACGCCGGACGCCGACCCGGTGCGTGACGCCATGGTGGCAGAACTCTTGGTCGCAGCCCGTAACGCGGTCGAAGCCTTCAATACCGAATTCCAAGTGGTCGCTGCCCTGCGCAAGAAGGCGCAAAAGCTGCTGAACAAACTCACTGCCCGCGACAACGTGAAGTTTGATGGTTTGTCGCGCGTCAGCCACGTGACCGACGCCACCGACTGGCGGGTGGAATACCCGTTTGTGGTGCTCACGCCCGACTCTGAGGCCGAAATGGCGGGGCTGGTGAAGGGCTGCATCGACCTGGGCCTGACCATCATTGCCCGCGGCGGCGGCACGGGTTACACGGGCGGTGCCATTCCACTGACCTGGAAGAGCGCGGTGATCAACACGGAAAAGCTCGAGTCCATGACCGAGGTGGAAATGAAGCGCCTGCCCGGCTTGGACAGGGAGGTCGCCACCGTGTGGAGCGAAGCGGGTGTGGTCACCCAGCGCGTGGCCGATGCGGCCGAGCGCGGTGGCTATGTGTTTGCGGTAGATCCCACTTCCGCCGAAGCCAGCTGTGTGGGCGGCAACATTGCCATGAACGCGGGCGGCAAAAAAGCCGTGTTGTGGGGCACGGCGCTGGACAATCTGGCGAGCTGGCGCATGGTGACACCCCAGGCCGAATGGCTGGAGGTGACCCGCATCAACCACAACATGGGCAAGATCCATGATGCCGACCTAGCCAGTTTTGAGCTGCAGTATTTCAAGGCGGACGGCAAAACCCTGCTGCGCACAGAGCGGCTGGACATTCCAGGCAAGACCTTTCGCAAAGAGGGTCTGGGCAAAGACGTCACCGACAAATTTCTGAGTGGCTTGCCCGGCATTCAAAAAGAAGGCTGCGACGGCCTGATCACCAGCGCGCGCTGGGTGCTGCACCGCATGCCGGCACACACCCGTACCGTGGTGCTGGAGTTTTTTGGCCACGCGCGCGACGCAGTGCCCAGCATTGTGGAGATCAAAGACTTCATGTTCGCCGAGCAAAAGCGCTCAGGCGTGGTGTTGGCGGGCTTGGAACATTTGGACGACCGCTACCTCAAGGCCGTGGGCTATGCCACCAAGTCCAAGCGTGGTGGGCTGCCCAAAATGGCCTTGTTTGGTGATATCGCGGGCGACGACGCCGACGCCGTAGCGCGCGCAACGTCCGAGGTGGTGCGCATTGCCAACTCACGCAGTGGCGAAGGCTTTATCGCCATTAGCCCTGAGGCGCGCAAGAAGTTTTGGCTGGACCGCAAAAAAACGGCGGCGATTAGCAAGCACACCAACGCCTTCAAAATCAACGAAGACGTGGTGATTCCGCTGCCGCGCATGGCCGAATACACCGACGGCATTGAGCGCATCAATATTGAGCTCAGCCTGCGCAACAAGATTGCCTTGTGCGATGGCCTGCAAGAGTTCCTGACACGCGGCAACCTGCCCATGGGCAAGGCCGACGATGCGGCCGATGTGCCCTCGGCCGAGCTGGTGCAAGAGCGCGTGGCCCAGGCGGTGGCATTGGTGGCGGGCGTGCGCGCCCAGTGGCAAGGCTGGCTCGACCAGGTGGACAGCTTGTTTGCGCAACTGCAAGACCACAGCCTGCGCGCTAGCTGGAAGGTGCAACTGCGCGAGCCGCTGCAGGCCCTGTTCACCGGCAGCGCGTTTGCCGCCATCCGCGCCGAGTGCACCGCGATCCACCAGCGGGTGCTCAAGGGCCGAGTCTGGGTTGCGCTGCATATGCACGCCGGAGACGGCAATGTGCACACCAACATCCCCGTCAACAGCGACGACTACGACATGCTTCAAGCGGCGCACGGTGCGGTCAAACGCATCATGGCGCTGGCCCGTTCGCTGGACGGCGTGATCTCGGGTGAGCACGGCATTGGCATCACCAAACTGGAATTTTTGAGCGACGCAGAGTTGCAGCCCTTCACGGATTACAAAGCGCGGATTGACCCGGAAGGGCGGTTCAACAAAGGCAAGCTCTTGCGCCCCTTGGCAACTCAGCCAGGTGGCTCATTGTTTTCAGATCTGACCAACGCCTACACACCGTCGTTCGGACTGATGGGACACGAGTCCATCATCATGCAGCAGAGCGATATTGGCGCGATTGCCGACTCCATCAAAGACTGCCTGCGCTGCGGCAAATGCAAGCCGGTGTGCGCCACCCATGTGCCGCGC
>CANCER010000079.1 GCA_947375135.1 Comamonadaceae bacterium | reverse complement strand
CCAGCGATAAAGCCAACGATGGGCTTCTTCATATTCAGCTTGCACCAGCGGGCGGCTTCTGCTTCATCGGGTCCGCCAATTTCGCCGATCATGATGACCGCGTCGGTATCAGGATCGTCGTTGAAGGCGCGCATCACGTCGATGTGCTTCAGGCCATTGATGGGGTCACCACCAATACCGACCGCAGACGACTGGCCCAGACCGATTTCGGTCAATTGAGCCACGGCTTCGTACGTCAAGGTACCGGAGCGGGAAACCACGCCGATACGACCCTTGCGGTGAATGTGACCGGGCATGATGCCGATCTTGATTTCATCGGGAGTGATCAGGCCGGGGCAGTTGGGTCCGAGCAGCAAAGTCTCTTTGCCACCGGCAGCCACTTTAGCCTTCATGCGGTTGCGCACTTCCAGCATGTCCTTGACGGGGATGCCTTCGGTAATACAGATGGCCAGATCCAGATCAGCCTCAACGGCTTCCCAGATGGCAGCCGCAGCGCCGGCTGGTGGCACATAGATCACGGAAACGGTAGCACCGGTTTCGCTTGCGGCTTCCTTGACGGAGGCATAGATCGGGATGTTGAAGATGGACTCGCCCGCCTTCTTGGGGTTCACGCCCGCGACAAAGCAGTTCTTGCCGTTTGCGTATTCCTGGCACTTTTCCGTGTGGAACTGACCGGTCTTGCCGGTAATGCCTTGGGTGATGACCTTGGTGTCTTTATTGATGAAGATCGACATGTCTATTCCTTACTGGACCGCTGCCACAATTTTCTGGGCCGCTTCGGCCATGGTGTCTGCGCTGATGATGGGCAGGCCGGATTCGGCCAGCATCTTCTTGCCCAGGTCTTCGTTGGTACCCTTCATGCGCACCACCAGAGGCACGGACAGGTTCACAGCCTTGCAGGCAGTGATCACACCGGTGGCGATGGTGTCGCACTTCATGATGCCGCCAAAGATGTTGACCATGATGGCCTTGACCTTGGGGTTCTTCAGCATGATTTTGAAGGCTTCTGTCACCTTCTCGGGGGTTGCACCGCCGCCCACGTCCAGGAAGTTGGCGGGCTCTGCGCCATACAACTTGATGGTATCCATGGTGGCCATGGCCAGGCCGGCGCCGTTCACCAGGCAGCCGATGTTGCCGTCCAGGCTGATGTAAGCCAGGTCGAACTTGGAGGCTTCGACTTCGGCAGGATCTTCCTCGTCCAGATCGCGGTAAGCCACGATTTCGGGGTGGCGATACAGGGCGTTGGCGTCAAAGTTGAACTTGGCGTCCAGCGCAATCACATTGCCCTTGCCGTCGCGGTTCAGCGGATTGATTTCGACCAACGATGCGTCGGTGTCCATGTAGCACTTGTAGAGCTTCTGGAAGATGTCCACGGCCTGAGCCGTAGAGCCAGCGGGCATGCCGATGGCGTCAGAGATCTTCTTGGCTTGCTCATCACCCAGACCGGTCAGCGGGTCGATGAACTCGGTGATGATTTTTTCAGGGGTGGAGTGGGCCACTTCCTCGATGTCCATGCCGCCTTCGCTGGAAGCAATGAATGCCACCTTTTGCGTGGCACGGTCGGTCACCACGGAAACGTAGTATTCCTTCTGAATGTCGGCGCCGTCTTCGATGTAGAGGCGACGCACCTTCTGGCCTTCGGGGCCGGTCTGGTGGGTCTTGAGCTGCATGCCCAGGATTTCGCCCGCGATGCGCTTGACGTCTTCAATGGTCTTGGCAACCTTGACGCCGCCGCCCTTACCCCGACCACCTGCGTGGATCTGGGCCTTGACCACCCATACAGGGCCGCCAAGTTTTTGTGCGGCTTCTACAGCCTCCTGCACGGTGAAGGCGGGGATGCCGCGAGGCACCGGCACACCGAATTGGCGCAAGATTTCCTTGCCTTGATACTCATGAATCTTCATAACATCTCTCTAGAGGCTGGACAATGTTCACCATTGCATACAAGAGTGAACTCACACGCATGGCACTGGGCACATCGGGGGGGACTGTATCATGCTGCAGTGCGCAAAACTTGTACCAGTCTTACAGTGCACCACTCCATTTACCCCGGTTACGTCAAGGTTACCGCTGAAAAGTTTCTAGGTTCTTACTTCACGCACTTCATGAAAAAAATTTTTATCGACGGCGAAGCCGGCACCACCGGTTTGCAAATCCGCGAACGCCTACAAACCATGTCCAGCGTGGAGGTGCTCAGCATTGAGCCGGCCCTGCGCAAAGACCGACAAGCCAAGCGCGCCCTGATGGCGCAGGCCGATCTGGTGGTGCTGTGCCTGCACGACGATGCCGCCGTGGAATCCGTGGCCATGATCGATTCGATTGCCGCCGAGACCGGCCAGCCCGGCCCCAAGATCATCGACGCCTCCACCGCGCACCGCACGGCACCGGGCTGGGTCTATGGCTTTCCTGAACTGGCTGCCGGTCAGCGCGAAGCGGTCATGTCGGCGCATCGCGTTGCCAATCCCGGTTGCTACGCCACCGGCGCGATTGCGCTGATCCGCCCGCTGATTGATGCCGGTTTGCTGCCTGCGGATTTCCCGGTGTGTCTGCCTTCTATTAGCGGCTATTCCGGTGGCGGGCGCAGCATGATGGAAGCCTATGAAGCGGGCAATGCGCCGCCCATGGAGTTGTATGCGCTGGGCCTCAAGCACAAGCACATTCCCGAAATCATGTGCTACACCGGCCTGACGCGCAGGCCCTTGTTTGTGCCCTCAGTCGGAAATTTTGTGCAGGGCATGCTGGTGCAGTTGCCGCTGCATCTGGATACGCTGCCGGGCAAGCCCTCAGCGGCAGATTTGCATGCGGCTTTGGCCCAGCATTACGCCGGTAGTACCTGGGTGACGGTGGAGCCTGTGACGGCGGATCTGAAGCTGGATGCAGTGGCGCTGGCAGACACCAACAAGATGGAATTGCGGGTGTTCAGCAATGACGCAGCAGCCGATGGTTTCGCCCATGCGGTGCTGGTGGCGCGGCTGGACAATCTGGGCAAAGGTGCCAGTGGTGCGGCGGTGCAGAACCTGCAGTTGATGCTCGGGATTTAGTCCTTCGTTTTTCGGTGCGTTGTTTCGCTCGGGTCGCGTTTCTCGTCGTGTTTTTTTGCTCCTTGCTGTGAGCTACGTTCTTTTGCTCGCACGCCGGGATGGGGTGGGGGCCGGGCCCTCATACTGCGGGTACGCACAAATCGGGCCGAACCCCCACCCCATCCCGGCTGATCCATTGGGCGGCTGAGGCTTCAACTACCGCTCTGCTGGCTGCACCTTTGTTATGGTGCTTCGGGTGTTTGTGCGTACCTGCTGTTGCTCCATTCTGTACATTTGTACCCGGTGTTCTTGTGGCCCGACAGTAACGCTGGCACTCGCCGGGGTGGGTATGGGCGGGGGCCGATTTGTGCGTATGCCGCATTACGAGGACCCCGCCCCTACCCACCCCGGCAGGCACATGCGCAGGCCCGACATTACCGGGATTTCCGGCTTTAAGACTGCGGAGTTCGTCAGTCTTCGTCGCCACCCGACACCACCCGGTGAATCGTGTCCCCACCAAAGCCCCGGCTCGCCAGAAACCGCATCTGCTTGCCGCGCTCGGCCGCATCCAGGGGCTGCGTACCAAACTTTTTGCGCCATACCTCGCGTGCACGCTCCAGCTCGCTGGCGCGCAGGCGATTCACGGCATCGGCAACCACTTCGGGCTCCAAGCCTTTGGCCTGCAACTCCTGCTTGATGCGCTGCGTGCCCAGCTTGGCCGAGCGGCGATACAACACCGACTCGACAACCCGGCCTTCGTTGATGAAATCCTTGGCAGTCAAACTGTCCAACACCTTGGCCAGGGCGCCGGGCTCTTCCTCGTATTGCGCAAGCTTGCGCTCCAGTTCCGCACGCGAATGCTCGCGGCCGGAGAGCAGGCGCAGGGCGCGCCCGGTGAGAGAGAGAGGAGTGACTGCCATGGACTGCAACGATGGGGTAAAAACGCCCGGGCAAAAAGGCTGTAGGGCGCGGGTTACCGGGTGGGCACTGCGCTGCGGCGGCCGCACCCGGTCTCTGCTGCTTACTCGGCCTTGTCAGCCTTTTCCAGCTTCTCGGCCTTCTCTACTTTTTCAGGCTTTTCCGCTTTCTCGACCTTGTCGGCCTTCTTACCCTTGACCTTTTCTACTTCGGCCACCGGCACCAGCGGGATGCCCAAGGACAGGCGCACCTTGTTCTCAATTTCCACTGACAGGTCGGGGTTTTCGCGCAGAAATTCACGCGCGTTGTCACGGCCCTGGCCGATTTTTTCGCCCTGGTAGGCGTACCAGGCGCCGGACTTTTCGATGATGTGGGCGTTGACACCCATGTCGATGATTTCGCCGTGGCGGCTGATGCCTTCACCAAACAGAATGTCGAACTCCGCCGTCTTGAACGGTGAGGCCACCTTGTTCTTGACGACCTTGACCTTGGTTTCGTTGCCAATGGCCTCGTCACCCTTTTTGATGGTGCCGGTGCGGCGGATGTCCAGGCGCACG
>CANCER010000078.1 GCA_947375135.1 Comamonadaceae bacterium | reverse complement strand
CTGTAGCCCTGGAAATTGCGGTGCAAGCGGCCCTGGCGCTTGGCCACGGCCAGCGGGTCGTTGGGCAGGGCAAAGTGGTCCATGCCCACATACACATAACCTACCGCCAGCAAGGCTTCGAGCGACCGCGCCAGCATCGCCACTTTGGCGCTGGCCGTGGGCAGTTCGGCGTCGTTGATGCGTCGCTGGGGCTTGAAGCGCTGGGGCAGGTGCGCATAGCCATACAGCGCAATGCGGTCCGGGCGCAGCTCGGTAATTTGGGCCAGCGTGCGGTCAAAGGAAGCCGGGCTTTGCAGGGGCAGGCCATAAATCAGGTCCACATTGATGGAATCAAAGCCGCGCTCGCGGGCCGCATGCACCAGGGTGAACACCTGTTCGGCCGGCTGCACGCGGTGCACGGCTTTTTGCACTGCCGGGTCAAAGTCCTGCACGCCAAAGCTCAGACGGTTAAAGCCCATGCTGGCCAGTGCGTCGATGCGCGCCACGTCCACCGTGCGCGGGTCAACCTCGATAGACAGTTCGGCACCCGGCGCTAACTGGAAATGCTGCTGCAGCAAGGCCATGAGCGCGCGCAGCTCGTCGTCGTTCATGAAGGTGGGGCTGCCGCCGCCCAGATGCAGCTGGCTCACCACGCGGCCCTTGCCGATCAGGTCGGTGTGCAGCGCCAGTTCCAGGGCCAGGTAGCGCAGGTATTCCCCTGAGCGGCTGTGGTGCTTGGTGATCACTTTGTTGCACGCGCAGTAGTAGCACAGCGAATCGCAAAACGGAATGTGCACGTACAAGGACAGAGGCTGGGGCCGCGCGCCCTCGTCGTTAAAGCGCTGGGCCAGCGTGCGCTTGTATTCCTCGTCGCCAAAGGCCTCTACAAAGCGGTCTGCAGTGGGATAGGACGTGTAGCGCGGGCCGGCTACATCAAACTTTTGGAGCAAACCAAGTGACACCGGAATTGGCATGTGATTCATTCAGGTTAATATATTGACTAGCCTCATAATGTGAACCAGCTAACAGTTTGTGTATTTGACATGCGTCAACATCCACGGATAGACCCAACATTTGGTTCACCAGGAGTAGTCACACATGTTCGATCCCGCATCCAAAACCCTCGCGAGTCCACTAGCGACCGCCACGCCAAGCGCGCGCAGCGCCACCGTCGTTCCCATCAACAGCCACAGCATCAAGGTGGCCTGCTCCAACTGCAATTTGCGCGAACTGTGCATGCCCTTAGGGCTGAACCGCGACGAGCTCGACCAGATTGATTCCGTGGTCAACCTGCGTCGCAAGGTCAAAAAAGGCAGTTTGCTGTTTCACAATGGCGAAAAATTCACCAACTTGTTTGCCATTCGCACCGGGTTTTTCAAGTCCTACGTCGCGTCCGAAGACGGGCACGAGCAGGTCACCGGCTTTCAGATGGCCGGCGAGGTTTTAGGTCTGGACGGCATTGCCAGCGACCACCACACCTGCAACGCCGTCGCACTGGAAGACGCCGAGGTCTGCCTCATGCCCTTTGACCGTATTGAAGAACTCTCGCGCGACATTCCGTCCATGCAGCGCCATGTGCACAAGATCATGAGCCGCGAAATCGTGCGCGAGAACGGCATCATGCTGCTCCTGGGCAGCATGCGCGCCGAAGAGCGCTTGGCCGCCTTTTTGCTCAACCTGGTAGACCGCCTGCACGCGCGCGGTTTTTCGCAATCCGAGCTCGTGCTGCGCATGACGCGCGAAGAAATCGGCAGCTACCTGGGGCTCAAGCTCGAGACCGTGAGCCGCGCTTTTTCCAAGTTTGCCGAAGACGGCCTGGTGGAAGTGGACAAGCGCAATATCCGCATCTTGCGCAGCGACCTGCTGCGTGACATTGTGGGCCGTCCCGACTGCGCTTAAGGCAGGCGCCCGCACCCCGGGCGGGATATGCCTGGGGCCACATTTAACGACTTATTGCTTTGGCTTGACCACCACACCGGTGGCAGCATGGTTGCGGGCCTGCAAGGCCGGGGCCAGATTGGTGGGAACCGCGCCTTGGGTCTGGTTGAGTTCTACGCCCTTGCGGTAGTAGTCTTCATCCACCAAAGTGTCCATGCCGATATAGGCGAGGTAAAAGGTGAAAAAGCTGGCAATCACCACCACTGCGGGGCCGGAGAGCACCATCCAGACGTGGCCGTATTTCCACCAAGGGGCGGAAGAAGTAGCTGTTGTGTTTTGCATAAGAATCCTTAACGCGGAACAATAAAGACGGACTTTTCGATGACCACAGCGGTGCTGTCCTGGCCGTCAATTTCAAAATGGATGGGGTGGGAGCCGGGGCTGATGGTCTCGACCGGCACTTGCAGGCGCACCACAACCCAGCGCGACTGGGCGGCGTCAACCACCAAGTCTGGGTCGGTGACGACCTTCAGGCCCGCCAGACCATCGACCTGGATGTGCACGCGCTGAGGCGCCTCGGAGGCGTTCATGATCTGCAGGCGAAAAACGTTCTCGATGAGGCCACCGTCCACCTCACGCGCCAGCGAGGTACGGTCACGCTCCACGTCCACCTTGAAGGGCGGGCGGTGCGCCAGGCTATAGAACATCAGCCCAATGATGGTCCACAAAATCAGGGTGTAGACCAGCACCCGAGGGCGGAACACGTGGCGCAGGGTTTGGCTCTGCGTCCAGTGCTGATTCACCGCGTTTTCGGTGGAGTATTTCACCAAACCGCGCGGGTAATCCATCTTATCCATGACCTCGTCGCAAACATCGGCGCAGGCGCCGCAGCCAATGCACTCGTATTGCAGGCCCTTGCGGATGTCAATGCCGGTAGGACACACCTGCACGCACAGGCTGCAGTCCACGCAGGCGCCCAGGCTGGACTGCGACAGATCGAGCTTTTTGGAGCGCGCGCCCCGGGGCTCGCCGCGCTCTGCGTCGTAAGTGACGATGAGCGTGTCTTTGTCGAACATGGCGCTTTGGAAGCGGGCATACGGGCACATGTGCTTGCAGACCTGCTCACGCATGAAGCCGGCGTTGCCATAGGTGGCAAAGCCGTAGAAGAACACCCAAAACGTCTCCCACGGGCCCACGTCCATGCTCAGGAACTCGCGCGCGAGTTCGGCAATGGGGGTGAAGTAGCCAACAAAGGTGAAGCCCGTCCACACGCCCACGGCCAACCAGATGGCGTGCTTGGCGGTTTTGCGCCCGAGCTTGTCCAAGGAAAAACCGGCGGCGTCGCGGCGCATGCGCGCAGAGCGGTCGCCCTCGGTGCGCTTTTCTATCCACAGAAAAATTTCGGTGTAGACGGTTTGCGGGCAGGCGTAACCGCACCACAGGCGCCCGGCCACGGCGGTAAACAGAAACAAAGACAGCGCAGAGATCACCAGCAAGCCGGTGAGGTAGATGAAGTCCTGCGGGTACAGCACCAGGTTGAAGATGTAGAAGCGACGCGAACCCAGGTCAAACAGCACCGCCTGGCGCTGGCCCCAATCCAGCCAAGGCAGACCGTAAAACACCAGTTGGGTGAGGAACACAGTAGCCCAACGCATGCGCGAGAAAAAGCCCGAAACGCTGCGGGGATAGATCTTCTGGTGGGATTCGTAGAGCGAGATCAGCTCTGGGCTGGCGCCTTCGGGTGGCGTGATCGGACTGGTGTCCGACGACACCGCAATCGGAATGGTCTTGCGGTCAGGCGTGGGGTCGGAGGTCAAAGGCAAAGCACTTTTCAAAAAAGACGGTTGGGTTCAGCGGCCAAAACAGCGCATGGGCTGCGCACAGGCAAGGCGCCGACCCGCAGGCCGGCGCCAAGCTGCATCAGGGATTCGACATGCCCCACACATAGCTTGCCAACACGTGGATTTGGGCTGGAGTCAGCTTTTCGCCTTGCGCGGGCATCTGGTTGATCTTGCCGTTGTTGACCATGGCGATGATGGCGTTCTCGCCATAGCCGTGCAGCCAGATTTTGTCGGTCAGGTTGGGCGAGCCGAGTGCTTGGTTGCCCTTGCCGTCAGCACCGTGGCAGGCGGCGCAAACCGTAAACTTGGATTTACCCAAGGCCGCGCGCACCGAATCATGCGGGCTGCCGGACAGGCTCAGCACATAGTTGGCGACGTTCTTCACGTCGTCAGGCGTGCCCACGGCGGCGGCCATGGGGGGCATTTGGCCAATACGGCCCAGGGTCAGCGTTTCCTTGATCTTGTCCGGGGTGCCGCCATGCAGCCAATCACCGTCGGTCAGGTTGGGGAATCCCTTGGAGCCGCGTGCGTCCGAGCCGTGGCACTGCGAGCAGTTGTTCATGAACAGGCGCTCGCCAATGGCGTGGGCCTGCGGGTCTTTGGCAACCGCCTCAGGCGCCATGGCGGTGAACTTGGCGTACAGGGGTGCTTCGGCCAAATTGGCTTTTTTCACCTCGGCTTCGTATTGGCCCACTGCGGTCCAGCCCAGTTGGCCGGTCGATTTGCCCAGGCCGGGGTACAGCGCCAAGTAGACAAAGCCAAACACCACGGTGATGACAAACAGCCATACCCACCAGCGTGGCAGGGGGTTGTTCATCTCGCGCAGGTCGCCGTCCCAGACGTGGCCGGTGCTGTTGTCGTTGGCCGTCATGGCGCGTGCCTTGCCGCTAAACCACAGCAGCAGCAAGCACGCCAGCATGCTGACGACGGTGATGGTGGTCACATAGATGGCCCAAAAATTACTGGTGAAATCACTCATATTGCTTCCTTGTGCGTGCGTTTGCCATCAATCCTGCTCAAAAGGCAGGTTGGCCGCTTCGGTGAAATCGGCTTCGCGCCGGCGTGACCACGCCCAGCCCATGATGGCGATAAAGATCGCAAAACTCACCACAGTGACCAGTGCGCGCAGGGTGTTGATTTCCATAGCTGTCTCCGCTGCTTATTTCAGCGCCAGGCCCAGCACCTGCAAATAGGCGATGGTGGCGTCGAGTTCGGTCTTGCCTTTGACATCTTCGGCGGCGCTGGCAATTTCGGCGTCGGTGTACGGCACGCCTACGCGGCGCAGCGCTGTCATGTGGGCGGGCATCACTGCCGCGTCCACCGGGGTGGTGGCCAACCAGGGATAAGCAGGCATATTGGACTCGGGCACCAGATCACGTGGGTTGGTCAGGTGGATGCGGTGCCATTCGTCGCTGTACTTGGCGCCCACGCGGGCCAAGTCAGGCCCGGTGCGCTTGCTGCCCCACTGGAAGGGGTGGTCGTATACCGACTCGCCCGCCACCGAGTAGTGGCCGTAGCGCAGCGTCTCGGCCCTAAAG
>CANCER010000077.1 GCA_947375135.1 Comamonadaceae bacterium | reverse complement strand
CCTTGGCACGTACGGCGTCAATGTTGGCTGCATCGCGTGGGTTGTCCAATACGTCGGCGATCAGGTTAGCCGTCATGCGAGCCTCTTCGTCATTGAAGCCGCGCGTGGTCATGGCTGGGGTGCCGATACGCACGCCGCTGGTGACCATGGGCTTTTCCGGGTCGGTGGGGATGGCGTTCTTGTTGATGGTCATGTGGGCGCTGCCCAGCACGGCTTCTGCCTCTTTGCCGGTAATGCCCTTGGAGCGCAGGTCCACCAGCATCACGTGGCTTTGGGTGCCACCGCTGACGATGCGCAGGCCGCGCTGGGTCAGGGTTTCGGCCACGAGCTGGGCGTTCTTCAGCACCTGTTGCTGGTACAACTTGAAGCCAGGCTCCAGCGCCTCCTTGAAGGCTACGGCCTTGGCCGCGATGACGTGCATCAGCGGGCCGCCTTGCAGGCCGGGGAAGATGGCGCTGTTGATGGCTTTTTCGTGCTCGGCCTTCATCAGGATGATGCCGCCGCGCGGGCCGCGCAGGCTCTTGTGCGTAGTCGATGTGACGATGTCGGCATGGGGCACGGGGTTGGGGTAGACGCCTGCGGCGATCAGGCCGGCGTAATGCGCCATGTCCACCAGGAAGATGGCGCCCACGTCCTTGGCAACCTTGGCAAAGCGCTCAAAGTCGATGTGCAGGCTGTAGGCCGAAGCACCGGCAATGATCATCTTGGGCTTGGACTCGTGGGCCTTGCGCTCCATGGCGTCGTAATCGATGGCCTCGTTGGCGTCCAGGCCGTAGCTCACCACGTTGAACCACTTGCCGCTCATATTGAGGTGCATGCCATGGGTCAGGTGGCCGCCTTCGGCCAGGCTCATACCCATGATGGTGTCGCCGGGCTTCAGGAAGGCCAGGAACACGGCTTCGTTGGCGGAGGCGCCGCAATGGGCTTGCACGTTGGCGCAATCGGCACCAAAGAGTTGTTTGACGCGGTCGATGGCGAGTTGCTCGGCAACGTCCACAAATTCGCAGCCGCCGTAGTAGCGCTTGCCGGGGTAGCCCTCGGCGTACTTATTGGTCAGCTGGCTGCCTTGCGCCGCCATCACGGCGGGAGAGGCATAGTTTTCGCTGGCGATCAGCTCAATATGGTGTTCCTGGCGCGCGTTTTCGGCCAGGATGGCTTTCCACAGTTCGGAGTCGGTTTGTTCAACGAGGATGTTACGGTCGTACATGGCAGTCCTTTAAGACGTTGGGCCTGTGAAGGGTGAGGTAACACAGGGCTGCCCAGGCGAACGGCTGATCGCAGCGACTGAATTAAATCGTGCGGCAACGCTCCCCTGTGGTGTCCCACATCAACCCCGGTAGCTTGGAAGTCCGGAGCTTATCGCCAGTCGCGTGCGGGACGAGTTTAACTGACCGGGATCAGGAGTTGAAAAGGCTGGCCACGGTCTGGGTGGCCGGCTTCTCTGTCGCAGGTGCCTTCCCGGGGACAGGTTGGGGTGCCATGTGGCGCACTGAGCGACCAGCCGCCACTTGCTGCAGGCGGCTGTGCTCTGCCAGAACCTTGGTGGCATAGCCGCCATCTTCTTCCATATTGCCGGCGCCCACATAGTACCGGAGGCCTCCCTCCAGTGAGCCCGCGCGCGCGATGCATTCCTGAAGGACCTTGACGCCTACGCGCAGGTTGGTCAGTGGATCAAATGCCGCGAATTGGCCGCCAAAGAACTGGTATTTTTCGCTGTGCACCTTGGTCATGACTTGCATCAAGCCCTGCGCGCCCACCGTGCTCTGGGCAAAAGGGTTAAAGCCGGATTCCACGGCCATGATGGCCAGAATCAGGGTGGGGTCCAGTTTGGCCTTTGCTCCGGTGTCATAGGCCTCTGCCACCAGCGCACTCAAGGGCTCGGGTGCGATGTTGTACTTGCGGCTCAGCCAATAGGTTACGGCTGCTTGCTGTTTGGGCAGGTTCTTGGGGTCGGCGGCGGTGGCGCGGTCGACCGCGTCGGTGCTGCTGACAAAACCGTTGATGCTGGCTTGCCGATCCTGCAGCCAGTTGATTAACTCAACTTCTCCGGCTTCACGCAGTTCGGGGCGGGCAACCAGGGTAATAGTGGCAAACATTACGGCCAGGCCCAGGAGGGCAAAACCGTTGTGTGTAATTTCAAAAAAACCTTGGGCAATGTCGCTTGCGAATACGCGAAGCCCACGGGTGAATTTTTCGGTCGCTGTCATAGCTCTTCCTTCTTTGGCGGGAGCCCATTCCATTCGCTCCAGCAGAATCGCTGGTGCTCAGGTGGGTACCACGTTTGGGTTGGTACGCTATCAATATCCTGCGGCGTCATCCAGACATGTGCAGCGATTTGAATATGCCGGGTTCGGCAGCGGATGCGGGTAATCCCTAGTCGTATCAGGGATTGGCGGATTTTAGGGGGATGTAATATAACTAGTCAACCATATCAAATGCGTTTGATATGTCATTGTTGGCTTTTGGGGACAAAAGTTCGAACCACGCGCTGCAATTGCGGGAGCGCAGGCTTTCTTTTTCGCCCCCGCAGCCCCTGAGAGGAGAAAATCGGTGAAAGTCCCCAATAAACAGCGAAAATAGCGGGCTATCCCACCCATTACCCTGACTCGAGCCTACTGTGACGTCTTCTCATTCTGCAAAACATATCGACATCTCCCAATTGGACGCTTTGACCAAAGGGGCGTTCTCCGCACCTACTGCAGGGGAGCGGGCGGCGCGGGTTCGCGATTGGCTGGCTGGCAAGCCGCCATCAGACGAACTGTCAGAGGTCTTTAAGGAACTCAGTGTCAAGGACAAAGGTGCCGCCAAGCTGGTGCGCGAGCGGCTGGATGAAATACGCCGCTCCAAGGGCCAGGAAGCATTGGGTGCCGAATGGGCCGCCAAGGCCCAGGCCCTGCTGGCTATTACCAAGCTCAATATTGCGGATGCCTTGGCCTGGCAACGTGATGCCGCCAAGGCGGGTGCTCCCCTGAGCAAGGAGCCGCTGGCCACCTTGAAGCTGGAACTGGCAGAGCGGGTCCGCGGCATTGAGGATTTGCAGCACCAGGTGCAAGTGCAGCGCGAGGCGGCTGTGCTGCTGGCGCAGCGCATTGAGGTGCTGTCAACCAAACCCTGGAAAGACGCAGAGCAGGCCCTGGAAAGTCTGAAGGCTGATGTGGTGCATTGGCAAGACCAGGCATCCGGGCTGGTGGCACATGCCGGTTGGCACAGTGTGGACCTGAAATTCCCGCCATTGCTTGAGGCATCGCGCGCTCAGTTGCTGGTGGTGTGGGAGGCCTTTCAGGCAGCAGTGGCGCAAGCCGTAGCAGCCGCCAATGACGCCAGCGCGGCCCTGCCGCCAGTGCCCGTTTGGGCTGACGAATTGCGTGTGGCACGGGGTGTTTCGGTGGAAGTCGCTCCCCGGTCTGCCAAGCCGCAGGTCGATCCCGAAGTGCGCGGCCGTGCTGTAGCCGCAGTGAAGGAGGCCCTGGGCAAGCTGGAAGCCGAAGTGGGCGAGGGCCACGGCAAAGCCAGTGCCGGTGCAGCGGCTGCGCTGCGCCAGGCGCTGAAGGAATTTGGCAAACTGATTGACTCCGCTTTGGAAAACCAGGCACATGCCGCGTTGGCGGCTGCGGGTGAACTGGAGGGCTGGCAGCGTTGGCGCGCCGACCAACTGCGCGAGGAACTGGTGGCCAAGGCTGAGGGCTTGCTCAAGCGCCCTGAGGGTCAAGCCATTGGCGGACGCAAGATGCAGGAAAACCTGCGCACCCTGCGTGAGCAGTGGAAGCAGACAGACCAGGGCGGCGTGCCGAACCATGCCCTCTGGAAGCGTTTTGACGAAGCCTGCAACGAAGCGCACAAGGTCGTCGAAGCCTGGCTTGAAAAGGTCAAGGCCGAAGCAGCCGAACACAGGGCCCAGCGGCTTGCACTGATCGAAGAAATCAATACCTGGGCCGAGGCCAACCGCACCGCACTGGATGATGACTGGAAGGGCTTTAACCGCATCCTGCACCAGTTCGGCGACCGTTGGCGCGATGGTGGCCATGTCGGTGAGAAGGTGTTTGCTGAACTGCAGCCGTTGTGGAAAAAGGCCATCAGCCATGCCGCAGCGCCTCTGGAGGCGTTACAGGCCCAAAGCCTCGCCAACCGGCAGGCCATGATTGAAGAAGCCAAGGTGCTGGGTGCCGCTCCTATGTTGCGTGTGGACGCGGTCAAGGCGTTGCAGCAGCGCTGGCAGGCTGAGGCACACACGGTGCCCATGGACAGGCGCCAGGAGCAAAAATTGTGGGATGCCTTCCGTAAGCCGATTGACGATGCGTTCAACCGCAAGACCGAAGAGCGCGAGAAGGCGCAGACCACGCTGAACGTACGTGACCGCTCGGTGCTGGATGCCTCCAAGGCGCTGCAAGCTGCCAACGCCTCCGGTGACGCACAGGCGATTCGCGCCGCTATGGCGGGCCTGGATGCTGCGCTGAGTGGCCAGGCACTCGCGCAAGCCGAAGCCCAAAAGGCCGGCGTGCAGGAAGATGCGGCCAAGGCAGCCGTTGCGCAAGCACAGCCGGTGGATACCGGCGAGGTCGCTCCCGATGCGCCCGCTGACGAAAGTGCTGCAGCCGGAGGTGAAGCAGCCGCTGTGGAACCCGCACCGGTACCCGCGCCAGTCGTTGCCAAACCCAAGCCGGTAATTGCCGTGCGCGGCGATGACCGTCCCGGCATGAAAAAAGAAGCGCCGGCGCTGCCGGCAGGACGCGCGGGCAAGTGGAATGACCGCAAGGACGCGCCACGCAGTGGTGGTCGCGACGGCAAGCCGGATTATCCCGCCCGTGGCGACGACCGCCCGCGCGCTGCCTGGCAAGAAGCCCCCCGTTTGGGTGATGCCGCCTTCCGTGCCCAGCGCGAAGCCCTGGAGCATGCAGAGTTCGCACTCAGAAAATTGGCAGCACAAGCGCACGGTGAGGCTTTGACCCAACTGTTGGCCGCTTGGGAAAAGCGCGATGCATCGCTCCTGCCCGGCGTGCAGGAACTGGGCTCCAAGGTCAATGCGGCGACGCGCGGTGTCTGGCAGCAGGCCGTGGCCGGGGACTTCAAACCTGCACCCAAAGCATCCAGCCCGGCCGAAGCGCTGTTGCGTCTGGAAATGGCGGCCGAAGTGCCAACGCCTGCCGAGCACATCAGTGCCCGTCGCATGTTGCAACTGCAACTGTTGACACGCCGCAATGACCCGTCGCCGGTGCAGACCTGGGGGCAGGATGCCGCCCTGGTTTTCAGTGGCAACTTCAACTCGGAAGATGCGCGTCGCCTGCAGAACGCAGTGAAGGTTCTGCTCAAGCGCTAAAGCAACGAGCCATGCGCCGCCTGCCTGGAAAACAGGTACGCTGTGTCTCGTCTTGCGCCGCTGACAAAACGCGGGGAGGGCGCGCAGCGGGCACGCGCTCAGACGGTGTCGCTGGAAGTTGCTGTTTTCAGGCTGACGATGCGTCCAGACGCGCGATGGTGGCCGTGCCGGTAGCATGGCGGGTGAGACGCAGTACTTCCGCCCGTGGTGGTGTCGCATTGACGTCCCAGTCGCTCAGAACGGTGCGCGCTTTTCCCGCATTCAACGGGTTTTGGCCTGGCTTGTGGGTATGGCCGTGGATCAGGTGACCGGCATGGGTCTGTTCCATGAGCGCCAGCGCCGCTGTGACATCCACATCAGCATACACCGTGCTGGATTGCTTGCGGGACTCACTGGTCTGGCGGATGCTGCGCGCAATTTCCTGCCGCTTCGCCAAGGGTTGGCTGAGAAAGGTCTGCTGCCAGTCTGAATTGCGAACCTGGTGCCGAAAGGCCTGGTACGCGTGATCCTCCAGACACAGCGCGTCGCCGTGGCTAAGCAGCCAGCGTTGCCCGGCAAAGACGAGTGTGGTCGGGTCGGGAAGGGCCGTTGCCTGGCAGGCAGCCATTAGACCCGACCCCATCAGAAAGTCGCGGTTACCCTGCATGATGAACAATGGCAACCGGGCGCCCGCTGCGTGCAGGACAGTGACACATTCGGCTTCAAACGATCCACCCACCTGTGCGGAATCGTCGCCGACCCAGACCTCAAACAAGTCACCCAGAATGAACACGGCGTCTGCCGTGGTGTTGCGCATGTAGCTGGACCAGGCCGCAAAAGTCGGCCGGTTGGCAGCCTGCAGGTGCAGGTCGGAGATGAAATC
>CANCER010000076.1 GCA_947375135.1 Comamonadaceae bacterium | reverse complement strand
TGGCCAGCACTTGGGGGTAGCGCGCGCCCAGCAAGGCCACGGGCACGATGCGCTGGGGGTTGATGGTGAGTTTGCCCGCCACGCCCAGCGCCACTTCGCTGTCGCCGCCCAGGCCGATGGTGCGCACGTCAATGGCGCGCACCATGGTGCGCCAGCCGCCCACTTCGGCGCCCTCTTCGTTCACGCGCGGCCGGCCGTCGATCAGCACGCCCAAATCGGTGGTGGTGCCGCCCATGTCGGACATGATGAAACTTTGCAGGCCCGAGAGCCACTGCGCACCCACCAAACTGGCCGCCGGACCCGAGAGTACGGTCTCAATCGGCCGGGTGGCTACGCTTTGCGCCAGCGCCAGGCTGCCGTCGCCCTTGACGATCATCAGCGGGCAGACGATGCCAAGCTGCGCCATGGCGCGGCCCACCGCGTCAATCAGGCCCGACACGCGGGCAATCAGCCGCGCGTTGAGCGTGGCCGTCAGCGCCCGCCGCGGCGCGTCCAGCGACGACGACAACTCGGTGGACAGGGTGACGGGTTTGCCGGTGGCAGCCACGATCAGCTCGCGCGCTTGCAGCTCGTGCGCCGAATTGCGCACCGCAAACGCCGAGGCCACGGCAAACGCGTCCACCTTGGGCGCCATGGCGGCCAGTGCGGCGCCCAGGGCGTCCACGTCCAGCGCCATGCGGGCGTCGCCGTTGTGGTCATGGCCGCCGTCGATCACCGCAATCGGAATGCCCGGAAACGCCTTGGCAATGCCGGTGCGCTCGACCATGGCGGCATCAAAACCGATCAGCACCACGCCCACGGCGCTGCCATGGCCTTCGACCACGGCGTTGGTGGCCAGCGTGGTGGACACCGATACCAGCGCAATGTCCTTGGCCGCCAGGCCCTGGGGCAGTTTGGCCATCGCGTTGGCGAGGGCGTCGGTAATGGCGCCCGTGACACCAATGGCCAGATCGCCCTTGGTGGTGATCGACTTGGCGGACGCCACGACCTTGTGGCCTCGGGCTTCAATGATGGCGGCGTCGGTGTAGGTGCCGCCGGTGTCTACGCCGATGAGGTACGAGGGGGCAGCGGGCTTGGGATTAGGAGCGTTCATAAAGAAACAGCGGCCGCGCCGCTGTAGCAATATTCAAAGGGGGGAAGTGTGCCACCACCGGGATGCCGGCTTAAGGCAACTCAATAATGGCCATGGGAATCTGCTCGGTGAGCCAAAACTTGTCGTTGACCAGGCTCACCACGATGGGGTACAGCGCCGGGGGCAGTTGCAATTGCACCCTACTAATGGGTGTTTTGGCCTGCGCCTGGGCCAGCACGCGCACCGGGTCAAGGTGCGAGGCGGCGCTGGGCGGCATATTAAGCAGCATCAGGCTGGCCTTGAAAGAGTCGCGCAATGCCGGCGCGTCGGGCAACTGCCACTGTTTGAGATTGGCCTTGGCGCCTGAGGGCAAGGTGAAATAGGCCTTGGCGCTCAGAGCGGCACTGGCCTTGGCGATTTCTTTGTCGAACGCCGGGTCGGGCAAGTTGGCGTAGCTTTGCAGGAACGCTGGGTACGTCAGTTGCGGTGCCAGCACTTGGTGAAGCACCTGGGGCAGGTTCAGGGCAAACGCGAAGTTCACGCTGGTGGCGGATTCGCGCTTGAGCTCGGCTGCGTTGTAGTGCGCTACGGGCTGGACTAGCGCTTGGGCGCAAGCTGGATTTACCAGTACGGGCAACAAGGCGGCTGCAAACAATGCAGCCACCTTGCGGTAACGGTGATGCACAAGACCAAAGTTCAGGGAGATACCGTGCCCCCCATGTATTTGTTGGTGTTGAGACTGTTAACCGTCCGGCTTCTGAAGTAAGGAATAGTGTCAATTTTCCCAATATAGGCCCCCTTCATCAGCACGTGCATGGTGCTTTTGTAGGCGGTGGACAAGCCATCAGGCTGGTAATCGACCACCGTATGCGCGTGGTAGTGGTAGCCAATAGCGTCATGGTTGTGGCCGCCAAGTGAATCCAATGTTCCATAACCAAGCATCGCGCTGTCGGTGGTACTGCGGTACTGGGCAAACAGTGCAATGCCGTCGTATCCAAAGCCAATAACCGGCGGGTGCGTATTACCCGAATAGTCGTTGTCGTTGTATAGACCCAGACCCTGTCCGGACTGGTAGCCGTCCGCGTGGCAGTGCGGGCCGCCGCCGCCCTGCCCCACATGGCAGCCGCTGGCAGACAGCTCACCCCGCAAGTGAGAAGGAACCAATGTGTTATTGAAGGCAGGAAACATTACCGAGCCGTCAATCAGTAAACCGTTATCGGCAACATCTGCGTAGGTATAGGCATTCTTTTCCAACACCGTTGAAGTTGAACCGACCTTTCCAGAAACGTCGCTCCACAAATTGGTAGTCAATTTTGCATTGTCTGTAACGTCGCTCACCTGCCCATAATTTCGCATCGGAATCATGGTGATGTATTTTTCCAGATTGGAGAACCGGGTAACCGATGTACCGCAGGTTCCGGAACACGGTGGACTGGGCACATCCTTCAGCCCGTTTGGAGAGGCCTGGTTGCCGTAGTTCACCACCACCATAAAGGGATGGTAGACCCCCGAACTGTCCATTTCGTTGGTGAAATAAACATAAGGCACGAGATTTTGACCGGGTGTGCCGTCGGAGATCGCATCACTCACCAGCGTATTGGCCAATAGCGCGTCCCGGAACGCGGCATACAGCGCCGGCGCGTAGCGCAGGCTGCCACTGTTGCCCTCAACCGCCGTCTTGATCAGTGCCAAGCGTGCCGCCGCATTTGCTTTGGTCGTCGCATTGGCTCCCGTAGCCGAGACTTGGTTGCTGTAGGTGGAATTCACGCCTGTGGCGATTTGCGCTTCGTATGCCGCAGTGGTTGAAACCTTATTAATGAAGGGGGCAGCCGCTTCAGTTGCAAAGCTGGTCGTCATCGGATCCATGAAGGTTGGAATGCCAAGATTGAGCGGCGTGGAATACAGGTACAAATCGGTGCCCGTTGACGCCAGCGAATAAACGCCACCTGAGTAACTCACGTACTTGCCGGTGTAGGTGCTCGCCAAGGTGTAGGTTGCAGCATAGGTGGTCGAGTCATAGCTGTAGGTGTACCGATTTTGGGCCTTTAACCTGTGCGCGTTGGCATCGTAGGAAAAAGTGACAAAGCCGTAGGTCGTAGCCGCTTTGCCAAAGTTGTTCCTGAATTTCAGTTTGGAGTCCACAGGATCCACATCGATGGAGTTGTTCGGGTGCAAATGCGAGTCAAGCCGGTAGTAAGTGTTGATACCGTCCACAACAGCAACAAGTTGTATGGTCTTGGTCAAATAATCGTTGTACGTCGAAGCTGAGGTCAGCTTGCCGGATGTGACTGCGTACCCCGTCGTCGCGTTGTAGGTCGAACCAATAGATGTGTAGTTGGAAGAGGTGCTTGCCGTAGCCGCGTCCGAAATCATGTAGCGCGCGCGGTTGGTAACCGTGCTGGTGGAAGTCAGGGTAGCGCTTGGGGTGAAGGTCCGCGTAATCGCGGTAGCAAAGTTGGCGGGTGTTGCGTAGCTCACCAGTGGTGTCACAGTCGTTGTGCTAGTCGTAGTACTGCCTCCGCCGCCTCCACCGCACGCAACCAGGGCACACAAACTCAGCGCGCAAAGCGAACCTGAGAGGATTTTTTTTATTGCCAACATAGGTTTCCTTGCGCTTGCGTCGCATGCATGGAGAGTGCGTCTGCCAGGAAAGCAACGCTACAGCAGCCATAATTCGCATCATAAATTTCAGAAATTACGCAAATTACACAAATACTCAGCAAAACACAAATCAGTTCCCGCATGCTCCGACGCCTTGTTTTACTGTTGCTGCTTTTCTTTGAAGCCTGCGCCTGCGCTGCGACTGGCGCGTACACGGTCGAACGCGCCTATTTCCATGACACGCAGAGCCAAATGTCCATTGGCGACCTTGGGCAGCTTGCGTTTTCCCCCTACCAAGGGGACCTTCGGCTTGGGTTTTCACAAGGTCCCACCTGGTTGCGTTTTCAGATTTTGCCCACTGAGCCCTTAGGCCTGACCGCCAATCCGAACCACAGCAACCCGTTCACCTTGATTGCCGGGCCATACTCTTTGAGCCATATCGACCTGTACCAACAAATTGACGGTCACTGGACGGTTTTGAGTGCAGGTGACCGCCACACCCGCAGGTCCGACAAATGCCCGTCTGATCTGCACTGTTTCACGCTCAATACCGACAACGCAAAGCCAACTACGGTTTACCTAAAAATACAGTCCGAGGGCATCCGGCTGATTGAGGCAGACATCATTCGGGACGATGACCTGGTAACGGTGGCGGGTACGCGCATCAGCCGCAACAGCACCGCGCTGGCGCTGGCCAACGGGCTTTTGGTACTGGGGATTTTCTTTTTCCTCTTGCACCGAACGGTGTTGCTGCACATCTACTGCTGGTTTCAGGCGTCCGTTGCCCTGGTCTTGTACGCAAGCTCCGGCAGCCTGTCACAACTGTTTCCCGCACTTGCGCCAGAAACCCTGGATGATTTGTCCAACTACCTTCAGATCGCACGGGTCGCTGCGACCATTTTGCTGGGCTGGGCATTGCTGATCCAATATGAGCCGCCCAAACACTACCAGCGCCTGGTCGCATTGCTGCTGCTGCTTTCCTGCATTTGCGTTGGCATGGTTGCCACGGGCCATACGCATGAGGCGCTGATTCTCGGTTTTGCGCTTTTTTACATCAATCCCCTGGTGCAAGTATTGGGCATTTACAAGGCACGCATCAGCCTGCACCGCCTCAAGTCAAGCCTGTACTTCGGCTACGGTTTGTACATGGTGGTGCTCATCGCAGGCACCCTGGCAGGATTTGGTTTTTGGCAGTTCAACGGCACGGACGGCGCGCTTCAGCGTTTTGAGGACAGGCGCCTCAATGGCGTGTGGATTGGCATGTTTGTGCTTTGGGTCGTGGTCAGCGAACAGGCCAGCAGAAAGCTGCAGTCGGTGCGGGAAATCCAGGCGCTGCGTCTGGAATCGGTGCGGGCCCAAGCACAAAGTGATATTCTGCAAGAGCGCACCACGCTCATAGACATGCTGACCCATGAGCTCAAAACCCCCTTGGGAACCATCAAATTTGCGCTTGCCTCGCTCCAGCGTGACCATGCCGCCCATCCCAATTCCGTGGTGCGGATCAAAAATATTGACAGCTCCATCGACCGCATGGACCAACTGATCGAGCGCGTGGCCTCGTCCATCAAACTTGAAACCGCCGACGTCGCGGTTCACACTGAAAGCATTGCGCTTTTTCGCTTCATCCATGATCTCTCGCACGAATACCTTGTGCCCGAACGGTTCAAGATTGCGGTGGACGAAGCTGTTCTTGTCCAGACCAGCCGAGATTCCCTGACCATCATCCTGGGAAATCTGATGAACAACGCGTACAAATACGCCAGCGCTGACGCCATTCACATCAGCGCAAGCCTGGGCCGCATTGAGGTCAAAAATCTGGTGGACGAAGAAAACAGGCCCGATGCTTCGCGTCTGTTTGAACGCTACTACCGCCACCACGCCATCAGCAACCAGCCAGGAATCGGCCTGGGTCTAAGCCTGGTTCGTACCGCCTGCAGCCGCATTGGCGCAACAGTCCATTTCCGCCAGCAGGGGCCCTGGGCCATTTTTGAAGTATTACTCCCCCACTGACTATGACCGCCAACATGCTCCCCAAGACTGCCGCACCGTCCCTGGTGGTCGCCGTGGTCGAAGACGACCAACTGCTTCGCCAAGAGATAGAAAACCATTTGCAAACCCATGGCATGACGGTGCACGCCGTCAACAGCGCGTCTGCCCTGGACGACCTGACCGCCCGCAAACCGATCGACCTGTTTGTGATCGACTTGAACCTTCCGGGCGAAGGCGGCCTGAGCCTGTGCCGTCGCCTGCGCGCGTCCTTGCCGGGTGCGGGCATCGTGATCACCACGGGGCGCACCGCGCTGATTGACCGCATCGCGGGCTACCGCCAAGGCGGCGCCGACTTTTACCTGACCAAACCCGTCGCACCCGACGAACTGGTGCTGGTATTGCAAAGCCTGGGGCGGCGCCTCAAACAAGGCAGCGCGGAAAACCTGTGGTCACTCAGCTTGCGAGACCGCACGCTGGAAGGCCCGCAACCCGAACAGAAGCTGCGCCTGACCGAGCGCGAAAAATCCTTGTTTGTGGCCCTAATGCAGGCCAAGGACAACACGCTGGAGTCTGGCGTGCTGTGCGACCTGTTTGGCGACGAAAGTTCCGACCGCTCCATCAGCAAGCACGCGCTCGAAGAGCTGGTCGCCCGGCTGCGCAAAAAGTTCAAAGCCGTGCAGGGCGATGGCTCTGAGCCCGCCATCAAATCCGTCTGGGGCGTGGGCTACCAGTTGTGCATCCGCGTCAACTTCGTGCATTGAGCGCACGCCTGCGCAGGCGCTAAACGAGGCGCTCGATCAGCCAAAAAGCGCCCACGGCCAAGGACAAGACGCCCGCCGCGCGCTGCCAGACGGCGTCGCCCTGGCCAGCAAACAGGCGGCACAGCACCCACACCAAGGCGTACAGGGCCAGGGCCACCGCGCATTGCCCGGCCTCAATGCCCAGGTTAAAGCCCACAATGCTCCACACCGGATAGGGGCTCAGGGCAATGAGCTGACTGGCGCCCTCTTCACGCATGGCTGACGCAAAGCCCAGGCCGTGCACCAGCCCCAGGCCAAACACCAGCAGCAGCTCCCACTTCAGCACCACCTGCTTGCGCAGCAGGTGCAAGGCGGATACCAG
>CANCER010000075.1 GCA_947375135.1 Comamonadaceae bacterium | reverse complement strand
TCTGCCACCTTGGAAACGCGGGTCGTGACCTGGTACTGCGCGCTGGGAAAGAACACGGCCAAAAAGCGGCGCGCCACCAGGTCGTAAACCTTTTGTTCGGCCTCACTCAGGCCGCTGGGCGCTTGCAGCGTGGGGATGATGGCAAAGTGATCGCTCACCTTGCTGTTGTCAAACACGCGTTTGGTCGGTTTGAGGTAGTTGTTGTTCAGCGCAGTGAGCGCGTGCGGTGCGAGATGGCGCATGCCGCTGTCGGCCAGCATTTCAAAGGTTTGCTTGACCACGGGCACATAGTCTTCGGGCAGCGCACGTGAGTCGGTACGGGGGTAGGTCAGTGCCTTGTGGCGTTCGTACAGGCTTTGTGCAATTTGCAGCGTGGTTTTGGCCGAGTAGCCAAATTTGCCATTGGCCTCGCGCTGCAGACTGGTGAGGTCAAACAACAAGGGCGAGGCCTGGGTGGTGGGCTTGCTTTCCTCGGTCACCGTGGCTTGCTGGCCTTGGCAGGCATCGGCAATCGCCTGGGCCTGGGCCAGGCTCCACACGCGGTCGGCTTTTTTCTCGGCGTCTTCGGCATCGCGCTTGTGCTCGGGGTTGAACCACTTGCCCGGGTACTGGCCTGCAAGCGCCGCAAAACTGGCATGAATCTCAAAATAGTCGCGGCTGACAAATTTGCGAATCTGCTCTTCGCGCTCCACCACCACCGACAGGGTGGGCGTTTGCACCCGGCCCACAGTGGTCAAAAAGAAGCCGCCATCGCGCGAATTAAAAGCCGTCATGGCGCGCGTGCCGTTGATGCCCACCAGCCAGTCGGCCTCCGACCTGCAACGCGCGGCATCGGCCAGCGGTTGCATCTGGGCATTGGTGCGCAGGTGCGCAAAGCCGTCGCGAATCGCCTGTGGCGTCATGCTTTGCAGCCACAGGCGCGAGACCGGCTTGCCCAGGGGCTTGGCGCCACCAGCATATTGCTCGATCAGGCGGAAGATCAGCTCCCCCTCGCGGCCCGCGTCACAGGCGTTGATGATCTTGTCCACGTCCTTGCGCTTGGCCAGTTTGACCACGGCGTTCAGGCGCGTCTTGGTCTTGTCCACGGGTTTGAGGTCAAAGTGCGGCGGGATCACCGGCAGGTTGGCAAAGCTCCACTTGCCGCGTTTGACATCGAACTCCTCGGGTGCCTGGATTTCCACCAGGTGGCCCACCGCACTGGAGACCACGTAGCTGTCGCTTTCGAAATATTCGTCGTGCTTTTCGAACTTCCCCGCAGTGGGGGTCAGCGCCCGGACGATGTCCTGGGCTACGGATGGCTTCTCGGCAATGACTAAAGTTTTCATGTCTGACTACAATCCAGTTTCTCGCGCACACACGGGTACGCGCGCTCACACATACGCAGGCACGCACACACGCGCCCATACGATTCACCATACCAAATTTTTGCGACGTGGCCCAAAACCCTCAGAAATCTCCGGCAGCTTCTCCTTCGTCTGATGGCCGCCGCATCCAGACCCGCCGCTCTGGTGTGCATGGTAAGGGCGTGTTTGCCCTGGTGGACATTGCCGAAGGTGAAACCATCATCGAATATGTGGGCGAGGTCATCAGCTGGCCCGAAGCACAAGCCCGCCATCCGCACAACTCCGAAGACCCGAACCACACCTTTTACTTCCATATAGACGAAGACCATGTGATCGACGCCCTCTTCGGGGGCAACTCCTCGCGCTGGATCAACCACAGCTGTGACGCCAACTGCGAGGCCGACGAGCAGGACGGCCGTATCTTCATCAAGGCGCGGCGCAACATCCCGGCCGGTGAAGAGCTGAACTACGACTACGGCCTGATCATCGACGAGCGTTACACCAAGAAGCTCAAGGCCGAGTACCCCTGCTGGTGCGGTGCCACGACCTGCCGCGGCACACTGCTGGCCCCTAAACGCGGCAAGCGATGACTATCCGCTGGCCGGCCGAGGCCATCTGGGAGCAGGTAGCGCCCTTGCTGCCGGGCTTTACCGTCGAGATCCTGCCGCAGATCGACTCCACCAACACCGAGCTGATGCGCCGCGCACGCACCGGTCGGCCCGAGCCGATTCTGCTGGTTGCCGAGCGCCAGACTGCGGGGCGCGGACGCCTGGGGCGCGACTGGCAAAGCGACACCGATGCCGGTATGGCCACACTCACGTTCTCGCTGGGCCTGCCACTGCAGCCGGCCGACTGGTCCGGTCTGTCGCTGGCCGTGGGACTGGCGGTGGTGCAAAGCCTGCACCCGGCACTCCAGCTCAAGTGGCCCAATGACGTCTGGCTGGATGACCGCAAACTGGCTGGCATCCTGATTGAAACCACCAGCGCGGGCGACTTGCGCTATGCGGTGATCGGCATTGGCGTGAACCTGCAAGCCCGCGCGGCGGACGGCTTGCGCACGCCGCCAGCGGCGCTGGTGGAAGTACTGCCTGCGGCGGATGCACCCTCTACGCTGGAGGCTATCCTGCTGCCGCTGGTGCGCGCCGTGCTGGCCTTTGAACAGCAGGGCTTCGGCGCGTTGCGCAACGCCTTCCATGCGCGCGATCTGCTGTATGGCCGCGAGGTGGTCTGCACCGATGGCACCACCGGCACCGCGCGGGGTGTGGACGCTGGCGGCGCCCTGCTGGTGCATACGGCCGGCGGACTGCAAAAAATCAGCAGCGCGGAAGTGAGTGTGCGCCCCGTGCCTACCGACCCACCCCGTGAGAGGTAATCCGTTTATGTTGCGACCGCTTGCCCTTGCGCTGCTGCTTGCCAATGGCCTTTACTTTGCGTGGGCCCACGGGCTGCTATGGGCCTTGGGCCTGGCGCCTGCGCAGCAAAGCGAGCCGCAGCACATGGCGCAGCAGATTGCACCCGACACGGTGCGCCTGCTGAGTGCCCAGGAATTCAAGCAGATGGAAGAGCAGGCGCAGGCCGATCAGTCGCCCAAGGAGTGTCTGCAGGCCGGCCCTTTCACGGAGGCGCAAAGTGCCGTCTTGCGCAAGGCCCTGGGCGACAGCCTGCCCGCCGATGCCTGGTCCCTGGAAGAAACCCATATTGCGCCGCGTTGGATTGTTTACCTGGGTAAGTTCGCCAGTGCCGAGGCCTTGGCCAAAAAGCGCAGCGAACTGGCGGCGATGAACCTGACGGCCGAAAGTCCGCTAAGCCCCGACCTGGAGCCAGGTTTGTCGCTGGCAGCTTTTGACACCCGGGCCGAAGCCGACGCCGCGCTGGTACAAGTGAGCGCGCACGGCTTGCGCACGGCGCGTGTCGTGCAGGAGCATGCCCAGTCCGGCGTGTACCTGCTCAGGCTTCCTGCCATGGTCGAGGCGCTCCAATCCAAACTGGCTGAGGTCCGCACGGCCATGGGCAGCAAAGGCCTGCACGCCTGCAAGTGACTAGCTGAATTGCGGCAGTGCGGCGTCCGGGGGGAAGCGTACGGTGAAGCAGCAGCCCGGCGGAATTTGCCCCGGCCGGACATCGGCCACCGTCACCTCGGCGCGGTGCTGGCGCGCAATTTCCAGCACGATGGGCAGGCCCAAGCCTGAGCCATCCGCTTCGTTGCCCAGTGCCCGGTAAAAGGGCTGGAACACCAGCTCGCGTTCGCTTGGCGCAATGCCAGGGCCTGAGTCTTCCACCTGAATGACCAATACCTTGCTGAAGGGGTCAATCAGAACCCGTGCGGTGATGATGCCGGGTCTGGCCGGGCGCGAAGGCGTGTAATTGATGGCGTTGTCCACCAGGTTACGCACCATCTCGGTCAGCAGCGTCAGGTTGCCCTGCACGGTCACGCCTTCGGATCCCGGCTGGGCACCCTCGTAACCGACGTCAATGTGCTTCTCCATGGCGCGCGGCACGCAGTCGCGGATGACATCCATGGTCATGCGTGCCACGTCGCAAGGGCGGTGCGCCAGCACGGTGCTGCTGCTTTCGGCGCGGGCCAGTGCCAGCAGTTGGTTCACCGTGTGGGTGGCGCGTATGCTGGAGCGCCCGATCTGGCGCAGGGACTGTTTCAGGTCTTCCGCGCTGGCACCTTCGCGCTGTGCCAAGTCGGCTTGCATGCGCAGGCCCGCCAGAGGCGTCTTGAGCTGGTGCGCAGCATCCGCCAGAAAGCGCTTTTGCGTGGCGATGGAGTCTTTCAGTCGCATCAGCAAATCGTTGACCGAGGCCACCAGCGGTGCTACTTCCATGGGAACGGATGCCACCTCCAGCGGGCTGAGGTCGTCCGGATTGCGTGCGCGTATGCGCTCTTCCAGCCGGTTCAAGGGCTTGATGGCCTGTACCAGGGCCAGCCACACCAGCAACACGGCCAGCGGCAGCACCACAAACTGCGGCAGCATCACGCCTTTGACGATTTCTGTGGCCAGCACCGAGCGCTTGTCCATGGTCTCGGCGACTTGCACCAGTGCCGGTTTGGAGTGGGGAATGTCCAGCCGCACCCACATGTAGGCGACCTTGAGTTCGGTGCCCTTGAATTCGTCATCACGCATGCGCACTTCGCCGGTGGCTGCAATGTCCTCGTCAGAGGGCAAGGGCAGCCCCTTTTCGCCACTCAGAAACTCGCCCTGCGGCCCCAGCACCTGGTAGTAGACCGTATCGGCATCGTCGGCACGCAGCAACTCGCGCGCCGGCAGCGGCAGCACAAATTGCGCGCGGTTGCTCTTGATGGTGATGAGCTGGGCCAGCGCGCTGACGTTGTATTCCAGCGCACGGTCAAAGGGCTTGCCGGCAATGCCCTGGGCCACCAGCCAGGTCAGTACCAGGCTGATAGGCCACAGCAGGAGCAGTGGCGTGAGCATCCAGTCCAGGATTTCCCCGAACAGCGAACGCTGTTCACGCTGGAAGATTTTCACGTGCGTGTTGCCGTGCTAGCCTGGGATTTTTTCCAGGCAATAGCCCAGGCCGCGTACGGTGGCAATGCGGATCGGGCCCTTCTCGATCTTCTTGCGCAGCCGGTGGATATAGACCTCGATGGCGTTGTTGCTGACCTCTTCGCCCCACTCGCACAGGCGCTCCACCAGTTGGTCCTTGCTGACCAGGCGGCCGGCGCGCTGCAGCAGCACTTCCAGCAGGCCGAGTTCGCGGGCCGACAGCTCCACCATCTTGCCGTCAATCGTGGCCACGCGTCCGGCCTGGTCGTAGGTCAGCGGGCCGTGTTTGATGCTGCTGCTGGTGGCACCCATGCCGCGGCGTACCAGGGCGCGTACGCGGGCTTCGAGTTCCTGCAGGCTGAAGGGTTTGGCCATGTAGTCGTCTGCGCCATAGTCCAGGCCTTTGACGCGTTCTTCCACGCTGTCCGCAGCGGTGAGAATCAGCACCGGCAGCGAGGAGCCACGGGCACGCAATTTTTTGAGTACTTCCAGTCCGTGCATCTTGGGCAGGCCCAGGTCCAGAATCAGCAGGTCAAACTCGGTATTGGTCATCAACGCCGCATCTGCCTCCGAGCCGCTGGCCACATGGTCCACCGCAGCTCCGGCGCTGCGCAGGGCGCGCAGCAATCCGTCCGCCAGTACCTGGTCGTCTTCCGCAATCAATATCCGCATCGCTGTCTCCTACTTGTTCAGGTATTTTAGGCCCGCTGACCGGGCTGCGAGTCGCCGCTATAGGCTTCCAGTCCCAGTGCAATCACGGTGGCCACGGCATCGCCCACAGCGCTGCGCATTTCGGCTTCGGCTTGTGTCACGGCTTCCTGGTAAGCCGCCAGCCAGGCCAGTCCGGTGGCCGTATACACCACACGTTTGGCGCGTGCGTCGGCCCCGTCGCTTTCGCGCCGCACCATGCCCCAGGCCTCGCATTGGTTCACCAGCGTGCCCATGGCCTGCTTGCTCATGCCGGCAGCCGCAGCCAGGTCGGTCAGGCGCCCGCCCACCGGTGGCAAATGGCGTGTGATGTGGATATGGGCCGCACTGACTTGACCGCGCGCTGCCAGATTGGACAGGCCCAGCGGCACACCCGGATGCTGCGCCATGCATTCCATCACCCGCGCGTCAAAACGCTGCAGTGCCAGCCGCAGCCAATGGCCGGTGTGGGTGCTGCGCCAGGATTCCGGCTGCTTAGGGGGGGACTCGTTCATGTGGCAAATGGTAATGCAAACTGACTAAAAAAGGTGTTTACCTATTTCAACCATCGCCGTTAAACTACTGTTCAAGCATCCAGCCTGTGAATAACGGCAGGTGCAAGAACAGCAGACCAACCCGTTGACTTTTTAGGAGATTTCTCATGGACGCACCCGTTAAAGGCATGGCCCCCAGCAGCGAAAAAGCCAAGGCATTGGCCGTGGCACTGGCCCAGATCGAAAAGCAATTCGGCAAAGGCACCATCATGCGTCTGGGCGAGGGCGAGGTGATTGAAGACATCCAGGTGGTCTCCACCGGCTCTCTGGGTCTGGACATCGCGCTGGGCGTAGGCGGCCTGCCGCGCGGCCGCGTGGTTGAAATCTACGGCCCGGAGTCTTCCGGCAAGACCACGCTCACCCTGCAGGTGATTGCCGAAATGCAAAAGCAGGGCGGTCAATGCGCCTTTGTGGATGCCGAGCACGCGCTGGACATCCAGTACGCGCAAAAGCTGGGCGTGAACCTGCAAGACCTGCTGATCAGCCAGCCCGACACTGGCGAGCAGGCCCTCGAAATTGTGGACAGCCTGGTGCGCTCCGGCGCGGTTGACCTGATCGTGGTCGACTCGGTGGCCGCCTTGACACCCAAGGCCGAGCTTGAAGGCGAAATGGGCGACAGCCTGCCGGGCCTGCAAGCCCGTTTGATGAGCCAGGCCCTGCGCAAGCTCACCGCCCACATCAAGAAGACCAACTGCATGGTCATCTTCATCAACCAGATCCGCATGAAGATCGGCGTGATGTTCGGCAGCCCGGAGACCACCACCGGCGGCAACGCACTGAAGTTCTACGCCTCCGTGCGCCTAGACATCCGCCGCGTCGGCTCGATCAAGAAGGGCGAGGAGGTCATCGGCAGCGAGACCCGCGTCAAGGTGGTCAAGAACAAGGTGGCCCCGCCGTTCAAGACCGCCGATTTCGACATCCTCTACGGCGAAGGCATCAGCCGCGAAGGCGAGATCATCGACCTGGGCGTAGTGGCCAAGGTGGTCGACAAGTCCGGCGCCTGGTACGCCTACAAGGGCGAGAAGATCGGCCAGGGCAAGGACAACTCGCGCGAGTTCCTGCGCGAGAACCCCGATCTGGCGCACGAGATCGAGAACCGCATCCGCGAGTCGCTCGACATCAGCCTGCTGCCCCCGATGGGCAGCGGCGACAAGGCCTGACTGTCCGGACGGAGCCTCGGGTGCAGCAAGCCACGCTCAGTCTCAAGGGCCGGGCGCTGAAGTACCTCGCTGCGCGTGAGCACTCGCGCAGCGAGCTGATGCGCAAGCTCGCCCCGCACGCCGAAGACCAGGCCGAGATCGAACGCGTG
>CANCER010000074.1 GCA_947375135.1 Comamonadaceae bacterium | reverse complement strand
CGCCAGGTGGTGGTGGGTTACCAAAACCCCGCGGACTTTTTGGCGGTGCTGGATGGCGTGGGTATCCCCTGAGGCCTCAGGCGAGTTCGAGCTGCGACACCACCACGAACTCGCCCACGATCCTGCCGACCACTTTGACTTTGGTATCCACCCGCAGCGGCAGCGACACGCCGTGCGCGATCGCCGCATTGTCGGCATTGCAGCGCTGACCGCGCAGCATAAAGTCGGAACGGCTGGTGTAGGACTGGACCCTGGCCTCGATCTCTACCTCTTTGCTGCCCGTGTCGTCGTCCAAGAGCACCGTCTGCGCGCGCAAAACACCGTTCGCATAATTGCCTGAGATCTCCAGACGGTCACCCAAGGCGATACCCGTAGGGGGATCCTGCATCTCGCTTACATCGATGCGCCACTGGCCCAATTGAAATTGGCCGTTGCTCAATGCGGACGTGACATACCCTTCCACCTCGAGCAAACCAGACCCCACCGCAGTGGTTCCGTCTCCCTGCAAGTCATCGGTCCTTGCGACGTGCAGTTCTTCTCCATCCTGTGACAGAACACCCTGCACACGCACCCAGTTGCCAAGGGTCAAGGACGCGCCGCCGATGCGCAATCCGTTCACATACACGCCATCTTCTCCCTGCACTTGCACCACCTTGCCGGTGGTGGCCGTGATGACCGGGCCGGTGGTCGCCTCGATGCGTGTGGCGGTCCACGCCGTGCCCGCTTGCAAACCCCAGACCTTCACGGAACGACCCACCGTCAAGTCGCCGGAGCCTGACAAGCCGAAATACATGGTGCTCGGATCCGTTTGGATGGACATACCCGCCAAGGTAAAGGCCCCGGCGCGCGCATCCTGTGTGACAGTGCCCTGCGCGATGGACCACACCTCAATGCTGCTGGCCGTGGCCAAGGTCGGCTGGCCCGCGATTTGCTCGCCGACAATCGACGCAATCATGCCCAAGCCCAACGTCGCCGACGACACCAGCTGGCCGTCCAGCTTGATCGCGGCCTGTGTATCGTCGAACTTGATCCCTTTGAGGATCACGCTGCCGAAGCCCGAGATGGGACCCGCAGCGTAAATTCCGGTGCCGCCCGTGCCAGGCAGTCCGCCGAAATTCGTCCCAGAGCCACTGCCCCCCCCGCATCCGGTGATGCCCGCGGCGGCCAGTAGCAAAGCGTGGCGGCGTTGAATTGGTGCGCCTGACACCCACAGTCGTTTCATTTCTTCGCTTTCCCTGCAGCAGGAGACGGCACGGACGAGGCCTCTGGCAGCGCTGCTGCCGGTTCCTGCTGCGTATCGTAAAAATAAACACCGAAGCGAACGCGGTGACTCTGGTCACCGCTGGCGGCACTGCGTTGTTCCGCCACCGCTGCGGTTTGTAAAAATTGCTGCAATGTTTTGGCCCACAGACGGCGAGCGAGGTCATGCAGCTGTCGGGCTTGGTCGGCCGAGAGGTCTTGGGCGAACGCACTTTGCTCCAGCATCGACGGTTCGGCCTGGCCAGGCTTGAGGTTGTGCACAGACGTGGCCAGATGGTCTGCCAGGTTGGCCGTGAGGAAATAAAACGATTCCCCCCGCCCGTCTTGCGGCACAAAGCCCGACACACGCAAAGCCACCATGCCATCGTCGCGGCGTTCGACCACGCCCAGTCGCACCAGTTCGTCAAGCACCGTGCGGGCGCCTACGTCGCGACTGATTTCGGCGACGAGGGCCGTGAAGTCAGGCTCTCCGGCCGTTCCGCGCCCCGGCGTGCGCGCGAGCAAGCGGGGGCTTTGGTCGGCATTGAGAAACCGAGGGTCACTGATCCAGCGCGCCACCACAGAGGCGGCTAGCGGAATCATGGGGCTGGGCGCCTGGATGGAATGCGGTGCCTCCCGCAAGCGTCGAACGTCTTTGCGGTGCACGCCAGTGAGCAAGGCGATGCGCGTGTCTGAGCTGCCCTTGTGGTCCAAGGCGTAGGCGGCCTGCGCTTCGTCCACCAAAGCGCCTTTGATCAACTCCAGCATGGCCGGCAGATGAACGCCGTGGTCAATCATGAGGCGCGCCAGCGGCCGCAGCAACTGCGACAGCGCCTGCGCCGCCAAAGCGGGCTCGGGCAGGCCCGCACCCGACGGTGCGGCAGTGGCGTCGTCGCTGTTATGGGACATGGGAGTGAAGGGTCAGCATGGGATCGGATTGTCCTTGAAACAAAGGCCAGAGGATTTTTGAGGGCTATTTTCCCGAAAAAAACACAAAAAAACCGTGCTCCAGCAAAATTTTTGGGAAATTTTCCCTAAATTGATTTATGATTTGCGTAATTCAACGAATCCTCAACATTCATTCGCGACACACTTATGAAAAAACTCTCCTCTCTGCTCGCCACTGGTTTGACTGCTGCAATGTGCACGCTTCCTTTGTGGGCAGCACAGCCCGGGCAGGTCGCGCCTGCTTTCGAGCTACCCGGCCAAAGCGCCCCGGTGCAACTCAGTGCTTACCAAGGCAAGGTCGTGTACCTGGACTTTTGGGCTTCCTGGTGCGGACCTTGCAAACAGTCCTTCCCTTGGATGGGAGAAATGCAGGCCAAGTACAAGGCCCAAGGCCTGCGGGTCGTGGCGGTGAATCTGGACCAGAAGCCCTCGGATGCCCAGGCATTTTTGAAAGAAACGCCTGCCGCCTTTGACGTCGCCTTCGACGCCAGCGGCAAAACACCCAAGGCCTATGCCATCCAAGGCATGCCGACCTCGGTGCTGATCGGTGCCGATGGACACGTCATCAGCATGCACAGCGGCTTCAAGCCCGAGCAGCGCGCCGAACTCGAATCCCAAATCCGCCGCGCCTTGAACCTCAAAGACTAAAGGAAACCTGACAATGAAAAACACTCTGATCCGCACCGCAGGCTTGCTGGGCATTGCCACTGTGACCTTGCTCACGGGGTGCAGCAACCTACCCTCTGTGAACCCCTGGGAAAAAGGCAATCTGGCCAAGCCCATGATGACTTTTGAAGCTGATCCTTTGGAGCAGCAATTCGTACAACACACCTATGGCAGCAAAGAAAACTCCAGCGGCGGCTACGGCGTAGGCGGCGGCGGCTGCGGCTGCAATTAAGGCGGGCGACACTATGAAAAAAAGTACCAAACCCTCCCCCCAACGCAAGGCCAAGCGCACCGCGTCCAGCGTCTCTCTGGCGTCTCTCATGCTGCCCGGCTTGGCCGCATTGGCCAGCCTCGCTCCTGCAATCGCGTCCGCAGAAAACCAACCCGAAAAAACCACGGTCGCTGTGAAATACAGCAATTACGCCGATGGCCAGGCGGGCTTGGACCGAATCAACGTAACGGCGCCCTCCCTGTACATCCAGGCACCGATTGCCAGCGACTGGTCTATTGAAGCCTCCATGGTGGTCGACAGCGTTTCCGGCGCGTCACCCAAGTGGCACACAGACATATCCAGCGCAAGCCGCATGAGCGACGAACGCACGGCTGGCGACGTCAAAATCACACGCTACTTTGCCCGCTCTGCATGGTCCGCCAGCTTGGCGACCTCCAGTGAGCACGACTACCAGTCCAACGCGATCGGCTTGGACGTACGCTGGTCGACCGAAGACAACAACCGCACGTGGGCCCTGGGCTATGGGCTGAGCATGGACCGCATCGGCCGTCACAACGGGCCCTTGGACAAACAAAAGCGAACCCAGGAGTTCATGGTCGGTGTCACACAAGTGCTGACCCCCGGGGACATCGTTCAGTTGAACCTGACACGCAGTGACGGTCAGGGCTACTACGACGACCCCTACAAGACACCCGGGTATGAACAGCGGCCAGACCAACGCAATGCATGGATTGGATTGGCGCGGTGGAACCACTACCTTGAACCCGCAGACGCCGCCTTGCGCACCAGCTACCGCTATTACAGCGACACGTTTGGTGTGGAGTCACACACCCTGGGCATGGAATGGGCGCAACCCCTGGGCCGCTGGACTCTGACACCCGGTGTTCGCTATTACAGCCAGAGTGCTGCCAATTTTTTCCTGAACCCCGTATTGGATGCGCAGGGAAGGTACAGCTTGGATGACACGGCGTACGCCGCAGACAGCAACTGGGGAAACAACCAATCTGCCGACCAGCGCCTGGCCGCGTTCGGTGCGCTGACCTGGTCACTCAAAGCAGCCTACGCGATCAGCGACAACACATCGGTCGACGTCAAGTACGAGAGCTACCGCCAAACCGCAGCATTGCATTTAGGCGGCGCGGGCACCCCTGGCTTGGACGACTTTCATGCCACGTTCTGGCAAGTCGGTTTGACCTACCGCTTCTAAGGACGGCCATGGCACGTTGGAGAAGCCTGCATTTCGATTTTGCTGCCATGGCCAGCCCCTGCAGCATTCAGATCGACACCCAGGACGAACGTGCCACGCGCCGCGCTGCCAAAGCGGCGATTGCCGAAGTGCAACGGATTGAAGCCAAGTTTTCACGCTACCAGGCCGGCAGCGTGATAAGCCGAATCAACCAAAGCGCGGGCAAAGCAGCGGTCGAGGTGGACGCCGAGACCCGTGAACTGCTGGGTTTCGCCCATGCGCTGTGGGAGATGAGTGACGGACTGTTTGATATCAGCTCGGGGGTGTTGCGCCGCGCCTGGAATTTCCGGCAAACCGACCTGCCCACCCCCGAGGCCGTACAAGCGGCCTTGGCCTGTGTGGGTTGGGAAAAAGTGGAGCTAAAAGACAACAGCGTGCGTCTCACGCAAGCCGGCATGGAGCTTGACTTTGGAGGCTTCGGCAAAGAGTACGCCGCGGACCGGGCGGCTGCAGTCTTGCACCAGCATGGCATGCAGCATGCCATGGTCAACCTCGGCGGCGACCTGCATGCACTGGGCCCGCGCGGTCTGCCGGAAATCAGCGGTGCGCCCTGGCGCATCCAAATCGCACATCCGCGCCCTGAAGCGGGCAAACCCACGGCACCCCTGGCGTCTCTGGCATTGGCGCGCGGCGGCTTGGCCAGCAGCGGCGACTACGAGCGCTTTTTGATTCACCAGGGCAAGCGCTACTGCCATGTGCTCAACCCCCATACCGGCTGGCCCGTGACGCACTGGCAGTCGATCAGCGTGCTGGCCACCAACACCACCACGGCCGGTGCAATCGCGACGATTGCGATGCTGAAAGAACAAGACGCTGCTGAATGGCTGCCCTCGCAAGACGCCCGCTATCTGGGTGTGCTGTGGGACGGAAGCCTGGTGCAAAGCCCCGCGCAGTGAAGGCAGCCCTGCCTCTGATTTGATGAATTGATGGAAATTTGACTGTGAAGTTCTCCTTAAAACCCCTGGTTTTTTCCGCATCGACCACGCTCGCTGCGGTGTTGGTGGCTTGCGGCGGCGGTAGCAGCGCTCCCCCCATCGCCATGACGACAATCAGCACCACCGTGATGGACGGCCTGATCCAGGGCGCGGAGGTCTGCGTTGACAGCAACAACAACGGGCTCTGTGATCCCGACGAAATCCGAGGCAGCACCGACGTCAACGGCAATGTGACGCTGTCCATCCCCACGGCAGACCTGGCGTCTGCATCGCTGCTCGCCGTCATCGGTAGCGGTGCCACCGATGCAGACACGGGCGCCGTCGCAACGCCCTACACGCTCAAAAGCCCTGCGGGCCAACTGGCGGTTATCAGTCCTTTGACCACCATGGTGCGGGCCAAGATAGACGCAGACAAACAACTGGGCACGACCACCACACTGGCAGCAGCGGAGAATTTTGTGCAAACCCAAACCGGGTTGACCGTGTCCGTGATGGACAACTACATCGCCAACCGGGCGCAACCGGCGTATGCGCAAGTCGCGCAAACCGCGCGCTTGTTGGTTGTCAGCACCCAGGCTGCACTCAGCACCGCCGAAGCGCAAACCAATTGTGGAACGACGGGCTCTCCAAGCCAAGCCCAGATCGACCTGCAACACACCAACAGCGTGGAATCCAACCTTCTGGGGCAACTCAGTCGCCTGCCCTCGGTGTTGACCCAGGTGAACACCCAATGCACCTCGGGAAGCTCTGCGCTGGACTGTGCGGCCGCTTACAGCATCAATGCCTTGCCTGCACCTGCGTGCCCGGGAACCCCTCAAACCCAACAAACGATTTCTTTTGATGGCCCTCTCAGCCTGCAGTTGGGCACGGGCACTGTCTCTTTGAGTGCCACAGCAAGCTCGCACCTCGCCGTGACCTTCAGTTCTGCAAGCAACGCCATTTGTACCGTGGCGGGCAACACCTTGACCCTGTTGAGGGAAGGCGAATGTCGCATCACCGCCAGCCAGCTTGGCAACAGCACCTACATCGCCGCCAGCCCGGTGACACGCACTGTCACCGTCGCACCAGCACCCCTGGCGCAGACCATCAGCTTTGCCTCACCCGGTACCCAAACCATGGGCAGCACCCCATCGGTACTTTCGGCCATGGCGAGCTCCGGCCTGCCGGTGCAGTTCGGCTCGAGTACTCCGGGCGTTTGTTCGGTGAGTGGCGGCACCATGACATTGGTGGCAGCGGGCACGTGCAATATCGTCGCCTCGCAGGCAGGCAATGTGGCCTACACCGCAGCGCCCTCCGTCAGCCAAAGCTTTGCGGTCGCCCTGGCAGCGCAGAGCATCAGCTTCAACGCGCCGGGCGCACAGACCCTCGGGAGCAACCCGGCAGCACTCACCGCAACCGCCACTTCAGGCCTGGCGGTGCAGTTCAGTTCCAGCACGCCTTCCGTATGCGGCGTCAGCGGCACCACACTCACCCTGGTGGCGCCGGGCACTTGCGTCATTACGGCCTCGCAGCCAGGCAACGGCACCTACGCCGCCGCAGCCACCCAGTCGCATTCCTTTTTCGTGGTCGGTGCACAAAGCATCAGCTTTAGCGCCCCTCCCACACAGACGTTGATGGTGGCGCCCCCTGCTCTCACGGCCACGGCGAGTTCCGGCCTGGCGGTGCAGTACGCATCAAGCACACCGTCGGTTTGCACGGTCATTGGCAGCACAGTGACCCTGGTGGCCGCGGGTACCTGCACCATCAATGCCTCGCAATCGGGCAGCAACATTTACACCGCAGCGCCATTGGCGTCGCAAAGCTTTACCGTGGCACCTGCCGCACAGTCCATCAGCTTTACTGCGCCAGGCACCCAGACCTTGACCGTGACGCCACCCGCACTCGCCGCTACCGCCACGTCGGGGCTGGCCGTGCAATTCGCGTCCACCACCCCTGCCGTTTGTACGGTCAGCGGTACTGCGTTGACCTTGGTCTCCGAAGGCACTTGCACCCTCAGCGCATCGCAGCCCGGCAACAGCAGCTACGCGGCCGCAAGCGCAGTCACGCAAAGCTTTAGTGTGACGCTGGCACCGCAGACCATCAGCTTTACTGCACCCGCCAACCAAACCATGGGCTTAAGCGCATCTGCACTGTCGGCCACGGCGACGTCGGGGCTGACAGTGCAGTTCACCTCCAGCACACCTTCGGTGTGTACCGTCAGCGGCAGCTCGCTGGGGCTGGTGGGGCCGGGGACTTGCATCATCACCGCCTCGCAAGCGGGTAACAGCACCTACGCGGCCGCTCCGACGCAGCCACGCTCCTTTTTCGTCGTAGGCTCACAAACCATCAGCTTCACTGGCCCCGCA
>CANCER010000073.1 GCA_947375135.1 Comamonadaceae bacterium | reverse complement strand
ACAAAGGCGATGCGGTCGCGGTGGTTGGCGTCCATATTCGCTTGCACCTTGAACACCACGCCGCTGAAGGCGTCGTCTTCAGGCTGCACTTCGCGCACCACCGGTTGGCGATTCACCAGCGTGGAACTTGTGCGGCTTTGTGGGGCCGGGGCCAGGTCGACCAGCGCGTCCAGCACTTCCATCACACCGAAATTGTTCACGCCAGAGCCGAAGAACACCGGCGTCTGTTTGCCAGCCAGAAAGGCGGCGTGGTCCCAGGTGGGGGAGGCGCCTACGGCCAGTTCCATGCTCTCGATGGCCGAGGTCCACTCGCTGCCGAAGCGCTTTTCCAGGGAGGCAGCGTCGTTCAGTGGCACACAGTCAAAATCCTGCGGGCGGCGTTCGCAGCCGGACTCAAAAACCGTCATGGCTTTGGTGCGCAAATTGATGATGCCGCCAAAGCCTTTTCCTTGTCCCACTGGCCAGGTCATGGGCACGCAGGGCATGCCCAGTTCGCGTTCAATCTCGTCCAGGATGTCCAGCGGCTCGCGCACCTCGCGGTCCATCTTGTTGACGAAGGTGATGATGGGCGTGTCGCGCTGGCGGCAGACCTCGATCAGGCGGCGTGTCTGCGCTTCCACACCGTTGGCGGCGTCAATCACCATCAGGGCCGAGTCCACCGCGGTCAGCACGCGGTAGGTGTCTTCCGAGAAGTCCTTGTGGCCGGGCGTGTCGAGCAGGTTGATGACATGCTCGCGGTACACCATCTGCATCACCGAGGAGGCCACCGAGATACCGCGCTGCTTTTCAATCTCCATCCAGTCGGAGGTGGCGTGGCGCGTGGCCTTGCGCGCCTTGACCGATCCGGCGATCTGGATCGCGCCGGAGAACAGCAAGAGCTTTTCGGTCAGCGTGGTCTTACCCGCGTCGGGGTGGGAAATGATGGCAAAGGTGCGGCGGCGCCGCGTTTCATTGGCAAAAGACAAGGGGGATCCAGATCAAAGGGGGGAATGGGCTGAATTTTACCGGTTGGGTGCGGGCAACCCGGTTTGCGATGTGTATCGCGCTATTCTTCTGAGAGCCCGCACACACAAGGACTTCCCTTTGCAACCCGATTTGATGACCCTACGCAGCGCCGGCGTGGTGCTGCACCCCACCAGCCTGCCCGGCCCCCATGGCAGTGGCGACCTCGGCCCCGATGCCTATTACTTTGTCGACTGGCTGCACACCGCCGGCCAGACCCTGTGGCAAACCCTGCCGCTGGGCCCTATCGGCCTGGCCAACTCGCCCTATATGGGCCGCTCGGCCATGGCCGGCAACCCGTTCCTGGTGGCCTTTGAGCCGCTGGTACAGCGGGGCTGGTTGGCGGCGGAGTCCCTGCGCAATGGCTTCATCGCCGAGCATGTGCGCTTTGAGGAGGTGCGGCCCTGGCGCATGGCACGGCTGCGCGAGGCCTTTGCGGGTTTTCAGGAAAAGGCAGAGGCGTCCGAGCGCAAGGCCTTCAAGGCATGGCAGCAAGCCAACCGCAACTGGCTGGACGACTATGTCTTGTTCATGGCGCTTGACTCCGCCTATGGCACGGATCTGTGGACCGACTGGCCCAAGCCGCTTGCGAGCCGCGAGCCCGCAGCCATCGCCCAGGCCCGCAGCACCCATTCCCAGGAAATCGCCTTCTGGGCCTTTGTGCAATGGCAGTTTGATGTGCAACTGCAGGCTCTCAAGACCTATGCCAACGCCAAGGGCGTGTACCTGGTCGGCGACCTGCCCATCTTCATTGCCCACCATTCCTGCGACTGCTGGGCCCGCCCGGACCTGTACCTGCTGGACGCCGCGGGCCAGCCCAAGGTCGTGGCCGGCGTGCCGCCCGATTACTTTGCCGTGGAAGGCCAGCGCTGGGGCAACCCCCTGTACGACTGGGACGCCATGGCCTTGGACGGTTACCAGTGGTGGGTGGAGCGCATCCGCCGCCAGCTGACCTTGGCAGATGCCATCCGCATCGACCATTTCCGCGGCTTTGAGGCCTGCTGGGAAATCCCGGTGACCGAGCCCACCGCCATCCATGGCCGCTGGGTCAAGGGTCCGGGCTTCGCCCTGTTTGAGGCCGTGGAGCGTGCCCTGGGCAAGTTGCCCATCATTGCCGAGGACCTGGGGCTGATCACGCCCGAGGTCGACGCCCTGCGCCTGGCCACCGGCTTTCCCGGCATGCGGGTGTTGCAGTTCGCGTTTTCCGAAGACGCTGGCAGCAGCCACTTGCCCCACAACTACGAGCCCAACACGGTGGTGTATTGCGGCACCCATGACAACGACATGGCGGTGGGTTGGTGGGTGTGCGCCAGCCCGCGCGAGCGCGCCTTTGCCGGCGAATACTTGGGCACGGACGGCCACGCAGTGAACTGGGCCATGATCCGCGCCTGCTCCCTGTCGGTGGCCAACCATGCGCTGTGCCAGTTTCAGGATGTGCTGGGCTTGGATGGCTACCACCGGATGAATACGCCAGGGTCCATGGAATGCTGGACCTGGCGCTTTCGCTGGGACTGGGTTCGGCCTGAGCATGCGTCTCAACTGGCGCGGATTACGGCGGTGAGCGGGCGCATTGGGTTTGAGCGGGCGGGCTTGCCGGGCTAGGGCGGCGCAGAGACTGTGGCCGGGTCAGTCGGCTTGCCCCTATAATCGCGGCTTCCGAGGAGCGTTGCAGTTCGCGCAAAGCGAACGAGGCTCGGACCCGGTGGATGCAAAAGCCACTGTTTCAACGGCGCTCACCCACTGCATGTGTCGGGTGAGCCCATTCAAAAGTTCCCTGTGCTTGCGGTGGTATTCAAATTTACTTTTGGAGTGAACCATGAGCGCTATCAAACTTGTTGCCAAGACTGAAGATTACAAAATCGCCGACCTGAGCCTGGCCCCCTGGGGACGCAAGGAACTGACGATTGCCGAGACCGAAATGCCCGGCCTGATGGCCATCCGCGAAGAGTTCGCCAAAGAACAGCCGCTCAAGGGCGCGCGCATCACCGGCTCGCTGCACATGACCATCCAGACCGGCGTGCTGGTCGAAACCCTGCAAGCCTTGGGCGCCGAAGTGCGCTGGGCATCGTGCAACATCTTCTCCACGCAAGACCACGCCGCAGCCGCCTTGGTTGCCAAGGGAACCCCGGTGTTTGCCTACAAGGGCGAGACCCTGGTTGACTACTGGGATTACACCCACCGCATTTTTGAATTCGGCTCCAAGGGCAGCAAGACCGAAGGCCCGAACATGATTCTGGACGACGGCGGCGACGCTACTCTGCTGATGCACCTGGGTGCCAAGGCCGAGAAGGACATCAAGGTTCTGTCCAAGCCCGGCAGCGAAGAAGAAATCTGCCTGTTCAACAGCATCAAGGCCCAACTCAAGCTGGACCCCACCTGGTACAGCCGCCGCCTGAAGAACATCATCGGCGTGACCGAAGAGACCACCACCGGCGTGCTGCGCCTGAACGAAATGTCCGAGAAGGGCACGCTGGCCTTCCGCGCCATCAATGTGAACGATTCGGTGACCAAGAGCAAGTTCGACAATCTGTACGGCTGCCGCGAATCCCTGGTTGACGCCATCAAGCGCGCCACCGACGTGATGATCGCCGGCAAGGTCGCCCTGGTTGCCGGTTACGGTGACGTGGGCAAGGGTTCTGCCCAGGCTCTGCGTGCTCTGTCTGCCCAAGTATGGGTGACCGAGGTGGACCCGATCAACGCACTGCAAGCGGCCATGGAAGGTTACAAGGTCGTGACCATGGAATACGCTGCCGACAAGGCCGACATTTTCGTGTCCGCCACCGGCAACAAGAACGTGATCACCTACAAGCACATGGCGGCCATGAAGGACCAGGCCATTGTGTGCAACATCGGTCACTTCGACAACGAAATCGACGTTGCTTCGCTGGAAAAGCTGCAGTGGGATGAGATCAAGCCCCAGGTCGACCATGTGATCTTCCCCGCCACCAAGGGCCGGGGTGGCAAGCCTGAAAAGCGCATCATCCTGCTGGCCAAGGGCCGTCTGGTGAACCTGGGTTGCGGCACCGGCCACCCCAGCTTCGTCATGTCTTCCAGCTTTGCCAACCAGACCATTGCCCAGATCGAGCTGTTCACCAAGCCCAAGGAATACAAGGCCGGCCAGGTCTATGTGTTGCCCAAGCATCTGGACGAGAAAGTCGCCCGCCTGCACCTCAAAAAGGTCGGCGCCATGTTGTCCGAGCTGACCGACGAGCAAGCTGCCTACATTGGCGTGAGCAAGGCCGGCCCGTACAAGAAAGATACGTACAGGTATTAAAAGCACCCACTAAGCGCCTGCGGCGCTGTGGGGTGAAACATAGGAAACTGATGCGAATAGATCAACTGCTGGTTCAAAAAGGGATTGCCAACACCCGTTCCCAGGCGCAACGGCTGATTGCCGACGGCGTGGAGTGGGCGCAGGGCGATACCTGGCGGCGCATCGCCAAGAATGGCGATGACGTGCCCGAATCAGCCGAGGTGCGGCTATTGGATGACTCCGAGGCGCGCTATGTGTCGCGCGGCGGGCTCAAACTCGAAGCGGCACTGAAAACGGTTGGTTTGTCCGTAGAAGGATTTGCCTGTCTGGATGTCGGTCAATCGACCGGTGGATTTACCGACTGCTTGTTGCAGGCCGGTGCCAAGTCGGTGGTCGGCGTGGATGTGGGGAGCGCGCAGTTGCACCCCATGCTGCGCAGCGATCCGCGGGTCCTGTGTGTGGAGAAAGTGAATGCACGTGCGCTCACGGCCGGGGATTTGATCCAGGCCTATGAGGACAGCACGGGTGAAGACGGCCAGTTTGACGTTGACGAAGACGAGGATGGTGATTTGGGTGGCGAGGATGAAGCATCCGACGCAATGGAAGCGCCTCCCACCGAGTCCGAGTTCGTACCGGAGTTTGACCTGATCGTGGCCGATCTGTCCTTTATTTCCCAGACACTGGTCCTGCCAGCTGTGGTGCCCTTGCTCAAAGCGGGCGGCACCCTGCTGACCTTGGTGAAACCCCAGTTTGAACTGCAGCCCGGCCAGGTCGGCAAGGGCGGCATCGTCAAAGAGCCGGAGTTTTACGTCGTCGTGGAACAGCGTTTGCGCGAAGCATGCGCAGCTCTGGGGCTGACGGTTACCGCGTGGTTCGACTCGCCCATTGCTGGCGGCGACGGCAACCGCGAATTTTTTATTTGCGCCACTCAACCGGCGGAATGAAACCCTGCGCAGTTAGGCTGCGCGGCGTTGGTAGGAGAAAAAAGCATGCACACACGCTCGCGTGTCCCCCTGAGCCTGGAATTTTTCCCGGCCAAGAATCCGGAAGTTGCCGCCAAGATGGTGGGCATCCGTAAAGAGCTGTCCATATTGCAGCCGGAGTTCTGCTCGGTCACCTTTGGTGCCGGTGGCACCACGCAGGCCGGCACCTTCAGTACCCTGCGCGAAATGATTGCCGAAGGCACGGCTGCGGCCTCGCACCTGTCCTGCATCGGTGCAACGCGCGGCTCCATCCGCGAGCAATTGGCCGAACTCAAAGCCATGGGCGTGCGGCGCATCGTTGCCCTGCGCGGTGATCTGCCCAGCGGCTACGGCGTGGACGGCGACTTTCGCCATGGCAGTGACCTGGTGCGCTTTATCCGCGAAGAGACCGGCGACACCTTCTCCATTGAAGTGGCGGCCTATCCGGAAGTGCATCCCCAGGCCAAGTCGCCTGCTTCGGATCTGGAAGCGTTTGCCATCAAGGCCCATGCAGGTGCGAATTCGGCCATTACCCAGTACTTCTTTAACGCCGATGCCTACTTCCGCTTCCGCGACGACGTGACGGCCATGGGGGTGGAGATACCCCTCACCCCCGGCATCATGCCCATTACCAATTCGACGCAGTTGATGCGCTTTTCCGACAGTTGCGGCACCGAGATTCCGCGCTGGATTCGCCTGCGTCTGCAAAGCTTTGGCGAGGACACGGCGTCCATCAAGGCCTTCGGCCTGGAAGTGGTGACGGATCTGTGTGAGCGGTTGCTCTCTGGCGGCGTTCCTGCGCTGCACTTCTACACCATGAACCAGAGTGCGCCGGTGCTGGCGCTGTGCTCTTGTCTGGGGCTTACGCCGGTGGCTGCGAAGGCGCGGGTTCTTGAGGCGGTTGCGTAGATTTCGTTCCCTGCATCTTTTAACTCCGCCATTCTTTAACTCCCCCATCCCCCCCGCCCCTTACCCCCCGCCGGGGTAAGGGGTGCCCAAAGCGGACAGCCCATTTGACCTCTTCGCTCCGACTACGGAATGACGGAGATGGTTTTGTTGTGGGTGTTGGTGGCCTGGATTTCACGTCGGTCGTACCGGGTGACGGAGGTTGACGCGGTGGAAAGAAATAGTGGTCTACTTGCCGCGCTGCCGCGCTACCGCGCCAGTGCGCTATGAGCGGCACCGGCACCAAGAAGTCATGCCCAGCACCAACCCCAGAAAACCCAACTTCATTAAGGGCAGTACCGAAGCGACACAGCCAAATGGGCTGTCCGCTTCAGGCACCCCTTACCCCGACGGGGGGTAAGGGGCGGGGGGGGTGGGGGAGTAAAAAGATGGGGGAGTTAAAACTACCCGCCACTCTCCAGCGTAAACGCCGCATGCTGATCCTGCCCCAACGCCGCCACCAACTGCGGCATCGCATCTTTCAGCAAGGCCTTCAAGGTATGCGGAGGGTTGATCAAAAACATGCCACTGGCCGGCAGACCCGGACGAATCACTTCGCCTTCGGCATCCTGCGTCAGCTTGCTGTTCTTCACTGTCAATGACACGCTGAGCCAGCTCTTGCCTGACTTGTTGGCCAGGGTCTTGAGCTTCTTGGGCACATCGTGCGCTTCCGGGCGCGGAATGATGGGGTACCACACGGCGTAGGTGCCGGTGGGGAAACGCAGCATGGCGTCCGTGATCATGGCCTGCACGCGTGCATAGTCGTGCTTGACCTCGTAACTCGGGTCGCACAGCACCAGGGCGCGGCGGGAGGGCGGCGGCAGGAATTTCTTCAGACCTTCAAAACCGTCTTCGCGCAGGATCGTCACCTGGCGACCGGCTTCGAGCTGGGCGATATTGGCGATCAGCGTCTTGGTGTCGGTCGGGTGCAGCTCAAACAGCTTGAGCTTGTCGCGCCCGTGCAACAGACTCTGGATGATGAAGGGCGAGCCCGGGTACACGGTCCAGCTGCCGCCGGGGTTGAAGCCGGCCACCATCTCAACATAGTCCTGAATGGCGGGGGCGAACGCTTCCTTGGGTTTGTTGGCGATCAGCTTGAGAAAGCCCTCGGCCGCCTCGGCGCTGGTCTTGGCGTAGTCGCCATCCAGACGGTACAGACCGGCCCCTGCATGGCTGTCAAACACGTTCAGGGCCGTGTCTTTTTGTGTCATGTAGCGCAGCACCGCCAGCAGAACAATGTGTTTCAAAACGTCGGCGTGATTTCCGGCGTGGAAGGCGTGGCGGTAACTAAACATGGGCCTATGGTAACCGTTCACCAGAAAAGTTCCCCAAAACCTGATCAATCTTCATATAATCGTGGGCTTCGCAGCGCCATGTGGTTCCGCGGCGAAGATGCCAAAGCTGTTTGATTCGTCAGGTTGCAATGGCAAAACCCACCTAAGAGATTCCCCGCCCGAGGCTGCGAAGCCGAGAGTACAAGAAGGAACACCGACCGTGGAAAAGAGCCCGCCAAACCAACTTCCATTTAGGATTTTCTCATGTCAACTTTCAGCGCAAAACCCGCTGAGGTCGTGCACGAGTGGTTTGTGATTGACGCGACCGATAAGGTCCTCGGACGAGTAGCCAGCGAAGTTGCTCTCCGTTTGCGCGGCAAACACAAGGCCATTTACACGCCTCACGTCGA
>CANCER010000072.1 GCA_947375135.1 Comamonadaceae bacterium | reverse complement strand
GTGGCAAAGCGCGGGCCTTCGCCCTGGGCAAAGGACAGGCCCAGACCCATGGCGTCGGGCACGGTCAGGATGTCGGAAAACAGGATGGCAGCGTCCAGCGGGTAGCGTTCCAGCGGTTGCAGCGTCACTTCGGTGGCGTAGTCGGTGTTGGTGGCCAGACCCATGAAGCTGCCGGCGCGGGCACGCGTGGCGCAATACTCGGGCAGGTAACGGCCGGCCTGGCGCATCAGCCACAGGGGCGTGTAGGGCGTGGCCTGGCGCATGCAAGCGCGCAAAAAGGTGTCGTTCTGGAGCGGTGCGTAGGTGGTCATGTATGTTGGCTGGTAGCAAAGGGGAGGTGCCTGCATTGTCGCAGGCCGGATGCCAACCCGGTTTGATCCAGGTGGGGTGGGCTGTTCACAGCGGTAGAACTTAAAGCTTTGCCAAAGCAGCGCGCAGTTCGCCCACGCCCAGAATTTCGGACATCACCACGGGTGCCTGGCCGCTCTGGTAGAGCACGTACACCGGCACGCCGCTGCGGCCCAGCGCGCTGAGCGCCTGGCTGATGGCGGGGTCGCGCCGGGTCCAGTCGGCGCGCAGCAGCGTGACCTTCTTGGCGCTGAAATCGGCCAGCACTTCCGGCTTGGCCAGCGTGGTCTTTTTGTTGTACTGGCAGGTGATGCACCAGGCGGCCGTGAAGTCCACAAACACCGGTTTGCCCGCTGCCAGTTCCGCATCCACGCGGCCCGGTGCCCAGGCTTGCCAGGCGTTTGCTGGCGCCGCGCCCGCGGTATCGGGCGTTGCGGCTTCTTCCAGCCGGAACACATTCGGCCCGATGGCAAAGCCCAGCCAGGCGATGACGGCGACAGACAGGAGGCCGGCTACGGTGCGGCTGCGCCCCGGCAAACCCAGCGACCAGACCAGCAGCGCCAGACCCAGCAGCAGCGCCAGCAGGCTGGCGGCACCATCCACGCCCGTCAAATGGCCTAGCACCCAGAGCAGCCACACCACGGTGGCCCACATGGGAAAGGCCATAAAGCGGCGCAAGGTGTCCATCCACAGGCCGGGCTTGGGCAGCACTTTGCCCAGCGCCGGTACCCAGCTGGCTGCCAGATAAGGCAGGGCCAGGCCCAGGCCCAGTGCGGCAAAAATGCCCAGGGCCTGCACGGCGGGCAGCGCAATCGCATAGCCCAGGGATGCGCCCATGAACGGCGCGGTGCAGGGCGATGCAATCGCCACGGCCAGCACGCCTGACAAAAACGCGTCGCCCAGCGGGTGGCGCAGTTGCACGGCGGCCAGGTTGCCGGGCAGCAGATTACCCACTTCCAGCAGACCCATCAGGTTCAGGCCGATCAGCGTGAACAGCAGCGCCAGCACGGCAATCACGCCGGGGGACTGCAGCTGAAAGCCCCAGCCCAGTTGCTCGCCGCCGGCGCGCAGGGCCAGCATCAGGCCGCCCAGCGCCAGAAAGGAAAGCACCACACCGGCCGTATAAGCCAGGCCTTGCGCGCGGTGGCTGTGGCGCTCACCCGGCTTGGTAAAGGCCAGCACCTTGATGGCCAGCACCGGGAACACGCAGGGCATGAGGTTCAGGATCATCCCGCCCAGCAGGGCGGCTGCCAACGCCAGCGCCAATGCACCCAGGCTTTGCTCGGCCAGCGGCGCGGGGGCAAGGGGGTTGCTCAGGGCGCTGGCTGCAGCAGGTGCTGCGCCGGGTGTGGCCGGGCCGTTGTTGAGGGCCGGCCAGGTCCCTTGCACTGCGGCTTCGGTGCGCAGGCCCTGCTCGCCCAGCGCCAGCACAAAGGCCAAGCGGGTCGGGGCTTCGCTGCGCAGGCTGGAATACGTCATCGTGCTGGACCAGCTGCCGTCCGCTTGCCATTTTTGTGCGGCACCGTCGGTGGGTGAGGGCGCGCGGGCGGTCTCGATCAGGTCGGCCGTCTCGATAAAGGCGTTGATGTTCTTGCCGCGCCAGGCAGCGGGCAGGCCTTGCACGCGCAGCGTCAGGCCGTCCTTGTCCAGCTGCACTTCGGATGTACCAGCCAAAGCCAGGGGTTGTGCAGCCCGCGCCTTGTCAAAGTCGGCGGCGTGCAAGGCCGTGGAGCCTTGCAACGGCACCTGCAGCACAAAGCTGCCGTCCTGTGGCACGCATTCCTGTTTGCACACCAGCCAGGAGGCCGCGAGTTTGACTTCCAGGCTGCCGGAACCCGGCGCCGCAAAGGCCTTGCTGATGGTCAGCGGCACCGGCAGCAGCACCGTGCCCTCGTAGCCAAAGTTGGCCAGCGAGCCGATGCGGATTTTTTGCGGTGTGGGCCAGGCGATGTCACCGGCGGTCACGCCTGCGGGCAGGGTCCAGTTCAGCTGCGTGGGCAGGCCGGAGTCGCCGGCGTTTTTCCAGTAGGTGTGCCACTCGGGCTGGTGCGCCAGTTGCAACCCGACCCAGACGGTCTTGTCCGGGCCCACGCCATCGGGCGCAAAGGCCACCAGCTCGGCACGCACTTGCGCGGTTTGCACCATGGCACTGGCAGCGCCGGTGCCAGGCTTGGCGAACTGGGCCAAGGCGCCATTGTGGAAGGCCAACAGCGCCAGGCAGACAGCCGCCAGATGCAGCGCAAAACGCCAGGAGAAGAAGGACAACAGCCGGTTCATAGTAGGTTCAGCGCGCAGCATGGGTGTGGGACAAGGAGGTGATGGGACGTACGGCGCCCGTGCCTTATTGTCGCCTTAGTCGACCGAAGGCGCAGCGCCGCTGAATACCGCCGGCAACTTCTTGGGCGCACGGATGCGCAGCTGCTTGTTCACATTCTCCTGGCCGAACACCACTTCGATGTCCGCCACCGCCACACCAAACAGCGGCGCCAGAAAACGCACCATGTAGTCGGTGGCCTTGCCGTCCTTTGGGGCCGCCGTCACGCTGATCTTGAGCTGCGTGCCCTTGGGTTTGCCGATGGCGTCTTTGCTGGCAGAGGGTTTGCCCAGCACATTGAGCACCAGCACATCGCCGTCCCAGCCGAAGAAGGTGTCGCCGGTGGTGTTGCGCGCGGCCTTGGGTGCAGCTTGGGTCGGTGGCTTGGTGCTTGCCTTGGAAGAGGCCTTGGAGGGGTGCTTGGATGCCATCCCTTTGATAATACGGCCATGCCCGCCATTGTTCTTGCCACGCTCAACGCCAAATACATCCACGCCTCGCTGGGTCTGCGCTACCTGATGGCGAACATGGCGCGCCATGGCGGCGCCGACTTGGCGGCCCGCACCACGCTGCAGGAGTTCACCATCCAGCGCCCGCCGCAAGACATTGTGGATGCACTGTTGCAGGCCTTGGGTGCTGCGCCAGTGCGCGTGGTCGGCTTTGGCGTGTACATCTGGAACGTGGCGCAAACCACCGCAGTCATCCGCCTGCTCAAAGCCCAATGCCCGCAGGTGAAGGTGGTGCTGGGCGGGCCGGAGGTCAGCCATGAGTGGGATGCACAGGAGATCGTGCAACTGGCCGACCACCTGATCACCGGCTGGGGCGATGTGAGTTTCCCCAAACTGTGCCGTGCGCTGGTGCACGGCCCGCAGCCGCTGATGAAGGTGATCGCCGGGGAGCCGCCGCCGCTGGATACCCTTGAGCTGCCCTATGACCAGTACAGTGCCACCGATCTGGCGCAGCGCGTGCTGTATGTGGAAGCCTCGCGCGGCTGCCCGTTCAAGTGCGCCTTTTGCCTGAGCGCGCTGGACAAGACCGCCTGGGCCTTCGAACTGGAGCCGTTTTTGACCGCGCTGGCCTCCTTGTATGACCGGGGTGCGCGCAACTTCAAGTTTGTGGACCGCACCTTCAACCTCAAGGTGGAGACCTCGGTGCGCATCCTGCAGTTCTTTCTGGACCGCTTGCAGGCCGCGCCCCGCGACAAGCTGTTCCTGCACTTCGAGCTGGTGCCCGACCATTTGCCCGATGCGCTCAAAGCGATGGTGGCGCAGTTCCCGGCCGGGGTGTTGCAGTTTGAGATCGGCATCCAGTCCTTCAACGTGGACGTGCAGAGCCGCATTGCGCGCCGGCAGGACAACGCCAAGACCGCCGAGAACATCCGCTGGCTGCTGGCGCACAGCACGGCACATCTGCATACCGATCTGATCTTCGGCCTGCCTGGCGAGAGCTGGGACAGTTTTGCCGCAGGCTTTGACCGGCTCCATGCGCTGGGCCCGCATGAAATTCAGCTGGGTGTGCTCAAGCGCCTGCGCGGCACGCCCCTGGCCAAACGCAGCCTGCCCGGCTCTGCGGCAGAAGACGGCATGGTCTACGCCAGCGAGCCGCCCTACACCGTGCTGCAAACGGAGGCGGTCACGGCAGAGCAGGTGCGGGCCTTTACCCGCATGGCGCGCTATTGGGATCTGCTGGTCAACTCCGGGCGTTTTGGCCGCAGCAGCCGGCTGCTGCTGCAGGGCGACAGTGCGTTTGCGGCCTGGTCGGCTTTCTCCGCGTGGCTGTGGCAGCGCAGTGCCAGCACCCACCAGTTCACCCCCGAGGCGCTGCTGGACGCCGTGTTTGACTACCTGACGGTAGAGCGCTTGCTGCCCGCCGACGCCGTGCGCAGCGCCCTGCTGGCCGACTACCTGGCCAGCGGTGCGCGCTCCAATCCGCAGGCCCTGCAGGGCTTGCTGCCGCGCCGCGAAAAAGCGGTGCTGCAGAAGAAGGCAGTTGCACAGCGGCAAACGCGGCACCAGTCCGCAGCCGCGCAGGTGCCAGAGCCTAACGCCGCCGCGCAGCCAATCGCCAGCCTGGTTGCATCCTCCACGCTCTAAGATCGAAGCCATGAGAACCACATCCCGCTTTTGGTCCGACTGGACCGCACGCGACTTTGCCCAGGCGCACGCCCATGGCCGCATGGCGCAAACCATCGCCGTCCTGCCGGTGGCTGCGACCGAGCAGCATGGCCCGCACCTGCCCTTGTCGGTGGACACGGCGCTGGTGGAGGGCGTGATTGCCGCAGCGCTGCCGCACATCGCGGCCGAGGTGCCGGCCCTGTTTCTGCCCACGCAGGCGGTGGGCTTCAGCCCCGAGCATGCGGCCTTTGCCGGCACGCTCACACTCAAGGCCGAGACCCTCATCCGGCTGTGGACCGAGATTGCCGAAAGCGTGGCTGCGGCCGGTGTGCGCAAGCTGGTGCTGTTCAATTCGCATGGCGGGCAGGTGGGCCTGCTGGATGTGGTGGCGCGGGATCTGCGCGCACGCCTGGGGCTGCTGGTCTATAGCGTCAACTGGTTCGGCCTGCCGCTGACCGGGCCGCAGGGCGAAGACGTCAATGCCCTGTTCAGCGCGCACGAACACCGCTTTGGCATCCACGCCGGTGAGATCGAAACCTCCATGATGCTGGCACTGGCGCCCGAGCGGGTGGACATGGCGCAGGCACAGAACTTTGCGTCCACGTCCGAAGACCGCTCCAAGGCCTATGCCATTCTGGGCAATGGCAAAAGCGCCAAGCTGGGCTGGCAGATGCAGGACTACAACGCAGCCGGTGCGGTCGGCAACGCGGCGGCCGCCACGGCGGAAAAAGGCCGCGCTGTGCTAGACGCCTCCGGCCGCGCACTGGCGCAGTTGCTGTCCGAGTTGCACCAGTTGCCCATGGACACGCTGGTCGACAAGCCCAAGCTCTAGAACTGCGACCCGCTTGCGCTGCTAGGCGTAGCTGATCCAGTTGGCGAGCTGGGGCGCATCCAGATGCGGCAGGGTGTTGAAGGTCAAGAGCGCATGCCGTTTGGGGTTGAAGGCCAACTCGCTCACCGCCGTGTTGCGAAGACGCATGTTCAGTTCCACAAAGCTCTCGGCACCGGCACCCAGGACATGCGCCACCGCCGTGGCAATCGGGCCGCCGCTGCTCACCAGCAGCACATTGCCGCTGTGCTGGCTGCGCACATGGTCTAGTGCTGCGGAAATGCCTTGCACAAAGTCGCTGTAGAGGGGCATGCCCTGGGGCGCCACCGCTCCCTTGGCCCATTGCTGCAAACCCTGGCGCAGCAGACGGAAATGTTCGCGGTAGGCCTCGGGTGTGACGGGCCGGGCGTGCGGTCCGGCATGCACGCTGGCAATCACCGCCTCGCTGTCGTATTCATTCAGACCCGTCCAGATCTGGGGCGTCAAGGTGGGCGCCAAGGTGTCGGTGCCCGCCATGCCGCTTTGGATGTGGTCCCAGGTCTGCGCGTGGCGTTCCAGGCTGCCGGTGAGCACCGCCTCAAACTGCAGGCCCTTGGCCGCAAAGTACTGTCCCAGGCGCAGGCTTTGGCGCCGGCCCAGTTCGCTCAGCTTGTCGTAGTCGTCCTCGCCGAGCGAGGCTTGTCCGTGGCGGACCAGATAAAGTGTTCCCATGCCTTGACTGTAACCGTGCGCTGGGTGGGGTGCGGTCCTACGCGGGACAATGCATACATTGGTCCGCAAGCCCGCTCAGACGCTTGCGTGGCGCTGTGGGTTCTGGGCCGGCGTGGGGTGCTTTGGACAGAGTCCGCCGGGGGTCTTTGCCCCCGGGGCCGGCAGCCAGCGGCACAGCTTGCTAGAGTGCGCGCCATGTCTGTCACACGCGCCCTCGTCTGGTTTAAACGCGACCTGCGCCTGCACGACCACGCCCCGCTGGTGGCGGCCCTGTCCCACACCGACGCGCTGGGGCTGTTTGTGATCGAACCCGAGTGGCTGCAAAGCCCCGACTGCGATGCCAGCCATGTGGACTTTGCCCTGGGCTGCCTGGCCGAGTTGCGCGCCGCCCTGGCCCTGCGCGGCCTGCCGCTGCTGGTGCGGGTGGGTTCGATCCTGCCAGTGCTGGCGCAGCTGCAGCAGGAGCTGGGCTTCACCCACCTGCTCAGCCACGAGGAAACCGGCTCCGGCTGGTCGTACGCGCGGGACCGGCAGGTGGCCGCCTGGTGCGCCTCCAGCCGCACGCAGTGGCAGGAGTTCACCCAGACCGGGGTGGTGCGCCGCTTGCGCAGCCGCAGCGGTTGGGCCGCACGCTGGCAGGCGCGCATGGACGCGCCGCTGCAGCTGCTGCAAGGCGGCTTCACCCCGGGGGCGGCTCTGGACCAACCAGATCTGCCCACGCTGGGCACGCTGGGGCTGGCCCCGCATGGCAAGAGCCTGCAGGCCGCCGGTGAGCAAGCCGCGCGCCGCACCCTGCAGAGTTTTGTGCAACTGCGCGGCTACGACTACCGGCGCGCCCTCTCCAGCCCGCTCAGCGCCGAGGAGGGCTGCAGCCGCCTGAGCCCGCACCTGGCCTTCGGGACGCTCTCGCTGCGCACGGTGCACCAGCGCACCGAGGTGGCGATTGCCGACACCCCCGACCGGGCCATGGCCTATGCGCTGCGCGGCTTTGCCGGGCGGCTGCGCTGGCACTGCCATTTCATGCAAAAACTCGAAGACGAGCCTGGCATTGAATTCCACAACTTCGCCCGCGTCTGCGACGGCCTGCGCGAGGACGCTTTCAACGACAGCCACTTTGCCGCCTGGTGCGCGGGCCGCACCGGCTACCCCATGGTGGACGCCTGCATGCGCTCGCTCCTTGCCACCGGCTGGCTCAACTTCCGCATGCGCGCCATGCTGGTCAGCTTTGCCAGCTACCACCTGTGGCTGCATTGGCGCCAGACCGGGCTGTTTCTGGCACGCCAGTTTCTGGACTTTGAGCCCGGCATCCACTGGAGCCAGATGCAGATGCAAAGCGGCACCACCGGCATCAACACGCTGCGCATGTACTCGCCCACCAAGCAGGCCAAAGACCAGGACCCGCAGGGCCTGTTCATACGCCGCTGGGTGCCCGAGCTGGCGCGCGTGCCGCTGCCCTACCTGGCCGAGCCCTGGAAGATGAACGACACGTTGGAGCGCATGGCCGGCTGCGTAATTGGCCGCGACTACCCGGCACCCATCGTGGACGATAAGCAGGCGGTCAAGGCCGCCAAGGACCGCATGTACGGCCTGCGCAAGACGCAGGAGGCGCGCAGCGAGGCTGGCGCAGTACAGGCGCGCCATGGCTCACGCAAAAGCGGGCTGCCGCCTTCCGGCCAGCGCCGCGTGGCCCCGTCCAAGGCCAAG
>CANCER010000071.1 GCA_947375135.1 Comamonadaceae bacterium | reverse complement strand
GCCTTCTGGGGAGTGGTTGGTATCCACCACGCCGATCAGCGGGATGCCCAGCTTGCGGGCTTCGAGGATGGCGATCTTGTGGAAGCCCACGTCGATCACAAAGATCGCGTCAGGCAAGGTCACCATATCCTGGATGCCACCGATGTCTTTTTCCAGCTTGGCCATTTCGCGGGCAAACATCAGCTGTTCTTTCTTGCTCATGCTGTCCAGACCGGCTTCTTGCTGGATCTTCATGTCTTTCAGACGCTTGATCGAGGTCTTGACCGTCTTGAAGTTGGTCAGCATGCCGCCCAACCAACGTTGGTCAACATAGTGCACGCCAGCGCGCTGCGCTTCTGCGGACACGATTTCGCGGGCTTGGCGCTTGGTGCCGACCATCAAAATGGTGCCGCGCTTTTCGGTCAGTTGGCGCACAAACTTGGCCGCCTCCTGGAACATCGGGAGCGATTTTTCCAGGTTGATGATGTGGATCTTGTTGCGATGGCCGAAGATGAACGGGGCCATCTTGGGGTTCCAGAAGCGGGTCTGGTGTCCAAAATGGACGCCGGCTTCCAACATTTCGCGCATGGTTACTGCCATAAATTACTCCAAAGGTTAGGTCTTAAATCCGGTTCGTTTATTGCGCTTCAGGAAGAATAGAATTCTGTAAAACACAACACCTTGAAGAACCGGTTTGCGATTGATTGTGGGCAGCACACAAGGCACCACCTGCACAACCGTTCGATTTTAGCATGGAAGCCCTGGCCCAATGAAGGCACGCCTTGCGGTGAGCCGGACTTCCAGCTTTGCACTAAATGGAATTTCATGAAAATTGCGGTAATCGGCGCCGGAATCGTAGGGCTGAGCACGGCCTACGAACTGGCATTGGACGGACATACGGTCTCTGTTTTTGAGCGCAACGCGGCGGTCGCAGAGGAGGCCAGCTTTGCCTGTGGCGGCCAACTCTCGGCCAGTCTGTCCCACCCCCTCGCGTTTCCCGCTTGGCCAAGCAGTTCCCGACTGCGCGCCCTGCTGACCCCGTCTGGTATCACGCTGGGTCGCGGCAGCACACTGCGCGACCTGCGCTGGCTCAAAGCCTGGAAGGCGCCAACCAAGGACTTGGGCGAACGCTTGGCCTGTGCCCGGTCCCTGGCGGCCTACAGCCTGCTTCGCCTCCACACGATTGCCGCACAGGCATCACAGATGCACGAGCAGTCCCGGGGGCAACTGCTGATTTTCAAATCCGAAGCCGTGCAACTACAGCAGCAGCAAAAACTGCAGCTCTTGAACCAGCTGGGCACCGCCAGCAAACTCATGACACCCGCAGAGGTTCGTGCGCTTGAGCCCGCCCTGGGGGCCGATTTGCAGTTCCACAGCGGTGTTTTCTTTGCCCATGATGAAACCGGGAATTGCCGCCAGTTTGCCCATTTACTGAAAGAAAAGTTGATGGAAGCGGGAGCGCAACTCCATTTCAGCACACCGGTTACAGCAGTGTCTCAAGGCGGCTCCCTCCAAATCCAGACCAGGGCGAAAGGCGTGTTTTCGTTCGACCAAGTGGTGATCTGTTCCGGCACGGGTGGTGCCGAACTGATTGCTCCCGGATTCAAGCAACCGGCACTGACGCGGCTCTGGAGCACAAGTGTCAGCGCACATATCCGCGAGCCCCTGAATGCGCCGCGCAACGCCATTGTGGACGTCCAGCAGCAAATTTCGATCAGCCGCATGGGCGCACGCATCCGCGTCTCCGGCGGTGCTACTTTGGGACGCGGCGGCGCCCAAAGCAGTGAAAAAACCAAACGACTCCTCTATCAGACCTTGCAAAAGCACTTCCCTGGCGCCACGGATTACAGCCGCAGCATGCAAATATGGCAAGGCGCCAGCGTTTTTTCCCCGGACGCCCTGCCACTGGTGGGCGCCACAGACCGCCCCGGAATGTGGCTCAATCTGGCCCATGGACACAATGGCTGGAGCATGGCCTGCGGTGCGGCCCGCGCACTGGCCGATCAGATCAGCGGCAGATCCGCTGAAATCGACACCACGCGGCTGAGCCCGGGTCGCTTTAGATCCTGAAAATCACTTTTGGCAGGGACAGCGAACTGACACCATGGATTCACCCGACATGCCGACCATCAGCCCCGAACTCACCCACCGACTAACCACCACCGCAGATGGCCCAGGGTCTCAACTTGCCTGGCCGCTGTTCAACGTGGCGCACACGCGGATGCTGGAAAGCTCGGCCCCGCCAGCTGCCAATGGCAGCACATGGATGCAGACCGCCGGTCTGGCGCTCGCCAGGCTCACCTTGGCGCTGGTTCCGCACGCCAAAGTCATTTGGGTTGCGTGCGGTCCGGGCAACAACGGCGGCGACGGAATGGAGGCCGCAGCGCACTTGCAGCAGTGGGGCAAGCAGGTGGTGGTGACTCTGGTGCACAACCCGGACCACGGCCCGGCAGATGCACGCCTGGCGTGGGCCGCAGCCCAGGCTGCCGGCGTGACGTTCACGCAGGAAGTGCCACAGCAGTTTGATGCCTGCATCGACGCTCTGTTTGGCATCGGTGCGCTGCGGCCTTTGAACGCCACCTATGCAGGATGGGTAACGCGCATGAACGCAAGCCCGACCCCCACCATCGCCGTCGATGTGCCCAGCGGACTACAGGCAGATACCGGCACGGTGGGCGAGGTGCATGTGGTTGCGAATTACACCCTCAGCCTGCTGACACTCAAGCCTGGCTTGTTTACCGGATGCGGACGTGATGCCTGCGGTGAAATCTGGTTCAACGCACTTGGCGCTTCTGACACAGTCCGGGCCACGGCTCTGCTGCTGGGGGCGCCTGCGCATCGGCCCAGACCCCATGACAGCCACAAAGGGAGCTACGGTGATGCCTGCATCGTGGGTGGCGCGCAGGGCATGGCAGGGGCTGCACTGCTGGCTGCACGCTCGGCCCTGCGCGGCGGCGCCGGACGCGTGTTTGCCTGCCTCCTGGGAGCGCAGGAAATGGCGCTGGACCCTCTCATGCCTGAACTGATGTTCCGCAGCTTTGAGACGCTGGACTGCAGTGGCATGGCGGTAGTGGCTGGATGCGGCGGCGGCGAGGCAATTGCCCGGCATCTGCCGCAACTGCTGCGCGAGGCCAAACACCTGGTGCTCGACGCCGACGCCCTCAACCGCGTCGCCGACACCCCCGCATTTCAGACACTGCTTCTCCATCGCCCCACAGACACCACCGTCATCACGCCGCACCCGCTGGAAGCTGCTCGCCTGCTGGACTGCAGCGTGGCACAGGTTCAGGCGGACCGGCTGGGCGCGGCGCAAGCCTTGGCCGACCGCTACCAATGCGTCGCGGTTTTGAAGGGTTCAGGAACCATCGTCACGGCGCCGGGACACATTCCCCGCATCAATCCCACGGGCAATGCCAAACTGGCTACGGCAGGCACCGGCGATGTACTGGCAGGCCTGGTAGGTGCGCATCTGGCCGGGGGGCAGTCTGCGTTGGACACAGCCTGCGACGCTGTCTACCAACACGGCCTGGCGGCCGACCACTGGCAGGGACAGGTGCTCAGTGCGTCCGCCCTCTGCCAGTGGCAATAAAAGACCTCAACGCTTTTTCCGCGCCGCCTTTTTCGATGCAGCGGGAGCCCGCTCTGTCGATTTAGCGGGCGACGCCTTCGCTGCGCGGCCGGACTTGGCCGCACCGCGCTTGCGTGGCTCAGCCTTGAACAACGCCGAGCGCCCACCCCCTGTTTCCGATTCAAAGCGCTCCGGCAAGGGCGCGCGCACCTTGGCATCCTTGCCGCCTTGCTTGTCACTTGGGGTGCGGTTGGTCAAACCATCGTTCTCATTCACCAAGCGGAAGTCAATCTTGCGTCCATCCAGATCCACCCGGCTGACCTGGATGCGTACGCGCGTGCCAATGGCATAGCGGGTGCCGGTGCGCTCACCGCGCAGTTCCTGCCGCATCTCATCAAAGCGGAAGTATTCGCCACCCAACTCGGTGATGTGGACCAGGCCCTCCACATACATGGCGTCCAACGTGACAAACAGACCGAAGCTGGTGGCTGACGTCACCACACCGCCATATTCCTCACCCAGATGCTCGCGCATGTACTTGCATTTGAGCCAGGCCTCCACGTCGCGGCTGGCCTCATCGGCACGGCGCTCGTTGGCGCTGCAATGCAAACCGGCGGCCTCCCAGGCCAATCCCTCGGCACTGGCCTTGCGCGGCTTGGCAGTGGGGTCCTTGACCTTGGAGGCCAGTCCTTTTTCCAGACGCCGCGCCAGCTTGGCATGGGCCTCGCCGGGGGTGGGCAAGGTCGGCAGCTGGTACTTGGCCTTCTCCAAAACCGCCTTGATCACGCGGTGCACCAGCAAATCGGGATAGCGCCGGATCGGACTGGTGAAGTGCGTGTAGGCGTCAAAGGCCAGGCCAAAATGACCGGCATTGGTGGGCGTGTAAATCGCCTGCTGCATGGAGCGCAACAGCATGGAGTGGATTTGCTGCGCGTCCGGGCGGTCCTTGGTGGCTGCCGCAATGGCCTGGAACTCGCCCGGCTTGGGGTCGTCGCCAATCGTCATACCCAGCCCCGTGGCCTTGAGGTAGTTGCGCAGGGTCTCCATCTTCTCGGGGGTGGGGCCCTCGTGCACGCGGAAAAGCCCCTGGTGCTTGCTTTGCGCAATAAAGTCAGCGCTGCAGACATTGGCCGCCAGCATGGCCTCTTCAATCACCCGGTGCGCCACATTGCGGGTGCGCGGAATGATCTTCTCGATGCGCCCGTTTTCGTCGCACACGATTTGCGTTTCAGTCGTTTCAAAGTCCACTGCGCCGCGTTTTTGCCGGGACTTCAGCAGCGCCTGGAACACACCATGCAGGTTCAGCAGGTCGTCCACACGGTCCTTGCGCTTGAGGGCCTCCGGGCCCTTGGTGTTGCTCAGAATGGCAGCCACCTCCGTGTACGTAAAGCGCGCATGGCTCCACATCACGGCGGGATAGAACTGGTAGGCGTCCACATCGCCATCTTCGGTGACGAGCATGTCGCAGACCATGCACAGGCGTTCGACTTCCGGGTTCAGCGAGCACAGGCCGTTCGACAGCTTTTCGGGCAGCATGGGAATCACGCGGCGCGGGAAATACACGCTGGTGGCGCGGTCATACGCGTCCACATCGATGGCGCTACCGGTCTGCACATAGTGGCTGACATCGGCAATCGCCACCAGCAGGCGCCAGCCCTTGGTTGCGGTGCGCCCGCGGCCCTTGGTGTGGGGCTCGCAATACACCGCATCGTCAAAGTCGCGCGCGTCTTCGCCGTCAATCGTGACCAGGGGAATATCCGTCAGGTCCACGCGGTTGGCTCTGTCCTGCGGCCGCACCGCATCCGGCAGGGTGCGGGCCAGGGCTATGCACGCTTCAGAGAAGACATGCGGCACGCTGTACTTGCGCACGGCGATTTCAATTTCCATGCCGGGGTCGTCCACCTCGCCCAGCACTTCTTTGATGCGCCCCACCGGCTGACCAAACAGCGCGGGCGGCTCCACCAACTCGACCACCACCACCTGCCCCGCTTTGGCCACGCTGGTGGCGCCTTTGGGGATCAGCACGTCCTGGCCGTAGCGCTTGTCTTCAGGCGCTACCAGCCAGACACCGCTTTCCTGCAGCAAGCGGCCGATGATGGGTTGGGTGGATCGTTCGACAATTTCCACCACCCGGCCTTCAGGCCGGCCCTTGCGGTCGCTGCGGACGATGCGTACCTTGACGCGGTCCTTGTGCAGCACGGCACGCATCTCGTTGGGGGGTAAATAAATGTCGGGGGCACCGTCGTCGCGGGACACGAAACCGTGGCCATCACGATGTCCCTGAACAATGCCTTCTACTTCGTCCAGCAAGCCGCTGGTTGGGCTCATATTCTTAATACAAACACTCTCTTTCCTGCCATGCATGGCAATGAGTATGCGCTAGAAACGCCATCGATTTGAGCACAGCTGGGTTGCAGCCTGATGGCCACATGGTTTCCACGAACCGCGCGGTCAACCAAGGTGCAGAAAAAGAAAAGTGAAAACTTTATGACTAAAAGTGTTTCACCTTCCTCGAAAGACAAAAATGCAGTGCTATACTCTGTGGCGTTGCCCGGGTGGCGGAATTGGTAGACGCATACGGTTCAGGTCCGTACGCCGAAAGGTGTGGAGATTCGAGTTCTCTCCCGGGCACCACTAAATAGACAAGGCCTGTGACGAAAGTCACAGGCCTTTTTCTATGGTCCAAAAGGTTTCGCACAAGGCGCCACACGATGAACCCTGAAGACCTGCAACTCCTGCTCACGCGCGAGATGCCTTTCGGCAAATACAAGGGCCGCTGCATTGCCGACCTGCCCGGCGACTACCTGCGCTGGTTTGTACGTGAAGGCGTGCCCAAAAATGAAATCGGCCGTCTGATCAACCTCATGCATGAGATCGACCACAACGGCCTTTCGGACTTGCTCACGCCCTTGCGGGCGTTGCGGCGCTAGAAAGGTTGCGCGACCAGGTCGTGCCCTTCCGCACGCACAATGCGCGCCTTGGTGAATTCACCCACTTTCAGCGTCTTGCTGATCTTCTCGGGTGGCAACAATCGCACCACGCCGTCAATCTCGGGCGCATCGGCATAGCTGCGGCCCAGGCCACCCTTCTTGCCCATACCCGGTGCCGAGTCCACCAGAATCTGCATGGTGGCACCCACACGGCGCTGCAGGCGCGCAGCGGACACCCGCTCGGCCACTTCCATAAAGCGGGCACGGCGTTCTTCGCGCAACTCTGCTGCCAACATGCCCGGCAATTCGTTGGCTGCGGCTCCGTCGACCGGGCTGTAGGCAAAGCAACCGGCACGGTCAATCTGCGCCTCTTCCATAAAGTCCAGCAGGTGCTGAAACTCTTCTTCGGTCTCGCCGGGGAAGCCGGCGATAAAGGTGCTGCGCACCACCAGTTCGGGGCAGATTTCGCGCCACTGCTGGATGCGCTCCAGGTTCTTCTCGCCACTGGCCGGGCGCTTCATGCGGCGCAGCACATCGGGGTGGCTGTGTTGCAGCGGCACATCCAGATACGGCAGCACCAGCCCGCTGGCCATCAGCGGCAGGATCGCGTCCACCGAGGGATACGGATAGACGTAGTGCAGGCGCACCCAGGCGCCATACGCTTGGGCGATTTCGCCCAGGGACTGCACCAGTTCCAACATGCGGGTCTTGACCGGCTTGCCGTCCCAAAAACCCGTGCGGTATTTCACATCCACGCCATAGGCCGAGGTGTCCTGGCTGATCACCAGCAATTCCTTCACGCCGCCTTCAAACAGGGCGCGCGCTTCGGTCAGCACGTCGCCAATCGGGCGTGATACCAGATCGCCGCGCATGGACGGGATGATGCAAAAGGTGCAGCGGTGGTTGCAGCCTTCGCTGATCTTCAGGTAGGCGTAATGGCGCGGCGTGAGCTTGATGCCGGCCACGCCAAAGGGGTTGGGCACCAGATCGGTAAACGGATCGTGCGGCTTGGGCAGGTGCAGGTGGATGGCGTCCATCACCTCCTGGGTGGCGTGCGGGCCGGTCACGGCCAGCACCCGGGGGTGCATCTCGCGCACCATATTGCCGCCATCCTTGCCGGTCTTGGCACCCAGACATCCAGTGACGATGACGCGGCCGTTCTCGGCCAGCGCCTCGCCAATGGTGTCCAGGCTTTCCTGCACCGCTTCATCAATAAAGCCGCAGGTGTTGACGATGACAATGTCAGCGCCCTGGAAGGTCTTGGAGGTCTGGTAGCCCTCGGCGCTCAGGCGCGTGAGAATCAGTTCAGAGTCCGTGAGTGCCTTGGGGCAACCCAGGCTCACAAAACCAACTTGGGGGGCTCTGCCGGCCGGGGCAGCGGGGGAAATAGGGGAAAGGGTGTCGCTCATCTCCCGATTGTCCCAGCATTTGCCGGGCCGGGATTTCACAGGGTCAGTGCAGGGTCAGCGCTTGATGCCCAAAGTGCCCAGAAACTGCTCGGTTTGCTTGGCCATTTGTTCCTGCATCTGGGTGAACATATTGGCACCCATCACACCCTTGACCATGGGTGACTGCATGTCCATCAGAGCCTGCATGTTCTTCTCCAGGTAGCCACCCATAAAGCCTTGCATGGTGTGGCCATAAAAGCGGATCACATTGGCCAGCACTGGAGCGGTAAACATGGGCGAGCCCTGCGACTCTTCTTCCAGAATGATTTGCAGCAAGATGCTGCGCGTCAGGTCCTCTCCGGTTTTGGCATCCAGAACGACGAAAGCCTCGCTGTCCATGACCAATTGCTTGATCTCTGTCAGGGTGATGTAGCTGGACGTATCCGTGTCATACAAGCGACGGTTGGGATACTTTTTGATAATGCGGTCCGTGGACCCGTCTGCTTTGGCGGTAGTTTTTGGCATGTCTTTTTGGGCTTCCTGTGCAGTTCAAACAATGTACTGCACTGCAGCACATTCTAGGGATGCACCCTTCCATCCCGTCAGAGGATTACCCTGATATGCAACAAGGAGTCGCGATGAATCAGCGGATAAGCGGTGAATGCCTGTGTGGCGGCGTGCGCTACGAAGTGGATGGAACACACGGCATTGACCTTGCCCCTGGAATCCGTATCCCATAACCGAGATCATGAGTTGGCTTGCTTGGGCTGATTGGCAAGCCAGTTCTGCTCGAATTGCACCGGGCTGATATAGGCCAGCGTCGAATGCAGTCGAGTCCGGTTATACCAAAGCAGCCAG
>CANCER010000070.1 GCA_947375135.1 Comamonadaceae bacterium | reverse complement strand
CCATCGCCGGCAGCGAAGCGGCCAATGCCGGTTTCGGCATCACGCTGGACTTGTTGCGCCAGGCGCAGCAAGCGGCGCTGTCGCTGAAGCGCGGCACGGTAGGGAACAACGTGATGTATTTCGAGACCGGCCAGGGCAGCGCGCTGTCGGCCAACGGCCACGGCGGTGTGGACCAGCAAACCTGCGAGGCGCGGGCCTACGGCCTGGCGCGCTGCTACGAGCCCCTGCTGGTCAACACGGTGGTGGGCTTCATAGGCCCGGAGTACCTGTATGACGGCAAGCAAATCATCCGCGCCGGCCTGGAAGACCACTTCTGCGGCAAGCTGCTGGGCCTGCCCATGGGCTGCGACATTTGCTACACCAACCATGCAGAAGCCGACCAAGACGACATGGACACCTTGAGCGTGCTGCTGGCCAACGCCGGCCTGAACTTCCTGATCGGCGTGCCCGGTGCGGATGACATCATGCTCAATTACCAGAGCACCTCCTTCCACGACGCGCTGGTCCTGCGCGAGATCACCGGGCTCAAACCTGCCCCCGAGTTTGAAGCCTGGTTGCAGCAGCAACAGATTACGGATGCAGGCGGGCATCTGCTGGACGCGGGTGCGGGCCGGCAACTGATCAGCGGCCTGCAGTCCCTCACCGCAGAGGAGGCACCATGAGCCCCGCGCCCACCCCGCCAGAACCCGCGCTGCCTGCATCCCGCACGGCGGTAGCGGCAGTAACGGCAGTAGCGGCGGCGCCGGACAGCGCCCTGGTCACCGCCATGCCGTGGCGCGATTGGCGCAGCGCCACCACGGCGCGCATTGCGCTGGGCCGTGCCGGTGTGTCCATACCCACCGATGAAGCGCTGCGCTTCGGCTGCGCCCACGCCCTGGCACGCGACGCCATCCACACCGCGCTGGATGTGGACGCCCTGAAAACCCAGCTGGAGCAGGCAGGGCATGCCGTGGTGTGCGCCCGCAGCTGCGCAACAGACCGGACGACCTACCTGCGCCGCCCCGACCTGGGGCGGCAACTGGACGCGGCGGATCTGGACAGACTGCGCGCCCTGGCCACCCGCTTCGGCCGGGCACCCGACCTGGCCATCGTGGTGGGCGACGGCCTGTCCTCCCTGGCGGTGCAGCGCCACGCCCTGCCCCTGCTGGCAGCCCTGTTGCCCCAGTTGGCGCCCGGCACGCATGTGGCCCCGCTCGTGGTGGTGCAACAGGCACGCGTGGCCGTGGCTGACGATGTGGGCGAGGCCCTGAACGCGCGCCTTTGCGTCATCCTGATTGGGGAGCGCCCGGGCTTGAGTTCCCCCGACAGCTTGGGGCTGTACCTGACGTACGGGCCGCGCCGGGGCCGCCACGATGCCGAGCGCAACTGCATCTCCAACATACGGCTGGAGGGCCTGTCCTATGCGCTGGCAGCCCACAAGCTGGCCTGGCTCATCACGCAGGCGCTTGCACTGGGGCAGAGCGGCATCGCCCTCAAGGACGACAGTGAGGGCGTGGAACGGCTGCCAGGCGGAGCGTCACCGCAGGACGCGTGAGCGCCTGCCCGGTGCAGCGGCAAGGCCGTTGCCTCAGGTGATTTCCGTGGAAGCCTGGTACAGCAACACCTTCAGCGCCCTGTCCTGGGCCACGTCTGCAAATACTGCCGGGTTGGCGATGCGTTCCACCAGGCGCATGCCGGGCGCGAGCTCCTGCATCTGCGTTTGCAGGAAGTCGCAGCCCAGCTCCGGCGCGTTCAGGCACAAGAGCGCGTAGCCGCCGGGCATCAGCAAATCCGGCAGGCGGCGCATCAGGCGGGCGTAGTCTTTGGTGGCGATGAAGCTGCCCTTCTGGTAGCTGGGCGGGTCCACGATGATCAGGTCAAAGGGAGACGCACGCGTGATCTTGCCCCAGGTGCTGAAGATATCGTGCGGCAAAAAGCTGGCACCGGTGCTCAGACCATTGAGTTGGTGGTTTTGCTGGCCGATGCCAATGGCGCCGTGGCTCATGTCCACGTTGAGCACATGGCGCGCGCCGGCCTTCAATGCCACCACCGAAAACGCGCAGGTGTAGGCGAACAGGTTGAGCACGCGCAAGCCCGGATGCGCAGCCGCATGCGCGCTCACCCATTGCCGCCCGGCGGCCATGTCCAGGAACAGGCCGTGGTTCTGGCCCTTGAGCACATGCACCCGGTAACGGGCGCCGTTTTCGCGCACCTCATGCGGCTCGGGCACGGCACCGGCCATCAGCCGGGTTTCAGCGCGCCCCTCCGTGCGCCACTGGTAGACCCAATTGAGCGGCTGATCCGGCGCGACGCGCTGCCAGCGGTCAGCCAGCGCCTGCGCGATGGTGGCCAGCGCATCCTCTTCCAAAGGTAGAAAGCTGGTCAGCACCAACACCGGCGGATAGAAGTCCAGCGCCAGGTGTTCGCAGCCGGGGTGCAGCCCGCCGCGTCCATGAAAAATGCGATGGGCGTCGGTAGGTAGTTCCATCGTGGCGATGGTGGCGATCAGGGCTTGCATGGCTTTCGGCTCTTTAACGCTCCTCGACCCGGCCATCCGGATGCAGGGCGAAGCGGCCCTTGTCGCGCGGGTGCACCGGGTCGCTCACGCCCCAGGGCCAGCCGCCGAATTCGGTGCGGCGGTAGTCGGCAAAGGCTTGCTGGATTTCCTCCTGGGTGTTCATCACAAAAGGGCCGTATTGCGCCACCGGCTCGCCGATGGGGCGGCCCTGCAGGAGCAGCAGTTCGGCCTCCTGCACACCATTCACCAGTTCAACCGCCTGGTCACCGGCCACTTCTATCACCGAGCCGGGTGCCACGCTTTGCCCGGCGATGGTGAGTGCAGCACCGGCAAAGAAATAGAGCTGGCGCCGGGTCTGCACACTGCGCGCCGCCGGCAAGGTCCAGCGTGCACCGGCTTCCATTTTGAGCGTCAGGATGGCCACGTCGGCGTCGGGCTGCGAGGCCCAGGAGTCGGGTGGCGGCGGCAGGCAGGCGTCGCCCGTCAGCGTGCCGGCAATGCAGGCAATGCGCGTCGTGTGGCCGTTGGCATCCGTTGCCACATGGCGCGGGATGTCCTCGTTCCACAGCATGGTGAAGTGGGGCGCGGCCATCTTGTTTTTGGCCGGCAGGTTGAGCCAGATCTGGAACAGCTCGGTGGGGTTGGGTTGGTCCCGGTGGCGCAGGGGGAACATTTCGCAGTGAACAATGCCCTTGCCGGCGGTCAGCCACTGCACATCGCCATCGCCAAAGCGCGCGGTGGCGCCGGCCGAGTCGGAATGGTCAATGCGGCCATCGCGCACGATGGTCACCGTCTCGCAGCCGCGGTGCGGGTGCGCGGGAAAGCCGGGCACGGTTTCGCCGTGGTACATGCTCCAGCCGTCCTTGCCACCAAAGTCCTGGCCCAGGTTGCGTCCGGCCAGCGAGGCTTGCGGGCCCTGCCGGTCGTTACCGGCCGGGTAGGCATCGTTGTGATGCACGCAGAATAAAAACGGGTCTATGGTCTGCCAGGGGAAGGACAGGGGCTGGATTTTGAGGAGGGGGTGCTGGGGCATGGCGGGTAAAGGGTGGTGAAGCGGTGGCCTATTGTCACTGCGCGCAGGGCGGCTGTGGTTGCAGTGCGCGCCTCGGGCAGCGAGAGACGGGCAGTTGATCGCTTTCACACACCGCCCACCCGGTGAGCCCGCATGGATACGGGATTCCCGCCGGGCCAAGCCCCGGCCCAGGCGATCTGCCTAAAATCCGGATCGAGCTTTCACCCGGGGAGAAGGCCGGCAGCGGCACATGGCGCAGTGCCAGGTAGTTGCCAGCACGTCGATACCCCGTGAAAAAGCATTGGCGCCCATTCATTCACGTTAACAGCGAAGACAACTGACATGAAGAGACTGATCTTGCAGGTACTTTCCCTCCTGATGCTGGCCGGCAGCAGCCACGCCGGCTGGGTCGAGATGGGGCAGACCGACGAGGGCACTTTCTACATTGATCCCGCCACCATCCTTCAGGCCGGCTCCAGCCGTGAGGTCTGGGAACTGACCGACCTCAAAGAGCGCGATGAGGGCAACGAGTTGTCTCGCCGCTCGCGGGTTGCCTACGACTGCAAACAGGGTTTGACCCGTGTGCTTTCGCTGGAAACCTACCGCGAACCGATGGCCGCGGGCAAGGCTATCTTTTCGGTGGAGAGAGAGGGCCTGTGGAAGGAGGTGCCGGCCCGCACCGCGTACGAAACCGGCTTCAAGGCCGTCTGCGCAAACTAGCCACCCAGCGGCTATGGGCCCAGGGAAGCCGCTTGCCCCACGCACAGCGCATTCAGAATGTCTGACCCGGTCGTGCGGTAAAGAACCGGCTTCCAGGTCTGGGCGCAATCGTCGTCCCGGCGGATTTCCAGGGAATCACTGGCCTCACACTGCGCCTTGCCCCGGGGCGGCATGGGCTCGCCGCCTGCCATGGATTTGGTATAGATGCTTTGGCGCCAGGTGCGGGCCTGGCGGTTGGCGCAGTCGTACTGGTTCAGGGCTTTGGAGGACATGGCTCCGTCCTTTGCCGCCTCTTCGCGGTCGTAGATGACCCAGGCAAAAACATAATCGTCGCGCCTTTGGATGGATGAGGACTCGATCCAGATGGTGACCGTCCTGTCCTGGTTGACCGTCAGGATCTTCCATTCCGCATGCGCCTGTGCGGTCATCCAGCACGCCAGAGCCAGCACAGCGATCCTGATTGCGCCGCTGCATAACCGAACGCCGGAAAGGGGAGCTTTGAGGAGGGCGGTCATGCGGTGTGATGGTCTAGTTAATTAAAGTATACCCATCACCCCCCTACCGACTGCGCAATGGATTCGAGGAAACAGCACACTCTGCAGGGTTTCCATTGGGCGCGCTGCACGGCAGCGGGCAAGGGTTTGCGCCCGATTGACAGATGGCGGCCGGTGCCGGATGGTGTCGGGCAATGCCCCACCGGAAGAAGCCCATGCACGTCACGCCCCGCCAGCACATGGATACCGTCATGCAAGTCGCGCTCCATGGCCATGCCACGGCCGCCGGACGGCAGGAGCTGCTGATACGCGACTCCTGGCACCGCTGCGTGCACGAGCACCGGCTGGACCCCACGCGCATGCAGGAGGTGGTGATCCTGCCGCAGGCCCGCCTGCGCGAGCACAAAGACCAGATGGAGTCCTTGCTGCAGATCGCGCGCCACGGACTGGAGTCGCTCTACAGCAAGGTGTGCGGCCTGGGCTATGTGGTGTTGCTGACCGATGCCCGGGGCGTGACGGTGGATTTTCTGGGCGATCTGGTGGCCGAGCCCAGCCTGCGCAAGGCCGGCCTGTATCTGGGCGCCGACTGGAGTGAGCAACTCGCCGGCACCTGCGGCGTGGGCACCTGCATCAGCACCGGGCAGGCCCTGACCGTGCACCTGGACGACCACTTTGATGCCACGCATATTGCGCTCACCTGCACCAGTGCACCGGTGTACGACAGCGCGGGCCGCTTGAGCGCGGTGCTGGACATTTCGCAACTCAGCAGCTCACAGCCCAAGGAGAGCCAGCACCTGGCGCTGCAGTTGGTGACCATGCACGCGCACGACATTGAGAACGCCGCCTTCCTGTACCGGCACCGGCGCGACTGGGTGCTGCGCCTGTCCAGCGCGCCGCAGTTTCTGGAAGTGCAGCCCGAGTACCTGCTGGCGCTCGATGCCGGCGGCCGCGTGGTCGGCCACAACCGGCGCGCCCAATGGGCCCTGCAGCGCACGCCCGGCCAGCCACTGCTGGGACAACCCTTTGAGCAGGTGTTTGAGGTGCCGTTTTCGCGCATAGCGAGCTATGTCATGACCCAGCCCACCGACCAGCGCGCCGTGATGCTCTCCGGTGTGCGGCGCCTGTTGTTTTTGTCGGCCACACCGCCGCCGCCTGCGGCGGTGGTGGCGCGCGCTGCGGTGGCCGGCAAACTGCCCGCACCGCTGGCCGCCCTCTCAGAAGGCGACCCGGCGCTGGACCGGCAGATCGCGCGTGTCGCCATGTTGGTCAACTCCCCCATCAGCCTCCTGGTAACCGGCGAAACCGGCTCGGGCAAGGAATATTTCGCCCGGGCCGTGCATGCCAGCGGCGCGCGCAAATCCAGGCCGTTTGTGGCGGTGAACTGCGCCGCCATTCCCGAGACGCTGATAGAGAGCGAACTGTTCGGCCATCTGGCGGGCAGCTTCTCCGGTGCCAGCAGCCGGGGCAAGCGCGGCCTGATTCAGGAGGCCGATGGCGGCACGCTGTTTCTGGATGAGATCGGCGACATGCCGCTGCCGCTGCAGGCCCGCCTGCTGCGCGTGCTGTCCGAGCACGAGGTGCTACCGGTGGGCGCATTGAAACCGGTGCCGGTGAACATCCGCGTGATTGCCGCCACCCATGCGCCGCTGGAGGCCATGGTGCAGGCGCGGCGCTTTCGTGACGACCTGTACTACCGCCTCAACGGCGCGCACTTCGGCCTGCCACCGCTGCGCCAGCGCGCCGACCTGGGCGCCACGGTAGACCGCATGCTGGGCGAACGCAGGCTCACCGCCGCAGCGCGCGAGCGGCTGATGGCCCACGCCTGGCCAGGCAATCTGCGCGAGTTGAAAAACGTGCTGGACTACGCCGCCAGCATGAGCAGCGGGACGGTGATCGATCTGCAGGATTTGCCCGAGCTGACCCAGGCGGCCGGCTTGCCCGCACCCGCCTTGGCCCATGCTGCACCGGCACCCGCAGCGGCCACCGCACTGCTGCAGGCGCTGCGCCAGGCGCATTGGAATGTGAGCGAGGTGGCGCGCCGCATGGGCCTGTCCCGCATGACGCTGTACCGCCGCATGAAGCGCGCCGGCATCGTGGCGCCGAACCGGGAGTAGGCCGGCCCGCTCTCGCCTGCCTGGGGCTGGCTGTGCCTGCGCATGACGCACTGCGCTGGCGCCGGTAACTGCAGCCACCCTGGCCGCCTTCAGCGAGGCCAGGCACCGGCATGGCGGGCATCGCCAACGACTACGCCCGGTGGGCTTGGGTAGCCGTCAACCTTCAAAGGACGCCGGGCCGCCAGTAAGCGGCGATTTCCATCCCCAGGAACTGTGAATGGAGCTGTGGATAAGGTCTGGACATCTGCCCGCTACCCGCATGCCTGTTGGGCTGGCGGACCGTGCCCAAAAAGGATGCAGATCGTTTTTGCAGATGTGTTAGGCAAAGCGCGCCGGGATCGCTGGTTCAGGGCGGTCCCTGTATGCGCTGGCCCCATTCAGGCAAGGTCTTCCCGGAGAGTCAACCCGAACAGTCCGTGGCTGAAAACAGTGGCGCGTCATTGGCAGTCAACAACAGCATGGCGGGTCCTACCAGGTCGAAACAAGCATCGCACGACGCCATCACAGGCACACCGCATCTGACACAGGAAAACCCATCGCAGTCCGTGCCCGCGTCGCTTGCTCTTTGGTGTCTTTGTCCACCCCAGGGGCGACTCAAGCAACCGAGCGCTTTGCGGCAAAGGCGCGCTGCTGCACCCGAACCCGCAGTCAGCCTATGGGCGAAGGTGCGTTCGGCAGCGTCTGGAGTCATTGGGGTTTCGGTCGCTCATGACTCTAACGGGCTGTACGCAGACATTTCAAATGTCTGCAATCGGGTTGTCCAGTTCAACCTAGAAAAAGCAGTTCCCCACTCCAAGCCATGGGCAAACCCAGCACTGGCGGGGCATAGCGCAGATTTGGCACACTCACCCCATGGGTGAAGTAAAACGCAAACAAAAGGCGGCCCTCCTGCGGGGCTCCGTTGATGGTGATCAACCGCAGGTAGTCGACACATTGGGTGGACGCATGCACGTGCGCTGGGACGAGGGTGCGGCGGCCACGCCGCACGGTCAGCTGGTCTTCTTCGCCGAGTTCCTGGCGGCCACCAGCGTGTTTGAGCGCTGGGTCTCCTCTTGTCCATTGGCATATCGAAGCGGCAACGCCCCGGACAAGCGCGATGTGCTGGGCACCTTGATGCTGGGGCTGCTAGCAGGTCACCGACGCTATTCCCACATCACCGCATTACGCGGGGACTTGGTGGCCGCGCAGGCACTGGGCATGAACAAAATAGTCAGTGAAGATGCGCTGCGACGGGCGCTGGAGCGCATGGACGAAGCCTCCAGCACCGCATGGATGCGCCCGGCACTTATCACGGTGAATTCCGGCTGACGTCGCCAATGCAATATGTCACTTTGCCGCCGCGGCCTTGCCCCGCTTGGCACGCGGCGCCGCCTTCTCGCCCTCGCTATCGGCAAAGAGTTCCACAAACAGCTGCCGGAGCCACATATTGGCCGGGTCCCGGTTGGCCTTGGCATGCCAAAACAGGTTGATGGCGATGTCGGGCAGGCGGGCCGGGTGCGGGGAGGTGACCAACCCGAATGGCGCCTCGCAGCGCTCGGCAAAGCGCTCCGGCAGGGTGGCGATCAGGTCGGTGCTCTGCAGCACATGGCCCACGGCAATGAAATGCGGCAGCATCAGCTTGAGCCGGCGCTTGATGCCCGCGCGCTCCAGCAGGCCGTCCACCTCGCCATGCCCGGTGTTGGCAGCGACCACACCCACATGGTCCAGCTCGGTAAATTGCTTAAGCGTCATGGGTGACTTGGCTTGCGGGTGGTCCTTGCGGAACACGCACACATACTTGTGGCGAAACAATCTGCGCTGAAAGAACCCAGCCTGCAAGTTAGGCAACAGGCCCAAGGCCAGATCAACATTTCCGGACTCCATGTCCTCCCGCAGGTTTCCGGTATTGGGACGCACCGTGCTGACCCGCACGTTCGGTGCCACCCTGGACAGGGCCA
>CANCER010000069.1 GCA_947375135.1 Comamonadaceae bacterium | reverse complement strand
CAAAAAGCCCGCATCAGCGGGCCTCTTGTTTAAGCGGAATAAACCGGATTAGTTGGAACGTGTACCAACCACTTCGATTTCCACGCGACGGTTCTTGGCGCGGCCTTCGGAAGTCTTGTTGTCAGCAACGGGTTGCTTTTCGCCCTTGCCTTCAGTGTAAACACGGTTCTTTTCGATGCCCTTGGACACCAAGTAAGCCTTGACAGCTTCAGAACGTGCAACGGACAGCTTTTGGTTGTAAGCGTCTTTACCGATGGAGTCAGTGTGACCCACAGCAATGATGACTTCCAAGCTGATTCCCTTGACTTTGCCAACCAGATCATCCAATTTGGCCTTGCCTTCGGGCTTCAGAACAGCTTTGTCGAAGTCAAAGAATGCATCAGCAGCGTAGGTGACTTTGGTCGCTGCGGGTGCTGCAACAACTGCAGGAGGAGGTGTCGGAGCCACTGGCGCAGGCGCGACGGGAGCCACAGCCTTGGGGGCCACAGGTGCAGGTGCTACGGGAGCAGGTGCGGGTGCAACAGGAGCAATAGCACCATCGCAACCGGCAGCAGCGGTAGCTGGAGTCCAGCTGGCATCACGCCAGCATTCGCCGGCGGCGTCTTTCCAGACATCGCCGGCAGCGCTCTTCCAGTTGTGAATTTCTTGGGCGCCAGCTACGGAGGCCAGTGCAGCGGTAGCGATGACGATTGCTACTTTATTGATTAATTTCATGACTTTCCTTTATGCGGAGCAAACTGCAGCGGCGCTGCGATTAGATTTTCAACGACCGCCCAAGGACTGCTCCTCGTACGACGTTGGACATTATTGTGCCATACCCATAACGGCTTTTCCAGCGATGCGGCTGACGTTCTGACCGCAAATATGAGTAATCAGGCTTTAGAGAACTTGTGTTGCTGGCAGACTACAAAGCTTGACCCTTACAATGTAAGGTTGTCCCAGACAGAGCCCCATCTCCCATGACCCAGTTCGCCAAAGAAACCCTGCCAATTAGCCTCGAAGAGGAAATGCGGCGCAGCTATCTCGATTACGCCATGAGTGTGATCGTCGGGCGCGCACTGCCCGATGCGCGCGATGGCTTGAAGCCGGTGCACCGGCGCGTGCTGTTTGCCATGCACGAGCTCAATAACGACTGGAATCGGGCCTACAAAAAGTCCGCCCGTATCGTCGGTGACGTGATTGGTAAGTATCACCCGCACGGCGACCAGTCGGTGTACGACACCATCGTCCGGATGGCGCAGGACTTTTCCATGCGCCACATGCTGGTGGATGGCCAGGGCAACTTCGGCTCCGTGGACGGCGACAACGCGGCCGCCATGCGCTACACCGAAATCCGCTTGGCCAAGATCGCGCATGAGTTGCTTGCCGACCTGGACAAAGAGACTGTGGATTTCGGCCCCAACTATGATGGCTCGGAAAAAGAGCCACTGGTATTGCCTACCCGCATTCCCAATCTGCTGGTGAATGGCTCAGGCGGTATTGCCGTGGGTATGGCCACCAACATTCCCCCGCACAACCTGAACGAAGTGGTGGATGCCTGCCTGCACATGCTGCGCAATCCGGACGCCAGCATTGATGACCTGATGGACATCATTCCAGCCCCCGATTTCCCCACCGCCGGCATTATTTACGGCATCAACGGCGTCAAAGAGGGATACCGCACCGGCCGTGGCCGCGTGGTGATGCGCGCCAAGTGTCACTTTGAGGACATCGATAAGGGCCAGCGACAGTCCATCATCGTGGATGAGCTGCCCTACCAGGTCAATAAAAAGACCCTGCAGGAGCGCATGGCGGAGTTGGTACACGAGAAGAAGATTGAGGGCATCAGCCACATCCAGGACGAGTCCGACAAATCGGGCATGCGCCTGGTGATCGAGCTCAAGCGCGGCGAAGTGCCCGAGGTGGTGTTGAACAATCTGTACAAGCAGACCCAGTTGCAGGACACCTTCGGCATCAACATGGTGGCCTTGGTAAACGGCCAGCCCAAGCTGTGCAACCTGAAGGACCTGATTGAGGTATTCCTGAGCCACCGCCGTGAAGTGGTGACACGCCGCACCGTGTTTAACCTGCGCAAGGCGCGCGAGCGCGGCCATGTGCTCGAAGGTCTGGCCGTTGCTCTGGCCAATATCGACGACTTTATCCGCATCATCCGCGAGTCACCCACGCCGCCGGTTGCCAAGATTGAGTTGATGAATCGCCCTTGGGACAGCAGCCTGGTGCGCGAGATGCTGACCCGCACGCGGGCCGATGGCGGCGTGATCAACGCCGATGACTACCGCCCCGACGGCCTGGAGAAGAACTACGGAATGGGCGCCGACGGTCTGTACCGCCTGTCCGACACGCAAGCGCAGGAAATCCTGCAAATGCGTCTGCAGCGCCTGACCGGCCTGGAGCAGGACAAGATCGTTGCCGAATACAAAGAGGTGATGGCCGAGATTGAAGACCTGTTGGACATCCTGGCCAAGCCTGAGCGTGTATCCACCATCATTGGTGACGAACTGGGCCATGTGAAGCACGAGTTCGGCCAGACCAAGCTGGGCGCACGCCGCAGCCTGGTGGAACATTCCTCCTTTGACCTGTCTACCGAAGACCTGATCACCCCCACCGACATGGTGGTGACCATGAGCCACAGCGGCTACATCAAGAGCCAGCCCCTGGGCGAGTACCGCGCGCAAAAGCGCGGCGGGCGCGGCAAGCAGGCTACGGCCACCAAGGAAGACGACTGGGTCGATCAGCTGTTTGTGGCCAACACCCACGACTACATCCTGTGCTTCTCGAATCGCGGCCGCCTGTACTGGCTCAAGGTCTGGGAAGTGCCACAGGGCTCACGCGGTTCACGTGGACGCCCCATCGTCAACATGTTCCCGCTGCAGGAAGGTGAAAAAATCACCGTCGTACTGCCGCTAACTGGCGAGAAGCGCAGCTTCCCCGCCGACCAGTATGTGTTCATGGGCACCAGCATGGGTACGGTCAAAAAGACCGCGTTGAACGAATTTTCCAACCCGCGCAAGGCCGGCATCATCGCCGTGGACCTGGACGAGGGCGACTTCCTGATTGGCGCTGCACTGACCGATGGAAAGCACGACGTGATGCTGTTCTCAGACGGCGGCAAGGCCGTGCGCTTTGACGAAAACGATGTGCGCCCCATGGGTCGTAATGCGCGTGGCGTGCGCGGCATGATGTTGGACGAAACGCAGAGCGTGATCGCCATGCTGGTGGCCGAAGACGAGGCACAAAGCGTGCTGACTGCCACTGAAAATGGTTACGGCAAACGCACCAGCATCACCGAATACACCCGCCACGGCCGTGGTACCAAGGGCATGATTGCCATTCAGCAGTCCGAGCGCAATGGCAAGGTCGTGGCAGCCACCCTGATCCACGTGGACGACGAGATCATGCTGATCACCGACAAGGGCGTTCTGGTACGCACCCGCGTTTCCGAAATCCGCGAACTCGGCCGCGCCACGCAGGGCGTGACCCTGATCGGCCTGGACGAGGGCTCCAAGCTCAGCGGCCTGCAGCGCATTGTTGAAAACGACGCCCAAGCCGTTGAAACCGACGAACCCGCTGGCGACGAAGCACCAGGAGACGAGACCGTTTGATGCCCCGCGCGATGAACCGACCTTTTAATTTTTCGGCCGGTCCGGCGGCAATGCCAGACGAAGTTCTGGCCCAGGCTGCCAGCGAAATGCTGGACTGGCCCGATGCCAGCGGCAAGCGCTGCGGCATGGGCGTGATGGAAATGAGCCACCGCGGCAAAGAGTTTCTCTCCATCTACGCGCAAGCCGAAGCCGATTTGCGCGAGTTGCTGGCCGTACCTGCCAACTACCGAATCCTGTTCATGCAGGGCGGTGGTTTGGCCGAAAACGCCATCGTGCCTTTAAACATTAGCGCACTCAAAGCAGACGCTGGTGGTCGGGGTGCAGCCGACTTTGTGGTCACGGGAAGCTGGAGCGAAAAGTCTTTCGCAGAAGCTGGCAAGTATTGCCAGGCCGATTTGGCTGCCAATGGCAAGTCAGACGGTTTTACGCATATTCCGGATGCCTCGACCTGGCAGTTGAACGCCAACGCCAGCTATGTGCACATTTGTTCCAACGAGACCATCAACGGCGTCGAGTTCCACGGCCTGCCCGACCTGAAGGCTCTGGGCTCCCGGGCTGAGTTGGTGATCGACTTTTCTTCGCACGTGGCATCCCGCCCCGTCGATTGGAGCCGTGTAGGTCTGGCCTTCGGCGGGGCGCAAAAGAACCTCGGGCCGGCCGGTCTGACCTTGGTGGTGGTGCGCGAAGACCTGCTGGGCCATGCCTTGGCGATCTGCCCCAGCGCCTTCAACTACCAGACGGTGGCGAAGAACGAGTCGATGTACAACACGCCTCCCACCTACGCCATCTACATGGCAGGATTGGTTTTTCAATGGCTCAAGCGCCAGGGCGGTATTGCGGCCATGGAATCTGCCAATATCGCCAAGGCCGAACTGCTGTACCGCACGATTGACGAGTCAAATCTGTATTTCAACCCGGTGCGCAGCGACTGCCGCTCACGCATGAATGTGCCCTTCTTCCTGCGCAATGAGTCGCTCAACGACGCATTTCTGAGCGGTGCCAAAGAGGCGGGTTTATTGCAGCTCAAGGGCCACAAATCGGTAGGCGGCATGCGCGCCAGCATTTACAACGCCATGCCGCTGGCCGGGGTGCAAGCCCTGACTGGCTACATGCAAGCATTCGAACGGTCCCACGGATAAAGCACCCATGGCCAAAACACTTTCCGAATTGCGCGTCCAGATTGACGCGGTGGATCAGGAACTCCTGATCGCCCTGAACCGGCGCGCAGCCCTGGCCAATGAGGTCGGCGAACTCAAGCGCCATGACGGGTCGCCCGTGTTCCGGCCCGAGCGTGAAGCCCAGGTCATCCACGGCCTGCAAAAGGCCAACCAGGGACCGATCAAGGACTCCAGCCTGGCGCTGATCTGGCGTGAAATCATGTCCGCCTGCCGGGCCTTAGAAGCGCCGCAACGGGTGGCGTATCTGGGACCCAAGGGCACCTATAGCGAAGAAGCTGCCCTGCGCTTTTTCGGCTCCAGCATCCAGCATGTGCCTTGCAACAATTTTGACGAGGTCTTCCACGCCGCCACATCAGGCGCTGCCGAGTTCGGCGTCATACCGGTGGAAAACAGCACCGAAGGTGTAGTCACCCGATCGCTGGACCTGCTGCTCAATTCCCCGCTGCACATCGTCGGTGAAATCAGCCTGCTGGTGCGTCACCATCTGTTGCGCACGCAGGGCTCGCTGGAAGGCATTGAAGTCGTGCTGGCCCATCCGCAGGCTCTGGCCCAATGCCAGCAATGGCTCACGACCCATCTGCCCCATGCGGAACGCCGTGCCGTCTCCAGCAACGCCGAAGGTGCACGCCTGGCTGCCCTGCATCCGGAATGGGCCGCCATCGCCAGCGAACGTGCCGGTGCCGAATTCGGCCTGCACATCGCCGCCCAGGCCATTCAGGACGAGGCCTTCAACCGCACGCGCTTTGTCATGGTCTGTCTGCCAGCCGTCATGCCGGCGCCACAGGCTTCCGGCAAGGACTGCACCAGCCTGGTGGTCTCGGTGCCCAACCGCCCTGGCGCGGTCCACGACATGCTGGTGCCACTCAAGCTACACGGTGTCTCGATGACGCGCTTTGAATCGCGCCCGGCGCGCTCCGGCCAGTGGGAGTATTTCTTCTACATCGACCTGCAGGGCCACCCGTCCGAGCCCCATGTGGCCGCAGCGCTGCAGGATTTGCGCGGCATTTGCGCCTTCTACAAGGTTCTGGGCGCCTATCCCCTGGCCGACTAACCGCCTCTTGCACTGGAACCTGCATGTTTGAACAGCTCGGATTGATCGGATGCGGCCTGATGGGCGGTTCGTTCGCCATGGCCATGAAAAAAGCGGGGCTGGTCAAACGCATCGTCGGTTTCAGCAAGTCGCCCGGCACCACCGAACGGGCCCGGCAAATGGGCATCATCGATGCCGAGGCGCCCTCTGCAATGCTGGCGGTTTCAGGGGCCGACATTGTGTTGATCGCCGTGCCGGTCTCTGCAACGGAAGCAAGCTTCAAAGCCATCAAGCCCCTGCTGACGCCTGACATGCTGATCATGGATGTGGGCTCTACCAAACGCGACGTCATAGACGCAGCCCGCCGCACCCTGCGTGAGCACGTGGGCCTTTTTGTGCCGGCGCACCCGATTGCGGGCAAAGAAGTGGCCGGCGTGGAAAACTCCGATGCCGACCTCTATGCCGGCCGCCAGGTCATCCTGACTCCGATTGAGCGCACGCTGGCACCCCAGCTCCAACAGGCCACCGCACTGTGGACCCGCCTGGGCTGCAAGGTCCTGACCATGAGTCCGGAAGAGCACGACGCGGCCTATGCGGCAGTCAGCCATTTACCCCACCTGATTGCGTTTGCGCTGATGAATGCCATCTCCGGCCAGCCGCAGGGGAAGGATTTTCTGTCCCTGGCCGGCCCCGGCTTCAGAGACTTCACCCGCATCGCTGCCAGCGACCCGAATGTCTGGCGTGACATCCTTTTATCCAATCGCGAAGAACTCCTGGCGCAAAGCCAAATTTTTCAACGCAACCTGCAGGCCCTGGAAATCATGATTTCCGACGGCAATGCCCAAGCACTGGAAGGCTTGATCGAACAAGCCAGCCGGACGCGGGCCAACTGGAGCATAAGCTCCAAGAACAAAAGCTGATGTTTTCCACCGAATTTCTCGATCTGCCCGCCCTGCGCGGCGCGGCCGGCACGGTCACCCTGCCCGGCTCCAAAAGCATTTCCAACCGTGTTCTGCTGCTGGCAGCCCTGTGTGAGGGTGTTACCACCATCCACGATCTGCTCGACAGCGACGACACCCGCGTCATGCTGGTGGCACTCAAAACCCTGGGCTGCACCATTGCGCAAGGCGGCTCCACGGTGCAGATCACCGGGCTGGGCGGCCAATTGGGCGCACAACAGGCCCAACTATTCCTCGGCAATGCCGGTACCGCCATGCGCCCGCTGACTGCAGCACTGGCTGTGCTGGGTGGCGACTTTGAATTGGGCGGCATACCGCGCATGCACGAGCGCCCGATCGGCGATTTGGTGACGGCCCTGCGCCAACTCGGCTGCCGCATTGACTACCTGGGCAACGACGGCTTTCCGCCGCTGCGCATTGGCGCACCGGCCTTGCATCTGGGGCAAGCCATCCAGGTGCGTGGCGATGTCTCAAGCCAGTTCTTGACTGCGCTTTTGATGGCTCTGCCGCTGGTGGCTGAAAAAGACATCGTGATTGAAGTGGTGGGGGAACTGATATCCCGCCCCTATATCGAAATTACCCTGAATCTGCTGGCGCGTTTTGGCGTGCACGTGCAGCGCGATGGCTGGCAGCGTTTCACCATTCCCGCTGGCTGCAAGCTGCAGTCGCCCGGCGTGCTGCACGTAGAAGCGGACGCATCGAGTGCCAGCTACTTCATTGCCCTGGGCGCTATTGCCAAAGGCATCGGCGAAATCAACGGCATCCGGGTACAGGGCGTGGGCGCCGAATCTATTCAGGGTGACATCCGTTTTATGGAAGCAGCCCGCATGATGGGCGCGCAGATCGAAAGCGGGCCCAACTGGTTGCACATTCGACGCGGCGCTTGGCCACTCAAGGCCATTGAGCTGGACTGCAACCACATTCCGGATGCAGCCATGACGCTGGCCGTGATGGCCTTGTATGCCAAAGGCACCACCACGCTGACCAATATCGCCAGCTGGCGCGTCAAAGAGACCGACCGCATAGCCGCCATGGCAACCGAATTGCGCAAACTCGGCGCCAGCGTGGTGGAAGGCGCCGACTTTATCCAGGTGACCCCACCTGCGGATGTTTCCAACTGGAAAGCTGGCACGATTCACACCTACGACGACCACCGCGTTGCCATGTGTTTCTCGCTGGCCGCCTTCAATCCGGCCGGCATTCCCGTGCGCATTGAAGACCCGAAATGTGTCGCCAAGACCTTCCCGGATTATTTTGAAACCCTGTTTTCGATCGCTGAAGCAGCCACATCACACATTCCCGTGCTGTGCATGGATGGCCCCACGGCGTCGGGCAAGGGAACCCTGGCAGCCGCCTTGGCCGAAAAATTGGGCTACCACTTTCTGGACTCCGGCTCGCTCTACCGCATCACCGGCCTGGCAGCCACACGCGCCGGCGTGGAATTGAACGTTGCCAATCAGCAGCAGATTGCCGACATCGTGCGGAGTCTGCCCATTCGCTTTGAAGGAAGCCGTATTCTGCTCAACTCCGAAGACGTGAGCGACGCCATCCGCACTGAAGAAGCCGGCATGGATGCCTCCCGCGTCTCGGCCTTTCCCATGGTGCGCGAAGCACTGGTGGACTTTCAGCGCAGTTTTCGCAAGCTGCCCGGTCTGGTGGCCGACGGGCGCGATATGGGCACTGTGATCTTCCCCGCAGCCCCGCTCAAGGTATTCCTCACCGCCAGCGCCGCCTGCAGGGCAGAACGCCGCTACAAGCAGTTGATTTCAAAGGGCATTCCCGCTACACTCGACAGTCTTCGCGCAGACCTTGAGGCGCGTGACGCAAGGGACACCTCCCGCAGCGTTGCGCCCTTGAAGCCCGCAGTGGATGCCAAGCTTCTGGACAACTCGGATTTAACGGTGCAAGCCTCCGTCGAAATCGTGCTGGACTGGTGGCAAAGCAAACAATCCTTCAGGTCATCCTGAGAGGTTGGATAGAAGCAAAGCCTCACCGCTTTGCAATTTTGGTCCCCAAGGCTCTTTTCGCGCGACAGCGCACCAGCCCTGGGGTTCGATAACTTAACCCCGTGGCACTTGCTACAAAACACATGTCAGAATCTTTCGCAGCCCTATTTGAAGAATCATTGCAACGTTCGGAAATGCGCACCGGTGAAGTCATCACCGCTGAAGTCGTCCGCATCGAGCACAGCTTCGTCGTTGTCAACGCCGGCCTCAAGTCTGAAGCCTACGTGCCAATCGAAGAATTCAAGAGCGACAAGGGCGAGCTCGAAGTCCAAGTTGGCGACTTCGTGTCGGTTGCCATCGACTCCGTCGAAAACGGTTACGGCGACACCATCCTGTCCCGCGACAAGGCCAAGCGTCTGGCTTCCTGGATGAGCCTGGAAAAGGCCCTGGAATCCGGCGAATTCGTTACCGGCACCACCTCCGGCAAGGTCAAGGGCGGCCTGACCGTTCTGGTCAATGGCATCCGCGCCTTCCTGCCCGGTTCGCTCGTCGACACACGTCCTACCAAGGATCTGTCTCCGTACGAAAACAAGACCATGGAATTCAAGGTCATCAAGCTGGACCGCAAGCGCAACAACGTCGTGCTGTCCCGCCGTGCCGTGGTCGAAGCCTCCATGGGCGAAGAGCGCGCCAAGCTGATGCACACCCTCAAAGAAGGTTCTGTGGTGCAAGGCGTGGTCAAGAACATCACCGAATACGGTGCGTTCGTGGACCTGGGCGGTATCGACGGCCTGCTGCACATCACCGACATGGCATGGCGCCGTGTCCGTCACCCTTCTGAAGTGGTGCAAGCCGGTCAGGAAATCACCGCCAAGATTCTCAAGTTTGACACCGAGAAGAACCGTGTCTCCCTGGGTCTCAAGCAAATGGGTGATGATCCCTGGATGGGCGTCAACCGCCGCTACCCCCAAGGTACGCGCATGTTCGGCAAGATCACCAACATCGCCGATTACGGCGCATTTGTGGAACTCGAACCCGGAATCGAAGGCCTGGTCCACGTGTCCGAAATGGACTGGACCAACAAGAACGT
>CANCER010000068.1 GCA_947375135.1 Comamonadaceae bacterium | reverse complement strand
GCGCATGGCCATAGGCGCGCAGCGCAAGCATGTGCTGCTGCAGTTTCTGGCCGAGGCGGTGTTCCTCAGCGTGATGGGTGGGGTAGCCGGCATTGCCGCCGGTGCCGGCGTGACCCAGGCGATTTCGCTGCTGGCCCAATGGCCCACGCTGATCGCACCCTCGGCGGTGGCCGGCGGCTTTGCCTTCTCGGCGGCGGTGGGCATCTTCTTTGGCTACTACCCGGCGCGCAAGGCCGCGCGCCTGAACCCGATCGAGGCGCTGCGCTATGAATAGCGGACACCTGAACCGCCAAGCCGTGAACGGCGGGACACCGGGCAGGTTGCCACGGAGCAGCAGGCCGGTAAATGGAAAGCCCTTGGGCCTTTGGCGCCTGGTCTCCAAGCCCGGATATGGCGGCCCATGGGCAAACGTGGCTTCAGCGCGGTATGCCAGCAGCCTGACACTGCTGGCCCTGCTCTCTGCCTGCGCAACCGTTGGCCCGGACTACGTCGCGCCCACTGCCCCTGTCATCAGCCACTATTCAGAGGCCGACCCCGCAGGCACCAACGCCGGCACAGCTGACGCGGCCCAGCAACTCTCCGCCACCGCAGCACTGTCAGACCGCTGGTGGCAGGCCTTCGGCTCCGCCGAACTCAACCGCGTGGTGGAGCTGGCCCTGGCCGGCAGCCCCACGCAGGAGACGGCCGCTGCCGCGCTGGTGCAGGCCCGCGCCGCGGTGGAAGCGGCAGGCGGCGCCTGGTACCCGCAGATCAGCTTCAACGCCAGCGCCTCGCGCAGCCGCACGCTGGCCGCGCCGGATGGCGTCAACAGCGCCAGCCTGGGCCCGACGCTGTCATTTGGCGTGGACGCCTTTGGCCTCACCTCCCGCCGCGTGGAGCAGGCGCAGGCCCTGGCGGCCGTGCAGGAAGCCCAGGCCGCAGCCAGCCGCCTCACGCTGGTCAGCGGCGTGGTGCAGCAGGCGCTGGCACTGGCCTCGGCCCTGGAGCAGTTGCGCGCCGTGCAGCACATCATTGTGGTGGACCAACACAACCTGGAACTGGTGCAGGTGGCGCAGGCGGCGGGCAAGTCAGCCGGGCTGGATGTGCTCACGGCCGAGAGCCACTTGGCCAGCGACCGCGCCCTGCTGCCGTCCTTGCAGCAGCAGGCCAGCGTGGCGCGCCACGCGCTGGCGGTGCTGGTGGGGCAAACGCCCAGCCAGTGGCAGGCGCCGGACTTTGCCTTTGCAGCGCTCACCCTGCCGCAGGACTTGCCACTGAGCCTGCCCTCGGACCTGCTGCGCCAGCGCCCCGACATCCGCATTGCCGAGGCGCAGCTGCATGCGGCCAGCGCCGCCATCGGTGTGGCGGCGGCGCAGCTCTACCCCAGCCTGACGCTTACCGCCAGCTGGTCGGCCGTCAGCAGTGGTGGCGGCGCGCTGCTGGCCAACCCGGCCAGCGTCTGGACCATTGCGGCCGATCTGCTGGCGCCGCTGTTCAATGGCGGCACGCTGCGCGCGCAGCGCGAGGCGGCCGTGGCTGCCTATGCCGGGCAGTTGGGCAGCTACCGGCAAAGCCTGCTGCTGGCCTTTGCCCAGGTGGCCGACCTTCTGGAGGCGCTGGCCCATGACGCCGCCCTGGTGGAGGCGCAGCACAAGGCGCTGGACGCCGCGCAGGCCTCGCTGGACCTGACGCAACAAAGCTTTGAAGCCGGGCAGTCCAATGTCCTGCAGGTGATAGAGGCCCAGCGCCAGTACCAGCAGGCCCTGCTGGGCTATGTGCGGGCCCGGGCGCAGCGCTATGCCGACACCGCGCAATGGTTTGTGGCCCTGGGCGGGTAGGCAGCGCCTTTGCGAAATCGCAATGCGCAGACCACGCCTGTCGCTACGGTTGAACGTGCATCCGGGCGCTGCTTGTCTGGCGCCTGCTGCATTTCTGTCAACCCCTCCAACCTTTTCTCTGTGGAGATTCTTCCAATGAAAATAACCATGCAACTACCCAAACTCTGGAAGCTGGCCGGCCTTGCCCTCTTGATGCATATTGCAAGCGCAAGTGCGGCCCCCCTGTCGGGCGTGGAATTCGGCAGTCACCTCAACGGCGGCATTGGCGTGGATGGCCGGGAGGCCATGCACGCTCAGCGCAAGCATTACAACCTGCACCTGCGCTTCGCCCAGCGCAAGACCGGCGAGTATTTAAGCGCTGTGCGCGTCAGCATCCAGCCCCTGGCTAAGAAGGGCGAGCCCTTGTATTTTGAGGATGCAGGCCCGCTGCTGTACGTGCGCCTGCATCCGGGCAGCTACCGCATCCGCGCGGTGTCTGAGGGCCACGAGCAGGTGCGCATGGTGAAGGTGGGCCCCGGAGCGACCGACCTCGTGATGTACTGGCGCTAGCCCCCGGCTTTACTGCAGCGCAACGGGAACAAAGATACGGTCCCCGTTGCGCCAGACCAGCAAGGCCACCGACTTGGGCTTTTTGTCCACCAGGCGGCGCAGCTGATCGACGGACTGCAGCGCAGTGCCGTTGACGCTGAGCAGCACATCTCCCGGCTCCAGCCCGGCCCGCGCGGCCGGGCCGCTCACCCCCTCAACCACCAGCCCCCCCTGCAAGTGGGTGAGGGCCAGCTCTTCGCGCGTCAGCGCACGCAGGTTCAAACCCAACTCCCCCGGCTTGGCCTGCGGGTTTGCAAGAGGTTTTTCGCTGGCGCTGTCTTCGGCGCGCCCCAGTTTGACCGAGACCGCCAGGGCCTTGTTGTCGCGCCAGATGGTGAGCCTGACCGTCTCACCGGGTGCCTGCTGGCTGATGCGGCTGCCAAGGTCGCCGGAGCGCTCAATCGCGTCGCCATTGACCTCGGTAATCACATCGCCGGCTTGCAGCCCGGCGGCTGCCGCTGCGCTGTGCTCCTGCACACTGCTGATCAGCGCGCCGCCGGGCTTCTTGAGTCCGAAGGATTCGGCCAGGCTCTGGCTCAGGTCCTGCGCCGTGACACCCAGGCGCGCATGGCTGGCATGGCCGGTGGCAAGAATCTGGTCCTTCACCTTGAGCGCCACCGCAATCGGAATGGCAAACGACAGGCCCTGGAAGCCGCCCGAGCGGGAATAGATCTGCGCGTTGATGCCCACCACCGCACCCGTGCCATCAAACAGCGGGCCGCCGGAATTGCCGGGGTTGACGGCCGCGTCGGTCTGGATAAACGGCACGGCCGAGTCGCCGGGCAGGGAGCGGCCCTTGGCACTCACAATGCCCTGCGTGGCCGACTGCTCAAAACCAAACGGGGAGCCTATGGCCAGCACCGGGTCGCCCACCTGCAACTGCTCCGAGTCACCCAGGCGCACCACCGGCAGGTTCCTGGCGTCTATGCGCAATACGGCGATGTCGGTGGCAGGGTCTGCGCCCAGCACCCGGGCCTTGAATTCGCGCCGGTCGTTGAGTTTGACTGTCACCTCCTTGGCCTCGCGCACCACATGGGCGTTGGTAAGCACCAGGCCGTCGCTGGCGATGATGAAGCCCGAACCCTGGCTGCGAAACGGCACCTTGGCGTCCGGCGCCTGCTGGGGCATGCGCAGCTGAAAGCCCGGCAGGCCGCGGAAGAACTGGAAGAAGGGATCACTCAGGTCGGGCGCGGCCTCGTCCGGCCCCACGGTGTGCTGGCCGGCCACGGTGACACCCACCACTGCGGGCGCGCCCATTTGCACAATGGCGCGGTAATTGGGTGGGGCGCCCGGTGCCAGCACCTGCGCGGGGACTTGCGCCGCAGCCGCTGGCGCAGGCTTGCTGCCCACGTCTTTGGTCAGCCAGTTGCCGGGATGCACATCCAAGGCCGCCGACGTTGCCGCCAGGATCAAGGCGGCAGCGACCAGACCCAGAAACCAGTTTTTTGCTTGCATGTGGAGTCCTTTCGTACGAGGCATCGAAAGCTTGCCATGCTAGGTCTGCGCTGCCCGGGCAGCTTGACAATCCGCAAGGCCAGCGGCCCCACACCATGCGCTACTGCCAGGGGCTCTGCATGCGGACTTCGCGCACCGCGCGGTGCAGTTTGAGGCGACGGTTGCCGGGCAGCAAAGGCGCTTCAAGGCCGGGCTGCTGCACGATGTGCTGAGCGCCGAGCTGCGCCATCCGCATTCCCGCTACGGGGAGTTCGTCGACTTCGGGGACGGCGAGGCCTACCGTGGCGAACTGCAGGCCCTGCGCCAGGCGCTCAGCGATTTGGACCAGGAGCGGACCTGAACGGGTTGCTAGGCGGGTTGCAAATCGCCATCAGCTGCTTGCGTGATCAGGCAGTCGGTGGTCAAAATGAGCGCCGCAATTGAGACTGCGTTTTGCAGCGCCAGGCGCGTGACTTTGGCCGGGTCGATGATGCCCCACTGCAACAGGTCGCCATAGGCGCGCGTGGCGGCGTTGTAGCCGAAGGCCGGATCGCTCGCTGCGTCCACGCGGTGCAGTACCACCGACGGCTCGTCACCGGCGTTGGCCACGATGCAGCGCAGCGGCGCCTCCAGCGCGCGCAGCACCAGCTGGATGCCGGAGGTCTCGTCCAGGTTGGCGCCCTGCATACTGACCAGCACATGGCGTGCACGCAGGAGCGCAATGCCGCCGCCCGGAACAATGCCTTCTTCCACGGCGGCGCGGGTGGCGTGCAGGGCATCTTCCACGCGCAGCTTGCGTTCTTTCAGTTCGGTCTCGGTGGCAGCACCCAACTTGAGCAGGGCCACGCCACCGGCGAGCCGGGCGGCGCGTTCATGGAGTTGTGCGCGCTCGTACACGCTGGCGCTGGTAGTCGCCTCCTTGCGGATGGCGGCAATGCGTTGCTGCACGGCTTCAGGCTTGCCCGCACCGCCTATCAGGGTGGTGTTGTGCTGGTCAACCTCCACACGCCGGGCATGGCCCAGATCAGCCAGCGTAGCCTGGTCCAGCGGTGGCGAGCCCTCGTCGCCCAACAGGCGTGCACCGGTCAGCACCGCCATGTCCTGCAGCTGCGGGCGGCGCCGGTCGCCGAACTCGGGGGCCTTGACGGCGCAGACTTTGAGTGCGCCGCGCAGGCTGTTGAGCACCAGGCCGGACAGGGTTTCACTGTCCAGGTCTTCGGCAATCACCAGCAGCGGCCTGCCGGCCTGCACCGCCTGTTCCAGCAGCGGCAGCAGGTCGCGCAGGCTCTGCAGTTTGCCGTTGACCAGCAGGATGGCGGCATCGTCCAGCATCACGCTCTGGCGTTCGGGGTTGTTGATGAAGTAGGGCGACAGGTAGCCGCGCGCAAATTGCAGGCCTTCCACCACCTCCAGCGTGCTGGTCAGGCCCGAGCCGTCTTCCAGGGTGATGGCGCCTTCGCGTCCCACCTTGTCCATGGCGGCGGCCAGCAGCTCGCCAATGGAGGCATCGTTGTTGGCCGAGATGGCCGCCACATGCGCAATGTCGCTGGAGCTGGCACAGGGCTGCGCCAGGTTTTTAAGCTCGGCCACCACGGCGGTGCTGGCGCGCTCCATGCCGCGCTTGAGGTCCATGGGGTTCATGCCGCTGGACAGGCAGCGCAGGCCCTCGTGGATCATGGCGTGGGCCAGCACGGTAGCGGTGGTGGTGCCGTCGCCGGCCATTTCGCTGGTGCGGGCGGCTACTTCGCGCAGCAGCTGTGCGCCCATGTTTTCAGCGCGGTCCTGCAGCTCCACAAAGCGGGCCACCACCACACCGGAATTGACGATGCGCGGCGAGCCTGCCGTGCTTTCCAGAATCACCGTGCGCCCGCGCGGGCCCAGGGTGACGCGCACGGCATTGGCCAGTGCGTCCATGCCACGGCAGATGGCCTCGCGGGCTTCTTCGTGGAACAGGGGTTGCAGGGTATGTGGCATGGCAGGGGCTCCGGACGTTATGGGTTTTTTTGAAGGGGCGTGGCCTTAGTGCTGCAGCACATAGCGGCCCGGTGCATCGCCCAAGAGGCGCTTGCCCTTGGCACCCATGGCCGGCGGTGGCACCCGCTCGGCGCTGGAGTGCAGCACCAGCCAGTGCTGCCACGCGGGCCACCAGGAACCCGCATGCAGCGGGGCGGCGGCGCGCCATTCGTCCGCACTGAGGCAGGTGTCGCAGGCCTCTTTCACTGCCAGCCGGTAGTGCTGCTGGTGGTGGTCGGGCGGGTTGACGATGCCCACGTTGTGGCCGCCGCTGGTCAGCGCAAACGAAATTTCGGTATCAGTCAGGTAATGAATTTTGTAGACTGAGCGCCAGGGCGCCACGTGGTCGCGCTCGGTTCCCACCACGAAAATGGGGACGCGGATATTTTGCAATGCCACGGGTTGGCCCTTCACCAGCAGCCGGCCGGCCGCCAGCTCGTTGTTGAGAAACAGGTGGTGCAGGTATTCGGAGTGCATGCGCTGCGGCATGCGCGTGGTATCGGCGTTCCAGGCCATCAGATCGGACAGGGGCGCGCGCTCACCCAGCATGTACTGGTGCACCATGCGCGACCAGATCAGGTCGTTGGACTGCAGCAGCTGAAAGGCGCCACTCATCTGCTCGGGCGTCAGATAGCCGCGCTTCCACATCATGCTGTCGAGCATGTGTACCTGCGCGTGGTCGATAAACAGTTGCAGTTCACCCGGCTCGGTGAAGTCGGTTTGTGCCGCCAGCAACGTGACCGAGGCCAGGCGCTCGTCGGCCGTGCGCGCCATGGCAGCTGCAGCAATCGCCAGCAGGGTGCCGCCCAGGCAGTAGCCCAAGGCATGGATGCGGCGGTCGGGCAGGATCTGGCCGATGGCATCAATGGCCGCCATCAGACCCCGGCTGCGGTAATCGTCGAAGGCCAGATCGCGGTCCTCTGCGGTGACGTTGCGCCAGGACATGCAGAACACGGTGTGCCCCTGCGCCAGCAACCAGCGCACCAGCGAGTTGTGGGGTGAGAGGTCGAGGATGTAGAACTTCATGATCCAGGCCGACACCAGCAGCACCGGCTCTGCGTACACGCTGGGCGTGGTGGGGCTGTACTGGATCAGCTCCACCAGCGGGTTGCGCATTACGACCTTGCCCGGGGTGCAGGCTACCTGGCGGCCCACCCCATAGGCTTCGCTGCCCTCCGGGGGCAGCTTGCCGACCTTGTGCTGCAGATCCTGCAGAAAGTGCAGGCCACCGCGCCACAAATTGACCCCGCTTTGCTGCAGGGTGGCTTCCAGCACTTCCGGGTTGGACCCCAGTTGGTTGGAGGGGGCCAGCAGATCCAGGCACTGCCGTGCAACAAACGAGACCACGGCTTCGTGGTGCGGTTCGGTACCGGGCACATCGTGCGTGGCGTGGCGCCACCACTCCTGCCACATCAGAAAAGTTTGCGCCCAATGCCGGTAGGGCTGGTGCTGCCAGGCGGCGGCTGCAAAGCGCGGATCGGGCATCTGGGTGCCCACGCCCGCACCGGCAAGGGCCTCGCTGTATCCCGCAGCGGCCAGGGTGCTCAGGGCCTGCGCCAGCTGCAGGGCCAACTCGGTGCGTTTGCCCGGCGCACCGGCCAGGTGAAGCACCCAGTCGGCCCAAGCCAGCCACAGCGATTCGGGCGACAGTCCCAGTGTGGAGACCGCCAGACCCGCTTCCCGGACATTGTCCAGAAAGCGGACCGCAGGGAATGCCTGGCTGTCAGTGACGGGCGTTTGTCCTTTCACCGCAGTCTCCGGCGCGCCGGCTTATTGAATGGCGATGGTCTTCGCCTCAATCTTGGGTTGGTCGGCTTTTTTCGGCAGTTCCAGCGTCAGCACGCCATCGGCGTACTTGCCTTTGGCCTTGCTCTCATCCACTTCCTGGTCCAGGGTGAAGCTCCTGGAAATTTCGCCGTAATGGCGCTCGTTGAAAAGCATCTTGCCGTTTTTCTTTTCGGAAGTGCCTTGGGTATGGGCCTTGATGGTGACGACATTGCCTTCCAAAGAGACGTTGATGTCTTCCTTTTTGACGCCGGGCAAATCGGCCTGCACCTGGTAGGCGCCGTTCTTTTCAGCCACGTCCACATGCACAGCCATGCCGTCAGAGAAAGCGTCGTATGCCAGCATGGAGTTGGCCAAGTGGCGGGTCATGGCCTCGAAGGGCCGGCTGAGTGCGGGATCCAGCAGGGCAAATCCCGGCTTGAAAAGGGAGTCAAAGTAGGCGTCTTCCATGCGCATCGAGCGCGCCATTTGGCGGCACATGTTTTGAACTGCCAGCGGGAAGTTGTCAGGGTTGTTTGCAAGTCGGCTCATGGTTTCTCCAGAAGGGTTGGTGCAGCGACGCAGCACTGCGATGGTTCAACGTGCGGAGGAAACACCTCCGGCACCCAACGATTTTGGGGACATGCCCTTTGGGCGACTTGCGAATTCGCAAGTCAACGGTCTGTACCCGGCATTCGGCCAGACGGGCTCCTCTGCAGCCAGCGGCTGCACCGATTGCAGTTGCTGCTCCAGCACGGCCAGCGACGCTTCGGAGGCATCCTGGTTCCGTTGCTGGCGCTTGACGACACGCCGGCGCAGTTCACGTTCCGTTGCCTGGGGTGCCAGGATGCTGAACTGCGCGTGGGTCGCGCCGGCAAGGTGGCGAAAGAGGTCGCGCTGGTCGCGTTGCAAGAACGTGCCGTCGACGACCACCGACCAGTTTTCCTGCAGCAAGCCCTGCGCCAGCGCCAGCACGTGGGCATAGGTTTGTGCCGTGGCTTGCGGTGTGTAGAGGCCCGCATTCAGGTCGGAGCCGCTGGCCTGCTGCGCCTTCAGGCCGAACAGGCGCTTGCGCTCCACGTCCATGCGCAGGCGCAGGGTCCGTGCCTGCAAGTCCTGCTGCAGCAAGCGATTGGTGGCGGTGGTTTTGCCGCAGCCAGCGACGCCGTGTGTGATCCAGAGTTGCAGGGGTGCAGCGCGCGCCAGCCGCTCCGCCAAGGCCACCAAGGCCAGCGCCTCGTCCTTGCGGGCACTGTTTCCCCCCGCCTGTAGCAGCGCGACTTTGGCGCGTACCAGGGCGCGGTACACCGCGTAAAAGCGCAGCAGCGGGGCAGAGGCATAGTCGCCGCTCTGGCTGAAGGCTTCGTTGACAAACCAGCTGGCCAATCCGGGCTGGCCGTGCGCCAGCAGGTCCACATAGGTGAATGCCAGTTCACTGGCCACGTCAATCCAGCGCAGCGCGTCACTGAACTCGATGCAGTCGAACAGTTGCACCCTGTGGTCCAGCCACACCAGGTTGCCCAGGTGCAGGTCGCCATGGCATTCGCGGACAAAGCCGCCTTGCAGGCGTGCGGCCATCAGCGGCGTTAGCCGTTGGTGCTGCTGTTCGGTCCAGTGCTGCAAGGCCCGCAGGCGCATTTGCGCCTGCGGGTCGTGCCACAAGGTGCGCAGGTCGCTGAAGTTTTGCAAGGCCTGCTCCCGCACGCTGACCGGTGTGCCCCAGCCCGATGGCGGCGGCGCGATGGCTGCGCTTTGGTGAAATGCGGTCACTGTGCGGGCCAACTCCGAGACATGGCGGGGCGACAGGCGACCGCGCGCGCAGAGCCTGTCAAGCCGGGCGCTTTGGGCAAAGCGGCGCATCTTGACGGCGTACTCAATCGGCGGCCCATGGCCCTCCCACTGCGGGTCTTGCGCGGTGTGGAAAATGCCCTGCACGCCCAGGTAGAGGTCGGCGCTAAAGCGCCGGTTCAGACGCAGCTCGGCTTCGCAAAAGTGCTTGCGTTGCGCCAGCGTACTGAAGTCCAGGAACGAGAGTTTGACCGGCTTTTTGATCTTGTAGGCGAAGGCGCCCGCCAGCAACACCCAGGAAATATGGGTCTGCACCAGACGCACCTGCTTTACCGCACCGCCATAGCGCGCGGGCGCGAGCAGCGCGCGAAGCAGCGGTGGCAGGTCCATGGCGCGACGCTGCTTCGGAGCATCAGGAGCTTGGGGCATGGCGGCAATGCTGCGGTGCTGGGCCCGCGTCGGGTTTGCGAATTCGCAAGCGATGGGCACGGTGCAAATCCTAGGATGCCCTTCACCGGAACACGGTGGGCAGCGCTGCTGTGTCCGGTCAGGAATTCACAACCCATCCGCTGATGAAAAGGAACACGATGAAAACCGATGCGCAGTTGAAGGACGATGTGGCCATGGAGTTGGAGTGGGACCCTGCCGTCCACGCCACGCAGGTGGGTGTTGCAGTGAAGGGCGGCGTGGTCACGCTGAGCGGTCACCTCGACACCTTTGCCGAGAAGTTTGCCGTGGAGAAAGCCGTGGCGCGGGTGCAGGGAGTGCAGGCGATTGCGGTGGAGGTGGATGTCAAGCTGGCGCCTGGCCACCACCGCAGCGATACCGAGATCGCCACTGCGGTGGAGTCCGCGCTGAAGTGGCATGCGCAGGTACCGGCGGATCGCCTTCAGGTGCTGGTCGAAAATGG
>CANCER010000067.1 GCA_947375135.1 Comamonadaceae bacterium | reverse complement strand
AGACCTAGTTCCGAAGAACTTGGCAATTGCCTTCAAACGCCCACACTTATCGGCTGTAAATTTTTAAGGAACACAAGAAGCTTTTTTACTCTCTTCTTGCTAACTTCACTGTGATCAGCGAAGCCTTGAATTATGACACAGTTTTTAGCTGCTTTGCAAGTTTTTTCTAAAGTCTTTTTATTTACTCTATCTTGAAACCCGCCTGCACCGTCATCAGCGCAGCTTTCGATTATGGCACGCTTTGAACAGACTTTCAAGAAAGTTCTGAAAAGATGAAAAAGAAGGGCTACCCCATCCGGCTTTCATTTGCCTCTTTCACTTCCTAGACTCAGCGTACGCACTAAACGCGATACCGGTCATTACCGGCACTGAGCCTGGCCAGCAAGGCCGGGGCGATTGCCACGAGTGGGAGCACTTCATCCGCCGCCCCATGCAGGATCGCCTCCCTGGGCATACCGAAGAGCACACAAATGGCCTCGTCCTGCACATAGTTATAGCTGCCGCAGTCCCGCATCTCCTGCATCGCCTTGGCGCCGTCGATTCCCATTCCGTTGAGCAAGATACCAAATGCATTGCGACCGAACACCTTGGCTGCTGACTTGAAAAGCACCTCGACCAAAGGTCGGTGGCGGTTGACTGTTTCCCCATCCTCCACCACACAGACATAGTTGGCACCGCTCTTATCTATGCGGAACTGCCTGCCGTCTGGCGCAATAGAGGCGTGCCCCGGAAGCACCCGCTCACCGTGCGTGGCTTCCTTGACCGCAATCTGGCACAGGCTGTCCAGCCTTGCAGCAAAACTGGTGGTGAACCCCGGGACATATGCTGCGTGATAACTATGCCAAGAGAATCCGCCGACATTCGTGTCAATATTTGCTTGATTGCCTCGGTTCCACCGGTTAAGGCACCAATGCAAATCAGCTTTCCTGTGGAAAGGCGTCCAATCGGCAGGTTGTGGGGCGCACCACTAGCAGGCACAGGCACCTTGCTGGTAATGGCCGCTGGCGTGACGCTTAGGCGCACGTGCGCCTGAGCAGCCACCCGCACCTTGTCCGCTATTTGGGAGGCCAGATCATTGATGCCATCAACCAAGCCGATCCGGGGTTTGGCAACAGAATCCACCACCCCCAGCTCCAGAGCCCGCATGGTGACCTCTGCACCGCGCTCGGTCAGCGTAGAGATGATCACCACCAGCACCGGGCGCAAGTGCATCAAGCGGCCGAGAAACTAGATGCCGTCCATCTTGGGCATTTCAATGTCCAGCGTGATGACGTCCGGGCTGAGTTCCTGGATCATTTCGCGCGCGATAAGCGGACCGTTGGCCGTTCCAACGCACTCCATGTCGAGCTGTCTGTTGATGATTTCAGCGAGCAAACTGCGCACAAGCGCCGAATCGTCCACCACCACCACAAGAATCTTCTGAGTCAAACGGCATCCTCAAGACAAATCTACAGAGCCACCCACATTCGACCTGGCCACTATGGCCGCATCACCCTTGCGCTCTACCACGGCCAGCGTTTCAGGATGGGAATGCGCCAGATGCTTCACCAGCGCCTTACCCGTCACAGGGAAGATGGACACCTTGCGCGGATGAATATCCAGCACATCCTGGAAAACAATCGGGATGCGCTCCGTAGAAAGGTAGTCTTGCACGAACTGGGTGTTTCGCTCACCCACCTTCATGGTCGTGAAGCCCGCCATGACCTGGGCTTCGCCAAAAATTTTGGCCTGCATCGTCTCACGCCGCGCACCGAGCTTGGGCATTTCATTGATCAGCAACTCCATGGCGAATGAGGCTTAGCGCACCGAGCCATCCCCGATATCGCGATCGGGCAGCATCAAGTGGTTCATGCCACCGACGCGTGCGCGGCCATTCCATAAACAGGCAGCAATACAGGATCCCAACACCGCCATGAGCACGATGTCTTTATGCGCAACAAAATACCCAGCAAGCAGGACCTTGACCCCGTCGTTCTGAAAGTGCTGGTCCGCATCAAAGAACGATGCCTCTCCCGGCTTGCGCGGCTGGGCTTTGGTCTGGTCAACCTGTGACGCCCGACCGCTGGGCAGCGTCTTGGTCGGCGACATGGTTGCGGCTAATCTGCCACCCGCCGTGAGCGAACCGGACCACGTACTGCTCGTGGACGGCCCGACCGGCGCTCAGCCCCGCAACCACAGTTGCGGCGGATCTCAGAGACGTTCATACGCAGTCTTTCCCTTCAAGACAAACAAATACTTGGAGTCGCTGAAATTCTCCGCATGCCCGACAAACAGGCTGCCACCGGGCTTCATGACGCGGTGAATGCGCTCCAATACGCGGCGCTGGGTCTCGGCGTCGAAGTAAATCATGACATTGCGGCAAAACACGACGTCCAAATGTTCCCGGAACGGCCAGTCGTCCTTGATCAGGTTAACGATCAGGAAATCCACATACTGCGCGAGCTCCGGTTTGACCCTTACCAGGCCTGCGTTTAAACCTTTGCCGCGCATGAAAAAGACTGCATCTGGCCCTGACTGAGGACCTTGAGCGACTCCACCTTGTAAACACCATTGCCTGCGGTGGCCAGCAGCTTGGAATCGATATCGCTGGCCTGCAGCGTGAAAAGGGGATGGCTGCCCAGCGCCTCAAGCGCCGTCATCACGATCGAATAAGGCTCCTCTCCGGTGGAGGCCGCAGCGCACCACGCCCTCCAGGACTGCGTCGCAGGCTTGTACTTCAGATGATCCGCAAAAATCTGGAAATGGTGTTGCTCGCGGAAAAACGAGGTCAGATTGGTCGTCAGGGGATTGACGAACGCCTGCCACTCCGCCCCGTCGGTAGCTTCCAGCCAACTCAGATACTCTTTAAAGCCGTTGTACCCGGAGTCGCGCAGGCGGCGCGACAGGCGGCTGTACACCATGGCGCGCTTGCCGTCGTGCAGACTGATGCCCGCGCGCCGGGAAATCAGGGCTTGCACCCAACCCAAATCGGCATGGGTCCAGGCGAATTCCCGCCCTTGCATGCCGGGTGCTTCACCCGCGGAATCCACAGCCGCATGTGCCATCGTGTTGCGTCAATCTGAATCGTTATTGACCTCACCGCCCCTCGGGCCTGACTAATCGCCGGAACTGACCAGCCCCATCATGGCACCGCTATCGATGACACTGTCAATCTCCGGCGCAGCCTTGAATGACTCAGGCGGCAACTCCGTCACATCACTCACCGAATCCACCACGATGCCCACACTGCGGGCCCCTCAGGTTCAGGATGATGACCACGATCAAGCAGTTGTACTCGGCCTTTTCGCAGTTGAACTTCAGGCGCATGTCCACGATGGGAACAATCGCCCCATGCAGATTCACCGCACCCTGGATGAAATTGGGCGCATGGGCCACGCGTGTGGGAGGCTCGTAGCCCCGGATTTCCTGCACCTTCAGGATGTCGATGGCATATTCCTCCTTATCCGGCCGGAAGGTCAGGTACTCGCGGGTACCTGCGGAGGTATGTTCGTCCAATTTTTCCATCACTCCCATACACGGCCGAAGGTCAACTCGACCGCAACGCACTGATCAAGCAGTACCAGCCCCTGGTCCGCCGCCTGGCCCACCACATGGTGGCCAAATTGCCGGCCAGCGTGGAGGTGGACGACCTGATTAGTCGGCACCGATGCCGATCCGCTCAATATGCCGCGCGACCAGAAATTGCGCACCGCCCTGGTGGCGGCCATCAAGCTGCTGCCCGAGCGCGAGCAGTACATCATGAGCATGAACGACGAGCACGACATGAACCTGAAAGAAATCGCCGCCGTGCTGGACGTGACCGAGTCGCGCATCTGCTAGCTGCACAGCCAGTCCATCGCCCGCCTGCGCGCCAAGATGCGGGGGCACTGACGCGCATCGTTTGCAACACGGGCGCAGGCTGCACCGCCCGGATGCAGGTGGACACGGAGGAAAGTTCATGGATGGACATTGCGACATGTCCGTAAACAAGCTTTCTGCGTCCCATAAACCCCAGGGTCTGCAGCGCCACCCAACCGTACAAATTGCGCGGTCTTCAGAGGAAAAACCTGCGCCAGGGGGCAGGTGTCATCCCCATCGGGCTGCGCCCTCAAAGGGGCGCGGATCTGCATGTGTAGAATGCGCCGGGAATTTGAAAAATTCTGCAATTACTGGGTGTAAACATCGTTTGCCTTTCATCTTTTGCAATGGCTCATTCGCCAGCGCATTGATCGCCCCCCCCCCTTGCTGCAGTGTGCAGCCATGCATGGCGTAGGTCGTGGTCTGTCGTGTGGCCTGTTGCCATAGAGCGTGTGTGGGTCGGGGGCGTCGTGCCCGTGTTGGGGGGATGTAAAAACTTATGTATAAACGTATTCAATCCTGCTTTACCAGCAGCTGGTTTCCTGTCAGGCCTGGCTTTCACGCGGTCGCTCAGAGCTCTGTGCTTGCACTGGGCCTGACACTGATTTCATACTCCGCCTTTGCCGCTGATGTGGCCGGCATGGTTAAAACGCTCAAGGGCACCGCTGAAATCGAAAGAGATGGCAAGCGTATTGCCGTGGCCGTGGGGTCCGAAGTGTTTGCCAAAGACCGCATCAGCACAGGCGCCAACTCTTCCGTCGGCGTGACGCTCAAGGACAACACCCAAATGTCGGTTGGCGCCAATGCGCAACTGGAGCTGAACAAGTTTTCGTTCAATACCACCTCCCACGCCGGTGAGCTCGATACCTCGGTCAAGCGCGGTGCGCTGTCCGTGATTTCGGGCAAGGTGGCCAAGGCCAATCCGGATGCCGTTCGCTTCAACACGGGCACCGTGACGCTGGGCGTGCGCGGTACAGAGTTCATCATTGAGGCAGGAGACGAGGAATGACATCACGTCTGCACACAATCGGCGCCATGGTCAGCTTGTCCGCGCTGTGCTTTGCGGGCGTAGCGCACGCAGACGGTTACTGGATGAACGGGCAGGGCGAACCAGTCCGTGGGGGTGATGGTTCTTGCGTCAAGACGGGTTACTGGGCTGCTCAGCCTCTGGTTCTCGGCTGTGATCCCATCCCCGCACCCAAACCCAAACCAAAACCCGCGCGAGTCGTCCTGTTGTCGGACCCCAACGGGAAGACGGGCGCTGTTCTGGTGCGCAACCCTGCCGGCGAGCAGTTGCTCAACGAGCCGTATGCCGGCTTGCAGGCTGTGCCGGGCGAGACCATGCAACGCAGCACGGAATCGGCGGCCAGTGTCCGGGCTCGCTACGGCGACGTGCTGGAGGCCACGGCCCCGCGTCCCATGACCTTTGTTGTGCGTTTTGAGACCGGCTCTGCCACCAAGCTGACCTCTGAGTCTGCCGTGGTAACCAGCGAATTGAACAAGACGCTCGCCAAGTGGCCGGCGCCGCAGCTCATGGTCGTGGGCCATACCGATCGTGCCGGCACGGATCAAGCCAATGATGCGCTGTCGCTCAAGCGTGCGCAAACCGTGGCCCAGTATTTGGTGGCGCTTGGAGGCATTACCGCAGACCGTATCGAGGTTGCAGGTCGTGGTGAGCGCGAGCCCCTGGTGCCCACGGAAGACGGCGTGGCTGAGGCCGCCAACCGCCGTGTTGAGATCACACTGCGCTGAATAGTTGGCGCTGTGCAAGTACACAAGGTACTTGCACAGGGGCTTGTTGATGCACCGGATTAAGGCTACATGATGTCTGATTACCTGAGTAAGCTCCTGAATCTCGTTCGAACGGGCGTCACGGCGCACAAGGGCCGCCCATTGGCGCTGGTCATACTGCTCTGGCTGAGCTTGAACAGTTTGGTCAGCGAGTGGCCACTGGTGAATAAGCCGGCCTTCGTCGGTGTGCTGGAGCAGTTTTCGGGCAGCACGTTTCAAACGGGCCAGCGCCTCTTGTTCGATGGCTATCAGCGCAACTCGCCACGTATACCGGAGTCGCAGCCCGTAACGATTGTTGCCATCGATGAGCCCAGCCTGGCGCAGGTGGGTCAATGGCCATGGCCTCGCAACCGCATGGCCGAACTGATTGACAAAATCAACGCCCTGCACCCGCTGGCCATCGGGCTCGACATCTACATGTCCGAGCCCGACCAGACCTCGCCGGACAAAGTGGCTGGTAATTTGCCGCCCGGATCGCAAGCCCTGGCCGCCGCGCTCAAGGCGCTGCCCAGCCATGAGACCATTTTGGCCAAGTCGCTGCAAAACGCGCCCACCATTCTGGGAGCTGCGGGTTTTGACCATGCAGCCATGACCACGGCCGATGACATGCTGACGGCTCCGATTACGCAGCATGGCTCGGATGCCAGAAAATTCGTGAAGCATTTCGACCAGGTGCTCTCAAGCTTGCCGCAGCTGCAACAGGCCGCGCATGGTCAGGCGCTCTTGAGCGTTGCGCTGGAGCAAGGCGTGGTGCGCAGGCTGCCTTTGGTCATGAGCCTGGGCGACAAGCTGGTGCCGGGCTTGGCGATGGAGATGCTCAGGCTGGGGACGCAATCCGAGGCGATCGAGATTCTGTCGGACGAGAACGGCGTGAAGCAAGTCGGCTTGGCCGATTTGGCTGTTCCCACCCAACGCGGCGGCGAGATCTGGTTGCACTTTGCCAAGGCCAAGTCGACGGTTGATCGCTATGTGTCTGCACTGGACATTCTCAACGGCAAAGTGGACCCCGACCGGTTCGAGGGCAAACTGATTTTGCTGGGCCTGACGGGTGCGGGCCTGAATGACATGCGAACCACCGCGCTGGGAGAGCTTGTGCCTGGCATCGAGATTCAGGCCCAGGTGATTGAAGCCATTTTCGACGGCAAATTGCTGCAGCGCCCGTTGTGGCTCAAATGGGCGGAGACCGGATTTTTGCTGGCCTTCGGATTGCTGCTGATTTGGTATGTTCCCCGAACCGAGTCCAAGCTTGCGACGTTCCTGCGGACCGTACCGCGCGCGGGCATGCCCATCGGTATGGCGCTGAACACGGCAATTCTCACTGGGGGCTTCCTGGTGTTCAAACAATATGGTTTTCTGGTGGATGCAGCGTCGATCTTCATCGTTTCCTCGGCAACGATGAGTAGCTTGCTGGCCAGCGCCATGCTGGAGATCGATCGCAAGAACAAGGCGCAGCAGGCCCAGGCGCAACTTGTGAAAGAAGAGGAAGCCTACGAGGCAGGGCGCAAAGCAGGCTTGGAGAGCCAGAGCGCAAGGATGGTCTGAACCCAAGCTGCAAGTTGCCTGCGTCTGCGCCTGGCAGATGGCACTTGACGGATAATGTTTTCGCAAATTCGGGGCACGAATAGCACCATCGGTTCTTTGCAAAAGGTCCATTCGTGCACCCACCAGGCGTATTCCTTTGTGGAGTCCGCCCAACTATATAAATTGGAGTTGTCATGGCATTGAATCACCGCACACCTTGGTGTCCACCACAGTCGTCTGAGCCGAGCATTTGGACAAAGGTAAACCGTACTTTACGCGCTGGTGCCATGGCCGCAGGGGTGCTCGCCAGCCTTTGCGGCGCGATGTCCGCATCGGCCCAAACCAATAACGAAATCAAAGTAGCCATCAAGCCTGCCAAGCCCTTCAGCTTTCAGGAAGACGGGCATTGGAAAGGTTATAGCGTCGATTTGTGGAACGAGATCACCCAGGTCAAGGGGTGGAACTCTGTGTACCTGGCGAAGGAAAAAGTGCCCGAAGTTTTAGGCTCCATTCAAAGCAAGGAAGCCAACATCGCCATCGGTGCGCTGAGCGTCACGGAAGAGCGAGAAAAGCTGATGGATTTTTCGCATCCCATCTACGAGTCAGGCCTTCAGATCGTCACCAAGTCCAGCTCCGTTGGCTCCCTGCTCGATGCCGCCAAAGGCCTGCTCTCGGCCCAAGTATTGGGTGGTTTGGCATTCCTTGTGCTGGCTCTGCTGGGCGTTTCGTGGGCACTGTGGCGTCTGGAGCGTCACAACAACGAAGAAAGTTTTCCCAAATCAGCCACCAAGGGGATGAAAGAATCGCTGTGGTGGTCGACCAACATCTTGATTGCCGGGGGTTGCGAAAACATTTCGCCCACCGGCACAGCGGGGCGTCTGGTCGCGGTGGTCTGGATGCTCGGAGGCATCGCGTTCACGTCGTACATCACGGCGGTTTTCACCTCCACCCTGACGGTTAATCGCCTGGACTCCGCCGTGCATGAAATCAAAGACCTCGATGGCGAGAACATCGCCACCGTCGGCGGCAGCAGCAGTGCGGACTTTCTGAAAAAGCATGGCTCCAAGGTAGTGGAATTCGCCAACATCGACGAAGCCATGACTTCTTTGTCCCGCAAGGACATCAAGGCCGTTGTGTATGACTCGCCCATCGTTCGCTACTGGATGAACACCCACACCAAGCAATCGGAGGAGTATGTGTTGGCTGGCGAACCGTTCGCCCGCCAGCATTACGCATTCGCTTTGCCCATGGGCAGTGATATGCGCAAGGAAGTCAACGAAGCCCTGCTGCAACTCAAGACGTCCGGCCGCATGGAAGAAATCAACAAGCGTTGGTTTGGTGGTGCAAACTGAACAGATTGACGTCTGACGATTTGTAGTCACCCACTACGAGGAGCCCGGTAGGCTCCTCGCGCCGCAGCGATGGAAGTCGGGCCTACAACATGCCGACCCGTGGCGGCGTTCAGGCCGCACAGAAACTTGTGCACGCCGACCTGCCGCCCCACCGACCCGTAAACCGAACTCCGCCTTGAATAGGTCGGCCCGGGTGCAGTGGGGACGACCAACTGCAGTGCCTGTTGGGTGTGGGCCGCCTGGTGCGAGAGGTTGTCGCGCAGAATTCGCAAGCATTCGTACTTTGCGTCCAACACATTGTTGACGCCTGCATTGGGAAAATGTTCTGCCAACACTTGGCAACGCGGGCAACAAGTGCACACGGTAGCCCCTCTCTTGGCATAGGGAGCAGGATTGCATGCTGTGGCTGACAGGTCCCCTGCACTCCCGGCACTACTCCGCGCACATCCGCTGCAGCGTGGCCCAGAACACCGGCTCCTGCGTGGTGCTGAAATTGATGCGCATCAGGCTGCTGGGTATGCGTTGCGCATGGAACAGGGCACCCGGCGCCAGCAGGTAACCTTCATCCAGCATGCGCTGCGACAGCGCATCGGTGTCCACCCCGGTCTCCAGCCAGCCGAAAATGCCCAGGGGCTCGGCCGCAAAGGAGAAGCCGTGGGCCTGTGCCAGCGCCACGCTGCGGCTGCGCGCGCCGTCCAGGCGCTGGCGTATGCGCTCGGCATGCCGCCGGATCTGGCCCTGCTCCACGCACCAGGCCAAGGCCTTCTCCAGCAACGCGGGCGTGGTCAGCGTGGACAGCAGCTTGGTATCGAGCAGGCGCTCCACCAGATTGGGTGGCGCAGCCAGGTAGCCGACGCGCCAATTCGGCGCCAGTATCTTGGCAAAACCACCCACATAGATGGTGCGCTGCAGGCCGTCGAGCGCGCACAGGCGGGTGGCGTGAACGGGTGCGAAGTGGCTGTAGGTGTCGTCCTCCACCACATGGAAGTTGTGTTCGTTGGCCAGTTGCAGAATGCGGTGCGCGCTGGCCGGGTTCAGGCTGAAGCCGGTGGGGTTGTGCAGCACGCTCACACTCACAAACAGCTTGGGCGCATGCGCCTGGGCATAGCGCGCCATCACCTCCAGGTCCGGCCCGTCGGCGCGGCGCGGCACCGGCAGGATGCGCATGCCCAAGGCGTCCAGGCGCGCGAACTCCACCGCCCAACCGGGCTCCTCCACCATCACGTAATCGCCCGCGCGCAACAGGGTGCGGCTGACAATGTCCAGCGCGTGGGTAGCGCCCACGGTGGTGATGATCTGCTCGGGCGCGGCCTGCACCGACACCGCTTTGAGCTTGTGCGACACGGCGCGGCGCAGGCCGGCGTCACCGGCGGGCTCGCCGTATTGCAGCGAAAAGGCATTGAGGTCCTTCGCGCTGCAAAAGCGCCGCACGGCACTGGCGAGAAAGGTGGTTTGCAGCCACTCCTGCGGCAGCACGCCCATGCCGGGCTGGGGCTTGTCACTGATGCCATGGAACATGCCGCGTATCAGCGCCGTGGCGTTGAGCGGGGCGCGGTGCTGCACGGCACTGGCCAGCGCTGCGCTGGACGACGCTGATGCGGCCGGCGCAGCACCGGCGCCGCGCGCGCGCAGCGTCTGCGCCGGGTCCGTCGCGGTCTGGCTGCTTTCGCGCACAAAAAAACCGCGGTTGCGCCGCGCCTCCACCAGGCCTTGCGCCAACAACTGGTCGTAGGCGCCCACCACCGTGGAGGGGCTCACGCCCTGCTGCTGCGCGCACTGGCGCACCGAGGGCAGGCGCGCGCCCGGCGCCAGCAGGCGGTCGCGTATGCGCTGGGCAAAGCGCTGGGCCAATTGCTCGGTGAGCGACTGGGCACTGCTTTTCATCAACATGGCGGCTCCT
>CANCER010000066.1 GCA_947375135.1 Comamonadaceae bacterium | reverse complement strand
GCCGGGTTTCATGGAAAAGTTATACCTGGTTATTTATCCAGTGTATCGACTTGCAAGCTAGACTGCAAGCCACTTTAAGGAGCATTTCATGGTCAGTTTAATGCGCAACTCCCAGATTAATCCGCAGGTCTTGCCGTATACATTACGTTAGGCCGCACAGAACATGTTTCGCGCGCAACTGTTGTTCTTCTTCCCTCTGGCCGTCGCAACTTCAATCGTCACTTGGCTCGGGCGCTCATACCCATTGCACTACGGGCTGCGTCGCTACCTCGCGCTCGTGCTGGCAGGCTGGCTGGGAGCGACCGGCCTGCTCTACGTAATCACGTCATTCGTCACACCTTCTGACGGGCTAAGGGATGTTCCTGTCCTTTTAGGCGCGTACAGTTTGCCCGTCGCCGCAGCGGCTATCGCAACGCCGACGATCGGTAGGCGGTGGTCGCCAGAGAGTCGCATTTTGCTGACCCTGGCCTTGTCGGCGGCAGCGGGGTTCCTCGCTCCGTTGTTCCTACTTCTTTCCGCCTGCACAATCCAATCGAGCTGCCTATGAGAGTTCGGCCTAACCCGGCGTTCGAGCCGACTCGCAACGGCTGGTCACTACAGGCCCCCATTTCATTCTGGGCCTTCCGTGCCCAGCCGCCGCTCGCGGCTCAACTTCGACGTTAAAGCGCATCATGTTCTTTGCCCACCGAACTAGACAGCGCGTCCGCAATGCCCTAATAGCAAGCCTTTTATATGCCTTGCTGGTCGCCAGCATCGCCGCTTTGTTTCCGCAAGAAGGCAAGTCCTTTCTTTCTTCCTTCGGTTTGTGGATGGTTGCAATTCCCGTCGGTGTGGCTACTTATGCCGCCCTCGAATTCTTCGGAACGTGGAGTCTTGAACTTCCCTTTTGGCGACGCATGCCTAGCTGGGCACGCGTTCTGTTGCTCGTTGCAGTTGTCAGCTTTATCGCAGTTGCAGTCGCTGTGGTTGCTGGGCACCTCGGGGGCGGCAATGCGCTTTAACTGGTCGCCCAAGTCGGACGCCTTCGGCGCCTCTTGGCTCCAACGTTAAACATCCTCATGGTTAAAGATGAAGTTGCTTCCGTTGCGATTGATGACCAAGGGCGGCTTTGCGTGAGGCCTCTATCGGCCACCTTTCCATACATTTATCGAGAGGCCATGGAAGTTGGTTGGGATGGGGACGGGAAGTTCTTGTTTTCACCGATTCCGAGGGAATGGAGCTACGGGCAGTGGTTTCAACAAATCATTACCTCGACCAAAGAACAAGGCTATGAGTTGGTATTGTCTGCCACCACCGCTTGGGAAAATGTCCCCGATTCAGTGCGACAAGAAATCACAGCTTTAACTGGGGAGATAAATGTTTAACATGACGTTCGTTCTGACTCGCTGCGCTCGCCGCACAACTTTACGTTAAATTGCCCCAATGCTGTCTTCCTCAATCTCTTCGGACGTAGTGCTTGCACACAGGCGTTCATCTAATCATCGCGACGAAATATTCGCGAGCGAAGCATGTGGGTGTTTCTATTGCCTCCGTGTGTTTGCGCCGGAGAAAATCACTGATTGGGTGGATTCTCCTGACGGCGCAGCGGGAGATGACGAACTCGACCATGGAACAACCGCGTTGTGTCCGTATTGCGGAATTGACTCGGTTATCGGCGATACATCGGGCTTCCCGATCACGCAGGAGTTCCTAAAGAAAATGAATCAACATTGGTTCGCCTCCTCCAAATGACCCAGCTACGCGAAAATGTGGGCCTTGACGTGGTGCGCTCATGTCAATTTAACCCTTTGATCGACGCAGACACCCAGCAGCAAAAGGCGGCTTCGCCGCAAAGGCTGTGCGCTGTTCATCGCCAACGTTCGACCTCACGGAGTTAGCTTGTTTGGTGATGTTGTATGTAGTATCATTCATCAATGAATACTGCTGCCAAGCTCCTACAAGCGATGCGTACCAATCCGCTCGATTGGACACTTGCACAGCTTCAAACGGTAGCGCGTCAGCATGGACTTGACTGGCGGCATGAGGGCTCAAGCCATTGCGTGTTTGTGCGTGCAGATGGGAAGACTCTGCCCGTGCCAGCACGGCGCCCGATTAAGCCGATTTACGTCAAGAAATTCCTCGAACTCATTGAAGGAGCATGAATCATGGCTAAGCGCATTGACTATCCGTTTGAGGTTCGCCCGCTGACAACAGAAGAGGGCGGAGGTTTTCTAATTTCTTACCCTGACTTTTCTGATTGCTTTTCAGACGGTGACACCGTTGAAGAAGCTCTTGAAAACGGCAAAGACGCTCTGAAGTCCACTATTGCTGCGTTGAAGGCAAAGGATATTCCGGTTCCTGCTCCCAATGGTGGAAGCGTCGCTTCTGGCAAGTTCGTGGCTCGTGTCCCTCGTACTGTCCACGCCCGCCTGAGTTCTAGGGCCAAGGCGGAGGGGGTTTCGCTCAATACGCTTGTCCTGGCTTTCATCGCTGAAGGTCTCGGACGTAAAGAAGGCCATGCGTAGTGTGCTTGAGGCCGAACTGGTCGTTCCACCGGACGTCCCTCAGCAAGCGTCGGTCCGCCGGTGAACTTCGACGTTACGACTGCTTCTGAGCGAACTGAATGGCCGGAGTCAGGCCCGAAAAATACATTCGGTGAGCAAACGCTAATGGCCGATTACGCTGCCCAGCCGAAATCCGTCTGACTCCATCGCCGACGGTGAATTTTTCGCGCATGGTCACCGCGTTGCCTGGCGAATGTTGCGGCCGACGACTTTCGACATAGCGGACAAATGGCTTTGAAAAAATGGGTTGCAATCCCACTGCCTTTACGTACACTACCCATGTCACAAATAAGTGTACGTAATTGACGCAATGCCAGACACCCAAGACCAACACACGCTCAGTGCGCTTTGCATACTTGCAGATTTGCCGGTTCGCACACTCCGCTACTACGTGCAAAACGGCCTTGTGGATCGCCCGGAGGGCGAAACACGCGCAGCGCGCTATGGGGCCAAGCATCTCGAACAAGTCCTACTCGTCAAGAAATGGAGCGCCGCAGGCGTATCCCTTGAGCGCATCAAGGCCCTCTTGCATGGCGAAGAACCCGCCGTACCACCCAGAGCCAAAAAGCCCGGATCCATTGAAGTCAGCAGCCATCTGCACGTGGCGGATGGTTTGGAGATGGTCATCGAGCCGACCCGCGCGCAGATGACGCCCGGGCAGGTTCGGGCATTTGCAAAAGGGGTGATGGCTCTGTACGCGTCGATCACATCCCATGCCGACCAGGACGCGGATGCGCCTGACGGTAAATAAATTTACGGTTGTCACACAGAAATCAGCGAGGAAAAACAAATGCGCAATTTGCGTCAGGCGAAGATGGAGTGCGTCACTGGGGGGGAGCCCATGCTGTTGGGCGTCAAGGCCAGTGGGGCGGTAAAGGGCAGGCTTTTGTTGATGACCTTGGAGCAGCGCTACCGCAACGCAAGCGCCAACAACGCGGAGATTACCTACACATTCCCACTGCCCAGCGATCCACAGGGTGGTGCGGTACTGATGGACGTGGAAGTAGACATCCATGGCAAGGTCCTCAAAGGCGGGGTTTCGCCCAAGAACACGGCGCGCGCCCACTACGAAGAAGCCCTGTCCGAGGGCCACACCAGCATTCTGCTGGAACGCAACTTCGACGGCTCCTTCACCCTGGAGTTGGGCAACCTCATGGCGGGCGAGGAATGCAAGATCATGATTCGCTACGCCCAGACCCTTTCGCCGGAACACGGGCAGATACGCCTGATGCTGCCCACCACCATTGCGCCCCGCTATGGCAACCCAACGGCACCGGGTCGTTTTCAACCGCACCAGGTGCCGGTCACGGATACCTGGGCCGAATACCCGTTTGACATCACGGTCGCTTTGTTGGACGACATGGCGTATGCCAACGTCTCATCGCCCAGCCACAAGACAAGCTACTCCCGCGTTGGAAATGACCTGTTCATCAAGCTTGCGCAGCGGGGCTGTCTCGACAGGGACTTCATACTCATCTTCAGCAATCTCAAGAATGAGTCCACCGCGTTGGCCAGCCGAGACTTTTACCAAGAGGGACAGCACGCCCTGATGGCAAGTTTCTGTCCGCAGTTCGAGGCCACTGGAGCCAGAGGGCTGAACGCAAAAATCCTTGTCGACTGCAGTTCCTCGATGGCGGGCGACAGCATCGATGCTGCACGCAGGTCTCTGGCTGGTTTCGTTCAAGGTCTTTCCAAGGAAGACAAGATTTCCCTCTCCAAGTTTGGTGACAACGTGGAGCACCGGAGCCGTGGCATGTGGAGCGGCACCGCGCAGGCCAAAGCTTCTGCCATGCGGTGGATCGATGGTATTCATGCCAACATGGGCGGCACCGAAATGGCGTCTGCATTGGTGTCCACCATCGCCATCACCGATACCGGAAAAGCGGACATCTTCCTGGTCACTGACGGTGACATTGAAGGTATCGATGAGGTCATCGAGATCGCAATCCATGCCAAACACCGCATCTTTGTTGTTGCCATTGGCTCAAGCCCTGCGCAGGGGCACCTCAGAAGACTCGCCGCAGCAACCGGTGGCTACTGTGACTTTGTTGCACCAGGCGAAAAAGTGGAGCCGGCCATCCTGCGGATGTTTGGCCGCATGCGGGCGCCACGCGTCAGAAACTTGCGCGTCAAATGGCCCAACTCCCTGAAAACACGGTGGGAGCAGAAAGTGCAATCCACCGCATTTGAAGGTGATGTCCTGCACGTGTACGCATTCGTCGACACGCCGGAAGACGTGAAGGAACTGACCTCGGCAAGACTTTGGGGCCAGGTGGATGATTCCGACAACGATGTACTGCTGGGCGTTGCGCCGCTCAGCCTCACGCATTCAGCCACCAATGTTCTGGCACGAATGGCCGCCCATGCCCGGTACGCAGAGATGTACCGCGAAGGCAAGCAACCGAAAAATGGAGGCCCAGCGTCAGCGCGTATTGACCTGGCCATCACCTACAGGCTGATTACCGACGAGACCCATTTCATTCTGGTTCAGGCGCGAACGGATGCAGAAAAAGCAACGACGATGCCGGATGCACACACCGTTGCGCAAATGCTTGCGGGTGGATGGGGCGGTACGGGTTCCGTGATTCGCCATCGTGTTTCACCCCTGTCCATTTCCCTGAGAACGGGATCGGATGACCTGGCCTTGCCTGTTGCGCAGGCCAATGCAAGCCCGCTACCCACAGGTCACGCTGCACCCTCGGTGTGGCGAACCCATCGAACGAACGCCGCCGCACGGGTGAATGCCTTAAGCACCTCAGGCATGGATGATTTTGAAATCCCTGCGTTCTTACGCAAGCGCGCAGATGCAGAAGACTTGGTGCAGCCGAGCGTCCACTCCAGAAACAGCATCGACAAGTCGAACCCCCTCTACTGGAAGCCAAGCACCCCGTCCGGAACCAAACAGCTTGTTGGTCCGCAGGGGGGTAACTACGTGGGAATGACTGCTGCAGGCTTTCAAAAATGGCTCAGCGTCAATCACCCTTCCCTGTGGCCATCCACCTACGCCGATCTGAGGGATTTGGGCTTGGGGCTCTCCCTCTGCGAATGGCTGGAGTTCGAGATCGGCCGCGAGCGCAACGAGCAATTGGTGGTTGCAAGCTTTCTGAATGCGGTGCGCGAATTCCGGTTTGCAGGCGATGCCCACCCGACCCGTGCGGCTCCGCAAGCGCAAGGCGCCATGTCCATGGTGGCGGTTGAAAAGCCGGAAACTGAATGGGAGTCGGAAATCCGGTTGGCCATGCTCGGTGTCGGACCCCAAATTTGGCCCCTCGCAGTTGTCAACTTCCCTGAGGAATGCTTTTGATTCAGTTGGTTACCACTCCGATTCAATCGTGTTGGCGCCGGCAGAGTCGCCTGTGCAAGCTGTGTCGTGCGCACAGGGCGCGGGGTATTCACCTGGGGTGTTCATAAGCCCGGGCAGGCCTTAGCTGAGGTACTTGGCACCGTTGATGGACAGGGTGGAGCCGCTGATGAAGCCGGCATCGTCCGCCGCAAGAAAGAGCACGCCGCGCGCAATCTCGGCTGGCATGGCAAGGCGCCCGCAGGGGACCGATTTCAGAATGTGCGCCAGCACCTCGGGTTTGACTGCCGCCACCATGGACGTGTCGGTATAGCCAGGTGCGATGGCATTCACGGTGATGTTGTAGGGCGCACTTTCAAGCGCCAGCGACTTGGTCAACCCAATCACGCCGGCCTTGGCGGCCGCGTAGTTGGTCTGTCCGGCCTGGCCTGACAGCGCGTTGACCGAACTGATGTTGATGATGCGGCCGAAGTGCCGCTCCCGCATGCCCTCGATTACCGCGCGGCACATATTGAAGCAGCCCCCCAAGTCCACATCAATCACCTCGCGCCACTGCGCAACGGTCATCTTGTGCAACATCGCATCGCGCGTGATGCCGGCGTTGTTGACCAACACCTCCACCGGGCCCAGCGCGGTCTGTACCCGCGTAACGCCGCGGTTGCACGCATCCAGGTCCGCCACATTCCACGCAAAGGTGGCGATACCGGTGCGCGCTTCGAACCAACGTGCAGTGTCCACATTGCGCCCGTAGTTCGCCGCCACCCGGTAGCCTGCGGCCAGCAAGGCCTCGCAAATGGCGGCCCCTATGCCCACCGTACCGCCGGTAACCAGTGCTACGCGCGATGACTCACTCATACGCACCCGCACCAGAGGTGGCACCACGTGGCTGCGGGCACCGCCTGCGGGTGTTCAAAGGTGTGCGGTCCATACGTTTCATAGTCTGCTTTCCGGGAAGGGTTCGTTGCATCGCGCTGGCGGCTCCACGCGCTTTCAAGACGGATTTTTGGCTTGCCGCAGCGTGCAGGAATTGCGAATTCGCAAGCCCACCGGAGAGCCCCCTCCCTAGCATTTGGGCGTGCCTTGTCGGCACATCTTGTCTGCACCATTTTTATAAGGAGTGCCCAATGGCTTTCGAAGATCCCACCAACATCCCATCCGAAACCCCGGTGGAAGACACACGCGGTGCGACGCACGCGAAGGAGGTCATCGCCTACCACGGCGACACAGACACCAACCCCGTTGGCGAACCCACGGCCTTGCACGGAACAAGTCTCGATGTTCCCGTCAAACCGCTGCCTATGCCCGTTCCGCTGCCGGTACTAAGCCGAACCACCCACGGGCGTTACCACAGCCCCAGCACGCCCGGCTACCAGATCGAGCTGCGGGTGGACGTGGACGGTGCGCACCCCCTGCGCAAGCTCAGCGCGGACTTCTTCTCCCTGTCGGGGGCCACACTCAGCTATTTCGGCTCCTTTGTTGTGGACAGCCCTGTCATTACCAACACCAGCACTTCCGTGGTCGTGCGTGGGCAGGGACGTTTCACCTTCAGCGCGGGCGCACCCGTGGTTCAGGTCACCATTCCACGGCGCACCATCTTTCAACCGGCCGCACCAGCGACCCTGCAGTTTTTCACCACCAGCGGCACACCGGGAGCCAGCTATGTGTGCGCGTTTGAGTCCGGCTACTTCCGCACGGTGCGCATAGAAACCGACCGCGTCTCCGACGTCACCACGCCGGTTTTCTCCAGCTACAACACAGGCGCGCTGCCCTCCGGCGGCCCGGCACGCACGCTGTCGGTCGCCTCGGCCTATGCGGAAGCCGGCATCCAGATGCTGCCCACCACAGGAAGCGATGTGATCAACATCACCGAGGCCGGAACCAACGCCAAATGGTCGGATGCGGAGCTGCATGCTTCCATGGTGCGCCACTTCAGTCTGTGGCGCGAGGCGCCGCAATGGTCGGTGTGGCAACTGGTCTGCCAGCACCATGAAATGGGCGACGGCTTGCTGGGCATCATGTTTGACCAGTCCGGCCTGCAGCGCCAGGGCTGTGCCGTATTCCATGCGGGTCTGGGCGGCACCACACCCGAGCGGCTACGCGAACAGCTGTACTGCTACGTGCACGAGTTGGGGCATTGCTTCAACTTGCTGCACTCGTGGCAAAAGTCCCTGGCCAACCCGCCCGGTGTGGACCGGCCATCGGCCAAGTCCTACATGAACTACCCCTGGCGTTATCCGGGTGGCGATGCTGCGTTCTGGGCCGCCTTCGGCTTTGTCTTTGACGATCCGGAACTGATCCATTTGCGCCACGCCTTTCGCAACAACATCATCATGGGCGGCAACCCGTTTGCCACCGGCTCCTCGCTCAGCAACCCGGAAATTCTCACCGACCCCATCAGCGACCAGTCGGGCCTGCAGTTCCATATCGCGGGCACGCACGACAGCTTTGCCTTGGGTGAGCCGGTGTACATCCACCTCACGCTCAACCCCACGGATCTGCGTGGCAAAACCGTGGTTCCGCATGTGAACCCCAACAAGGGCATGAGCAGCGTCGTGATTGCCAAGCCCAACGGCCAGGTGGTGGTTTATGAGCCCTACATCGACCACCTGATGGCCGGCAAGACGGCCTTCCTGCCCGCAGGAAAAACGATTGAAGACGCCGCCTACATTGGCTTCGGCAAAGGCGGCCTGTACTTTGATCAGCCCGGCGTCTACACCCTGCGTGCCATCTACCATGCGCTGGACGGCTCACAGGTGTTGTCGAATGTGCTGAGGCTGCGGGTGCGCCATCCGGGTACGGCAGAGAGCGAAGAGGTCGCCAACCTGCTGCTCGGCGACGAGCAGGGTGCCCTGTTCTACCTGCAGGGTTCGGACTCTGAGTCCCTGCAAAGCGGCAACCAGGCCTTCAACACGCTGCTGGAGAAGCACAGCACGCACCGCCTCACCGACTACGTCCGCTACGCCAGGGGCGTGAACGCTGCACGCACCTTCAAGACCGTTGCCAGGGACCAACCCAATGGCATGGTGGTGCGCGCGGCCAACGTGGCCGAAGGGCACAGCCTGATGATGGCAGCAGCGTCGGGCAAGAGCACAATCGACGACGTGACCAAGATGCGCGGCCTGCAGAAGATGGCAGCGGTTCACCGTGAACGCGGCGACGAGAAGACGGCCAAGTCAACGCTCAAAATGGCGCAGGACATTGCCGCCATGCGGGCTGCGAAGTAGCCTTGTCACCCGGGTCCCGGTGCCCCTTGGCCCAGCCCCGCGAGGCTGGCCCAGGTGCCCGGGACCCTTCAACACCACTGGCCCGGAGCCCGCATGACGAAACTGCATATTTCACTCGACGATGGCTTTACCGGCCAGAGCGTGACCCTCCTGGTCAACGGCGGCATGGTCTTCCACCAACCTGGCGTGACCACCGATTTGCGCACCGCGCGCGCAGATGCCCTGGACGTGGATATAGAGGGAACACTGGCGCATGTGACGGTCGTGGTGGAGCCGGATGGCCTGCAAGCCAGCACCGATGTGGACAGCAGCGCCACCCCCTACCTCTGCATTGACCTTCTAGCGCACGGCACCATCGCTTTCAGGCCCTCACAAACCATGCCGCGCTACATGTGAAGCGGAGAACCAGGCGCCTTGCAGGCCGGCCGCCCTGTCAAAACCGGTGCCGGTAGCCCAACGCCAGAAAGTCTTCCCCGTTGGCACCGTAGTCGTTCAGCAAGCCGTAAATCGCGCAGCGGTGGTGCAGGCGAACGAATACCTCATCGGCCTGCCGGGCGGGACGCGAGAACGCCAACTCAATCAGCAGGAAGTTCAGCGTCTGACTGCCCCGCCCGTTGCTGCCGCGCTCCAGGGGGCTCACGCTGCTGGTATGGGACAGGCCCAGCGGCCCCAAGCGCAAATCGGTTTGCACGGTGTTGTTCCATGGAAAGCCACTCCAGCGCAGCACCGGAACCACTGCAATTTCCGTCAGGGATGCCACACCGCCTTGCTGCCCGACCATGCCATCGAGCTCCACCGACAGGGGCAGCGACGGGGAGCGCCAGAGGGTTTTGCTGGCGGTGAGTGCGAGCAGGTACTGGTCCGAAAAACCGGCCTTGCCTTGCGTGAAGCCGGCGGGCTCGGTGTCGTAATACTGGCCGGCATAGACCCCCAGACTCCAGTCAAAGGGTTGGCACTGCGCGCCTGGCGCCAGTGGCAGCAACGCCGCCAGAAGCAAGCCATGCCGCGCCGCAGGGGTCATCACCGTTTTGAGGAATGATTTCATCATGGCCGTGTGCCCCTGTGTGCTGTGGAGAAAGCGTCTCTTCTGATGACCGCATCCATTGTTTCAAAGCGGGCTTGTAGCGCTTTGCGATTTCGCAACCCTGCATGCATGGCTACACTGTCTGCACCCCAACCCGAGCGCCTCACATGACCCCGCCCTACACCACCCTGATTTCCGCTGCGCAACTGCAAACCCTGCTGTCCGGCAACACCGCTTGCATGGTGTTTGACTGCAGCTGCGACCTGATGCAACCCGAGACCGGCCCCGCCCAATACCGGGAGGCCCACATCCCCGGCGCCGTCTACGCGCACCTGGACAACGCGCTCAGCGCCAAGGGTGAGCGCAGCATCACCCGCGCTGCGTCCGGCGGGCGCCACCCCCTGCCGGCACGCGATGTGTTTGCCAACTGGCTGGGCAGCGTGGGCTTTTCCAACGGCATGCAGGCCGTGGTCTACGAC
>CANCER010000065.1 GCA_947375135.1 Comamonadaceae bacterium | reverse complement strand
GGGTATGACTACCGCAAGGCCCTCTCCAGCCCCCTGAGCGCCGAAGAAGGCTGTAGCCGACTAAGCCCGCATCTGGCGTTCGGCACCCTGTCCATGCGCACGGTGCACCAGGCCACCGAGGTGGCCATTGCCAACACGCCCGACCGCGCCATGGCCTATGGGCTGCGCGGTTTTTCAGGGCGGCTGCGCTGGCACTGCCACTTCATGCAAAAGCTCGAAGACGAGCCCGGCATCGAGTTCCACAACTTTGCCCGCGTGTGCGACGGCCTGCGCGAAAACGACTTCAACCACGACCACTTTGCCGCCTGGTGCGCGGGCCGCACCGGCTACCCGATGGTGGATGCCTGCATGCGCTCGTTGGTAGCAACGGGCTGGCTCAACTTTCGGATGCGGGCCATGTTGGTGAGCTTTGCCAGCTACCACCTGTGGCTGCACTGGCGGGAAACGGGGCTGTTTTTGGCGCGGCAATTTTTAGACTTTGAGCCCGGCATCCACTGGAGCCAGCTGCAGATGCAAAGCGGCACCACCGGCATCAACACGCTGCGCATGTATTCCCCCGTCAAGCAGGCGCAGGACCAGGATCCGCAGGGTCTGTTCATCCGCCGCTGGTGCCCGGAGCTGGCGCGCGTGCCGCTGCCCTACCTGGCCGCGCCCTGGAAGATGGACAGCAGCGTGCAGCGTATGGCGGGCTGCACCATCGGTGGGGACTATCCCGCGCCGGTGGTCGATGACAAGCTGGCGATGCAGGCGGCCAAGGATCGCATGTACAGCCTGCGCCAGACCGGGCAGGCACGCGACGAGGCCAGCGCCGTGCAGGCACGCCATGGCTCGCGCAAGAGCGGCCTGCCCCCTTCCGGGCAAGGGCGCAAGAAAGCCGCCCCGGCGCGCGGCAAGCGGGCGCCGGCGGGAGCTGATGCTGCTGCGGCGCAGGGCGACCTGTTTGCCTGAATCAGCGCCCACGCCCCTCACGATCCCTACGCACAACCACTATGAAAAACGACTTCAAAGGCAATAAGCAATCCCTGCCCAGCAAGCTGTGCGCCGTCTGTGGCCGCACCATGACCTGGCGCAAAGCCTGGGCCAAAAACTGGGAGTCGGTGCTGTATTGCTCCGATGCCTGCCGCGCCAAAAAAGGCCCACCCAAACCCTAGGCCCCAGGCGTGCAGTGCCGACGGGCTGCACGGCCCGATCCGGCGCACCAAAAATACCCATGTCCAACCCAACAAGCCCTTCTACCCCTCTGCCCGCCAAGGTGCGCAACATCGTCGTCATTCTGGGCGACCAGCTGGACGAACAGTCCTCCGCCCTGCAGGGCTTCGACCCCACGCAAGACCTGGTCTGGATGGCCGAGGTGGCCGAGGAGTCCACCCACGTGTGGTCCGCCCAGCAGCGCATTGCGGTGTTTTTAAGCGCCATGCGCCACTTTGCCGAGGCGCTGCGCGCCCGGGGCCTGCCGCTGGTCTACACCAGGTTGGAGGCGCCCGACAACCGGGGCAGCTTGCAGCAGGAGCTCAGCAAAACCATCATGCAGTGGCAACCCGCCGCACTGGTGCTCACCGCGCCGGGCGACTGGCGCGTGTTGCACAACCTGCGCGCCGTGGCGGCACAGCATGGCCTGCCGCTGGAGCTGCGCGACGACACGCATTTTTTCAGCACCGTGCGCGAATTTGCCGAGCACGCAAAAGGGCGCAAGCAGCTGCGCCTGGAATACTGGTACCGCGCGCTGCGCCAGCAGCACGGCATCCTGATGGAGGGCAAAGACCCGGTCGGCGGGCAGTGGAACTTTGACGCCGACAACCGCGAGTCCTTCGGCAAGGCCGGCCCCCAGCAGGTGCCGCCGCCCACGCGCTTTGCCCCGGATGCCATGACGCTAGAAGTCATCGCTCTGGTGCAAAACCGCTTTGCCAGCCACCCCGGCCGGCTCGACAGCTTTGGCTGGCCGGTCACGCGCGCGCAGGCGCTGCGGGCCCTGCAGGCCTTCATCGCCGAGCGCCTGCCGCTGTTCGGCCAATTTGAGGACGCCATGTGGGCCGGTGAGGCCTGGCTCTACCACTCGCACCTGAGCTGTGCGCTCAACCTCAAGCTGCTGCAGGCGCGCGAGGTGGTGCAGGCCGCCGAAGACGCCTACCGGGCAGGCCGGGCGCCACTGGCGGCGGTGGAAGGCTTTATCCGGCAGATCCTGGGCTGGCGCGAATATGTGCGCGGCATTTACTGGACCCAGATGCCCGACTACCTGGAGCGCAATGCGCTGGATGCGCAGGCCGGGCTTCCGGCTTGGTATTGGAGTGGCGACACCGACATGGCCTGCCTGAAGGATGCGATCGGCCAGACCTTGGAGCACGGCTATGCCCACCATATCCAGCGCCTGATGGTGACCGGCCTGTATGCGCTGCTGCTGGGGGTGCGCCCGCAGGCCGTGCATGCCTGGTACCTGAGCGTGTATGTGGACGCGGTGGAATGGGTGGAGCTGCCCAATACCCTGGGCATGGGCCAGTTTGGTGACGGCGGCCTGATGGCCAGCAAGCCCTATGTGGCCAGCGGCAAATACATCCAGCGCATGAGCAACCATTGCAAGGGCTGCCGCTATGACCCTGCGCTGTCCACCGGCGCCACGGCCTGCCCCTACACCACGCTGTACTGGGACTTTTTGCTGCGCCACGAGGACTTGCTGAAGAAAAATCCGCGCATGGCCATGCAGCTCAAAAACCTGGCCCGGCTGGAGTCGCCTGCGCGCGACGCCATCCGCGCCCAGGCCACTGCGCACCGGCAGGCACAACTGCTGACGTAAACCGGTAAACCCGCCACAATCGACCCACTCCAATAAAAGGAAACACAACCATGCAAGATGATGAACGCTGCTGCGGAACCGGTACCTGCATCATTGATGCGCAAGGCTGCTGCTGGTGCGGCCAACAGTGGAATGGCGAAAGCATGTGTTTCCCGGGCGCAGACAGCGCACCCCTGCGCACACCCGATGCGGGCGGCGCCGCAACCACTGGCCCGGCTACTGCCCAGCCGGAGGCCCCATGAGCCTGTACGCCTACAACAGCCCTTCTGCCTGGGCACAGGTTCTGGGCTATGGCGGCCTGCTGCCGTTTGTCGGGCTGGCCCTGGGTGTATGGTTTTTGGCTCCCGGCCAGCAAGCCCAGGCTGCACAGACCCTGCTGGCCTATAGCGCCAGCATCCTCAGTTTTTTGGGCGCCATCCACTGGGGCCTGACCATGCGCAACCCGAGTGGCCCCAGCACCGGCCGGCTGGTCTGGGGGGTGCTGCCCAGCCTGATGGCTTGGCTTGCCTTGCTGTTGTCTGCACCGGTCGGCCTGTTGCTGATTGCAATCCTGTTATGGGCCTGCTTCGCGACGGACCGCGCGGTCTACCCCCGCATGGGCCTGCGCGCCTGGTTGCCCATGCGCCTGCTGCTCACCGGCGTGGCCAGCGCCTGTTGTATCGCCAGTGCACTGCGCTGGACCGGCGTTGCAGCATGATGGATGCGCCACAGCTTGAAAGTGAAGCCGCTGCTTCTGAAGGTTCGGCCCGGCCTGCCACGAAGCTCGCCTTCAGCGCGTCGGATATCTCCCGCATCATCGAAATGGCGTGGGAAGACCGTACCGCTTTCGAAGCCATCGCGCTGCAGTTCGGCATCAACGAGTCTGCGGTGGTGGCCCTCATGCGACGGCACATGAAGTCGTCCTCGTTTCGGATGTGGCGCAAAAGAATGGCCGGGCGGGTGACCAAGCATGCCGCCCTGCGCGGTGCCATCCACTTGCGCCACTGCGCGAGCCATTCCCGACAGTAAACCGGCAACCAACCGGCGGCCGGTGCCCACTTTTTTGCACAGGCGGAGGGAGCCCTTCAGGGTGGCCTGCCGGTGCCGCCCAATTGCCGCGTCAAGCGCAGCGAGGCCAACATGGCCAAGGTGCCAAAGATCACCAGGCCCGCGCCCTGGCCGGCCATCACCTGCACAGGGCCGTAATGTGCCCCCCACCAAGCGAAGGGGATGGTGCCCAGGGTGGCGCGCGCCCAGTTGAAGCCGGTGGACCACAGCGGGCGGCCCAGGTTGTTGAAGGCCGCGTTGGCCACAAACAGGGCGCCGGCAAAGAAGAAGCTGGCACAGACCCAGGCGCAAAACGCATGCACCATTTCTGCGGCCATGCCTTCCAGCGAAAACGCCCGGATCAGAGGCTCCTGCAAAAGTGCCAACAGCAACCAGGCGGTACCCACGGCCAGCAGCATGAAGCCCAGGCTGGCGCGCAGGGTCTCGCGCACCCGGTCGAACTGTTTGGCACCCAGGTTTTGCGACAGGATGGGGCCAACCGCACCGCTGAGCGAATAAATCAACCCGAAGGCCACCGGTGTGACCCGGTCTACCGTCGCCTGGCCGGCCACGGCCGAGGCGCCGAACTGCGCCACGCTGTGCGTCACAAAGGCCGCGCCCACGGGCGTGGCCAGGTTGGTCAGCACGGCGGGCCCGGCAATGGCCAGCAGCGCGCGCGCATCGGGCGCCAGTCTGGGCTTGTCCACCGGCCCCAGCAGCTGGTGTACGCGCCAGACGCCGTGCATGCCGAGGGTGACCATGAGCGTGCGTGAGATCACGGCCACGATGGCTGCGCCGTCCAGCCCCAGGCCGAAGACAAAGATAAACAGCGGGTCCAGGCTGGCAGTGAGCGCCGCCGCACCCAGGGTGACCACCATGGAGCGCCGTGCGTCCCCCACTGAGCGCAGCAGCGCCGAGCTGGCCATGCCTAGGCCCAGCAGGGGCAGCGAGGGCATGGTCACCGTCAGGTAACGTTGGGCCAGGCGGGCCACTTCATCGGTGGCACCCAGAGCGGCCAGCAGGGGATGCAGAAACAGCACCGTGCCCAGGCCCAGCACGGCCGTCACGGCCACCATGATCAGCAGGCTGTGTGTGGCCATGCGCCTGGCATCCGCCAGCCGGTTGGCGCCCAGCAGGCGCGCGACACAGGCGGTGATGCCAATCATCATGCCGATGCAAATGGAGGTGTGGAAAAAGGCCACGACCCCGGCAAAACCCACCGCTGCAGCAATCGCTTTTTCGCCCAGGCGCGAGATGTAAAACAGATTGATCAGGTCCACCGCAAACACTGCGACCAGACCAATGGCGCCGGTGCCCGCCATCACCAGCACGTGGCGCATGAGCGATCCCGTCAGGAAACGGGCGGTGGGTGCGACGGCTTTTTCGTTCATCGCAAGGCCCGCTCAGCCGCTGCGCTGGCGTGCAGCGCCGTGGTGTCAAACAGCGGCACCGTGGCGTCCGCAGCGCCCACCAGCAGGGTGATTTCGGTGCAGCCCAGAATGATGGCCTGTGCGCCCTGATCCACCAGCGTGGCCATGGTGCGGCGGTAGTGCTGGCGCGAATCGTCGCGCACCTGGCCCAGACACAGCTCTTCAAAAATGATGCGGTGTACGGTGTCGCGGTCTTCTTGCGCAGGCAACAGAACCTGCAAGCCCTGTTGCTTGAGCCGGTCGATATAAAAGCTTTGCTCCATGGTGAAGCGCGTGCCCAGCAGGCCAATTTTGGTGAATCCAGCCTGCTGAATGGCTTGTGCGGTCGGGTCGGCAATGTGCAGCAGCGGAATGTGTACGGCCGCCTGAATCGCTGGAGCCACGGTGTGCATGGTGTTGGTACACAGCACCAGAAAGTCGGCACCGGCGGCCTGCAGGCTGCGTGCCGCATGGGCCAGGAGGTCGCCTGCAGCAGACCAGTCGCCCGCGCGTTGCAGGGCTTCAATCTCGTGGAAGTCCACACTCAGCAGAATGAGCTTGGCGGAGTGCAAACCGCCCAGTTGCTGTTGCACGGCCAGATTGATCTGGCGGTAGTACAGCGCGGTGGACTCCCAGCTCATGCCGCCTATCAGGCCTATGGTTTTCATGCTGGTTGCGCAAAGGGTTGCTTGAAGGTGAACGCTTTGTCGCTAGGCCCCATGGCACGCAGGGTTTGCAGGCGCTGCATGGCTTCGTACGCGTGCGGGCGGTGGCCTTGCGGCACCCACCACAGCACGTGGTAAGCCTCTTGCATGCGTTCAAACCATTTTTTGCGCTGCTTCATGATCTCCACATGCAGGGACTTGTAAACGTAGTCGCTCAGGTTGGCGACGCCGTCCCATACGGACATGTTCACCAGCGTGTCGTCACCAAAGGGACGAATGGCGGTGGCGTTGCCTTCCTCGCTTTGGAGCCGCCAGATAAATCCTGGAGCGGCTTCAGCCAGGGTATTGATGTGGTCCAGGTTGGCGACAAAGTCGGCCATTTCGGGCGCGTCCAGCGGCGTTTTCATGTGGGCGATATTGAGTTGCGCCAGTTCGTAGGCAGCCATGGGGAATTTCCTCTCGTTCTCTTGTTGGTTTTTTTGTTCAGGCGAGTTGCACCGCCCATTTCCTGAGATTGTCGGCGCTGGCGGTGGCGCCGCCACACACAATTATCACTACCTTCTGGAATGCCGCGAGCGCTTCGGGCCTGTCGTAGGCCACGGCCAGCGCGGCGCCGCAGGCCGGCTCCACCAGCAGGCGGTGGTCGTCCAGAAAGCGGCTGCAGGCGGCCACGGCCTGTTGGTCTGACACCAATACGCTGTGCACCTTGCCGCTTTGGCTGAGTTCGAACGCACGGGCACACACCTGGCGCGCACCCAGCGAGGTAGCGATGCTGGTCACCGCATCCAGTGCGGTCGGCTGGCCCGCTTGCATGGCTGCGTGCAGCGAGGCTGCGCCATGGGTTTCCACCGCCAGCACCGGCACATTGCCCCAGCCGTTGCGCGCCAGGCCTTCCATCACGCCGGCCAGCAAGCCACCGCCACCGACCGAGAGCAGCACGGCGTCCGGCTTGTGGCCGCCAGCCGCCACCTCGTCGATCATGCTGGCATGGCCGGTCCAGAGCAGCGGGTTGTCAAAGGGGTGCAGGAAGGCATCGCTGTCTTGCAACATGGATTGCGCCAGTGCGTTGGCCTCTTGCCAACTGGCGCCGTGCACGATGACCTCGGCGCCTTCCAGTTGCAAAAGTTCCTTGGCCCGTTGCGAAGTGGTCTGCGGCACGACCACCGTGACGGGGATTCCCAAATGCCGTCCGGCATAGGCCACCGCCAGACCGGCATTGCCGCCGCTCGACGACACGAAGCGTTTCGCACCTTCTTGCGCGTAACGCTCGCAGGCCGCGCCGATGCCGCGGATCTTGAATGAGCCAGGTGGCTGCAGGGCTTCGAGCTTGAGCCAGATGGCGCAACCGGCGGCACGGGACAGCGGGGCGGATTCGATCAGCGGGGTGGGAATGTGCAGGGGCATGGGGCGTTGTTGTGTTGGAGCAATGCTGGAGTCTGCTCCAGCGGTGCAGGGTGGCCTGGTGCCGCTTACATCAGGACAGAGCCTTCGATGCAGGTGACCGAGTCGCCACCGACCCAGACCTGGCCGCTGGCGTCCTGTTCGATATAGACACGGCCCTCGCGGCCAATGCAGCTGCCTTGGGCGGCGACGTAGCGCCCGGGTGCAAGTCCGTCGGCAATCAGCCACTGCGCCAGGCTGGCGTTGAAGCTGCCGGTGATCGGGTCTTCGGCCACGCCATCGCCGCGGGCGAAGAAAAAGCGCACTTCCAGATCCGGTGCATCCCCGGTCGCCAGGGTGTCGGCGATGGCCGCGCTGCGTGTTCCAAAGGCACGCGCCTCGCGGTTGGAGCGCACGATCAGGGGCGCGGGCGCGTCACAGCGGGCCGCAACGCCCAGTCCGGTGAATCCGCCCTGGGCCATCAGCGCTTCCAGTTGCGCCAGCCTGGGCTGCAGGCCCAGCACCGTTTCCACGCTGTCGAGCCAGACGCCGAAGTGGCGCGGGCCATTGTTCAGATGCTGGGCCGCCAGCAGTTGCCCGGGCTCCACGCCCAATGCCTCCGGTAGCGCCTGCCACAGCGACGCACTGGCGGCCTGCCTTTGCAGCGCCGGCGCCGCGAAGGCCAGGCGTGTGCCGTCGCGCCGCAGCGGCACCAGCCCCACCTGGCACTCTTGCACGATGCGCGCCGGGTCCCGGGGCACGCCGCCATGGGCCAGCCAGGCGTGGCAACTGCCCAGCGTGGGGTGGCCGGCAAACGGCATCTCATAGGCCGTGGTGAAGATGCGCACCCGGTAGTCGGCGCCTTGGGCTGCCGCCTCCGGGGTGGGCGGCAGGAGGAAGGTGGTCTCGGACAGGTTGGTCCACGCAGCGAAGCGCTGCATCTGGTCCTCTGACAAGCCGTCGCCATCCAGCACCACGGCCAGGGCATTGCCGAAATACGGTTTGGCGGTGAAGACGTCGACCTGGCTGAAAGGGCGTGTGCGTGGCAGCACGTTCAACGCCCCTGCTGTTCCTTGATGGCCGCAGCCAGCGCCGCCACCCCGCGGTGAATCTCTTCCACGCTGGGCGTCACAAACGACAGGCGGATGCTGCGCGCATCCGGTTCGCTGGCGTAGAACGGCGCACCGGGCACAAAGGCCACGCCCTTGTCCACGGCGTGGGGCAGCAGGTCGACCGCGTTCATGCCCACCGGCAGACGCGCCCACAGGAACATGCCGCCCGCAGGGCTGTTCCAGGTGAGGGACTGTTCCGGCTGCGTGGCCGCATCGGGGAAATGCTGCGCCAACGCATGCAACATGGCGTCGCGCTGGCTCTTGTAGAGCGCGCGGATGGTGGGCACGTGGCGGGCCAGGAAGCCGTCTTGCGACACCTCGTAAATCAGGCGCTGGTTGAAGCCGGGGCTGTGCAGATCGGCCGCCTGCTTGGCCTGCAGCAGCTTGGGGTACACGGCAGAAGGCGCCACGATAAAGCCCATGCGCAAACCCGGTGCCAGCACCTTGGAGAACGAGCCCAGGTAAATGCCGCCGTCGGGGTTGCGCGCGGTCAGCGAGGGCGGGGGCGGCGTGTCGAACCACAGGTCGCCATAGGGGTTGTCTTCCATCAGCGGCAGGCCCAGGTCGGCGGCGGTGGCGCTCAGGGCGGCGCGGCCGGCCTCGCTCATGGTGCGGCCGGTGGGGTTCTGGAAGTTGGGCAGCACGTAGAGAAAGCGCGCGTCATGGCCCACGGCCTTGGCGCGCAGGTCGTCCACGTCAATGCCCTCGTCGTGGCTGGCCACGCTGACCACATCCGGCTCCATGGGCACAAAGGCCATCACCGCACCCAGGTAGGTGGGCGACTCCACCAGCGCGCGGCTGCCCTTGTCCAGCAGCACCTTGGCCACCAGGTCCAGGCCCTGCTGCGAGCCGGTGGTGATCAGCACATTGCCGGCGTTTACGTCCCAATGCTGGCCTTGTGCGGCAGCCTGTTCGCTCAACATGGCGGCCACCTGCTCGCGTAGCGGCGCATAGCCTTCGCTGGAGGCGTATTGCAGCGCTCCGGCCGGGTCATCCCGCAGCACCTTGGCGCAAGCCGCTTCAAACTCCGCCACCGGGAACGTCTTGCTGGAGGGCAGGCCACCGGCAAAGCTGATGATGCCGGGGCGCTCGGTGACCTTGAGGATTTCGCGGATCACGGAGGGGTTCATCTTGGCGGCGCGTGCTGCCAGGGTCCAGTGGGTGGTGCTCATGGTGTTCTTCTTGCTTGCTTTAGGGGAATTTCAGGAACGTTGGTTGGGTGTGATGTGCTGCAGATTGTCGTCGCCATAAGAGCGGATCACCTCGGAAATGACGATGTGAAAACCCTTGTACCAGCGCTGGTAGTCGCGCTTGGCCTCCAGGTGCTGCGGATTGTGCGAAAAGGCCTTCAGGGCATCCAGATCGGTCCAGTAGTAGGTGGCATTGAAACGCTTACCGTCTTCCGACTGCCAGGTCTCGCGGCCCAGAAAGCCGGGGTTGCTATTCGCTGCGGCCTCGATTTGGGCGTCCAGGGCGTGGAAGCGTTCGTCGTAGGTGCCGGGCTCGAAGATGAAGGCTGCGGAAAACATGGTGGATAGCTCCATTCAGGGTCTGCGAAGGGTGGCGTGCAAGCGCGGCAGCTGAGCCAACCCATTCATGTCGCAGCCGGCTTGGTAACTGCCGTTGCGGTCGGGCTGGGCCCGGACGCAAAGCGCTTGCCCAGAAACACCACCGCCACCACCGCCAGTGCAAAGCCCAGGGTCACCGGGTCCAGCGCTTCGCCCAGCAGAGGCACGGCGGCCAGGATGCTGAAGAAGGGTTGCAGCAGCTGCACCTGACTCACCCGCAGCGCGCCGCCCAGGGCCAGGCCGCGGTACCAGGCGAAGAAGCCGGCCCACATGGAAAACACCCCCACATAGCCCAGCGCCAGCCAGGAGGCGCGGTGGATTTCTCCGGTGGGCCAGTTGAGCAGGGCACCCGGCACGCTAAACGGCAGGGCCATGACGCAGACCCAGCAGATCACGCGCTCGGCGCCCAGTTGCGGCGTCACCTGCGCACCAAACACATAGCCCATGGCGGCCGACAGGATGGCGCCCAGCAGTAGCAGGTCGGCCCATTCCAGCGTAAAGCCCTGCGCATGCTGGGCCGCGCGCAACAGCGAGAACGCCATTACCAGCACCGCGCCCAAGCCGGCGCAGACCCAGAAGCCCAGGCGGGCCCGCTGGTGCAGCACCCAGGCGGCCAGGGCGGCCGTGGCCAGCGGCAGCAGGGCGGTGAACACCGCGGCGTGGCCGGAGGTGATATGGCGCAGCGCCAGGCCCAGACACAGCGGGAAGCCCACCGCGTTGCCCAGCATGGCCAGAAACAGCGGTTTGCGTTGTGCCGCAGTGGGCCGTGGCGAACGGGTCAGGCCCAGAAACACCAGTGACAGGCAGCCTGCCAGGGCGGCGCGGGCGAAGGTGATGAACCAGGCCGAGAGCTGCGGGTCCTGCGTGCTGCCGGTGGCCAGCCGCGTCATGGGCAGGGTCACGGCAAAAATGGCCACGCCCAGAACGCCCAGCCACATGCCGCGGGTCTCTTTTTTCATGCGGTGCATGGGCGGCTTGGCGGGGTGGAGGAACAGGGCTGCATGCTTCCCACTGTACGTTTAAAAACAGCACAGTTGCAGTACAGTTGGCGTGAACATTTTTCAAACTGTATTGGAATTGCGGCTGGCACAAGCCGCGCAGGAGTTGCCGTGTTGATGAAAAGCAGCGCCCAGTCGCTCACCGAACAGTTGGCGGCCCGCTTCGCCCAGCGCATCCGCGACCGCTTGCTGGCGCCCGGTGCGCGCCTGCCCTCGGTGCGGCAGTGCGCGCAGCAGCAGGGTGTGAGCCCCTCCACGGTGGTGGGCGCCTATGACCAGCTGCTGGCGCAGGGGCTGGTGGAAGCGCGGCGCAACCGTGGCTTTTTTGTGCGCGAGAGCAGCACGGGTCCGGGGCAACTGCAGCCGTCAACGGCTGCGCTGGCCGACGCCGGGCCAGCCCTTGCAGGTGCTGCAGCTGCAGCGAGCGCGGTGCAGCACCGCGCCCCGCTGAACGCCACGGCGCTGATACGCGGCATGTTCCACGGCATCAGCGACAAGCCGCAGCCCGGCATGGGCGTGCTGCCGCAGGAGTGGTTGCAGACCACTTTTTTGTCCAGCGCGGTACGGCGCTATTGCAATGCCAAGGACATGAACGCCTTCTCGCTGCAATACGGCGAGCCTGCCGGTGACGCAGGCCTGCGCCGTGCGGTATCCAACAAGCTCAAAGCCGTGGCCGTGCAGGCCGCGCCCGAACAGATCATCACCACCATTGGCGCCACCCACGCGCTGGACATCGTTAGTCGCACCCTGCTGCGCGCGGGGGATTATGTGATGGTGGAAGAGCCCGGCTGGGCGGTGGAGTTCGCCCGGCTCGATGCCCTGGGCATGCGCATCCTGCCCGTGCCGCGCCGTGCCGACGGGCCGGATCTGGAGGTGATGGCGCGCTATGCCGAGGAGCATGCGCCCAAGCTATTTGTGAGCGTCAGTGTGCTGCACAACCCCACCGGCTACAGCCTGAGCCCGGCCAGCGCGCACCGCATTTTGCAGCTGGCCAACCAGCACAATTTTCATGTGGTGGAGGACGAC
>CANCER010000064.1 GCA_947375135.1 Comamonadaceae bacterium | reverse complement strand
TGCGCGCGCGCCGCATCACAGGCCTCGGCCAGCAGCTCCGGCGTGACGCCAAAGGAGCGGTTGGTGATCTCGCTGCCGCCAATCGACTGGAACACCAGGTCCACCGGCACGCCGTCTTCCATCAGCTTCAGGGTGTTGGTCACGTGGGTCAGCACGCAGCCCTGGGTGGGGATGTCAAAGCGCTGGATCAGGTCATCGAACAGATGGCACAGGCGCGCCAGCGTGGCCTGGCTGTCGGACACCGGGTTGATGCCGATCACCGCGTCGCCCGCACCCATCATCAGCCCGTCCAGCACCGAGGCGGCCACGCCACGCAGATCGTCGGTCGGGTGGTTGGGCTGCAGGCGCACGGCCAGCCGGCCCGGCAGCCCCAGCGTGTTGCGAAAGCGTGTGACCACGCTGCATTTGCGCGCCACCAGCATCAGGTCCTGGTTGCGCATGAGCTTGCTCACCGCCGCCACCATCTCAGGCGTCAGGCCCGGCGCAAGGGCTGCCAGCACGGCAGGCGTTGCGGCCTTGCCCAGCAGCCAGTTGCGGAAGTCGCCCACCGTCAGGTGCGCCACCGGGGCAAAGGCGGCGGCGTCATGGCGGTCCAGGATCAGGCGCGTGACGTTGTCGCTCTCGTAGGGAATCAGGGCTTCGCTCAGAAACACCTTGAGCGGCACATCGGCCAGCACGTAACGGGCGGCCATGCGCTGCAGCGCGCTGCTGGCACCCAGGCCGGCCAGGTAGTCGCCCGAACGCGCCGGGCTGGCACAGGCCATGACCTGGCGCAGATCATCGAACGGGAAGCCTTGGCCGCCCAGGGTGGTGTGGTAACGCATCGTCGCTTTCAGAGGGTGGACTGAAGGGGGGACTTGCCGCGTCAGGCAAGGCCCTGATCATCCCATGCTACCAAGCAAAAGCCAGGCCACAGGGCCTTGGCCAGGGTCCCGCCGGTGCCGGCCCGGACCCGGTGCGCTTCGGGGCGCCTTGCGCGCTAGCAGATGCGCGGCAGCTGTTCGCCGCTGAGCCAGTCCACCACACGGCGCCCGCCCATGCGGGTCTGCATTTGCACAAAGTGGTGCGGGTCTTGTGTGACTGTGCCTATGCGGCAGGCCGCCAGCCCCAGCGGATGCCCGCACAGACAGGCCAGCGCGGCCTGCGCAGCCTCGGGCGCGCAGACCACCACCATCTTGCCCTCGTTGGCGATGTACAGCGGGTCCAGCCCCAGCAGTTCGCAGGCGGCTTGCACCTGGGGCAGCACCGGGATCTGGTTCTCGTCGATCAGCATGCCAACGCCCGATTGGCGCGTGATCTCGTTAAGGGTGGTGGCCAGGCCGCCGCGCGTGGGATCGCGCAGCACGTGCACGCTGCCCGCAGGCAGGGCCGCCAGCAGTTGCGCCACCATGCCATGCAGCGCAGCGGTGTCGGACGCGATCGTGGTCTCGAACTCCATTGATGTGCGGCTGGACAGCACGGCTACACCATGCGCACCCAGGGTGCCCGAGACCAGCACCGCATCACCCGCGCGCGCCTGGTCACCGCCGATGTGCACACCGGGGGCCACAACGCCCACGCCGGTGGTGCTGATGAAGACGCCGTCGCCCTTGCCCCTCTCCACCACCTTGGTGTCTCCGGTGACGATGGGCACACCCGCCGCCCGCGCCGCAGCGCCCATGCTGGTCGCTATGCGCTGCAGGTCAGCCAGCGTATAGCCTTCTTCCAGAATGAAGCTGGCCGACAGGTACAGCGGGCGCGCGCCCAGCATGGCCACATCGTTGAGCGTGCCGTGCACCGCCAGACAGCCCAAGTCTCCACCGGGAAAAAAGATCGGCGAGACCACATGGGCATCGGTGGCCATGACCAGCCTCGCGCCCGGCAGCAGGTCGGGCGGCAGGGGCAGGGTGGCGCCGTCGTTGCCCTGGCGCAGAAATTCGTTGTCAAAAGCGCGTAGAAAAATCTCTTCAATCAGCTGCGCGCTGGCGCGCCCCCCTGCACCGTGGTTCATGTCCACGCGGCCTCCCCGGATGTCCAGCGGGCGGGTGTATTTTTTGCTCACGCCGCCACCATCGGAATATCGCGAAAGCGCCCGTAGGAATAATGCGCCGCACACGCGCCCTCAGACGACACCATGCACGAGCCCATGGGCGACTCGGGGGTGCACACCGTACCGAACAGTTTGCAGTCGGTCGGGCGCTTCACGCCGCGCAGAATGGCGCCGCATTCGCACTGCTTGTGGTCCGCTACCCGGTGGTATGGCAGGTCGAATTTGCGCTCGGCATCCCATGGCGCATACGCCGGCCGGATTTTCAGCGCGCTGTGGGGCACCTCCCCCAGGCCACGCCACTCGAACCGGTCGCGCACCTCCAGCACCTCCGCCACCACCCGGATGGCGGCCGCATTGCCGTCGCGCGTGACGGCGCGGGTGAATTCGTTTTCTACCACCGCGCGGCCTTCGTTGACCTGGCGCACCAGCATCAGGATGGCCTGCAGCACGTCCAGCGGCTCAAAGCCGGCAATCACCACGGGTTTTTGGTACTGCCGCGCAAAGCCCTCGTAGGGGCGCGAGCCGATCAGGATGCTCACATGCGCGGGCCCGACAAAGCCGTCCAGCGGCACCGTGCGCCAGTCTTTCACCTCGGGCGATTCCAGAATGTGGGTGATGGCCGCCGGTGTCAGCACATGGCAGCACAGCACGCTGAAGTTGTGCAGGGCCTCGCGCTGCGCGGTCTGCAGCGCCAGCGCGGTGGGCGGCGTGGTGGTCTCAAAGCCGAGGGCAAAAAACACCACCTCGCGCGCCGGGTTGTCGCGGGCAATTTTCAGCGCATCGTTCACCGAATACACCATGCGGATATCGGCACCGCGCGCCTTCGCCTTCAGCATCGACAGGTCGTTCGACGCGGGCACGCGCAGGGTGTCGGCATAGGTGGTGACGATGGCGCCACGCTGTAGCGCCAGGTCAATCGCCTGGTCGATGCGGCCGATCGGCAGCACGCAGACCGGGCAGCCCGGGCCGTGCACCATGCGCACGTTTGGCGGCAGCAGTTCGGTGATGCCATAGCGCGCAATCGCATGGGTGTGGCCACCGCAAAACTCCATGAAGCGGTAGCTGCGTCCGGGCAAGGCCTCGGCCGCAATGCGCGCCGCAATCTGCTGGCCGAGTTGGCCGTCGCGGTATTCGTCTATGTATTTCATGCCGGGCTTTGCGCGGCACTGCGGGCGCCGAGTTCGGCAAACAACTCCAGCGTGAGCCGGGCCTCCTGCGGGTCGATCAGGCCGATGGCATGGCCCACATGCACGATCACATAGTCTTCCAGTTGCGCCTCGGGCACCAGGGCGATGGAGATGGTCTTGCGCACGCCGCCCAGATCGACGGTGGCCTCCAGGCCGCTCAAGGCCACGATACGGGCCGGTATGGCTAGGCACATAGGGTGTTCCTTGCGGGTTGAATGGTGTGCGCGTTGCTGCTGTCGCGCAGGCTGTGCGCGGCAACCCAGGCCTGGCCCGGCGCCAGACCCGCGTCGCCAAAGGCACCCTCCGTTGGCAGGTGCACGGTAAGGCCCGCTTGCGTGAGCGTGTCGGTCATGCGCCTGCGCAGGATGCGGTTGAAGAAGCAGCCGCCGCTGAGCGCGAGGCCGTTGATCCGGTGGTCTTGCGCGGCGGCAATGGCGGCGCGTGCGAGTGCATCGGCCAGTGCCACATGGAACAGCGCGGCGGCCTGGGATTGCGCGTCGCCGTAGGCTGCGGGGTCGGCTACCTTGCCGGCCATGAGGGCGAGCAGGCGGCGCAGCAGCACATCCAGATTCAGCCCGTCGGCAATGAGTTCGGCGTCCGGCAGCGGTGCCGGGTGGTGTTCCAGCCACTGGGCGGCCCTTTGCTCCAAAGCGAGGGCCGCCTGCGCCTCTTCGGTTTGCCACCAGCAGATGCCCAGCAGCCCGGCCACCGCATCAAACCAGCGCCCGGCGCTGGTGGTGGGGGGGCAGTTCAGGCCAAGCGCCATCATGTTGCCAACCCCCTGGAGGCTGGCTGCTGGAACAGGTGCCAGCGTGCCGGTGCGCAAGTGGGCAAAGCTCGCTTCGCCGAATACGGCATCGGCAGCCCGTGTGCCGGTCAGCGGTTGGCCGCTGTCGTTCCGATGCGCAGCCTGCTGCACTGGCAAACCCAGGCGATGCAGCGCGGCCGCGGCCATGCGCCAGGGCGCGCGGGCGGCCCTATCGCCGCCGGGCAGCAGCAAGGGCGGCAGATGGTCGATGCGTTGAAACCGGGCATCCTGCACCCACAGCAACTCCCCGCCCCAGGCCGTCTGGTCGGTCCCCAAGCCCACGCCATCCAGCGCCCAACCCAGCAAGGCCTGGCCCGGCGCGCACTGCGCCTGCACCTGCGCGATATGGGCATGGTGGTGCTGCACCGCGATGGCCGGCACGCCTAAGCGTTGCGCCAGTTGCTGTGCCACCTCGGTGCTGAAAAAATCCGGATGCAGGTCGTGCGCCACCGCATCAATCGCCCCGCTGGCCTGTTGCTGCAACCGCGCCACCGAGTCCAGCAAGGCGGCCCGCGCCTGCGGCGTGCCCAGGTCGCCATGCAGCGGCGAAATCCACAGTGCATCACCGTCCAGCAGGCAGGCGGTGTTCTTCAGCCAGGCGCCGCAGGCCAGCACCCGTGCCGGTGCGGCCACGGGTAACTGCTGGCGCAGCAGCGCAAAGCTCATGCGTCCACGCCCAGCACCCAGTCCAGCCACGCCTGCATGCCCTGGCCGGTTTCGGCGGAGACCAGCAATACGCGGATACCGGGATTGACGCGGCGGGCGTAGTCGATGCACTTCACCACGTCAAAGCGCACATGCGGCAGCAGGTCCACCTTGTTGAGCAGCATCAGGCTGGCGGCAGCAAACATGTCGGGGTATTTGAGCGGCTTGTCCTCCCCTTCGGTCACCGAGAGGATGACCACCTTGGCCTCCTCGCCCAAGTCCCACAGGGCGGGGCACACCAGATTGCCGACGTTCTCGATAAACAGGATCGCCCGGGCTGCAGGGTCCTGCACAGGGTCATGCGCATGGGCCTCTGCAGGGTCATGCGCACCCGCATGCAAATCCAGTTGCCCAAAGGCCCGCGCCACCATGGGCGCATCCAGATGGCAGCCCCGGCCGGTGTTCACCTGCACGGCCGGGGCGCCGGTGGCGCGGATGCGGTCGGCATCAAAACTGGTTTGCTGGTCGCCCTCAATCACCGCCACCGGAAGACCCGGTGCGCGTTTGCGCAGGGCTTCAATGCTGGCACACAGCAGCGTGGTCTTGCCGGAGCCGGGGCCCGACACCAGGTTGAAGGCGCTGACACCGTGCGACGCAAAGTGGGCGCGGTTCTGCGCTGCCACCGCCTTGTTGGCGCCCAACACGTCCACCTCCATTTGAATCGTGCGCTCCTGGCCCATGCCGGGCACGGAGACCCGTGCCGCACCCGCGCCATAGTGCAGGTCGCCACTGAGGGGGTGGACCTGGGGTTCTGTTGCCACCGCGGTGGCGGGGCTGCTGCAGCCGCATACAACGCACATAGCCAACTCCTGTTGATTCGGTAGATTCTGGGGCAAACGCAGGGGGTCACACAACACGCATGTCCACCACCGTGAGATCGGTGCCGCCTGTGACCTGCAGCTGCGCGCCCTCGCACAGCGGGCACAGCTCCAGGCGCGAGAAGACCGGCACGCTTTTCCCGCAGGGCACGCACCATGCCGTGCCCGGTTGCTCGTCAATCGCAAGCTGCGCGCCTTCCAGAACCGTGCCGGGCGCCAGCGCCTCCAGCGCAAAGCGCAGGGCGAAGCGTTCGACACCGGCCAGGGCACCGGCCTGCAGGTGCAAATGGGTGACGCGCTCAAACGGGTCGCGCGCACGGGCCTGCTCCACGAGCAGCAAAATGCCGGCTGCCAGACTGACTTCATGCATGGACAGGCTCCTGGGTACGTTCCATTCGGTGGCTGAGCGCACCAGCGATTGTGCAAGAGCCGCCTTGGCGCCGGTGCAGTGGCGACTCAGCCGCCGTAGTCGCCCAGGTCCTGTGCTGCCAGGGTACTGTGCTCGTCCGGCCAATTGGAGGTCCAGATGTTGGCGCTGGCTGCTCCGGCCTGCAAGGGCGCGCGCTCAAACCCCGGCAGCGGCGGGAGTAAGGGACGCACCACCACATCGTGGCGCGGCACGGAAAAATAGGGAAAGCTCATGCGTTGCCTGCCGCTGCGGTTGACGACCCGGTGCGGCGTTGACACCAGCCGCCCGCCCGTTAACAGCTCCAGCATATCGCCCACATTCATCACCAGCGCATCGGGTGGGCAGCGGGCGTCTATCCAGCTTCCATCCAGACGGCGCACTTCCAGCCCGCCCACCGGGTCATGTGCCAGCAGGGTCAGAAAGTTGAAGTCCTTGTGCGGGTGAATGCCCCACGCATCCCTGGGCGTGGTGCCGGGGTAGTTCAGCAAGGTCATGTTGGTCAGCGGTTGGTGCAGCATCTCCAGTACCCCGGTGGTGTCCAGCCCCAAACCCTCGCAAATGGCCTCCAGCACGCAGCGGTTGATGCGGTCCATCTCCGCCCAATAGGCGCTGACTGCGGCGCGCACGTTCAGCGCCAGAGGGGGCCAGCGGTTGGGGCCGTACAGCTTGCTTTGCGCGCATACCGGGTCGTCAGGGGCGGTCTCCTGGTGCAACTTCCAGGCCTCGTAATGGTCCGCGTCGCCCACTCCGGAATTGGGCGTGAAGTAACCCAGCGGCACATAACCCCGGTAATTGGTCTTGCGCACGATGAAGTCCCGGTAGGTCTCCCGTGGCGTATCAAATACCGCAGCCACTGCGGCGCGCATCTGCTGCGTCACCGCGGCGGCCACACCATGCCCGCGCAGCACCGCAAAACCCACGCTGGATAGCGCGGTGATCAGCGCATCCGTCGCCTGCCCGCGTTGCGGATGCGCCGCCTCGCCGCAGAGTGCTGCAATGTCAACAAGGGGTAGTTCCGCTTCAGGGTGTATGGGCATGGGATGTAGGGATGGGCGTGGCCACCGGAGCCACTTCCGGTTGATTCTCGTGCAATGGTGCAAGGTCTATGCAATGGACCGCTCTGCGCCTGCAGTGAACGCTGAGCTTTCACACCCGTTTCATTCCCCCATTCGCTTCAGCCCGGCGTGGACGCATGCGGTGGCGCCGCCACGCCGCAGAACTATGGCGATGCGGCGCCCACGCTCACTTGAAGATGATGGTACGGTGGCCGTTGAGAAGCACACGGTGCTCGCTGTGCCACTTGACGGCGCGGGCCAGCACCTGGCTTTCGGTGTCGCGGCCCAGGGTGGTGAAGTCTTCCACCGTGCAGCTGTGGTGGATGTTGATTGCCCGGCTATTCAAGGCCTACCGCAACTTCGCCGCCGAGTACGACCGCCTGCAGGCCGAGCGGGCGCGGTTTGCCGATGCGCTGAGAGCATGATTGCGTCCCCCTCCATCCAAGGAATCGCCGGTACTGGATCACATTTTCTTGACGGTCAAAGACGTGCAACGGCCTATTTTTTGTTTCTTTCACCGGCATTTGACCTGCATCATGGAAGGTCGCCTGCGGCCTCGTCGCAGGCTTGCGCGCCTACCCAACTGCAGCCGCAAGGCGCATGATGCACAGGCAAGCAGGCGGCCGCTGAAATGAAACGCACAGCGTTACTAAGGCTTGTGCCGCTTGGCTCGCGCAACGCAAGGAGCGCACCATGTCTCACTACCATGCCCTCGTCTGGCTCGACCATGTGGAGGCCCATGTCATGCACATCAGCCCTGGTGATGTGGAGAAGTCGGTAGTCCAGCCCGCCAACCCGCACCACAAGCTGCATTCCAAGGCGGGCACCCTGGGCACTGGCCGCGTGCCGGAAGACCAGGACTACTACCACCGCATTGCACTGGCGCTGGCAGGGGCCAGCGAAATTCTGATCGTCGGGCCCGCGCAGGCCAAGCTGCAACTGGTCAAACACATCCATGCCCATGACGCCGCGCTGGTGAGCAAGGTGGTGGGCGTGGAGACGGTGGATCACCCGTCCGACGGCCAATTGGTGGCTTACGCACGCAAGTATTTCCTCGCCAGGGATCAGCTGCTGTAACGGCGCGCTTGGCCGGTACTTTCCTGCACGCAGGCGCAGTAAGTCCCTTCGCGCATGGGACTCCGGCTTGCAAGCCTAGAATTTGGCGCATGAAACACCTCAGTCTCGCACTGTTTTTATGCCTTGGCTGGACTGCCGCCGCCGCTCAAAGCCCGGTGGTATCGCCACCTGCCCCGGCACCCGGTGCCCTGCGCACGGTGGAGGCACTGGACGTTCCGCGCTACATGGGCACCTGGTATGAGATCGCCAAGTACCCCAACTGGTTCCAGAAGAAATGCCTGGCCGACACCCGGGCCGCCTACCAGCTGCAGGCTGGTGGCACGGTGAAAGTCACCAACCGCTGCCGCAAAGCGAACGGCGAATTTGACGAGGCGGTGGGCGAAGCCCGCCAGATCGGCGCAGCCACATCGCCCAGGTTGCAGGTGCGCTTTGCGCCAGCCTGGTTGTCCCTGCTGCCGTTTGTCTGGGGCGACTACTGGGTGGTTGACCTGGACGCGCAGTACCAACTGGTGGCCGTGAGCGAGCCCCAACGCGAGTACCTGTGGGTGCTGTCGCGCACGCCCACCGTCAGCGAGCCGGCCTACGATGCCTTGCTGGCGCGGCTCAAGGCGCAGGGCTTTGATCTGGAGCGCCTGGAGCGCACCCGGCAGACGCCATCGCTCTGACCGCGAGGACTTTCGAGAGGGGGTGTACCCGTCCGGTACGGCTTCCATATGCAATCCTGATGGCGCATCGGGCACCATGCAGCTTGAAACCACAGAATGGCCCCATGAACGACCTGATGCACTTGTCTTTTGCTGCCGGCAACGCGCCTTCGCAACACCGCTCTGCGGGGGTGGCGGCATGAAGTCCCACCGGTCCTCCCTGGCCGCACTCACCTTGGGTGCCATCGGCGTGGTCTATGGTGACATCGGCACCTCACCCCTGTATGCCTTCAAGGAAGTGTTTGTCAGCGGCCATGTGCCGGTGAGCACCGACAATATCCTGGGCGTGCTGTCGCTGTTTTTCTGGACGCTGGCCGTCATCGTGTCCATCAAATACGTGGTGCTGATCATGCGGGCCGACAACCATGGCGAGGGTGGCCTCATGGCCTTGCTGGCGCTGGCCTCGCAGTCCGTACAGGACAACCCCAAGGTGCGGCGCATCCTGATGACCCTGGGCGTCTTCGGTGTGGCCCTGTTCTTTGGCGATGGGGTGATTACGCCGGCCATTTCCGTGTTGTCGGCGGTGGAGGGTCTGGAAATCGTGACCCCGGCGGCCACGCCCTACATCCTGCCGATTTCGCTGGTGGTGCTCTTGCTGCTGTTTCTGGTGCAAAAGCGCGGCACCAGCATGTTGGGCACATTCTTCGGGCCCATCATGGTGGTCTGGTTCCTCGCCATCGGCCTGATGGGGGTGGCGCCCATCGTGGCCCACCCCGAGGTGCTGAAGGCAATCTCGCCGACCTACGCGCTGCATTTCGCCGCAGTGCATTACCAGCTCGCTTTCGTGACCCTGGGCGCGGTGTTTCTGTGCGTAACCGGTGCCGAGGCCCTGTACGCCGACATGGGCCACTTTGGCAAGCGCCCGATCCGTGTGGCCTGGTTCGCCATGGTGATGCCCTGCCTGGTCCTCAACTACTTCGGCCAGGGTGCCCTGGTGTTGGCCCAGCCCGCCGCCGTAGACAACCCCTTCTTCCTGATGCTGCCCGGCTGGGCCACCATGCCCATGGTGGCCTTGGCCACGGCTGCCACGGTGATTGCCTCGCAGGCGCTGATCTCCGGTGCTTTCTCGGCCACCAAGCAGACCATTCAGCTGGGCTATTTGCCGCGCCTGACGATACTGCACACCTCGCAGACCGACACCGGGCAGATCTATGTGCCGGCAGTCAACTGGGCGCTGCTGGTGGGTGTGGTGCTGTCGGTGGTGACCTTCCGCTCGTCGAGCGCGCTGGCTGCGGCCTATGGCATTTCGGTCAGTCTGGTGATGGTGATCACCACGGTGCTCACCTTCTTTGTCATCCGCTACGGCTGGAAGCTGCCACTGCCGCTGTGCTTTGCGGCCACGGGGGCCTTCTTTGCGGTGGATGTGTCCTTCTTCGCATCCAACCTGCTCAAGATTGCCGATGGCGGCTGGTTCCCGCTGATGATGGCTGGTGCCCTGTATTTGATACTGGCCACCTGGAAGGACGGCCGCCTGTTGCTCTCAGAGAAATTCCGCAAGGATGCGATCGAACTGCCCGGATTCCTGGAGGCCGTGTTTGCCTACCCCCCGGTGCGGCCCGATGGCACGGCGGTGTTCCTGTCGTCCAGCGTCGGCATTGTTCCCAACGCCTTGCTGCACAACCTCAAGCACAACAAGGTGCTGCACAAGACCAACCTGTTTTTGACGGTGCAGAACCAGGAAATTCCCAAGGTGGCGCTGCAGGAGCAAGCGGTGATGACCCCTCTGGGGCACGACTGCTGGCAGGTCATCATCAAGTTCGGTTTTCTGGACGACCCGGACATTCCCAAAGCCTTGCAGCAAATCAGCGGCGCGCAATGGCGGTACGACCCCATGACCACCAGCTACTTCCTGTCGCGCGATATTGTGGTGCCGACCATGGGCGGTGAAATGGCGCAATGGCGTGAAAAGCTGTTTGCGCAAATGCACCGCAGTGCCAGCGGCGCCGCCGACTTTCTCAGTCTACCCAGCAACGGCGTGGTGGAACTGGGCTCCAAGGTCGAGATATAAGCCCATTGGCGAAGCCACTACAGGGGCTTCAAGAACAAGCCGACCGTCAAACAGGCGCCAATTGCCACAATGGCCATGCGCAGCACCTTTTCGTTGACGCGGTGAAGTGCCCAAGACCCCATCAGCCCGCCGATCAGGGCTCCCGCGCCCAATACGACAGCCTCCAGCCAGTGCACCTGCGGCGAGGTCACAAACAGCAAAACGGCGGAGGCATTCATCACCCCGCCCAGTGCATTTTTGGTGGCTCCGGCATTGCGGGTTGATAAACCGGCCATGGTCAGCGCGGCCATCATCAAAAAGCCAATGCCGCCACCAAAATAGCCACCGTAGATGGCAATGCAAAATTGGGCGACGGCAGCGCCAGTGGCCCCGATATGCACGCCGGCCTGACCGCTCTTTCTGAAGAAACTGCCCCAGGCAAAGACCACCGTGGCGAAGAGCACCAGCCACGGAACCAGGCGGGCGAAGACGGTGGAGGGGGTGTTGAGCAGCAGCAGCCCACCCACGGCGCCCCCCAGGATGCTGACCCCGAACAGGGTGCGGAATGTCAACTTCCCCGCGCCTGTCACCAGCGACCTGCCGGCCAGCCCTGAAGTCACCTGCCCGGGAAACAATGCCACGGTCGACGTGATGTTGGCGGCCAAGGGTGACATGCCCGAAAGGATGAGCACCGGCAGGGTCACAAAGGAGCCGCCGCCGGCCAGGGCGTTTTGAAGGCCCGCCCATAAACCGGCGACCAGTATCAGTGTTAACAGCATGGCGTGTTCCAGAAATGCATTGAAGAGTGAAGGCAGTTGTCCCGGTTGCCTTACGACGCCAGGGGGGCAGGATATCGGGCTTGCCCGCCATACCGCACGCCGTCGTACCAGGGCATACGGCCGCTGGGACAGGGTTGCGGATGAGGGGCGCGGTCTACCTGAGATGCGGGATGGTAACAAGCGTGCGGGGTGTGCGTTTTCTTAAGGGCACTGCGCAAGCGTGACGCAATCGGCGTGTGAAGCCATGCATTGGCGCAAGGCGGTTCCTGCGACGCGCGCCTGTGCTTTGGTGGCGTGCCAACGTTGAACGGTGTTTTCGACAGCGCAGGAAGGCTGGAGTGCTTTATCCAGTATTGGCCATAGCCACGGCGGCTTGGGATTTCAGAATCAGGTTGCCTGCCTTTGTGGGGTCGGTGTTAACGAAGGCGATTTGCTGCGCGGTCAGGTTCGCCCCCTCGAAGGTCGCGCTGTTGCCCACCTGTACGTTGATGGCCTTGGTCGATGTCATCTCGCTGGCGATGGCCACTGCTTTGGCGCTGGTGTCGGTGCTGGAGCTGTTGCCGGTGCTGATGGCGCCGCCGAACATGCTGGAGCTGCTCTCCACACTCTTGTTGCTCTGAGCCGTGTCTTGGGCGGCGTAAAAGCTTTGGCTGTTTTTGCCGGCCACCGTCAAGGTGTCTTGGGCTGCAAACTTGGCTCCCACACTCACCAAGTCCTGGTTGGCGTTGATGCTGACGTTGTTGCCGGAGAGGCTGTTGACTTGCGCAGTAGCGCTGGCCTGGCTTTCTTTGGTCACCGTGGTGCTGCTGGACAAGAAGCCACTGCTGCTGTTGGTCATGA
>CANCER010000063.1 GCA_947375135.1 Comamonadaceae bacterium | reverse complement strand
CACTTTGGGAGGTAGATCATCTGTCCCAGCGTGGTGGCAGGAGGCACGGCAAGCCCGCTGGATGCACTCAGTAGCCTGGCGCTATGAATGTCTGCAACCGCGGCGCACTTGACTTGAGATGGTATGGCGTGAAAGACCGCAGTCAGCCTGTACGGTTCATTTAGCGCGCCCTGTGGTTATTGAGCCGTCGCCAAGTCACACCCGCGGCACGAGGGGGATGCCGGGCGACGATTTGTGGTACTCCACCATGAGGAGCCCGGCATCCGCCTTGCGCCGCAGCAACGCAGGCAAACCAGTAGCCCCCGCCCGCGAGCAGGGCTGGAGAGCGCAAGCTGCGCCGACCGACTCGCCCACCCTGCAGGCGGGCGCCATCACAAAACCCGACGAAGAAAAAACCCAAGCGCCCATAAAAAAACCGGACCCCAGGGTCCGGTTTTTTGTTGCCTGCACAACCGGAGTTGTGCAGTGTGTGGCAACGCTTAGTGTCCGGAAGCTCCGGAAGCACCCAGACCGGTTTCCGAACGCACTTGCTGCGCAGGGAACGCAGCGCGTTCCTTGGCGGCGTTGGCGCTGCGGTCCAGGATGGAGAACAGCCAGATACCGACGAATGCGATGGTCATGGAGAACAGCGCAGGCGAGGTATAGGGGAACCAGGCCGAGCCCTTGGGGTTACCCAGCGTGGCTTCCCACACGGAAGGCGACACAACAGTCAGGCCCACCGAGGAGATCAGACCCATAAAGCCGCCGATTACAGCGCCCTTGGTGGTGCAGTCTTTCCACAGCACGGCCATGAACAACACGGGGAAGTTGGCAGACGCTGCAATCGCGAAGGCCAGCGACACCATGAAGGCGATGTTCTGCTTCTCGAAGGCGATGCCCAGAGCCACAGCCACAATGCCCAGCACCACGGTGGTAATACGGGAAACGCGCAGTTCAGCGGCGCTGTCGGCCTTGCCCTTCTTGATCAGCGTGGCGTAGATGTCGTGGGACACAGCGGATGCGCCGGAGAGCGTCAAGCCCGCCACCACAGCCAGAATGGTTGCAAAGGCCACAGCGGAGATGAAACCGAAGAACACATTGCCGCCCACTGCCTTGGCGACCAGCACGGCCGCCATATTGGCCGAGCCGCCACCGCCCTTGATCACGCCGGTTGCGACGTTGGCAAATTCGGGGTTGGTCAGCACCAGGGTGATGGCACCGAAGCCGATGATGAAAATCAGCACGTAGAAATAACCGATCCAGGTGGTTGCCCACAGCACGGACTTACGGGCTTGCTTGGCATCCGGCACCGTGAAGAAGCGCATCAGGATGTGGGGCAGACCGGCAGTACCGAACATCAAAGCCATACCGAAGGAGATGGCAGAGATCGGGTCTTTCACGAAACCGCCAGGTCCCATGATGGCCAGACCAATTTTGGCGGGGTTCAGGCCGTTGGCCTTTTCGGTCGCAGCGGCAGCGGCAGCCACCAGCTCAGGGGTATTGGCAGCAGCGGTCAGGGCAGCAGCAGCAGCCACGGCAGCAGCCTGTGTGTTGCCAGCGATCAGGGTACGCACTTCCACGCCCTTGGAGAACAGCGCCTCAGGGCTGAAGCCGAACTGGGCCATCACCATGAAGGCCATGAAGGTCACACCGGCGAGCAGCATGCAGGCCTTGATGATCTGCACCCAGGTGGTTGCAGTCATACCGCCGAACAGCACGTAAACCATCATCAGCGCGCCGACAATGACCACAGCGAGCCAGTAGTCCAGACCGAACAGCAGCTTGATCAGGGCACCGGCACCCACCATTTGGGCGATCAGGTAGAAGGCCACCACCACCAGCGTGCCCGAAGCAGCGAAGGCGCGGATAGGACCCTGTTGGAAGCGGTAACCGGCGACGTCGGCAAAGGTGAACTTGCCCAGGTTGCGCAGGCGCTCGGCCATCAGGAAGGTCACGACGGGCCAGCCCACCAGGAAACCGATGGAGTAGATCAGGCCGTCATAGCCGGTGGCCATCACCGCAGCGGAAATACCCAGGAACGAAGCGGCAGACATGTAGTCGCCGGCAATGGCCAGGCCATTCTGGAAACCGGTGATGCCACCACCACCCGTGTAGAAGTCAGCAGCCGACTTGGTCTTGGCTGCAGCCCACTTGGTAATGAACAGGGTGGCAACCACGAAGGTTGCGAACATGGAGATAGCCACCCAGTTGGTGGGCTGCTTGTCGACCTGCCCGAGGTCGCCGCCTGCCGCGAAGGCACTGCCTGCGACCAGCAGCATCAGCAGCGTGGCGATTGTTTTGGTCTTGCTCATTTGGAGGCGTCCTTCAGGATTTCAGCGGTCAGGGCGTCGAACTCGCTGTTCGCGCGGCGTACATAGATGGCCGTGATCACAACGGTGAACACGATCACACCCATGCCAATGGGAATACCCAGCGTGGTGACACCAGCGCCAATGGGTTGAGCCAGGAAGGGTTTGTTGAAGGCAATCAGCGCGATGTAGCCGTAATACACGACCATCATCAACAGCGTGAGAGTCCAGCCGAAGCTGGTACGCTTGCTGCGAAGTTCCAAGTACTTCGGATTCTTTTGGATTTTGTCGACCACGGGATCACTCATGTGGGTCTCCTTTGGGTTAATGGAAATAGGAATAGGAAGCAATGTGCCTTGTCAACACACGGCGCGATTCTGTGGAAGGGTGCTGACCAAGTGCTTACGCAAAGAGCCTATTGAACCCGACCTAGGGTTAGTACGTACTAGTCAAAACATGTTCAGATATCCGTCAGTTACGGCAACAGGGTTGTCAGATTGACGTCAGTAACCCACCGGATAGTGATCTATAGCGTTCCATTGGTAGAGCGTGGTTGAAATCAAAATTAAGGAGACACATACATGGCAACAAACGTTGCGCGCCCCATGTCGGCGGAAGAGAAGAAGGTCATCTTCGCCTCTTCTCTGGGTACCGTTTTCGAGTGGTACGACTTCTATCTGTATGGCTCGCTTGCAGCCATCATCGCCAAGCAGTTTTTCAGCGGTCTGGACGAAGGGTCTGCCTTCATCTTTGCCTTGCTGGCCTTTGCGGCCGGCTTTATCGTCCGTCCCTTCGGCGCGCTGGTGTTCGGCCGCCTGGGGGACATGATCGGGCGCAAGTACACCTTCCTGATCACCATCATGATCATGGGCCTGTCCACTTTCATCGTGGGTATCCTGCCCAACTACGCCACCATTGGCGTAGCCGCGCCTGTGATCCTGATTGCGTTGCGCATGCTGCAGGGTCTTGCGCTGGGTGGTGAGTACGGCGGTGCTGCTACGTATGTGGCGGAGCATGCACCCCACGGCAAGCGGGGTGCCTATACCTCCTGGATCCAGACCACGGCTACTCTGGGCCTGTTTCTGAGTCTGATTGTGATTCTGGCCACCCGAACCGCGGTTGGCGAGGCTGCGTTTGCCGATTGGGGCTGGCGCATCCCGTTTATTGTGTCGGTGCTGTTGCTGGGTGTGTCGGTGTACATCCGCCTGAGCATGAACGAGTCGCCCGCCTTCGCCAAAATGAAGGCTGAGGGTAAGACCTCCAAGGCCCCATTGTCCGAGTCCTTCGGCCAGTGGAAGAACCTCAAGATCGTGATCCTGGCGCTGGTCGGCTTGACTGCCGGACAGGCCGTGGTCTGGTACGCGGGTCAGTTCTATGCCCTGTTCTTCCTGACCCAGGCGTTGAAGGTGGATGGCGCCACAGCCAACATCATGGTGGCCATCTCGCTGGTGATCGGTACGCCCTTCTTCCTGATCTTCGGCTCGCTGTCCGACAAGATCGGCCGCAAGCCGATCATCATGGCAGGTTGTCTGCTGGCCGTCCTGACCTATTTCCCTGTGTTCACGGCGCTGACCAAGGCTGCCAACCCCGATCTGGCCGCAGCACAAGTTGCCAACAAGGTGGTGGTGACGGCCGATCCGGCCGAATGCTCGTTCCAGTTCAACCCCACGGGTACGGTCAAGTTCACCAGCTCCTGTGACGTGGCCAAACAAGCCCTGGCTAGCGCCTCGGTGAGTTATGACAATGTGGTGGCTGCAGCCGGTACCCCTGCCACCATCACGGTGGGCACCACCGTGATCAACAGCTACACATCCAAGGGAGCTACCAAGGAAGAGGCCAAGGCCAAGAGCGATGAATTCAAGAAATCCCTGGGCGATGCACTCAAAGCTGCAAACTATCCCGCCAAGGCGGACATGGCCAAGTTCGACAAGTTCACCGTGGCCGCTATCCTGACCTACTTGGTGATCCTGGTGACCATGGTCTATGGCCCGATAGCTGCCATGCTGGTGGAAATGTTCCCCACCCGCATCCGCTACACCTCCATGAGCCTGCCGTACCACATCGGCAATGGCTGGTTTGGCGGCTTGCTGCCCACCACTGCCTTTGCCATCGTGGCGCAGACCGGCAATATGTACAACGGCTTGTGGTACCCCATCATCATTGCCGGCATGACCTTTGTCATCGGCGTGCTGTTTGTGAAAGAGACCAAGGACGTTGACATCTACGCCAACGACTGAAACGGTGAGTTAACGACCCGGCTACTTTCGAGGCCGGGCTTGTTTTAAAAGGCCCTCCTTGGAGGGCCTTTTTTTAACCAGTACCATATGCCTAACCAGGGAGGCATTGCCGGTTTATGTACGCGAACCACTTCGATCTGAAACAAGATCCGTTTTCCATCGCCCCGGACCCGCGCTTACTCTTTATGAGCGACCGCCACCGCGAGGCGTTGGCCCATTTGCTCTTTGGCGTGACCGGTGCCGGCGGCTTTGTGCTGTTGACCGGAGACATCGGCACGGGCAAGACCACTGTCTGCCGCTGCTTTCTGGAGCAGATTCCCCCGGCCTGCAATGTGGCCATCGTGTTCAACCCCAAGCTCTCGGCGATGGAACTGCTGCAAACCATTTGCGAAGAGTTCCATATCACGGTGGACGCGGACGGCACCAGCCTCAAGCCCTATGTGGACGCGCTCAATGTCTTTTTGCTGCAAAGCCACGCCGCAGGGCAGAGCAATGTACTGATCGTTGATGAGGCGCAAAACCTGCAGCCTGAAGTGCTGGAGCAACTGCGCTTGCTGACCAACCTGGAAACCTATGAGCGCAAGCTGTTGCAGATCGTGTTGATTGGTCAGCTTGAACTGCGCACCATGCTGGAGCGCCCGGATCTGGAGCAACTGTCCCAGCGCGTGATTGCGCGCTACCACCTGGTGGCGCTCAACATGGCGGATACCGTGCGCTACATCCAGCACCGTTTGAGCGTGACCGGCCATAGCGGGCAGATACCGTTTGACGAAAAGGCCTTGCGCCGCATTTACGCCCTGACGCGTGGTATCCCGCGGCGCATCAACTTGCTGTGCGGACGTGCCTTGCTGGGTGCCTGGACGAACGGCCAGCACCAGGTGAACCGCGCCATGATCGACAAGGCAGCGGGTGAGGTGTTTGGTGAGGATGCCGGTGAAACCAAGCGCATGCGCCACGCCTATGCGATGCCCTTGGTCGGCGCTTTCAGTGCGCTGGCCCTGGCCTTGGCGCTGGGCTTGCAGTTCTGGCCCAGGGCGGGCAACAGAACGCTGTCTGCTGCGGACCATGAGGTGGCCATGCCGGCCGCTGCGACCCATTCGAACAAGACGACCGCCGCATCCGGCGCTGCGCAGGTCCCGCCACCCGTACCTGTACCTGTACCTGTACCTGTACCTGTACCTGTAGCACCAGTGCAAGTTCCGGCGCCAGCGCAGGCAGAGGACATGGAGGCCCTGCTGCCCCGGTTGCCGAATGTCATCGAACCCGCCTGGCGCAGCTTGGGTGCCTACTGGAAATACGACCCCGGCATGGCGGACCCCTGCAGCGCTGCACCGCTGCAACAACTGCAGTGTTACCGCACCGCAGATGTGACCGTTTCCCTGCTGAGGCAACTGGGTCGCCCCGGTATCCTGACGCTGCAAAAGGCCAAGGGGGTGGTGGCATTTGCGGTAGTGACCGGCTTGACCGACCAGACGGCGACCCTGAAATGGGGGAGCGAGGTCCATCAGGTCACCCTGGGTTCACTGGCGCGTTTCTGGCGTGGTGATTTTTCAACCTACTGGCAACCCCCGGTGGGCTACCAGCCGGACCTGCGCGAAGGTGCAGTCAGCCCCGTCATGGGCATGCTGTCCGGAAAGTTGTCCCAGTTGGAGGGCAAGCCGCAGCAAGCAGGTGCCGCCGATACGATGGCCTTGGACAGCGCACTGATAGCCCGGGTGAAGGCATTCCAAGCGGGCCATGGCATCAAGGCGGACGGGCAGGCCGGCCCCATGACATTCATGCTGATTGACAAGGCGCTGGGTGGCAGTGGCCCCAGTCTGGAGATAAGGTAGCCCATGTCCTACATACTTGATGCGCTGAAAAAAGCAGAGTCCGAGCGCGAGCGTGGCGGGATTCCCGGTCTGAGCACCCCCCAGGCCAACCACTCCACCTATATCGATTACGGCAGCGGCCAGAAGCCCTGGTTGCTGATGGCCCTGGCCGCAGTCTCCCTGATCGCACTGGCTGCGGCCTTCTGGGTCTGGCGCCAGTCGGCGGCAGTCGCCGCCGCCCCGGTTTCGGTGCAGACTGAAGTTGTGCCTCAGTTCGCAGCACAAAAGCCGCTGCCTGTGCCGAAGGTGAATGCCAAAGTGGTGCCCGTGGTGCCGGCCAGGCCCCAGCCGACTGCCCGCGAACCGGCGGTTGGAGCGGCTGCACAAGCAGTTGCACCAGCAGCGGTACCCACAGCAGCGCCGGTGCTGTCGGCCTCCGGCGGTACCCCCATGCTCCATGACCTTCCGGACACGCTGCGGCGCCAGATCCCGGCCCTGCATATTAGCGGCGCTGTTTATTCGGATTCGCCTCCGCAGTGGACGCTGATCATCAACGACCAGATCATGGGCAAGGGCAGCCAGGTGGCTCCTGACGTGCGGCTGGAGGAAATCAGTGCCAGCAGCGCAGTGTTCAATTTCAAGGGTCAGCGCTTTCGCATGGAGCGGTAAAGGTTATCCCTTCGCTCCTAGAATGCCTGTCCCCATTCGAAAGAGCAGCACCATATGTCCCAGGGCACCATCCGCATCCGCGGAGCGCGACAGCACAATCTCAAGAACCTTGACCTGGACATACGCACCGGCGAACTGACGGTGGTGACCGGCCCCAGCGGCTCCGGCAAGTCCAGTCTGGTGTTCGATACGCTCTACGCCGAAGGCCAGCGCCGCTACGTCGAGACCTTCTCGGCCTACGCGCGCCAGTTCCTGGACCGCATGGACAAGCCTGCCGTCGACAAGGTCGAGGGCGTGCCCCCGGCCATCGCCATCGACCAGACCAACCCGGTGCGCAGCAGCCGCTCCACCGTGGGCACCATGACGGAGCTGAACGACCACCTGAAGCTGCTGTTTTCCCGCGCCGGCAATCTGTTCGACCGCCAGACCGCGTTGCCGGTGCAGCACGACACGCCGGAGACGATTTATGCGGAGATGCTGCGGCGGGCTGTCTGGGCTAACAATCCCCGCCTGGTCTTGACCTTTCCTGTCGAACTCCCAGCCGAAACCTCTGCCGAAGAGTTGACACAATGGCTGAGCGCTAGCGGCTTCACCCGCGTGCATGCCGAGCGCACCGGCACACGTGAGCGCCTGAGTGTGGAGGTGGCACCCAAGGCCGCCAAGACCAAGGGCAAGGCGGCGGCCGATACGGGCGATGTGGCGGTCAAGTTCCTCGACGTGGTGGCCGACCGCTTCCGCATCGACGGTGTGGAAAAGGCCCGTGCGCTCGAAGCCATTGAAACGTCCCTCAAGCGCGGCAGCGGGCGTTTGAACGTCTATGTGCTGGACGAGGCCAACCCCGTGGAAGAGGGCGCACAACCCGTGCCTACCTGGCGCTTTTCCACCGGCCTGCATTGCCCGCAAAGCGATCTGCGCTACACCGACCCGATCGCCTCCATGTTCTCCTTCAACTCGGCCGTGGGCGCCTGCGAAAAATGCCGCGGCTTCGGCCGCGTGGTGGGTGTGGACTACGGTCTGGTCATTCCGAACGACAAGTTGACCCTGCGCGCCGGCGCCATCAAGACGATCCAGACGCCCGCGTGGGCAGAATGCCAGGACGACCTGATGCGCCACGCCGAAGCGGCCGGCATCCCGCGCGACACGGCCTGGTACAAGCTCACGCCCGAGCAGCAGGCCTGGGTGATCAAGGGTTCTCCGAACTGGAACGGCAAATGGAACCAGCACTGGTTCGGCATAGACCGTTTCTTTGAGTACCTGGAGACCAAGGCGTACAAGATGCACATCCGTGTGCTGTTGTCGAAGTACCGCAGCTACACGCCCTGTGGCACCTGTGGTGGTGCGCGTTTGAAGACGGAGAGTCTTTTGTGGCGCATCGGGAACAAGGAGCAAGCCGATGCGGTGTTGCCGCCTGCCAAGCGGTTTATGCCGCAGGGTGTGTCCTGGACCCGTGCGCAACTGGAGGCACTGCCGGGCTTGTGTCTGCACGACATGATGTTGATGCCGCTGGATCGCTTGAAGCGGTTCTTTGATTCGCTGCAGGTGGAACTCGATACCTCTGTTTTTTCGCCGGGTGGGGCGGAGGAAGGGGTATCGGGGGGCTCCTCATGGTGCGAGCACAAATCGTCACCCCCCGATACCCCTTCCTCCGCTGCGCGGTCGGAAGGTGGCGCGCCGGATGGGTCTGTGCGTTCAGAAGATGTTGGGGCGAAAGGCTTCGCGCCGGACGCGGCTGCGCATACGGAAGGTGTTTTGCCTGCAATGTCTCTCGCAGCAATGCCGTCGCCGGCGAGCAACGTAGCGAACAACGAGGCGGTGGCAGGGGGTATGGCGGGCAACGATTTGTGCACGCACCATGAGGCGCCCGCCATACCCCCTGACTCCGCTCTGCCGGAGAAAGCACAAACAACAGCAACAACAAGCAGTGAAGCCGATTTCAGAACACTCAAGCTGCTGTTTGAAGAAGTGGGCACCAGACTGAAATACCTGTGCGACGTCGGTATCGGCTACCTCACCCTCGACAGACAAAGCAGAACGCTCAGCGGCGGTGAAGTGCAGCGCATCAACCTAACCACCGCACTCGGCACCAGCCTCGTCAACACACTCTTCGTGCTCGACGAACCCAGCATCGGATTGCACCCGCGCGACATGCACCGCATCATCGTCGCCATGCAACGCCTGCGCGATGCCGGCAACACCCTGGTGGTGGTCGAGCACGACCCCGCCGTGATGCTCGCCGCCGACCGCATGATCGACATGGGCCCCGGCCCCGGTGAGAAGGGCGGGCAGATTGTGTTTGACGGAACCACCGAAGAACTGCGCAGTGCCGACACCTTGACCGGCGCCTACCTGGGTGGCCGCAAACAGGTCGGCATGGGCTTCAAGCGCATGGTGGCCCAGAACACGCCGCGCCTGATTCTGGAGGGCGTGACCGAACACAACCTGCAGAACATCGACATCGAAATCCCGCTGCAGCGCCTGGTCTGCATCACCGGTGTTAGCGGCTCCGGCAAGTCCACGCTGGTGCAGGACGTGCTGGCCCCGGCGCTCTTGCGTCACTTCGGCAAGGCCACCGAAACACCGGGCGCGCACAAGCGCCTCTTGGGTGCCGAACTGCTGAGCGAAGTGGTGTTTGTGGACCAGTCGCCCATCGGCAAAACGGCGCGCTCCAACCCGGTCAGCTACGTGGGTGCCTGGGATGCCATCCGCGAGCTGTTCGCCATTGCGCCCCTGTCGCGCGAGCGCAGCTACACCGGCTCCAAGTTCAGCTTCAACAGCGGTGACGGCCGTTGCCCTACCTGCGGCGGCTCGGGCTTTGAGCACATCGAGATGCAGTTCCTCAGCGACGTCTATCTGCGCTGCCCGGACTGCGATGGCAAGCGCTACCGCCCCGAGATTCTGGAAGTGACCATCCACCGCAAGGGCCGCGATTTGAACGTGTCCGATGTGCTGGACCTGACGGTCAGCGAAGCGGCCGACCTGTTCAGTGCCGACCGCGATGTGATCCGCGTGCTGCAGCCGATTGTGGATGTGGGCCTGGAATACGTGAAGCTGGGCCAGCCCGTGCCCACGCTGTCCGGCGGCGAGGCACAGCGTCTCAAGCTGGCCGGCTTCCTGGCCGAGGCTGCCAAGAGCAGCAGCGCCAGCCGCCAGGCCATGGCGCGGCGCGGCTCCCTCTTCATGCTGGACGAGCCGACCACCGGCCTGCACTTTGACGACATCGCCAAGCTGATGCGCGCCCTGCGCAAGTTGCTCGATGCCGGCCATTCGCTGGTGGTGATCGAGCACAACCTGGACGTGATCCGCGCCTCCGACTGGCTGATCGACCTGGGGCCCGAAGGCGGCGAGGGTGGTGGCCATGTGGTGGGCGTGGGAACTCCGGAGGAGATGCTGTTGCATCCGACCTCGCATACCGGTAAGGCGCTGCGCGACTACGCGGCGGCCATGGGGGTGGTGCATGAAGTGCGCGAGTTTTCTGCGGCCGATGCGTATGCGGAGTCGGCCTCTGAGACTGCGCGGGAACTGGCTTTCTTGGCGGGGTCTCAGGCGATACGGACGGCGGTTGGGCTGGCGGCTTCTGGGGATTCTTTTGTTGCCGCTTCTGGCGCACCTTCGGGCGATGCATCGGGCGTTACTGCGCGCGCTGCGGCGGCAGGGGATACGCCGGACTCCTCATGGCGCGAGCGCAAATCGTCGCCCGGCGCATCCCCTTCCACCGCGGGTGGTGTGGGCGCGAACATTGGGGGCTCCCCATATGGAACGAGTGGTGGCAGTGGCACGAGCGGCAATTTGGACTCCCCTTCAGGCGAGCGCAGTAGGCTTCAAGGAGCAGAGGCGGGTAGGGCGGGTGACGATTTGCGCTCGCGCCATGAGGAACCCGCCCTACCCGCCTCTGCGCGCCCACACCAAGGCGCGCAGGCAGGCAAGAACAGGCCGGTGTTGGACAACAACATCCGCATCGTCAATGCCAAGGAACACAACCTCAAGTCCTTGAGCGTCGATATTCCACGCGGCAAGTTCAGCGTGGTGACGGGTGTATCCGGCTCCGGAAAATCGACGTTGGCGTTTGACATTTTGTTTAACGAAGGCCAGCGCCGTTACCTCGAATCGCTCAACGCCTACGCACGCTCCATCGTGCAACCGGCGGGGCGTCCGGAAGTGGACGCGGTATACGGTATTCCACCGACCGTGGCGATTGAACAGCGGCTCTCAAGGGGCGGACGCAAGTCCACCGTGGGCACCACCACCGAGGTCTGGCATTACCTGCGTCTGCTGTATGTGAAGCTGGGTACCCAGCACTGCTTCAAGGACGGCGCGGCGGTGCAGCCGCAATCGGCGGACAGCATTGCGGCGCAGTTGCTCAAGACCTACCGCGGCCAACACATCGGCCTCTTGGCGCCGCTGGTGATCGGCCGCAAGGGTGTCTACACCGAGCTGGCCGACTGGGCGCGTCCGCGCGGCTTTACGCATCTGCGGGTGGACGGCAATTTCCTGCCGACCAATGGCTTTCCGCGCATCGACCGCTTCAAGGAACACAACATCGAGCTGCCGGTGCTCAGCCTGGATGTCCATCCCGCCAACGAAGCCGCGCTGCGCCAAGGCCTGGCCGATGCGCTCACGCACGGCAAGGGCGTGGTGCAGGTGCTGAGCGACCTGGGCGGCTTGCAGGCGGCCATGCAGAACGGCACACCCGCCGCCGGCATCGGTACGCTGCAGGCCTTCTCCACCAAGCGCGCCTGTCCGGTGTGCTCCACCTCGTACGCCGAGCTGGACCCGCGTCTGTTTTCCTACAACAGCAAGCATGGCTGGTGCCCGGATTGCGTGGGTACCGGTGTGGCGCTGACCAAGGAACAGCGCAAGGTGTTTGACGATTCGGTCAAGGACGACGCCAACCAGGGCCGCGAGCAGACCTTTGCCGAGGCCGATGTGGAAGACCTGGTCGACACCACCTGCCACACCTGCCAGGGCACGCGCCTCAACGCCACCGCACGCGCGGTGCAGTTCGCCGGCATCGGCATCACCGACGTGGCGCGCCTCTCGGTCACCGATGTGCGCAAGTGGGTGGAGACGCTGCAGCAGGTGGGCGGGTTGACGCAGCGCCAAAGCGATATCGCGCGCGACCTGATCCCCGAGATCAAGAGCCGTCTGGAGTTCATGGAAGAAGTGGGCCTGGGCTATCTGACGCTGGACCGGGGTGCGCCGACCTTGAGTGGTGGCGAGGCGCAGCGCATCCGCCTGGCCGCGCAACTGGGCAGCAACCTGCAGGGCGTGTGTTACGTGCTGGACGAGCCGACGATTGGTCTGCATGCGCGGGACAACAAGATCCTCTTGGGTGCTCTGCAACTGCTGAGTGACAAGGGTAATACGCTGGTGGTGGTGGAGCACGACGAGGACACAATCCGCGCGGCGGACCACATCATCGACATCGGGCCTAGCGCGGGCAAGCGTGGTGGGCGGCTTGTTGCACAGGGTTCCGTTTCCGATGTGCAGGCGGTGTCGGAGTCGCAGACCGGGCGTTATCTCTTGCATGCGATTCGCCATCCGCTGGGGGACCGGCGTTACATGGTGTCTTATCCCGAGGCGCTGGTTCTGGATGCGGCCGAGGACGCCTTGGAGCGCGCTGCGGCCGAAGCCGGTATGCCGGGCTCCTCATGGCGCGAGCGCAAATCGTCACCCGGCACACCGGCTCCGGCCGCGGGTGGCTTGGGCGCGAAGGCACCAAAGAAACTGTCTGGCAAAGCAGCCAAGGCGGCGGTGATTGCTGCCAATGCGGCGGCTAGCGTTGCGGCGAATGCGGAGTTTTTGGCGCGTGAGCAAGAGACACTGGATTACGCAACGGCCTTGGCTGCCGGCCATGCGGCCGCAGATCAGGCGCAGTTGAATGCCGCTGCAGCTACGCAAGCACGCGTCAACGAGATTGGTGTAAGCGCTGCAGCCGCAGGCGTACCAGCCCAAACCGACGCAGCAGGGACGAGGGGTGGGGCGGGTGACGATTTGTGCTCGCACAAGCGCCTCTTGCGCGGCCTCGCGCATCTCCGCGTTCTCACGACGCCCCAAGGCAGACTTCTCAGCGGCACTCACGCGACGGTTCCATGCAGCGCCTCGTCAATGCGCCGCCAGAGG
>CANCER010000062.1 GCA_947375135.1 Comamonadaceae bacterium | reverse complement strand
GCAAACTAAAAAAAGGCTATTACGTCCGTGGACAGTTCGTTGCAGAAGACAGCGCACTCGATCTGGAGTACAAGCGCGAACTCAAAGGTACGGATGAACCCACCCGTACCGACCTCAAACGCGAAAGCACCGAACTGCAAAAGCTCGGTGAAGATTTACTCACCCTGCGCGCCGACTTTATTGCCCGTCTGGAACTGCCCGAAAAGCTGGTGGATGCAGTGGCCGAGTGCAAGCGCATCACCAACTTCGAAGGCATTCGCCGCCAGATGCAATTCATCGGCAAGCTGATGCGCAAGCTCGAAGAAAGCAAGCACGATGAGATTCGCGCCGCGCTGGAAGAGCAGCACATGCCCTCGGCAAAAGAGACCCTGCTGTTGCACCAAGCCGAGCAATGGCGGGACCGCCTGGTCGCCGATGACGACGCCGTTGGCCATTGGCTCAACCTCAGCCCCGGTACCGACAGCCAGAACCTGCGCGCCTTGGTGCGCCAGGCCCGCAAGGATGCCAAGCCCGAAAAGCCCGGACTCGCACCGCGCCACGGCCGCGCCTACCGCGATATTTTCCAGATGGTGCGTGAGGCACTGACTGCAGCCCGGGAGCAGCCTGCACCCGATGCGCATGCGGACCAAGGCTATAGCGGGCAGGACGCCTGAAAGGGATGACGAGTATGCGTGAATCCAGCCACGACCCGGTGACGATCGGCATTGTGTCCATCAGCGACCGCGCTTCCAGCGGTGTGTATGAAGACAAGGGCCTGCCGGCTCTCAAAGACTGGCTGACGCGCGCGCTGCTCAACCCCATCACCTTTGAAGAGCGCCTGATTCCGGACGAGCAGGACGGCATCAGCCAGACCCTGATCGCGCTGGTGGATGCCGGCTGTGCGCTGGTGCTGACCACCGGCGGCACCGGCCCAGCCCTGCGCGATGTCACACCCGAAGCCACGCTGGCCGTGGCCCACAAGGAAATGCCGGGCTTTGGCGAGCAAATGCGCCGCATCAGCCTGGAGTTTGTGCCCACGGCAATCCTGTCGCGCCAGGTGGCCGTGATCCGCGATCAGACGCTGATCATCAACCTGCCAGGCCAACCGCGGGCGATTGCCGAAACGCTGGAAGGCTTGAAGAATACAGACGGCAATGCCAAGGTGAACGGCATATTTGCCGCCGTGCCCTATTGCGTGGATTTGATTGGCGGGCCCTATCTGGAAACCGTGGACGCCGTGTGCAAGGCTTTCCGGCCCAAGACGGCACAGCGCCCTATTCGCCCAACAACTGGCTGAGCTTTTCCGCCTCGAAGCATTCGGTGCGGGCGGCGTCGGCTGGCAGGCAGTCGCCATTGGCATTGCGGTTGGCCGACAGGGTTTCTATCGCCTTCCAGAGCAGTGCAATCTGGTGGTCCTGCGAGGCAGCGCTGCTCACCAGCCCATGCAGCGCCTGGCTGAGCGGATCGTCTTCCTTGGTGATGCCATAGGCTAAAAACTTGGATTCCGACGAGGCCACGTCGGCGCTCTCCCCAGCCTTGCTTTGCAGAATGCGCGCCGGGATACCCACCGCAGTCGCACCGGCAGGCACGGGTTTGATCACCACCGCGTTGCTGCCGATCTTGGCGCCATCCCCCACCTCAAAACCGCCCAACACCTTGGCACCGGCGCTCACCACCACGTCTTTGCCGAGCGTGGGATGGCGCTTGGCGCCCTTGTAGAGCGAGGTGCCACCCAGGGTCACGCCCTGGTAAATGGTGCAGCCGTCGCCAATTTCAGCGGTCTCACCCACCACGGTGCCCATGGCGTGGTCAAAAAACACGCGGTTTCCGATCTTGGCGCCAGGGTGGATTTCAATGCCGGTGAGCCAGCGCGCCATGTGCGAGGTGAAGCGCCCCAGCCACAGAAAGCCATGGGTCCAGAACCAGTGCGCGGGGCGGTGCAGCATGACCGCATGCAGGCCCGGATAGCAGGTCAGCACCTCCCAACGGCTGCGGGCAGCGGGGTCGCGGTCAAGAATGCACTGGATGTCGGAGCGTAGGCGGGAAAACATAAGGTCTAGTCTAGCCGCTGGTTTGGCGGTCTTGTTCCGGTGCTGCACTTGCCAATGCCACCGGGGTGGGCTTGGCAAACTGCCGCGCACCCGGAATTTGCAAAATGGATTTGGCGATGCCGCGCAGGATGTGGATTTCTTCCTGCGTCACCGCCGCACGGTTGAACAAGGCGTTCAGCCGCGGCATCAGTTTTTTGGGCGCTGCGGGGTCCAGAAACTCCAGCGCCACCAGCGCCTGCTCCAGATGGGTGAGCATGCCGCTGACTTGGGCTGCATCGGCCAGTTTGGCGTTGGACTGCGGCAGTGGCGGGGCATCGGCAAAACCGCCCAGCGCCAGGCGCCAGTCATAGGCCACCACCTGCAGGGCTGCGCCGATGTTGAGCGAACCGAACTGCGGGTTGCTCGGAATGGAGAGGCAGGCATGGCAGCGGTACACGTCTTCATTGCGCATGCCGAAGCGCTCGGAGCCAAACAAAAAAGCGACGCCGGTTTGCGCGGCAGACAAGAAAGCTGCATCGGCCGCATGCACAGGTACAGCGTGCTGGTCTGCCAGCTCAGCCGCACTGATGCCGCCGGCGCGGGGACCGGCGGCCCGCATACCCGCCACCAGCTGCGCAAAGTGCTCGCGTGGCGTGGTCGTGGGCGGTCCGAAGTCGCGCGGCGTCATGGCGGTGGCGCACAGGTGCGTCATGCCGTCCAAGGCTTCGTCCAGGGTGTCGACGATGCGGCACTTCTCCAGCACATCGAGCGCACCGCTGGCACGTTGGATGGTTTCTTCTCGGCGCAGCACATTGGCCCAGCGCGGTGCCACCAGCACCAGATCGTCAAAACCCATGGTTTTCATGGCACGGGCGGCGGCACCGACGTTGCCGGCGTGGCTGGTCTGAATGAGGATAAAACGTGTCTGCATGGAAACCGGTAAAATCTGACTATTGTCACCGCCCGCATCGCCGGATCGGTATCCCCCGTTCTTCCCCCCACAATCTATGTCCCTCAATCTGCACCCCATGGTCAACGTGGCTGTCAAAGCTGCCCGTGCCGCCGGCTCCCTCATCAACCGCGCCGCGCTGGATATCGAATCCGTACGCGTTTCACAAAAAAAGGCGAATGACTTTGTGACCGAAGTCGACCAGGCTGCAGAGGCGGTGATCATAGAAACCCTGCTCCAGGCCTATCCGGACCACGGCATCTGGGCCGAGGAATCGGGTTCCGAGCACGGCGCACAAAATGCCGAATGCGTCTGGATCATTGATCCGCTGGACGGCACCACCAACTTCATCCACGGCCTGCCCACCTACTGCGTCAGCATCGCGCTGGCCGTGCGCGGCAAGGTAGAACAAGCGGTGGTGTACGACCCCACCCGCAACGATTTGTTTACCGCCACCAAGGGCCGCGGCGCCTACCTGAACGACCGCCGCCTGCGCGTCTCCAAGCGCACGCAGCTCAAGGAATCGCTGGTGTCCACCGGCTTCCCGTATCGCGAAGGCGACGACTTCGACCAGTACCTGGTGATGATGGGCGAGGTGATGCGCCGCACCGCCGGCCTGCGCCGCCCGGGTGCTGCTGCCCTTGACCTGGCCTATGTGGCCGCCGGTTACACCGACGGATTTTTCGAAAAAGGCTTGCAGCCCTGGGATGTGGCCGCAGGCTCGCTGCTGGTGCAGGAGGCCGGTGGCCTGGTCGGAAACTTCTCGGGCGAGTCGGACTTTCTGGACCAGCAAGAGTGCCTGGCCGGCAACCCGCGCGTGTATGCGCAACTCGTCGGCGTTCTGGGCAAGTACAGCAAGTTTGCAGGTGCCGGTGAAAAAGCGGCTGTGCGCCAGTCCACGCTCAGCATTTCCTCCCGCGGCGCGGCGCCCGTCAGTCCTGCAGCCGCAGTAGAAGCGCTTGCAGAAGCGGCTCCTGCAGAAGACGCAAACGCGGCTCCCCTGTAAAAAAATCTGAGGGCTGGTACGCAATGCAAGGCGACAGCCTCTCCCATCTGTTTTCGCAGCGCGCCTTTGTGCGCTTCTGGCTAGCGCGTTTGGGCGGCACCACGGCCAACCAGATGCTGATGGTGGCCCTGGCCTGGCATATGTACGACATCACATCCAGCGCCTGGGATCTGGGCCTGGTGGGGCTGTTCCAGTTTGTACCGGCTCTGCTTTTCACCCTGCCGGCGGGCCATGTGGCGGACCGCCTGCACCGCGGCCGCATCTTTGCCGTATGCATGTTGACGCAGGCGCTGGCAGCCACCGTGCTGCTGGGCGCCATGTATGGACACTTCAGCACGCGTGAATTGATCCTCGGAATTTCGGTGCTGCTGGGGCTGGCACGCGCCTTCCAGATGCCGGCACAGCAGGCGCTCACGCCGCAGCTGGTGCCACCGGTGCTGCTGCAACGTGCCATTACGCTAAGCGCCAGCGCCATGCAGGCCGCCATCATCTGCGGCCCGGCGTTGGGCGGCGTGCTCTATACCTTCGGCCCGGCCACTGTCTATGCCTGCAGCATGGCACTGCTGTTGCTCGCCGGGGCGCTGGCACTTACCGTGAACTACCACCACCAGACGGCGCGTGCCGCTGCCAGCTGGAACAGCCTGCTGGCGGGTGTGCGCTTTGTCTGGCAGCGCAAGGTCATTCTGGGCGCGACTACGCTGGACCTGTTTGCCGTGTTGCTGGGCGGTGCCACGGCGCTCTTGCCGATCTTTGCGCGCGACCTGCTGCAGACCGGCCCTGTTGGGTTGGGTCTGCTGCGCGGTGCGCCGGCTGTCGGTGCCCTGGTCATGTCCCTGGTGCTGGTGCGCTGGCCCCTCAAACGCCGGGTCGGGCACAAGCTGCTGCTGGCCGTAGCCCTCTTCGGCATGGCCACCGTGGTGTTCGGCCTGTCGCGCAGCTTTACCCTTTCGTTGCTGGCACTGGTGGTGACGGGCGCGGCAGACAGTGTGAGTGTGGTGATGCGTTCCACCCTGGTGCAACTGGAGACGCCCGACGACATGCGCGGGCGCGTCTCCGCCGTCAACTCGATTTTCATCGGCGCCTCCAACCAGCTGGGCGAGTTTGAATCCGGCACCGTTGCAGCCCTGTGGGGACCGGTAATGTCCGTAGTGAGCGGCGGCATAGGCACCATGCTGGTGGCTGCCGCCTGGATCCGGTTGTTTCCTGCGCTGGCCCGACGCGACAAGCTGCTGTAACCCGGCTCAGGCAGGCATCGCGCCCTGAACCGGAAACGACAGGGTCACCTGCGTTCCTTCACCCGGCGCGCTGATGATGGAAATGCTGCCCCGGTGGTGCTCTACAATTTCCTTGGTAATACTCATGCCCAAGCCGGTTCCGGGAACACGGCCCGACGTGTCTGCGCGGTAGAAACGGGTGAACACCTTGCCGGCCTGCTCTGCCGTCATGCCAATGCCGTGGTCGGCAATATGAATGGACACGCGCTGACTGAGGTCGGGCTGCTGCTTCAACTCCACCAGAATGTGCACAGCCCCCCCATCGGGCGAGTACTTGTACGCATTCGACAGCACATTCAGCAAGGCCTGGCGCAGCTTGCCGCCATCGGCCAGCAAAGAGATGGGCTGCCGGGGTGCCTCCACTTTGGGCAGCGCGCGACCGGCGGGACACTGGAAAGCCTTGAGCAGATCCACCAGCAAGTCCTGCAAACCCAGTTCGGTGTACTTAAAGTCCTTGCCGCGGCGCGCCTCGATGCGCGACAAGTCCAGCAACTCATTCAGAATGTCCACCATCAGGCGCGACTGTTTGAGGATGATGCCGAGAAACTCATTTTGCAACTCCGCGTCGGTCGGCTGTGTCAGCAGAACCTCGGCAAAACCATAGATGCTGGCCATGGGAGTTCGCAATTCATGGGCTGCAATCGCCAGGAATTCGCTCTTGAGCGCCTCTACTTCGGTCTCATGCGTGATGTCCCGCACGTACAGAATTTGTGACACCGTACCGGACTTGCTCAAGCGCAGCTGCACTTGCAGAATGCGCTGCCCCAGTTCCACCAACTCCACCGTGTCCATGGCGTGGTCAGACTGCTGCTGCTCCTTGCGGTGCAAGGCTGCCAAGCCGGTAAATCGCGCGTGCGGGTCACACAGACCGGCCAGCCAGGCGGAAAATTCATTCTCTCCCATGCCCTCCAGCGCCACGCTACCGACACCGGTCATCTGGCGGAATGCGGGGTTGACGAACGTGACACACTGGTTTCGGTCGAAGGACACAAACCCATCCGGACTGATGTCAAAGACCGCGTTGAGTTGCTCCGTGCGCTCCTGAATCTGGGCCTGTGCCACCTTGCGCGCCTGTGTATCCCTGCGCAGCAAACCCAGATAACGCGACAGCCCTAAGACCAACACCAGGACCAGCAGGGACACCAGACCAGCCTGCGTCAGCAAGGCCTGCAAGGCCTTCTCGTGGTTGACCATCAGAAAGCCCATGTCCACCGCAGCCAGAGCGACCATGGAGTAACCCGGCAAGGTCCGGTAAAAATACAGCCGCTCCACGCCGTCCACCACAGACTGCTGGACATAGCTTCCCGATGGGTTTTGTTTGACCAGCTTTTCAAACAACGGGGAATGGGATGCATCGCTACCAAACCCGGTCTGGTCACCGACGCGGCGCACCCGCGCAATACCGTCCATCCCGTAAAGGGCCTTCAAGCCACCCGGACCCAGATTCAATTCGCCATAAAACTCGGTGAAGTAGGTCGGGTCAATGGACAATACGACGACTCCCGCAAAACTCCCGTCGGGATGGTTGATGCGCCGGGTCAGCTGCAGCGACCACTTACCCGTAGCGCGGCCAATAACCGGCTTGGAAACAAACAGCTGGCCGCTGTCCTGGTGCACATGCACCTTGAAATGTTCGCGGTCCGACAAGTCCAGTCGGCTCGTAATGGGCCGGTTGGCCAGGGCGTAGATGCCATTGGCATCAATAATGCCCACTTGGTTAAAGATCTCCGTGTCGATCACGCCCTGCCGGGTCAGAGCCGTCAGGTCGAGCTTGGCACCCAGTTCCAGATAACGCGACTGTACAAAGCGAATCACCTGGTCCGCGCTGCGGAAGGTGCGCACAGCGTGCTCCTGGCTCAAGCGGGTCAGATTGGCCATATCCCGCTCGGCCGTGCTGATTTCCCGCTGACGGCTCTCGGAGGCCAGCACATACACATGGCCCCAAGTCAGCAACAGCAACAGCCCTGCGGTCACCCACAGCAGAACGAGCACATTGCGGTGCCTGGTCTGCATCGTTTGTTCAGCCGCCTGTTCCATGGGATACCCGCTGCGAGGCGTGGCTAGTGACCCGGCCGGGCAGGCAACTGCCAGGTGGCAACCACATCGACGGCAATTTGCTGCAAGCGGTCGAACGGTATGGGCTTACCCATCACCTCTATTTCCGGCGGCAGTCCGCCGCGGGCCTCGATATCCGATTGGTCCATCCCCGTGACCACCACGATACGGGTGTTGGCCACCTCAGGTGCTTTTTGCAGGGCGTTGAGCATGGCAAAACCATCAATGCCGGACATATGCAAATCCGTAATCAACAAATCCTGGGGCGTACGTCCCATGATCAACAAGGCGGCAAACGCGTTTTCGGCCACCAATACGGTCGAGGGGATCGGCCAGCTTGCAAGGCGCACCTCGTACAGGCGCAACAGGCTGGGATCATCTTCAACCACCAGCACGTTGAGCCTTCGCGACGCCGGTTCCTGCACTGAATGGTCGCGTGCGTGCGCAGCCTGTTTCGGGGCCGGGGACTTGTGCAGCAGCTTTTCCACCGATTCACGGATCACCCTGCGGTGCCCGCCGGCTGTCTTCCAAGCCTGCAGCAAGCCACTTTCAGACCACAGTTGAACGGTGCCCACGGACACGCCCAATAACGTGGCCGCTTCTTTGGTGGTGCAGAAAGATTTTTGAACGCTAGATGAAGACATTTTTAATGGCAGCAGTCCGTAGGGCGGCGATGTCCTGAGTCGATCAGAGCCTCGGAAGTTGTTGCCAAATTTTAATACTTATTGATATTTAATGAATTAAGATTAACCTCACAATTTTAAGGGGACCGGGCTTGGCTTTTGTGTTTGCCATCGACGCATCGGTGTCCTTTGTCACATGCCTATTCCTGCTATTTATTTGGCAGCAAGACAAGTCACAAGAATGTGCCAAGAGCATCGCACTGGCGCATATGGCCAACACGATCGCCCTGTTGTCCTGGTTCACCTGGAAAAGCGCCACACCCCCAATCGCCCTAGCGGGGTCCATCGGCATAGCCTGCGCCAGCGCGGCAGTTTTCACCTTCTGCACCCGCGCTGCTTTTGGGTTGGCCGGCATCCCGTCCGGCACACGCCGGAGTGTTGCGGCATTTGCCGTGATGAGCCTGCTTTTTGCCGGCCTGCTGTCGGCCGGCTGGGTGCCCTTGTTCGGGCTGCTCAATGCATTCCTGTATTTGTGTCTGGGTCTGTACGCCATGCACTTGCTGCGAAACGGTGACGGGGCCGAGCGCCTTATCGGGTTGCTGCTCATCCTGCTGGGGCTGAACTTTCTGACCATGGTCGTGCCCGATGAGGCGGGTGCAGCCTACTACCTCAGCGTGGACATCGTCTTGCGTATGGGCCTGGCCATGGCGTTTGCCTTTGCCGCGCTGCAACGCGCACGCACACGCTCCGAGGGCTTGCTGCAGCGCTTTGAAAAGCTCCACACCCACGCCTTCCAAGGGAGTGTGGTAACCGATGGCGTGAACCTTCTGTACACCAATCCGTCAGCCGGGCGCCTGTTCGGCATGTCTGTAGCGCATAGCGCTGGCAGTGCACACACACCGACATGGTCCGACTTCGGGCTGCTGACACGCGAGGAAGTGGAGTCCCTGCTGCGCGGTGAACTGCCTTTTCTGGAGGTGCTGCGCAATGCCCGCAGCGCCGATGGCACTGAGATACATGTGCGCCTGTCCGGCTGGCCAACCGAATGGGAAGGCAGGCCGGCGGCACATATCCTGATCCTGGACGACACCGCCAACTACCAGTCCCGACAGCGCATAGCGGCAGCTCAGGCTGATTACGAAAGGCAACGCATCGAGTTTTCCGAGCGTGCCAAGACCTCGCTGCTCAAGGCCAATGCCGACTTGGAGTCGCGGGTAGCGGAAAGGACGCGCGCGCTGGAACAGGCCAGTCGCGCGAAAAGCCAGTTTCTGGCCAACATGTCGCATGAAATTCGCACACCCATGAACGCGATTCTGGGTTTGATGCAACTGCTGCGCGGCACGCCCATGAGCCCTTTGCAACTGGACTACTCGGACAAGGCAGAGCGTTCCGCCAAGTCTTTGCTCAGCCTGCTCAACGACATTCTGGATTTTTCCAGAATCGATGCTGGCAAGATGGAACTGGATATCCAGCCCTTTGAGCCGGAGCGGCTGATGCGCGACTTGTCGTTGCTGCTCTGCGCCGATACCACCGACAAACCGGTGGAGGTACTTTTTGACATGGACCCGGCCATCCCCCCTGCGCTGATGGGCGACGCTACGCGACTGCTGCAGGTATTGATCAATCTGACCTCCAATGCAATCAAGTTCACCCGGAGCGGCGAAGTGATCGTGCAGTGCTGCGTGCAGAAGTTCAGCGAGCGCGATGTGACCCTGCGCTTTGCCGTGCACGACACCGGCATTGGCATCGCGCGCCAGGATATGCAGCACCTGTTTGAAGTGTTCTCGCAGGCCGATGCATCCACCATGCGCCGTTTTGGCGGCAGTGGTCTCGGGCTGTCCATCTGCAAACGCTTGCTGATCTTGATGGGCAGCAATTTGCAACTGGACAGCGACCTGGGCCAGGGCAGCCATTTCTATTTTGACCTGACGCTAGCGCTGGCCGAACGGGTGCTTGAAACGCCCGCCGAAGTACACACTGGGGAGCCTGACAAACCGGCACCGGAACCATTCCAGGTGCTTTTGGTGGACGACAATGCCGACGCCCTGCGCTTGCTTGGCACCATGGCTACCAATTTGGGATGGGAGGTGGACACTGCGTCCAGCGGCAAGCAGGCCATCGCGCGCGTACAAGCCCGCGTGCGGGGTGATTTGCCACCTTACCAGGCCATCTTCATGGACTGGATGATGCCGGACATGGACGGCTGGAGGGCCCTGGAGCAGATAGAGGCCATCAGCCCGGACGCCCGCTTGCCCTACACCGTGATGGTGAGTTCGCAGGGCCGTGGCCGCCTGAACCAGCGCAATGAAAAAGAGCAGGCGCGGCTGAACGCCTATCTGGTCAAGCCGGTCACCGCCGGCATGCTGGCCGACGCCGTGAACAGTGCACGCCAGGGCCGCAGTGCTTTACGCGTGGCACTGCGGCCCAAGGTCTCACGCAAGACCCGGCTCAATGGCATGCGCATCCTGCTGGTGGAAGACAATCCGCTCAACCAACTGGTCGCGCGCGAACTGCTGCGAGCCGAAGGCGCGTTGGTACATGTAGCGGACAACGGCCAGGTTGGCGTGGCCACCATCGCAGGCGCCAGCGAACCCTTTGATGCCGTGCTGATGGACATGCAAATGCCAGTGATGGACGGCTGCAGTGCCACGCAACATATCCGCAAGGAGTTGGGCAATACCCGCCTGCCAATCATCGCCATGACCGCCAACACCCTGCAATCGGATCGCGACGCCTGTTTGGCGGCGGGCATGAACGACCATGTTGGCAAACCCTTCGACATCAACCACCTGACGGATGTGCTGTGCCGCCACACCGGTCGCAAAACCGCGCAAGAACTGAGGCAAACGTCTGCGCCCAGCACCCTGGCACCAGCGAACGGCCCGCCCGTGCAAGTGGATGCAGCCATCCGTGAAATGGCAGGCGACCGCGCACTGTATTTGCAGGTGCTTGCGGCCTATCTGCAGGAACTGCATGAATTTCCTACCCGGCTGGCCATGGAATTGAACGCCGGCACACGCGATACAGCACGGCGCCTGGCGCATACCCTCAAAGGAACATCGGCTACCGTGGGGGCGCTGGCTTTTTCGATACAAGCACAGCGCCTGGAACAGGAGATCAAGGACCCCGCATCGGTCCTGCTTCGGCTGGAACGACTGCCTGATTTCCTCAAAGAACTGCAGCAAACCGAAAAGGCCCTGATCGCGGTTTACAACGCCATGGCGTCCGAAGGCTGACGGATCCCGGCACCCCAAGTGCGGAGGATCTGGCAAGCATGCACGGTCCTTGCAGACCTGTTGCGAACCGCAAAAGGCCATTAACCCTGACAAGCCAAAGTAATTAGGGTAAACCCTAGTGTCAAGTTAAGGGTTTACCCTATACTGCACTGCAACACGATCACTTTTATTGGAGGATCCCATGTCCAGCTCCGTATTCAATCTCAACATCTTTCCAGCGCGCGAACGCAGCAGCATTGGCGCAGCCTTGGGTGAAGTCACCGTCGCATTCAAGCACTTGGCCACCGCCTTGGCGAGCAAGGTCTTTGCATCAACACCAGCCCCAGCACGAAATCTGACGGCGTTTGAAGAGGCTGAAGAACTGCGCAGCTTTGCTGCCGACATGCAGGCGCAAGACCCCCATTTCGCCCAGGACCTGTTTGCCGCGGCCGACCGCCACGAAGTCGAAGCGGCTGCACTGACTGCTGCCCGCTCAATAGCCTGCGGCCTGCGCTGACCGGGGCACGCCGCCAGCGCGCCACAGCGCCCGGGCTCTCAGCGTTTCATCCGCCACTGCTTGACCAAGGCATAAATCGCGGGAATCACGGCCAGCGTCAGCACGGTGGATGACACCATGCCACCGACCATGGGCGCGGCAATCCGGCTCATCACCTCCGAGCCGGTGCCTGTCCCCCACAGGATGGGCAGCAGGCCGGCCATGATGGCCACCACGGTCATCATCTTGGGGCGCACCCGCTCGACCGCGCCTTCCATCACGGCGGCATAGAGTTCCTGCATACCGGCCTCCCTGCCTTCTGCGACACATTGTTTTTGTGCCGCCTCCCAGGCGTGGTCGAGGTAAATCAGCATCACCACACCGGTCTCTGCCGCCACCCCGGCCAGGGCGATAAAGCCCACCGCCACGGCCACCGACAGGTTGTAGCCCAGCGCCCACATCAGCCAGACCCCGCCAACCAGCGCAAAGGGCACCGACAGCATGACGATCAGCGTCTCGGTCAGGCGGCGGAAGTTCAGGTACAGCAGCAAAAAGATGATCAGCAGGGTGACCGGCACCACCACCTTCATCTTCTCAATGGCCCGTTCCATGGACTCGAACTGCCCGCTCCAGGTGGCGTAGTAACCGCTGGGGAACTTCACCTGGGCGTTGACGGCCGCGCGGGCCTCCTTCACGAAGCTGCCGATATCGCGGTCGCGGATGTCCACGTAGATGTAGGTGGAGAGCAGCGCGTTTTCCGTGCGGATGCTGGGCGCGCCCTTGGCAATTTCCACTTTCGCCACCTGGCCCAGCGGCACCATGGCGCCGCCCATGGTGGGCACCAGGATTTCGCTGGCAATCTGCTGCGGGTTGGTGCGAAGCTCACGCGGGTAGCGCACCGTTACGCCAAAGCGCTCGCGCCCTTCCACCGTGGTGGTGACCATCTCGCCACCGAGGGCCGTGCCGATCACGTCCTGCAAATCGCCAACGGCCAGGCCGTAGCGGGCCAGGGCCTGCCTGTCCGGTTCGATGTTGATGTAAAAGCCGCCGGTGATGCGCTCGGCAAAGGCCGAACTCGTTCCCGGCACGGTCTTCACCACCGCCTCAATCTCCTTGGCCAGGCGCTCCATCTCGTTCAGGTCCTTGCCGAACACCTTGATGCCGATCGGCGTGCGGATGCCGGTGGAGAGCATGTCGATGCGCGCCTTGATCGGCATGGTCCAGGCATTCGACACGCCGGGAAATTGCAACGCCTTGTCGAGTTCGGCAATCAGCTTGTCGGTGGTCAGGCCCGCGCGCCACTCCGACTCGGGCTTGAGGTTGATCACCGTCTCAAACATTTCGGTCGGCGCCGGGTCGGTGGCCGTGTTCGCCCGGCCCGCCTTGCCGTAAACCGACTCCACCTCGGGGAAGCTCTTGATGATTTTGTTTTGCGTCTGCAGCAGCTCCGCCGCCTTGGTGATGGACATGGCCGGCAATGAAGACGGCATGTAGAGCAACGTGCCTTCGTTGAGCGTGGGCATGAACTCCGAGCCGAGTTGCGAGGCCGGGTAGAACGACACGCCCAGGGTGAGCAGTGCCAGCCCAATGGTCACCTTCTTCCATCGCATCACCCAGGCGATGATGGGGCGGTAAACCCAGATCAGAAAACGGTTCACCGGGTTCTTCCCCTCGGGCATGACCGGGCCGCGGATGAACAGCATCATCAGCACCGGCACCAGCGTCACCGACAGCAGTGCAGCGCCCGCCATGGAAAAGGTCTTGGTGTAGGCCAGCGGCGAGAACAGACGCCCCTCCTGCGACTCCAGTGTGAACACCGGCAGGAAGGACACGGTGATGATCAGCAGCGAGAAGAACAGGGCAGGGCCGACCTCCTTGCAAGCGGCAATCATGGCCTCGGCGCGCGACTCGCCCGGCTTGAGCCGCTCGATGTGCTTGTGCGCGTTCTCGATCATCACAATCGCCGCGTCCACCATGGCACCAATGGCGATGGCAATGCCCCCCAAGCTCATCAGGTTGGAGTTCATACCGAGTAGCCGCATGGCGATGAACGCAATCAGCACACCCACCGGCAGCATCAGAATAGCCACCAACGCCGAGCGAACATGCAGCAGGAAGATGAAGCACACGGCCGCGACGATCAGGCTCTCTTCCAATAGCGTGTGCTTGAGTGTCTCGATGGCACGGTGAATCAGGTCCGAGCGGTCATACACCGGGATGACGCTCACGCCTTCGGGCAAGCCAGCGGACACTTCGGTAATCTTGTCTTTGATGTTGGAGATCACTTCGAGCGCGTTCTGACCGTAGCGTGCCATGGCAATGCCCGACACCACTTCGCCCTCGCCATTGAGCTCCGTGATGCCGCGCCGCTCGTCAGGCACCAGCTCTACCCGCGCAATGTCACGCACCAGTACCGGCGTGCCTTTCTCGCTTTTGAGCACCAGATTTTCAATGTCGGAGGTGCCACGCAGATAGC
>CANCER010000061.1 GCA_947375135.1 Comamonadaceae bacterium | reverse complement strand
TCTATGACCGCCAGGGCGCCAACTACTGCGGGCGCCTGTGGTGGATGCTCAAGTGGCTGGGCCATGACAACGTGGCCGTGCTGGACGGTGGCCTTCAAGCCTGGCAAGCCGCCGGTGGCGCGGTCCGCAGCGGTACAGAAGCGCCCCTGCCCGCTGCGCACTTTGCGGTCCGGGAGCCACTGGCACAGCTGGTGGATGTGGACACGGTCGTGGCCAACTTGGGCAAACCCGGCCAGCACCTTCTGGACGCACGCGGCGCACCCCGCTTCAGGGGCGAGGTCGAGCCCATAGACCCGGTGGCCGGCCACATTCCCGGTGCGCTGAACCGCCCTTTCACCCAGAACATCGGTGCCGACGGCCGCTTCAAGGATGCCGCCACCCTGCGCGCCGAATTCACCGCCCTGCTCGGCCAACGCGACCCGGCCGGAGTCGTACACCACTGCGGCAGTGGCGTGAGCGCCGTGCCCAACATCCTGGCCATGGAAATTGCCGGGCTGGGCGGCACCGCCCTGTTTGCCGGCAGCTGGAGCGAGTGGTGCAGTGACCCGGCCCGCCCGGTGGCGCAGGGCTGAACAGGCTGCTGCACAAAACTCAACGCCAGGCCATTCGTGAAAAAGACAGACAAGACCCCGCCCAAGGAGTTAGCTATTCCGCGCAAGCGCATGAGGGAGTGGAAAGATGCTGACGCATAAGCAACTGCGCGCCACGGCGCTTGGCAACGAAGATGTAAGAGCGGAGTTTGAAAAGCTGAGCAACGAATACGCGCTTCTGGATGAATTCCTGAAAGCCCGCGCGGATCAAGGGCTGACCCAAGCCGGCGCGCGTCAAGGTAGTTGTCGCCTAATTTACGCGGCCAGAGGCTGAATAAGCTTTTTGGGTTGAGGGTGACCGGACCCATGGGACTCCAGTCACGCGTATGGCGCGCCCAGCGTGCCGGATTGCGCTCCTTCGCCTGCGTGAAAAGGGCATGGCGGGCGGCCGGAATGGCATGGTCCTCGCCGGTATGGCGCTGCTGCGGCGACACATAGCGGATGCCACTGTGCTTGTGCTCCAGGTTGTACCAACGCACAAATGCGGCGCCCCATTCACGCGCAGCCTCCAGCGTCTCGAAACCCTTGGAGGGGAACGCCTGTCTGTCAGCGCGGCGATGCCCTCAGCCAAGGCGGTACGGCGCACCAGGTGCACAGCGTGGCCGGCCAAGTCGTTTGCATGCACTTCCCAGCCCACAATCTTGCGGTTGTACAAATCCAGGATCAGGTACCGGTGAAACCAGCGGCCAATCACCGTGGCAGGCAAATACGTCATGTCCCAGCAACAGACTTGGCGTGCGGCCGTGGCGATGTGGGTGGTGGGCGGTCGCCTGGCCTGGAGGACCTTGGCTGTACCCCGGTGGGTTGTTTGCCCGTGCTCGCGCCTCACCCGCGTAAACGTGGATTCGCTGGCAAGGTAAATGCCCACGTCGGCCAGCATGGGCACGATGCGTGCGGGTGGCACTGCACTTTTGACAGCACCAGCAGTGCTGCCGCTTCAGCCAGGGCGCGGTCTTTGCGTAGCAGCTCACGTTCACGATCTTGAATGCGTTTGCGGTCATTACGGGTGACCTCGGGCTTTGCCCGCGTACGCTGAGGGTCTGCCAGTGCGGTGGTGGCACTGGCGCACCATTGCTCCAACTCAGCCGGATAGATGCCGTGCTCCTGACACCAGGCGTTCTTGTCGATCTCTGACAGTGCTGCGGTGGTGATCACGGCCTGCAGCTTCGTCGGCGCAGTCCATGCCCGACCTCGGGCGGGCATGGAGTGGAGACTCTCACTCCAGCGTTCCAGCGTATCAACCGTAATTCCCACTTCCTTCGATACCAACTCCAGTGTTGCGCTCTCAGGCGGCAACAGCCGAGCTACTGCACGGTCCTTGAATGATTGTCCGAAACGTGCCAATTGATTCCTTCATCGCCGCCCCCGTGTTCTTGAGTTCTAAGAAGGCGACATCTATTGTGACGCGGGGGGTTCACCTTGTTACGAAGCTCTGATGCGAGAACTTAGGGATCAGGTAACATCCATAAAAATTAATGTTGTCGAAAAGACCCACAGCTAAAGGGATTTGGATGCAAGAGGTGGCTACGGGGGCTTGGCTGCCAAACGTGTGTGCGAAAAACGACGTCGTCGTAGATCCGCATGAAGATACTCCACGGGTTGCCGTGTTGCTCTGTACCAAGCAGGGTGAGGCTTATTTGCAGGAGCAGTTGGATTCAATCCAGCGTCAGACACACGCCGCATGGTCTATCTACGCCTCTGACGACGGCTCGGAGGATGGCACACTGTCAATCCTAAAAACCTTAGGGGATAGCCTAGGTGAGCCCAAATTGACCCAGCTGCGGGGTCCGGGAATGGGATTTGTTGCGAACTTTTTATCGCTACTATGCAACCCCGAGATTGAAGCAGACTTCTACGCCTTTGCCGACCAAGACGACATATGGCAGGAGGACAAGCTGGAGCGTGCGGTTCAGTTTCTGCAAACTGCGCCCGCCAACTTACCAGCTGTGTATTGTTCGCGCACCTTCAATGTGGACGCCAGCAACACCTTTATCGGCCAGTCCCCCCTGTTCACCAAGCCGCCTGGGTTTGCCAATGCGCTGGTTCAAAACATCGGCGGCGGCAACACCATGGTGCTAAACCACGTGGCGCGTAACCTCCTGAGGCTTGCTGGGCCAGACGTCAATGTACCGTCGCACGACTGGTGGACCTACCTGCTGGTCGCCGGGAGCGGAGGGCGGGTTTTTTATGATCCCGAACCCACTGTGCGTTACCGCCAGCATGGCAAAAACCTCGTTGGCGCGAACGCGAGCTGGGCAGCACGCTTATACCGGATTCACCTCTTGTTCCAGGGGCGTTTCGTCGTGTGGACAAATCAGCATCTTGCCGCTCTTGCGCGCATTGAATACCGTTTTACCCCCGACAACAAAGCGGCGCTTGCCACCTTCGCACGGGCGCGACGGGCGTCGCTGCTGCCCCGGCTTGTAGGCATCAAACAAAGCGGCGTCTATCGCCAGACGCTGTTAGGTAACCTGGGTTTGGTAGCCGCTGCGGTTTTCCGGAAAATCTGAAAAATGACAACACATTCAGTAGCCATTAATCCCCATGCCTCGCAACCCATCTCACCAATGGCACTTGCAGGCAGCCTGTGGCGAAACCGATATTTAATTGCCCGGCTGACACGGCGCGAGGTGGTTGGCCGCTACAAGGGCTCGGCGCTGGGCCTGGCGTGGTCTTTCTTTAATCCCGTCTTCATGCTCACGGTGTACACCTTCGTCTTTTCCGAAATCTTCAAGGCGCGCTGGGGCGGCAACGGGGGTGGCGATAGTAAAACCCAATTTGCTGTTGTCCTTTTTGTGGGCATGATTGTGCTGAGCCTCTTCAGCGAGGTGGTCAACCGTGCCCCCAGCCTAATCCTGGGCAATGTCAATTACGTCAAAAAAGTGGTCTTTCCGCTCGAGATTTTGCCGGTCATCGCCATGGGGGCCACGCTCTTTCATACGCTGGTGAGCCTGGGCGTACTTGGCCTAGCCTACTTCGCTTTCAACGGTTACCTGCATTGGACGGCCATCTTTACCCCTATCGTATTGCTGCCGCTGGTGATCCTGACCACCGGGCTGGCCTGGATGCTGGCGTCGCTTGGCGTGTTCCTTCGGGATGTGGGCCAGACCATCGGTATTCTCACCACCGTGCTGATGTTCCTTTCGCCAGTCTTTTACCCGGTGACCGCGGTGCCCGAGCGATTCCGCGCGTTCATCCTGGCCAACCCGTTGACCTTCATCATCGAGCAGGCAAGAGAGGTCTTGATATGGGGTCACGTGCCAGATTGGCAGGGCCTGGCCGTGTACACCGCTTCGGCATGCGTCGCGGCATGGGTCGGCTACGCGTGGTTCCAGAAAACGCGCAAGGGCTTCGCTGATGTCCTCTGACGACGAGATCGCCATTCGCGTAAGCAACCTGAGCAAGCGTTACGGGATATATGCAAATCCCGGCGACCGGCTCAAGCAGTTCGTCGTGCCGCGGTTGCAGCGCCTTTTAGGCTTGGCGCAGAAGCAGTACTTCCGGGAGTTTTGGGCACTGAAGAACGTTTCGTTTGAAGTCAAGCGTGGAGAAACCGTGGGCATCATTGGGCGAAATGGATCCGGCAAGTCCACCCTGCTGCAGATGATTTGCGGGACGCTGAATCCAACCGAAGGCAATATTCAAACCAACGGTCGAATCGCAGCCCTACTCGAACTTGGGTCTGGATTTAATCCAGAATTTACAGGACGCGAGAACGTTTACTTAAATGGCACTGTCCTCGGTTTGAAACAGGAAGAAATCAATGCAAAGTTCGATGCTATCGCCGCATTTGCGGAGATTGGTGACTTCATCGAACAACCAGTCAAAACTTACTCCAGCGGCATGTTTGTTCGCCTTGCTTTTGCGCTGGCGATCCATGTCGACGCAGCCATACTGGTGGTGGACGAGGCGCTTAGCGTGGGCGACATTGCATTCCAGAACAAGTGCATTGATGCGCTGCGGCGCATGATGGCACGTGGCGCTACTGTACTTTTCGTGAGCCATGATCTTGGCACTCTGCAACTCCTGTGTTCCAAGACAATCTGGATAGATTGCGGCAAAGTGCGCGCCATTGGGAACCCAGTGCAAGTGGCGCAAGACTACTATGTCGAAATGAATGGCGTTGCCGAATTGATGCTCGACCTTCCGCACTTTATGCCTGCCCAGGAAAGCACAGGCCATGCAGCTTTCACTGACGTGCACATCGTTGGTGGATCTACAACAGCTTTTATGCCCGGCGACGCGCTGAAGATTAGGTTCACGTTACGTGCCGATCAGCCGCTGGAAGCAGCTATCTTCAGTATCAGCATATACCGCGCGGATGGCGACTGGCTGGTCGGCCTGAGCAGCCGCGATGCTGGGCTGGTCTGGCCTGCCATACAAGTTGGCAAGACACATTCCGGCATGATCGAACTCTTGCCGCTTTCTCTGGCACCCGGAGAGTACCTTGTCGCCTTGGGTGCTTTCTCGACGGACTATTCGTTGTGCTATGCGCTCACCGGGCTCGGTCTGCGCTTCTCGGTACGCTCTCCAGTGCCTATTTGGGGAAAATTCCTTCATCCCTGCCAGTGGACCGTAACCGAAACATGAGCGACACAGACATCACTTCTGCCCTGCAAGGGATTTCCAGGTTGGGCACCGCGGACGTAGCCCCTAACAGCCATCACTATATCGTGCTGAGTCAGTTGAACGCCTGGCTGGCTAACCAGGCGGTTCCGTATGCGAGAGGTGTCCTCCTCGACCTAGGCTGTGGCGGGCAGCCTTATCGAGAACTCTTCACGCCAGCGATTTCGAGATACCTGGGTGCCGACGTTGCAACTGCAGCTGGAGTGTCCCTGGACATACAACTGTCGCCTGGCGCGCCTGTCCCCCTGCCATCCGGATCGGTCGACACAATTCTTTCAACGCAAACACTGGAGCATGTGTATGACGTGCCTGATTACCTGCGGGAATGCCAGCGACTGCTATCCAGCGGCGGACGCTTGGTGATGACCGCGCCCATGCACTGGCGCCAGCATGAAGTGCCATTCGACTTTTGGCGCTTCACCCGGTTTGCACTAGAAAAGTTGCTGCACGACAACGGCTTTGTGGTAAGTCAGATTGCGCCGTGTGGCGGCCTTTACTCTGTGCTCGGCCAAGGCTGGCTTGATCATCTCAATGAAACCGGCAAGTCACGGGCGTGGTTGTCGAAGGTCGTGAACCGCTTCGCACTGGCCCTAGACCGCCGTCACCCTGACGGCAACGAAACATTGCTGTGGATGTGCCTGGCGGAGAAAACATGATGCAGAACCACCGCTGCCCGGTGTGCGAGAGATCCGACGCCTTGTCCGCCTATTGTGAAGCTAGCGGTTTCCAAGTCTACGTTTGTCAGATTTGCAATTCTGACCATGTTCATCCCGTACCGACACCGCAACAGCTCAAGGCATATTACGACCGTAGCGCTTGGTTCGAAGGCGGCGAACATGGTGGCTATGCGAACTATGACGTCCAGACCGAACACTCGGTCAGGCACATCCAGTCGATATTGGAAGCCTTCGAAACGGGCATCGGGCGGTCGGTTCTCGACGTCGGCTGCGGCTACGGCACCCACCTAGCGCTGGCTGCCAGTCGCGGCTGGAAATGCTTCGGCGTAGAAGTTTCGGACCATGCACGGGGGGTTGCGAAGTCGCGTCTGGCAAGCGACGTCCACATCGTCCCTGACGTGGATGAAATGGTGCCACACAAATTCGATCTGATCCTCATGCTTGATGTCCTCGAGCACCTTCCAGCACCGGCCACGCTGTTCTACAAGCTCTTTGCACTTGGCGCGATCCAGCCTCATACGCAGGTCGTGATCACGACGCCGAACGCCGACAGTACTGCCGCGACTCAGGATCCGGGACAATGGAAGTATAGACACCCACCTTCGCATCTGGTGCTGTATTCGGCCCAAGCCTTGACTGTCCTGCTTGAGCGCATGCGCTTCACCGACATTCGGGTCGAAGGCATTCACCCAGTGTCGGCGCGGGCAGAGGCGCAAGCCCCTTGGCGCGATTTCGAAGGCCTTCAAGCGGTGGCCAGCGGCAGTGACTTTGCCGCCTTCATGCAGGAGCGCTACGTGCCCGGCACATGGTCCAGGCTCGCGGAATACGAGCACGTGCCGCGCTACGCCATCGCAAAGTCGCTGGCCTCAGGCAAGGCGGTACTTGATTTCGGCTGTGGAACAGGCTACGGGTCAGCCCTGCTTGCCAGCGTAGCAGACAGTGTGACCGGCCTGGACGTAGACGCAGGCGCAATTGAATGGGCTAACCAGACCCACATGCGCCCGGGCCTCCAGTTCCTTCGTCGCGACGACTTGGGCGCCAGTCTGCATCAGGCAAATTTTGACCTCGTGACCTGCTTCGAGATGATCGAGCATGTCGATTTCGCTACGCAGACGGCGGTGATCGCCAGCATCGACCGATTGCTCAAGGACGATGGGCTGCTGCTTATATCCACGCCAAACCCAGAAGTCACACAGCATTACGGCACCAATCCGTTTCACGTCCGTGAAATGACACGCAACGAATTCAGTGCACTGCTCAGCCCGCACTTTCCGTATGTGACCATGCTTGAGCAGCGCATCAGTAACGCCATCAGCATCACCCGGGTCGGGGGCAGCGGTAGCCTTCTATCGCTACCGTTGCAGGAGGAGGGCTTGGGAAACAAACCTGCCGCCTTCGTCGCCTTGTGCTCGCGCCGGCCAATTGATTTGCCGTCCGAGATTGTTTTCTTTGATGAACAATCAGATCTCATCCTTGACTATCTCGCCCGCGAGAAGGCGTTGAACACCGCGCGATTCGAGGCCTACCGAATGGCTGAGCAGGTGCAAAACGAACGCTCGCGCACCGCAGATGGCCTAGCTAGACTTAAGGCGCTGGAGCAGGACGTTGGCGGCAACCGTGTATTGTTTGAGGCCTCACTAGCCTGTTGCAGTAGCGAAATCGCGACGCTGCGGGCAGTGTTGGGTGAGAGGGACGCTGCGCTCGCTGCTAAGGATGGCGAACTTCAAGCATCACAAGCATTGATCCGCGAGGGCGACGCTGCGCTCGTTGCGAACGGCAAAGCCCTCGCCGAACTCGCCAACGATCGCTATCGGCTCGCCACTGCACTTGAGGAGCAGGTGGCGCAATGCCGCCAAATCGAAGCCGACCTTGAAGACGCAAGGCAGTCCACAACCAGCGCACGTGCTGCAATCCTCCAGGCTCATACAGATATGGTCCTGCTGCGCCGTACCAAATGGTTCCGGCTGCGCCACGCCATGATCACCAAGCCGCGAACTTGGCGTACCTACGTTCGCATTGCCTACCTGATATTCGCGCTGGTAACGCCGGCAATAGTCAAGCTCAGGGTCGGGCCATTCTTCTACAAGCTTAAGCAGCGATTCCTCGCCTTCGGCCGTGCGGGCTTGCCGGGCGGGCAACCATCTAATGCGTATGAAGTGTGTCAACCCAGGAGCCTTGCAGCTCGACGCCCACTGATCGTGCACGTGATCGCAAACTTCATGACGGGCGGGTCATCGCGGCTGGTCATCGACCTGATGGAGCATCTGGGTGGCCAGTTTGAGCAATCGGTCGTCACAAGCTTCATCCCGGATCCTCCCGTCTACACCGGCATCCAGATTACTGAGTACCGTCATCCCGAAGACGAGACGGTGTTCGTGGAACACTTCCAGCGGCTTCGCCCGGCCTTCATCCATATGCACTACTGGGGCGACTGCGACGAGCCTTGGTATGCGAAGGCCATGATCGCTGCAGAGCGGCTCGGCGTCCCCGTGATCGAAAACGTCAACACGCCAGTCACACCCTATCTGTCGCCGGTCATCGAGCACTATGTCTATGTCAGCGATTACGTCAGGCGCACCTTCGGGCAAGGCGAGGCGAATCATCTCACCATTTACCCCGGCTCCGACTTCTCGCACTTTGATGCGTCGGTACTCGACCCATGCCCGGATCATTGTGTTGGCATGGTCTACCGCTTGGAGTCGGACAAGCTCAACGAGCTTGCCATAGAACCCTTCATCCGTATCGTGCAAAAGCGCCCTCGCACGATGGTGCTGATTGTGGGTGGTGGCAGCTTACTAGTGCCCTTCCAGGATGCCGTCGCGCGAGCTGGCCTGACAATGAATTTCGAGTTCACCGGCTATGTTGCCTACGAGGCGCTGCCAGCACTGTACCGCAGGATGTCGGTATTCGTGGCGCCTGTTTGGAAGGAAAGCTTCGGGCAGGTCAGCGCCTTTGCCATGAATATGCGCGTGCCGGTGATCGGCTATGACATCGGCGCCATTCGCGAAATCGTTGGAGACCTCGCGCTCGTGGCCGAGCCCGCTGATGCCGACCACCTGTCAGACATCGCAGTGCGCCTGCTGGATTCGCCCGCCTTGCGCCAGCAAATCAGTGACGCGCAGCAGGCCCGGGCCAAGGCGCACTTCTCCTTGCCAGCGATGATTGCCGCCTATTCCAGCCTTTACCAGGACATGAAGCACTCGCCGACGGAGGCAGTCGCATGAAGATTGCCTTCTTCGTCCATTGCTTCTTCCCCGACCATTTCTACGGTACGGAAACGTACACGCTCGACCTCGCACGGCATTACCGCGCCATGGGCCACGACATCACTGTAGTCACTGCGATCTTCCAGGGCGAGCCGCGCGCCGCAGAAATCGTCACCCGCTACACGCATGCGGGCGTCCCGGTCATTGCCATCGACAAGAACCAATTGCCGCACAGCCGGGTGAAGGAAACCTATTACCAGCCTGACATGCAACGCGTGCTGGAAAAGGTGTTGCGCGAACTTCAGCCCGACCTGGTACACGTGACCCACCTCATCAACCACACGGCATGTCTGCTGGAAGTGACAGGGCAGCTCGGCATTCCCACCTATGCGACATTCACCGACTTCTTTGGCTTCTGCCTCAACAACAAGCTCGAAGCCGCCGACGGCAGCCTGTGTGCCGGGCCATCACCGTCGCGCGTGAATTGCGTAGCTTGCCACCTGAAGGACGCAGCACCCAGCCCGCATGTCGCGCCCTGGATGCGCTGGGCCTTGTCCCCGGCGACGCCGAATCTCTTGGCCATTGGCGCCAACCTGGCGCGCCGCTTGCCCGGCTTGCGTGGCGGAGCGCTCGACGGCCTGATCGAGGACATCACACGCCGCCCCGAGATCCTGGGCGGGCTTTACAACACCGGCTACGAGGCTGCAGTGGCTCCTACCGCGTTCCTCGGCAATGCCTACAGCAGCAATGGTATAGGCGTGCCATTGCACAACATCCATTTTGGCGTTGACATTGACCGCAGCCCCAAACCGCAACGTACGGCTGATCACATCCCGGTGGTCGGCTTCATCGGCCAGATCGCGGCGCACAAAGGCACTGACTTGCTGATCGAAGCCTTCCGTACCCTGCCCCCAGGCACTGCCACATTGCGAATCTATGGCCCCAAGAACCAGGACCGGGTCTACATGGCTTCCCTGCTTGAGCTAGCCCAAGGGCTTGACGTGCAATTTCTTGGGACATTTCCCCCGGCACTCATGGCTGAGGTCCTGCGCGGGATGGACCTGCTTGTAATCCCATCGCGGTGGTACGAAAACAGCCCGCTCGTGTTGCTCAACGCGCTCGCGACCCATACGCCGGTGTTGGTCTCGGACGTGGCAGGCATGACGGAGTTTATGGTGTCTGGCGTGAATGGCAACGCGTTTCAGCGTGGCAACCTTGCAGATCTGGCCGCAAAGCTCAAGGCGCTCTTAGACTCGCCGACAGCATTGGCAGCACTTGCATGCACAACCGCCTACGACCGCGGCACCGAACAAATGGCGCTGGACACCTTCGATATCTACAAACACTAATGCGAGGGACACTATGACGATTCAAGATTACACGCTGAGATGCCAGTTGCCAGTTCAAGACTGGGTGCACCTGAACCGCGCCGGCGCCTTAGCTGACCCGGCACTGCGTCGGTTTGTCAGCCCCTTTCCACCACCCGTGCTGATGCAGAACACCACCGTACTGACCACTGCATCGGATTTTGCGAGACATGGCGCTAATTTCTGGGTCGCCTTGTCTGGCGCAGCCTACAAGCCCTTGAACGAGTTCTCCAGCATTCTTGATTTTGGCTGCGGCTGTGGCAGGCTGGCATGTATTTTCAAGGGCCATCCGGGCCGCATCGCAGGTTGCGATATTGACGGGCGCCTCATCGACTGGTGTAAAAAGGCACTCGATTACATGCAAGGCAAGCTGTCGTCTGTACGGCCTCCCATCCCATTCGCCGACAACGAATTCGAGGCGGTAATCTCAATCTCCATTTTCACCCAACTTTATGAAGCAAGCCAACATCAGTTCCCTCAGGAACTTGCCCGGGTCTGTCAGCCGGGCGGCCGGCTCTTCGCGGGTGTGTCAGCCGGGCGGTCGGCTCTTTCTTGCGGTGCACGGCCAGCGCGCGCTGGATCGCGCATTTTTCGAGCCGCCGATACGCGCCATGCTCGACGTGCGCGACGACCTGTTCCAGGCCGCGCAGGCGCAATTCAAGGCGGGGCAGCACGCCCTCATTCTGCAGCATGGACAACTGACCACCGTTGGGCAGTCGCCCGTGAATATGATCCTCTCTGACAAGGCGATCTCGGATCCGTTTGGATACGGCATCACCCTCATACCTGAAGCTTATCTGCGCATTCAATGGTCACGCTGGTCCGACGTGCTCAGACAACCCACCCATGTTGATTGGCTAACGCCGCTGTGTGGGTTCTATCGCTGTATGGGCGCCGCAGCCTGGCTGGTAATGACGCTCGCGCTCGCCGCTCTGCGACGTCGCCTGCGAATGGCCGCTTGCCTGATGCTTGCGGCCCTGGGCGCCGAGATTCTTGCTCGCGCCTTGCTGCTTGGCATTGTGGATGCCACGTCGTGGAGCGGCGTGCAGGCCAGGTATCTGTTGCCAGTCATCCCCGTGTTTGCCTGCATGGGTGCGCTCGGTATGGCCATGTGGAGCGATCTCCTGGCTGAATGGCGCAACAAGGCAGGTGGAGCTAATCTGCCAGTGGATCACAACTCGCAGAAGAAGGTCGGTACACCGTGAAATGCGTAATATTTGGAGGCGGGGGCTTTATCGGCTCGGCGATTACAGATCGCCTGTTGCGTGACGGCCATGCGTTGCGTATTTTTGAGCGTCCGCGCGTGCTGCCCTACCGCGCGTTCACGGCAAACGAATCGGTGGAGTGGATTACCGGCGACATGCTGAGCGGCCATGATGTCGGCACCTCGATAGATGGCATGGACGTGGTGCTTCATCTGGTGTCTTCGACTCTGCCTAAGACTTCCAACGACGACATGATTTATGACGTGCAAAGCAACCTGGTAAGCACGCTGCAACTTCTCAACTTGATGGTGGCAAAACAGGTACGCAAGATAGTATTTGTCTCGTCAGGTGGCACGGTTTACGGACGACCGCAATACACACCGATAGACGAGCAACACCCTACCAACCCGGTGGTGTCCTATGGCATTACAAAGCTTGCCATCGAGAAGTACCTGCTGATGTTCGAGAGCATGCACGGCATCAAGGCCAATATCCTGCGCGTTGCCAACCCTTACGGCGAGCGCCAGCGAGTAGAAACCGCTCAGGGCGCAGTGAATGTCTTCCTGCACAGAGCCTTGCTCGACCAGCCTATTGAGATATGGGGAGACGGCAATACCACGCGGGACTATCTGCACATAAGCGATGTGGTCGAGGCTTTTGCACGCGCTGTTCAATACAACGGCCAGTCCAGTGTATTCAACATCAGCTCAGGAACAGGCACCACACTCAAGGATCTCCTTGCAGTGATGGAGGAAGTGCTAGGCAGAACCGTAGAGCGGCGCTACCTGCCTGGTCGCGCGTTCGATGTTCCAGTCAGCGTACTGAGCAATTCGCTCGCGCGCCGAGAACTTGGCTGGGAACCCATGGTTTCATTGCGCGACGGCATTGGCCGCACCGCCGAATGGGTGCATGCGCAGCTGACCCGCTGACGTTACCTGTTTGTCAGGGATTGTCCGCATGAAGATATTACTGACCACTCACCAGTTCCTGCCTGAATATTCCGCAGGAACTGAGGTGCTCACCGCTTCGGTGGCACGCGAACTCAGGCACCGCGGGCATGAGGTCAGGATTTTGACCGGATTTCCGGGTGCAGCCGACCTGCGTGAAGATGAACGCCTAGACAAGTACACGTTCGAAGACTTTCTAATCTACCGCTTTCACCATGCCAATGTCCCCATGGGAGAAGAGCACTCGCTGGTCGCGCTCAATTTTGACAACCCACTTGCGGCAAGCTATTTCGGACAGATTGCCGACGATTACATGCCGGATATTGTGCATTTCTTCCATCTAAGTCGGCTAGGCACGGGGTTGATCGACGAATGCATAAAACGCGGTATTCCTGCCTGCATGACGCCTACTGATTTCTGGGCCATCTGCAACATGGCGCAACTGCGATTGGAAGATGGCAGCTTGTGCAACGGCCCAACTCGCCAAGCAGGCAACTGTATCAAGCATCTTGGCTTGGCAATGAAAGGTGGGGGTGCTTCCAGCCTGATAAAGCATCTGCCATTGGTCAGCCTTGACCTTGCCGCATACGCGTCTGTGCGTTTCCCGGCGCTGCGCTATCCGTATCGTGAAGAAGTGCTGGCGGTGAACCGCCGACTGCACACGAACATGGGGCGCCTAAATGGACTCAAGCGCATTATGGCGCCAACCAAGTTGATGACCGAAGTTCTAGTGCGGCATGGCGTCAATCCTCGGCTGATCGTCCAAGCTGTGTACGGGATCGAACATGCAGCAGCACAAACCAATAAACTAGCCAAGACGCCATCTCAATTGCGGGTCGGATTCATCGGAACACTTGGCCCGCACAAGGGCTGCCATGTGCTGATTGAAGCGTTTAACGCACTGCCGCCTGGCACCGCATCGCTGCACATATACGGAAGCCCTGTGGATTTTCCGGACTATGCAACCCAGCTTCTGACTTTGGCAGGCGACACAAATGGGATTGAGTTCCGTGGAACCTTTCCTAACGCGCAAATCGGTGATGTTCTAGCCGACTTTGATGTCCTAGTAGTGCCATCGATGTGGTACGAGAACACGCCGCTTGTGCTTCATTCAGCTGCCGCATCAAGACTGCCTGTTGTAGCGTCAGACTTGCCCGGACTTGCAGAGGCAGTTACGCAGAATGTCAACGGTCTGCTTTTTGAAAGAGGCTCAGCCAAGGCTTTAGCAGACTGCCTGTTGAGACTGACTGAGGAGTCCGGATTGTTGAAACAACTTTCAGCTAACTGTCGGCCACCAAGAACGACTGCTGATTATGTAGACGACTTACTGATTGCTTGGGGAATTGGAGAGTGATGCTTGCAATTATTGCCGAATCACGTTCACCCCCTCCGTCGGCTTCAACTGAAACACGGCTTGGTCCCGACCGATGAAAGACAGCGCTGATGAGGAGGAGAGAACACCCCGGTGGGACATGCTTTAGCCGTTCGCTTTGTGTCTATCTGATGAATACACCTCAATGTCAGCCACCCACGCCTGGTTAGGCCGCGTCGGGTTGAACTGCCGGTTCAGCACATTGGGCGAGATCGGCAGCGCATACTTGCTGTCGGTGGTGTGCACGAATTTGCGTTTCCACACCGAGCGCAATCCATGCTTGCGCATCAGTCCACGCAGGCGGTAGAGGCCCATCACGAGCCCGCGCGACGCCACGGCCGTGCGCAAGCGGCGGCTGCCATAGGCCCCACCACTGGCCGCAAATGCCGCCTTCAAGTGCACGCTGGCCTCGCACACCGCAGGCGGCATTTGCGCACGCCTGCGGGCCGTGTAGTAGCCCGAACGAGTGACGTCCAATACACGGCATACCTGATTGACTGGCACGGCCTTCTGCTGCAGTTGCTCGACAAGCTGGAAGCTCATCGCAGTTCCCGGGCAAAGAAGGCCGATGCTTTTTTTAGGATATCCACATCGCCTCGCAGTTGCCGGTTCTCGGCTTCAAGCTGGCGGATGCGCTGCTGCTCAGCGG
>CANCER010000060.1 GCA_947375135.1 Comamonadaceae bacterium | reverse complement strand
ACCGAGGCCGCCGGACTGCAGGTCGGGCGACGGCGGGCGCGTCACCATCGGGAAGGCGGTCGACTCCTCGGCCACGGTCATGGCTTCGGGGCGCTGCGTGCCGACGATGTGGTTGACGCGGCGCAGGAACTCGATCGCTTCGAGGTTCTCGCGGCCGCCGTCCTTGTTGGGGATCCACTCGCCGTGCTTGCGGCTGTAGTCGCGGTAGAGCATCGAGGCGACGGCGTCCACGCGCAGCCCGTCGATGCCGTAGCGCTCGATCCAGTACAGCGCGTTGCCGACGAGGTAGTTGCGCACCTCGGCCCGGCCGAAGTTGTAGATCAGCGTGTTCCAGTCCTGGTGGAAGCCTTCCTTGGGGTCGGCGTACTCGTACAGGTGGGTGCCGTCAAACTCGGCCAGGCCGTGGGCGTCACTGGGGAAGTGGGCAGGCACCCAGTCCAGGATCACGCCCAGACCGGCGTCGTGCGCGGCATCGACAAAGAAGCGGAAATCTTCCGGCGTGCCAAAGCGTGCCGTGGGCGAAAACAGACCCAGCGGCTGGTAGCCCCAGGAGCCATCAAACGGGTGCTCGCTGATAGGCAGCAGTTCCAGGTGGGTAAAGCCCATTTCCTTGGCGTAGGGCACCAGGCTGTCGGCCAGCTCGCGGTAGTTCAGCCAGCGCCAACCGTCCGCCTTGCGCCAGGAGCCCAGGTGGACCTCGTAAATGCTCAGCGGCTTGTCCATGGCATTGGCCGCCGCACGGTCCGCGCGCATGGGGCGCCGGGGCATCAGGGGGTAGACCACACTGGCGGTGTCGGGCCGCATTTGCGATTGGAAGGCATAGGGGTCGGCCTTGAGCGCGATCACACCCTTGGCCCCCAGAATCTCGAACTTGTAGAGGTCGCCCTGCATCAGGCCGGGGATGAAAATCTCCCACACGCCGCATTCACGGCGCAGGCGCATGGGGTGGCGCCGGCCGTCCCACTGGTTGAAGCTGCCCACTACCGAGACGCGTTTCGCGTTGGGCGCCCAGACGGCAAAACTCACGCCGTCTACGCCCAGCATCTGCGTCAGATGGGCACCCAGGCATTCAAACGGTCGCTGGTGCGAGCCTTCGCCCAGCAACCAGGTATCCAATTCCTGCAGCACAAAGGGGAAGCGGTATGCGTCTTCCAGCACCTGCACATGGGGTGTGGTGCGGTCGGGTGCGGGGGCCCAGGTGACTTCCAGCCGGTAGTCGAAGCGCTGCGTGGCGCCGGGTACCAGGCCGCTAAAAACGTCGCTCTCGGGGCAGCGCGTCAGTGTGGCCCGCAGGATGCCGGTGTCGCGCTCCAGTACCTTGACCTGCGCAGCCCCCGGCAGCACGGCGTTCACCCGGACAGTGCCTGCTTTTTCATGCATTCCCAGCACGCTGAACGCATCGGGGTGGTCGGCCCGCATCAGCGCGGAAATATCGTTCGCAGTCAACATATTGTTGTTATCCGTTCAAGTCAGCCAGTATGTCCATGCATTTGATCGCATACCCATAGGCTATACCCTTAAAGGGCTGCTGGCACAGAAAAACGAAACAGGTAGGTAACTTTCTCTACCGGCTGCGACCGGCCCGGTAGGACGCTTTGGTGCTGATTTTTTCCGGTGCACCGCCCCCCAGGCTGTCGGCCGCAGCCAGCCGCGCCATCGCCTTGCCGGCGTGTGCATGGGTAATGGCCAGGCCCAGGGCATCGGCGGCATCGGTGCCCGGCAGACCACTGAGCAGCAGCAGGCGCTTCACCATCTCCTGGATCTGGCTTTTTTGCGCCCGCCCGTGGCCGGCCACGGCCTGCTTCATCTGCAGCGCGGTGTACTCGGCCACCGCCAGGTTTTGCGACACCAGGGCCGTGATCAGCGCACCGCGCGCCTGCCCCAGTAGCAGGGTGGACTGCGGGTTGACGTTGACGAACACAATTTCCACCGCCGCGCAGTCGGGCTGGTAGCGCTGCACGACCTCGCCAATGCCGTCAAACAGCACTTTCAGGCGTGCGGGCAGGGCGTGGGTGTCCAAGTGCTGGGTGCTGATGGTGCCGCTGGCCACATAGCTGAGCTGGCCGCCCGCCTCGTCCACCACGCCAAAGCCGGTGGTACGCAGGCCGGGGTCAATACCAAGAATTCGCATCGGGGGATGATAGCGGGGAGGCTGCGCCCCTACCGTGGCCGCTGCAGGGCTTGCAATTACGCCGGTTTGGCGCGCACGACCCGGCAGTTCTTCAGCTTGCTTTGCCAGGCACGCCGCACAATGCAGCCCACCTCCGCAGAAGGGGTGGATTGGGGCACGCGGATGTTCACCGCCACCGCGTTGTCCACATGGAATTGAACCGCCGAGGCGATGGCCAGCTGTGCCTCGGCACTGGGTTCGGGGTTTGCCGACAGTGGCTCAGTGCCGTGCGACACCTCACCCGCCAGCTGGCTCAGGCGCGGCTCGGACGCCACGGCCATCACGTGGCTGTTGCGTATGCCGTGGCTGGCGATGGCGTCTTGCAGTTCATGCGGCAGATTGAGCACCATGGGGCTGGCGGCATGTTTGACGCGGTCAAAGGCCGAGAAACCCCCTTTTTCACGGGCAATCTCCATCGACGTTTGATAGGCCGTGTCGCGAATGACTTGCATGAGCCGGTCGGTCACGTCCAGACTGGACTGCGACCCGTACGCCACCCCCAGCATGGAAAACATGCTGTCCAGTCCGGTAATGCCCAGGCCCAGGCGCCGCGCGGCGTGCGCGGCATGGCTGAGCGCCTTGAACGGGTAGGCTGAGATGTCATACACGTCGTCCAAAAAGCGGATGGCCACGGCGGTGACCCCGCGCAGACGGGCCCAGTCCACCTGCGGGTGTTGCGACCAGGGCCCCAGCACAAAGCGGGTCAGGTTAAGGGCACCCCGGTTGCAGGCACCACCCACGGGCAGGGGCACGCTGCTGCAGGGGCTGTTGATGCAAACCTGTTCGGCGTACCACAGGTTGTTGGCACGCTGCATCTGGTCCATGAAGACAATGCGCGGCGAGGCATGGGCATATTCGTCCTGCAACAGCCGGGCCCACAGCGCGGCGGCCGCCACGTGCTTGTAGATCCGGCAGGGCTGTGGTCTCGTGTCGCAGGCCCAGACCCGTTCGCACAACTCGGCCCGCGCCGGCAGCGCCTGCTGGCGCAGGGGAAAGACCAGGGGCCAGTCCGCGTGTTTGTCCACTGCCTCCATGAAGGCATCCGAGAGGAACACGGCACGGTGGACGAGGGGATGCAAACCGTGTTCCGCATAGGCATCGATATAGCTTTCTATGTCGGGATGGTCGCAGCGCAGACCGATGCTCGCGCTGTCCGGGTCGGTATCTGCGCCCTGCAGGATTTCGATGGCCTCGCGCCACAGGGGCATGTAGGCCAGGGCACCTGCAGGGGGCGGCGTGGCCGCTGCCGCATAGAAGCCCCGGGGACGCAAATGGGAGAAGTCCAGTCCCACACCGGCGCCGGCCTGCAAGGCCAGGGCCGATTCGCGCAAGGTGCCGAAGATGCCGTTGACGGAATCTTCGGTGGGCGCAATGCCATAGCAGTTCGTCAAGCTGAGCCCCGGCGTGGTGCCCGCACCGGCCAGCACCTGCGCGCTTGGAAGAAAGCTGAAATCCTGCAGGATGGAGCGAAAGCGTTCGCGCCAGACATCGGGCTGCTGCGTCTCCGCCGCTGAGACTGCCAGCGCCACCCGGTCCCAGCTGGCCTCGATGGAAGGCTCCGCAACCTGCCCCGGCGCGTGCCAACGGTAGTGCGCTTGCCACAGCGCGTGCGAAGGCGACTCTTCTGTATGGGGGGCTTTCATCGCGGTAGTCTTGAGAGTGAATGGATGTTGCACCGTATGCGGCGGGCTGCAAACCGTTCTTGCGAATTCGCAAGCCCTCCCACACAGCCCACCTGGCATGGCGCTGGCTTGTAGCGCGGGCGGGGGCTCCCTGAGGGGCTGCTCGCCCAGTGCCGCGCAGCCTGCCGCACGTCAATCCAGCGACTTGTGCAGCCGCAACACCGCCAGGGTCAACAGCGAAAGCCCCAGGCCGGCCATGCCCAGCATCTGCGGCCACAGCACCTCCAGGCCCACGCCCTTGAGGTAGGTGGCGCGCACCACCACCAAAAAATACCGCAGCGGGTTCAGGTAGGTGAGCCACTGCAGGGCAGGGGGCATGCTGGCAATGGGAAAGCTGAAGCCCGACAAAATGAACATCGGGTTGAGCACAAAGAAGTTGGAGGAAAACGCCTGCTGCTGCGTCTTGCACACCGTGGAGATCAAGAGGCCTATGGCCAGACCGCTGAGCAGGAACAGGCAGATCCCCAGCAACAGCACCAGCGGATTCCCCTTGAAGGGCACGTCAAACCACAGCATGCCAAACACGGCGACGATGGACACCTCGAACAGGCCGATCAAAAAGAAGGGCAGGGTCTTGCCGATGATGAATTCCACCGGCTGTATCGGCGTCACCAGCAACTGCTCCAGCGTGCCCACCTCGCGCTCGCGCACGATGGCGAAGGCCGTGAGGTTGACGATGCTGACCAGGCCCAGCGTGCCGATCAGGCCGGGGATAAAAAACCAGCGGCTGTTCAGATTGGGGTTGTACCAATAGCGCTCTTGCAGCTGCACGTTCACCATCGGCTTGCCCAGCGCGCGCCCGGTGCGCTGCGCCAGGTCCAGCGCATAGATTTGGCCGAAGCCGGCGCAGATCTGGTTCACATAGCCCAGCGCGATCAGCGCCGTGTTGGAGTTGGTGCCGTCCACCAGCACCTGCACCGGGCTGGCCCAGCCGGCACGCAACAGACCGGCAAAGCCAGGCGGCACGACGATGCCGACCTGTGCGGTGCTGGTCTCCACGGCATCCTGCACCTGGGCCCGGTTGCTGGTGACGGTGGCCAGCTTGAAGCGGCTGCTGTGCAGAAAGCTGGCCACCAGCGCGCGGCTTTCCTGCGTCTGGTCCTGGTCCAGTACCACCATGCCCACGTTGAAGACCTCGAAGGTGGCGGCGTAGCCGAAGAGCAGCATCTGGATCAGTGGCGGAATCAGCAGGCGAAAGCGGGCCGAGCGGTCGCGCCGCAGTTGCAAAAGTTCCTTTAACAGCAGGTGGTAAATGCGACCCAGCATCTGTGCTTCAGTCCAGGGTTTTGCGGTAGGCCCTTGAGGCCAACAGCACCATGGTGGCGGTGTAGAGCGCGAGGCAGGCAATGGGAAAAAGCAATGCGTCCCAGCCCGCGCCCTTGAGAAACAGGCCCTTCAAAATGGTCACGTAGTAACGCCCGCTGACCAGGTAGGTGACGCTTTGCACGGCGATGGGCATCTGGTCGATGGGAAAGGAAAAACCCGAGAGCAAGGTGGTGGGCAACATGGTCAGCAGCAGCGCCACCTGGCTGGCGCCGACCTGGCTGCGGATGCTGGCAGAGACGAAGTAGCCAATGCACAGCACCACGGTCAGGAACAGCGCCGTGGTCAGCAGCAAGGCCAGCAGCGTGCCCCGGAACGGCACCTGAAACCAGAACACGGCCAGCGCCAGACAGATGCCGGCATCCACCAGTCCCACCACAAAATAGGGCAGCAGCTTGCCCAGCATCAGCTCCAGCGGCTCTATGGGCGTGGAGGTCAGCTGCTCCATGGTGCCGCGCTCCCATTCGCGTGCAATCGTCAGCGAAGACAGCTGCGCACCCACAATCGCCATCACCAGCGCCACGATGCCGGGGATGATGAAGTTGCGGCTGACCAGGTCTTCGTTAAACCACACGCGGGCCCGCACCTCCACCGGCGTCAGCGTGCGGATGACGGCACCGGACCGTTGCGCGGTTGCCAGCTGTACGTCTGCCGAATAGCCGGCCAGCACGGCCGTGGCATAGCCGGCGGCAATGCTGGCCGTGTTGGTGTCGGTGGCATCCAGCAAGGCCTGCACCACGCCCTGGCCGGAATCCACCAGGCTTCTGGAAAAGCCGGCGGGAATCACGATGGCGATGCTGCAGCCGCCGCTGTCCAGATGGTTGGAGACTTCCGCAAAGTTGGCGGTCTGGAGCCGCAGCGAAAAATAAGGCGAGGCGGTGAAACGCTGCAGCAGGTCCTGCGAGGCCTGGCTGCGTTCCTGGTCCAGCGCGCACAGCGGTATCTGCTTCACATCCAGGCTGATGCCATAGCCGAGCAGAAACATTTGCAGCAGCGGAATCAGCAGGGCAATCACCAGGCTGCGCGGATCGCGCACGATCTGCAGGCTCTCTTTGACCACCATGGCCTTGACGCGCCGCCCCCTCATGCCGCACTGCCTGCGCGACTCGCGCTCACCAGGTGCACAAAGCTGTCTTCCAGCGAGGGCTCTATGCGCCGCACGCTGGCCTGCGCGCGTCCCGTTGCGGCCAGCAAGGCCTGTAGCTGCGGCATGCGTGCGGCCGCGTCATCCACCAGGATGTGCAGGTCACGGCCAAACATGGCAACGTCCTGCACACCTTCAAGCGACTTCACCTGCGCCATCAGCTCGCCTATGCGTTCGCCCTCGATGGCCAGCAGCGCGCCGCCCAGCGCGCGCTGCCGCAGCTCCGCCGGCGTACCCAGAGCCACCAGCTGACCGTGGTTGATCAGGGCCACGCGGTGGCAGTATTCGGCTTCGTCCATGTAATGCGTGCTGACCACCACGCTGATACCGTCTTGCGCCAGTTTGTGGATCAGTTCCCAGAAGCGCCGGCGCGAGCCGGGGTCCACGCCCGAAGTGGGTTCATCCAGAAACAGGATGGAGGGCCGGTGCAGAATCGCCGCGCCCAATGCCAGGCGTTGCTTCCAGCCGCCGGCCAGGGTGGCGACCAGTGCGTCCTCCTTGCCGTTGAGGTCGGCCATGTCGATGGCAAAGCGCAGGCGCGCAGCTATCTCGCTGCGCGCCACGCCATAAATGCCGCCAAAAAAACGCAGGTTCTCGACCACGCTCATGTCGTTGTACAGCGAGAATTTTTGCGACATGTAGCCGATGTGGCGGCGCACGCCTTCCGGGTCCTGCGCCACATCCAGCCCGGCCACCAGCGCCCGTCCGCCGCTGGGGCGCAGCAGCCCGCACAGAATGCGTATCACGGTGGATTTTCCCGCACCGTTGGGGCCTATGAAGCCCATGACCTCGCCCTTGGCAACTGCAAAGCTCACACCGTTGACGGCGGCAAAGTCGCCAAAGCGTTTCACCAGGTCCACCACCTCGATTTGTGCCTCGGCCTGCATCAGCCGGCCTCCTTGGCACTGCCCTGCTGCAGCAGGGCGACAAACAGGTCCTCGATGGAGGGCGCTATCCCAGCGATGGCCGTCACCGCCACACCGGCAGCCGCCAGTGCAGAGGCGACATCGGCCTGGCGCTCGGAACGGTCCACATGCACATGCAGGCCGGTGCCCACGCGCAGCAGGCCCAGCACGCCGGGCAGACCGGTCAGGGTCTGGATGGCTTCGCGCGATGCGCTGGTGCCGATGTCCAGCATGGCACCTGGCATGCGTGCGCGCAATCCGGCCGGTGTGTCGCAATGCATGACCGCGCCGGCATGCAGCAGGGCCAGGCGGTCGCAGCGTTCGGCCTCGTCCAGATAAGCGGTGGAGATCAGCATGGCCACGCCCTCGCCGCGCAGCGAATACAGGATTTGCCAGAACTCGCGCCGCGACAGCGGGTCGACCCCGGTGGTGGGTTCGTCCAGCAGCAGCACGCGCGGCGCATGCACCAGCGAGCAGACCAGGCCAAGCTTTTGCTTCATGCCGCCCGACAACTGGCCCGCCAGCCGCTTGCGAAACGGCGTCATGTCGGCAGCGGCCAGCGTGGCTGCAGCGCGCTCGCGCCAGACAGCGGGCGGCATTTCGAACAGGTCCGCGTAGAAGCGGATGTTCTCGTCCACCGTCAGGTCTTCATACAGGCCGAAGCGCTGCGGCATATAGCTCACATGGCGCTTGACCTGTTCCGGCCAGGCCACCCCATCCACACCGTCGATCGCAATGCTGCCTGCATCTGGTCGCATCACGCCGGCCAGCATGCGAAGCGTGGTGGTCTTGCCCGCGCCGTCCGGCCCCACCAGGCCGAAAATTTCACCGGGCTGCACGGAGATGCTGAGCGCAGTGACGGCCGGCAGGCCGCCGAAGCGCTTGCTCAAGCCCTGTACATGGATCATCGGCTTAGGCACCGGCGCTATTTCCCAGCCGCCGGCAGTGTGATGTGCACTTCCGCAGGCATGCCAGGCACCAAGCGATGCTCCAGGTTGTCTATGTCCACCTTGATGCGGTAAACCAGGTTGACGCGCTCTGCATGGGTCTCCACCGTCTTGGGTGTGAACTCTGCCTTCTCCGCGATAAAGCTGATGTGGCCTTGCAAAGCAGGGCCGCTCTGGCCGTCGTAACGGACCTTGACGGCTTGCCCCAGTTGCACGCGACCCAAGTCCGATTCATTCAAATAGGCGCGCAGCCAGACATGGTCCAGATCGGTCAGTGTAAGAACAGGCGTGCCCGGCACCACCACCTCACCCCGCTCGGCTTGCTGCACGTTGATCACACCATCAAAGGGCGCAACGAGCGTGGTGTAGCCCAGCACAATGCGTGCTGCCGTTGCTACGGCAGCACTGTTGCGCACGGAGGCCTGTGCGACTTCCACACTGCGCGCCGCTGCGGCCTGCACGGAATGGTCTCGCTCCAGCACGGCACGGCTTTGGGTCAGCGCGGTGTCCGTCTGGTCTAACGAAGCCAGGGAATAAAAGCCCTGCTGCTGCAGACTCTGGGCCCGTTGTTGGTCCAGCAGACGCTGGCGTACATCGGCCTCATCCACTCGCAGCGTGCGCTCTGCCGTGGTCAGGTTCTGGCGGGCGGTTTCGAGTTGGCGCTGTTGCACCTCGAGGCCGGTCTGGGCAATCTCCAACTGCTGCTGGTAGTCGCTGCTGTCGGCCACCGCCAGCACATCACCCTTGTGCACAGACTGGCCCTCGTGAAAGCGCAGTTCAAGGATGCGCGACTGCACGGTTTTGAAGCTGATCACACTTTCGTGGGCTTCGATGTTGCCGGACAGCAGCAGGGCACTCGCTGCGCCTTGGTCTTTCCAATAGGCTTGCATGCGCGTGCCATAAAGCGACAACAGAGCCGCCGCGATGGCGGTAATCAGCACACCGACCACGACAAGCCGGGTGTGTGCCTGGATGAAAGTGCCCCATTTCATGGAGCGTTTACACCACCAGGTGTCCTTAAAAAATGCAGAGAGTGAGGGCCGTTCATTTTTTCAATATAGAGCCCTGCCAACGACGTACCTTTGCGGATTCTCAAATTTCAGGGAGAGATAGAAAGTGCTGGCAAAGTTCTTCGCCAGCACTTTTGTATTTCACAAACTACGCACTGTCACGTTGCAGTAGCTCGATTTTGGCGGTACCTCAATTTTCGAACATCGGATGGCCCTGGTGCAGATTCACGACCTCGCCCGTAGACATGACCCGCCCGTCAGTACCAAAGTCCACATCAAACGTCGTGTCTTCATACATGCCACCATTGACCTGGTAAATCCAGGTCGGGCCGGGCTGATTGCCAAATTTGACCGTGTGTGACTGGCGCCCGATGGCCATGCGAACTTCGTCTTTGGTCATTCCGATTTTGACCAGCTTTTCCTGATCGGGGGTTACGGAATAGCCACTCGCAGCGAAGGCGCCCAAGGCGGCGACACCAATGACCATGGCTGCGATTGCACGCAATGGATGAATGCCAATTTTCATAATGGTTTCCTCAGTAAGTTGTAGATCACAAGACATTCCTGGATAGAAATTTCCCGTCCACGCTATAGATCGTGTCCAAGACTGGAGTTATGGGGATTGCGAATTATCAAAACGGGTTTCCGGCGGCCAACCATGATTTGCACACCTATCACCAAAGGAGTTATCCATGAAAACTAATAGTCTCCAAAAGCCATACGCTTGGAAGCTGCTTGCCGTCACCCTTGTGTTGGCAGGTAGCATGGCCGGTGCCTGTGCCCAGAGCGAGTTTGCCTACGCGGGCGCAGGCATTGGCACCCAAAACTATCCCAGCACGCTCAATGGCGTTTCCACCAGCGGCTCTGCAACCAGTGGCAACATTTTTGTTGGCTACCAGTTCACCGAAAACTTTGCCGCGGAACTGGGTTACAGCGATTTGGGTTCTGTCAGCGGTGGCGTCGGTCAGATTGACAGCTACGGTGTCTATCTGGATGCCATCGGCAAACTGCCGGTTACGGACAAGTGGTCGCTGTCGGGCCGTCTGGGCGCTACTTACATGAACGCCAACACGCCGGCGGGTAACGATTCCGGCTCGGGGCTCAAATTCGGGTTGGGTGCGGACTATGCCATTTCCAGATTGCTCATGGTTGGCGGCGAGTGGGACCGTTACCAGTTCAATGTATTCGGCGCTTCGCCCAATATGGACCAGTTCACGGTGAACCTCAAGCTGAAATTTTGACGACGTGGGGGTGATGCCATGTTGGAGTTCCATTTCGACCTCGCACTGCCACGCTGTTTTATGACACGCAAGAGAACAAGTTTTCCATGCGTATTCGCATGCCAACAGGAGCAAGCGAGACGATGACCCAAGCTTTCAAAAAAACCGCTAGCAAGGCCATCTTGCGCCTTCTGGCCTTGGCCCTTGTGGCAGGCAGCTTCGGCAGTACGGCCGGGGCGCAACGGGCCCACAGATGGGTGGTGCCTGCCTGGCATGGCGATATTTCCCGCTTCCATGAACACGACTGGAACCTGTGGCGCAGTGGCCGTTGGGCCCATGCCCGGCACGACGGACGCATGGGCTGGTGGTGGGTCGTGGGGCCGAGCTGGTATTTCTACCCCTCACCTGTGTATCCCTATCCAAGCCCGTGGGAACCGCCTGCAAGCGCACTGGTAAGCCCGCCGCAAGGCACGGTTCCGTCAGCGCCGCCGACCCAATATTGGTACTACTGTGATGCAGCCCATGGCTATTACCCCTATGTCCCCACTTGCCCCGAAGGGTGGGTGCAAAAGCCGGCAGCGCCGGTCGATGCCATGCCTGCCGAGCCGAAATAGGAGGACGCTATGCATTTCCCATCCCCGACGCTTTCGCAGCCCCTACAGCAGCACACACTGCCTGGGGCCAGCGTACTGTTGCTGGTGCTGCTGGCAGGCTGCGCCGAAATGCCCATCGGGCCCACCGTGGCTGTCATGCCAAGCCCGAACAAACCGTTCGAGGTTTTTATGCAAGAGGAGCAACTCTGCCGCGACTGGGCCGCGCACTCCATTGGCCAGCCGGGCAATGAACATGCGCGCGACCAGTTGCTGGGTTCGGCGCTGGCCGGGGCGGCCATTGGTGCCACTGCCGGTGCCCTGATGGGCGGCCACCGCGAGGCCGGAGCCGGCGCAGCCATGGGAACCGTCATGGGTGCGGCGGCGGGATCGGGCCAGGGCAATCTGTCGGCCGCACGTGCGCAACGCCAGTACGACATTGCCTACCAGCAGTGCATGTACGCCAAGGGCAATAGCGTTCACTCCTACGAGGTGGCGCCGTACCGCTACGCTGCGCCACCCTCGCCACCGCCACCCTCTCTGGTGCCCCGGTAATTGGCATCCGGGTTTGCCGCGATGACCCAGCGCCACATGGAATGGATCGCTGCCGCGCTGCTTGCCGTGTCGGCGATTGCTGCCTCTGTGTGGCGCAGCCAGGTAGCACCGGCGCATGAATATGTCACCGTGGCGGTGGACCGCGGCACGGTGGCGCCCACGGTCACCGCCAGCGGAACGCTCAACCCGGTGACCACGGTCCAGGTGGGCAGCTATGTGTCGGGTGTGATCCAGACCCTGTCCTGCGACTTCAACACAAGGGTGAGCGCCGGCCAGCTCTGCGCCATGATTGACCCGCGCCCTTACCAGAGCGTGGTCGATCAGGACCGCGCCAACCTGGCCACTGCGCGCGCGCAACTGGAAAAAGACCGCGCCGCGCAGGCCTTTGCCAAGCTGATCTTCGAGCGCGACACCGACCTGATCCAGCGCAACATCGTGTCCCGGGAAACCGTGGACACCGCGCGCAACGCCTATGCGCAGGCGCAAAGCCAGATCGCACTGGACGAGGCCACGGTGCTGCAGCGCCAGGCCGTGCTGGATGCTGCGCGCATCAACCTGGGCTACACGCGCATCGTCTCGCCCGTGAGCGGAACGGTGGTCTCGCGCAACGTGACCCAGGGCCAGACCGTGGCCGCCAGCTTCCAGACGCCGACTTTGTTTTTGATTGCCACCGACCTCACCAAGATGCAGGTGGACACCAATGTGAGCGAGTCCGACATAGGCCGCATCCAAGTGGGCAATGCGGCCAGCTTCACTGTGGAAGCCTTTCGCGACCGGCAGTTTGCCGGCGTGGTGAAGCAGGTGCGCCAGGCGCCGCAGACGGTGCAAAACGTGATCACCTACGACGTGGTGATCGGCGTGGACAACCCGGAGTTGCTGCTCAAGCCGGGGATGACGGCCGCCATGCACATCGTCACCGAGCGGCGCGACCAGGTTCTGCGGGTGCCGGATCAGGCGCTGCGCTATGTGCCCTCGGCCGGCAGCCTGACAGAAGATGGCAGTGGCGGCAGGGCCACACCGGGCACGCAACACACCAAGCCCGCCAAGGTCGCCAACGCCGCCACTTCCACCGTGGGGCGCGAGGCGCAGGTCTGGACGCGCAAGGACGGACGGCTGCAACGCATTCCCATCGCCATCGGTCTGGATGACGATTCTTTTGCCGAGGTGTTGTCCGGCGATCTGCATGCGGGCGATGCGCTGGTGGTGTCCGAACGTGCCGGGCAGGCAGCGCGCAGCGAGGCCCCGCAGACCGGGCCGCGTTTGCCCAGGCTTTAGGCTCTTGCCTGAGGGAAGCCGCATGACCGAGCGCATCATCGAGATCAGCGCGCTGACACGCACCTACCATGTAGGCGGCACCGATGTGCACGCGCTGGACGGCGTCAACCTCACCATCCAGCGCGGCGAGTTTGTCGCCATCATGGGCTCCTCGGGTTCCGGCAAGTCCACCCTGATGGGCGTGCTGGGTTGCCTGGACCGGCCCAGCAGCGGGCGCTATCTGTTTGAGGGCACCGATGTGGCGCAGTTGTCCGAGCCTGAGCTCGCACGCATACGCAGCGAGCGCATCGGTTTTGTGTTCCAGAGCTTCAACCTGCTGGCCCGCACCAGCGCGCTGGAGAACGTGGCCCTGCCGCTGATCTACGCGCGCACAAAGGCCTCCCACGCGGTGGAACGGGCAGCGCTGGGGCGCAATGCGCTGGCCCTGCTGGGCCTGGCAGACCGCGAGCAGAACACCCCCGCGCAACTCTCGGGCGGACAGCAGCAGCGCGTGGCGATTGCCCGTGCGTTGATCAACACGCCCGCCGTGGTGCTGGCCGACGAGCCCACCGGCAACCTGGACACGCGCACCTCGCACGAGATCATGGAAACCCTGGTGCGGCTGAACCAGGAGCAGGGCGTGACCATCGTGCTGGTCACGCACGAGCGCGACATTGCCGACTACACGCAGCGCGTGGTGACCATGCGCGATGGCCGCATCATTTCGGACCAGATGAACCCGCCGCGCACGGTGCCGCCGGCGCTGCCAACCACTCCGTCCGCACCGCCGGTTGCGGAGGGCGTCGTGACTACACAGGCCGCCTCGTCCTGGGCCTTCGGCCTGATGATTGTGTCGGCCGCCTGGCAGGCCTTGGTGCGCAACAAGATGCGCTCGGCCCTGACCATGCTGGGCGTGTTCATCGGCGTGGCCGCGCTGATCGCCATGGTGGCCGTGGGGCAGGGTGCCAACGAGGCGGTGCGCAAGCAGATCGAGAGCCTGGGCACCAATCTGTTTGTGGTGGTGCCGGGTGCCACCACCTCGGGCGGCGCGCGCGCCGGCTTTGGCAGCGCCTCCACGCTGACCGTCACCGACGCGCAGGCCCTGCGGCGCGAGGCCAGCAGCGTGGCCCAGGTGAGCTACCTGATACGCCAGGGCGGCCAGGTGCAGTACGGCGACCAGAACTGGAGCACCAATGTGCAGGGCGTCACCGCCAGCTACCCGCCCATCACCAACTGGACCATAGCCACGGGCCGCGCCCTCAGCGAGGAAGACGATGCGGGCACCGCCCTGGTGGTGGTGATCGGCGAGACGGTGCGGCGCCAGCTCTTCAGCGAATTTGAAAACCCCCTGGGTGCAGCCATTCTGGTGCGCGGCATTCCGCTGCGCGTGATTGGCGTCTACCAGGCCAAGGGCCAGACCGCCTGGGGCCAGGACCAGGACGACCTAGTGATGATTCCCTTTGGCACGGCCGAGCGCAAGGTGATCGGCGTGGCCGCACCCAGCCAGCAGTCGGCGGCCAACGCGCAATACCCCACGCTGCCCAACGCCTTTGGCGTGCAGCCGCGCCTGACCGGCTATGTCAACCAGATCTATGTGCAGGCCCTGTCGCCCGCACAGATCAACGCGGCCATTGCCGAGGTCAACAGCATCCTCGCCCGCAGGCACCACATCAAGCCTGGCGACAAGCCCGACTTCAATGTGCGCAACCTGAGCCAGATTGCCGACGCCGCCGAGGGCAGCAGCCAGGTGATGGCGGCCCTGCTGGCGGTGGTGGCGTCGATCTCGCTGCTGGTGGGGGGTATAGGCATCATGAACATCTTGCTGGTGTCGGTGACCGAGCGCACGCGCGAGATCGGCCTGCGCAAGGCGGTCGGGGCCCGCCGGGCCGACATCCTGTCGCAGTTCCTGATCGAAGCCGTGGCGGTGAGCGCTTTCGGCGGCGTGATCGGCATTTTCTTCGGCTGGATC
>CANCER010000059.1 GCA_947375135.1 Comamonadaceae bacterium | reverse complement strand
GGGCGCATTCTGGGCATGGGCGACATCCTGGCCCTGGTGGAGCAGGTCACATCCGGCGTCAATATGGAAGCGGCGCAAAAGCTGGCCGCCAAGGTCAAGAGCGGCGCCAGCTTTGACCTCAATGACTTTCTGGCCCAAATCCAGCAGATGAAGCAAATGGGGGGGCTCTCCAGCCTGATGGACAAACTGCCCGCCGCCATGGCGGCCAAAGCCGGTCAGGTGGACATGGACCGGGCCGAGAAGGACATCAAGCGCAAGGAAGGCATCATCCATAGCATGACGCCGCTGGAGCGCCGCAAGCCCGAACTCATCAAGGCCACACGCAAGCGCCGCATCGCCGCCGGTGCCGGTGTGCATGTGCAGGAAGTTAACCGCATGCTCAAGGAGTTTGAGCAGATGCAGGACATGATGAAGAAGATGAAGGGCGGCGGCATGATGAAGATGATGAAGCGCCTGGGGGGTATGAAGGGCATGCCCAAGATGCCGTTCTAGGCCTTCATCATTTCACGAACGTCGGGGGGCGTTGACCTCGTGCGCAAGGCAAGGGTGCATCGCCGGTCTTGTACTAAGGCTTCGCTGCCTCGGATGTTGTCATTGGTGTGTTGATGCTTCCCGGAATCTGGCATCCTTTTTGATTCATGATGTTTGCCAAATTGACTTTGCGCGAATCAGCAGCAGCAATTGCCTCATTGGCATTGGCAAATGAGCCAAGAATGGCTGGCCAGAACAAAAGACCGCGAAGAATATTACCGCCTGTGAGGCCCTTTTCTTTATCGGCAGTTTCCCGCAACTTATCGGCGTCTTGATAGTCATTTTGCAGTTGCGGGCATGTCAGGCCGGTGTCACCCGCTTTGATGGCTTGCGTAACGGTGGGTGACGCGCATCCAACCACCAATAAAGCGCTTGCAATCAGCGCAACAGTTTTTGAATTCATAAAAATCCCATTCTTAAATAATTTTTGGGCCACTAAGGAAAATTTGTGAAACCTGCATCGATTGGCAGAGTGGTCGTTCGAATTTTTCGCGAAAAATGCGAGGAAAAGTATTTTGTTTAAGAACTTTAAATCGCACTTCAGGTGGAATATTAGAAGTGCTATCCAGCTATCGGCACTTCTTTCGCCATTACTTCACCCCTAAGAGTATAGCTACGCGTCTCGGTAATCTTTACATCCACCATCTGCCCCACCAGACGGGGCTGGCCGGCAAAATTCACCACGCGGTTGCATTCGGTGCGGCCCATCAGCTCACCGCTGTCGCGCTTGGAGGCGCCTTCCACCAGCAGGCGCTGCACCGTACCCAGACGGCTTTCACTGATGCGGGTGATGTTGCCGTTGATCACGCCCTGCAGATGCTGCAGGCGGCGCAGCTTGACCTCGTGCGGCGTGTCGTCCTGCAGATTGGCCGCCGGTGTGCCCGGGCGTGGGCTGAAGATGAAGCTGAACGAGTTGTCAAAGCCCACATCGTCGATCAGCTTCATCATCTTGTCGAAATCCTCCTCCGTCTCACCGGGGAAGCCGACGATGAAGTCGCTGCTGAAGGCCATGTCCGGGCGGATGGCGCGCAGCTTGCGCACCGTGCTCTTGTATTCCATGGCGGTGTAGCCGCGCTTCATGGCCATCAGGATGCGGTCGCTGCCGTGCTGTACCGGCAAATGCAGGTGGCTGACCAGCTTGGGGATCTTGTCGTAGGCCGCAATCAGCGCCGGGGTGAATTCGTTGGGATGGCTGGTGGTGTAGCGCAGGCGCTCAATGCCGGGGATGTCGGCCACGTATTCCAGCAGGGTGGCAAAGTCGGCCACTTCGGAACTGCTACCCATGGGTGCGCGCCACGCATTGACGTTCTGACCCAACAGCGTGATCTCCTTCACGCCCTGGTCGGCCAGACCGGCCACTTCCACCAGCACATCCTCAAACGGGCGGCTGACCTCTTCGCCGCGTGTATACGGCACCACGCAATACGAGCAATATTTGCTGCAACCTTCCATGATGCTCACAAAGGCGGAAGCGCCGTCTACCTTGGCCGGTGGCAGGTGGTCGAACTTTTCGATCTCGGGGAAACTGATGTCCACCTGCGGCTTGTTCTTGGCCAGGCGTGCGGCCAGCATCTCGGGCAGGCGGTGCAGGGTCTGCGGGCCGAACACCACGTCCACATAGGGCGCGCGGGCGATGATGGCCGAACCTTCCTGGCTGGCTACGCAACCCCCCACACCGATCAGTACGCCCTTTTTCTTGAGGTGCTTGACGCGGCCGAGGTCGGAGAAAACCTTCTCCTGCGCCTTTTCGCGCACCGAGCAGGTGTTGAACAGGATCAGGTCGGCCTCTTCCACATTTTGTGTGGGCTCGTAGCCCTGGGCTGCTCCAAGCACATCCGCCATCTTGTCCGAGTCGTACTCGTTCATCTGGCAACCGAAGGTTTTGATAAATACTTTTTTGGTCATGGGGAAATTCTGCAAAGGAAATGGGTAGCTGCTGGTGCAGCTCAGGGATGCTGTGCACGGCCTTCAAGGTGCGAATCCTTGTCCGCACGGGCCACGCGGCAGCGAAGGTCTCAGGGTTGCGTGGGCAGCTTGAGCGCAGCTTCCGCCTCGTTCAGTACCCAGACTTCATGCACTTCGCCCGTGGGGTTACGCACAAAGTTGACTAGCAGGTTTTGCCCGGCCATGGCGCCGGACATCAGCAGCATGTTGTTCAGCCCGCGTATGCGTGCACCGGGCGACAAACGATCGGGCTTGCCATTCATCTGGATGACGGGCGGGTAGGTCACCACGAGGGTTCCGCGCTCTGCGCCGGGCGGAAAGGGGCGCACCCCCATCTGCGCGGGAGACTGTGATGACAGACCCCACAGCGGGAGCGTTAAAGCGGTGAGCAGGATTTTTCGCCGGGACGGTGGCCCGGCGAAGCGTGTGTGGCAGCGGTTCATGGTGTGTATCCAGAGGCTGTAAAGAGGGAGGCGCAATGCTATCACGCGGACTTCAGGTGGACATGCCCTGCCTGGCACCCCGCAGGTAATAGGTTCGCGTGGGGCCCTTGCCCTTGATGTGGACCATGCCGCGCTCTTCAAAATCAAACGCATGGCGCAAGGTATGAAACATCGCCTCGCTGGTCTGGATGCGGCCAGGCTCCCCCGTGGACTCCAGGCGGCTGGCCAGGTTGACAGCGTCACTCCACACGTCATAGAGAAAGCGCTTTTTCCCTATCACGCCGGCAATCGTGGAGCCGCAGTGCATGCCAATGCGCAGAGAAAATTCAGACCCGCGCGCCGCGTTGTAATGTTGAATCAGATCGCGCATCGACAGTGCCAGGCCGGCCAGTGCGCCCGGGTTGTCTTTGCTCACTGCCATATAGGCATCGCCAATGGTCTTGATTTTTTCCACCTGATGGGCTTCCACCAGTGCGTCCATTTCTGAAAACAGTTCGTTGAGAATCCGCAGTACCTGATCGGGGCTGCGCTCGGCCGCGAAGCGCGTGAATCCCACGATATCCGCAAACAGGATGGACATGGCCGGAAAGCTCTGTGCCTTGACGCGGTGGTGGGCCTTGAGCTCTTCTGCAATTTCGAGGGGCAGGGCGTTGTAGAGCACCGTATCGGCACGCCTGCGCTCCTGTACCACGCGGCATTGCTGGGCAAACAGGGCCCGGGCGTTGCGCAGCATGTAGCCGTCAATCACGTAAGTCACACCCACAACCAATATCAAATTGACCAGGTTCATGAGGTCCAGGAATTTCCCGCTGCGGTCCAGCCAGGCCAGTGCCAGGCCCAAAACCAAAGCCTGTATGCCATTGATCCAGCGCCGCACCGTTCCGGGGAAGCAGAACACTGCGGCCAGCAGGAGTTGGTCGATGGCGAAGAGGGAAAGGTCGCCCGTGGCCAACCAGGACATCACCCCGTAGCATGCAAACAGCACAGCTTGCATGCAAAAAAAAGCCAGCAGGGTGTTGCCGCGCGCGCTGGGGGTCTGAGCCCGTCGCCTGATCAGCAGAAAGCTGCTGAGAAACACGATGATGACCACATGCCAACTCACCAAAAAGGCCAGGGGTACCGCGGCGGTCCACAGGTTCAGAGCGTGGTACAGCGGATCTATAAAGCACAGGAACAGCAGGGTTGCCACCAGCCCCAATCGGCACACCGGCGCCAGCAAGATGAAGGAGCGTTTGATCACCCAGGCCTCAAACGTGTCGCCGTGTTCGTCGGTCTCCTGTGGCGGGGTCGGGCGTGGCGCCTCCGGGCGGCCCCCGCTTTGCAGCGCCGGCGTTACCTGCACGAAGTCAGGCCGGGGTAACACGGAGCGCAGTCCTGCCCACCAGGCTTCCCGCTTCGCCGCTTTCGTGTATCCCGGCTGCGTCACTGAGCGGGTAAGTGTGGCAAGCCAGGGGCAGCAGTTGCCCGGAATCCACCAGCCCGGCGATTTCCTTCAGAACCTCGCCGCGCGGTTGTGTCATTACCTGCGCGGTGCGAACGCCGGCCTGCTGGGCACGCTGGCCGGAGGCCGGCTGGCTCAGTGTCACCAGAATGCCGCCCGGCCTCAGCGTTGCCCAAGAGGCCTCCTGCGTTGCGCCGCCGATGGTGTCCACCACCGCGTCCACGTTACGCACCATTTCGGCAAAGCTCAGGCGTGTGAAGTCGATGACGTCATCTGCGCCCAGTGCCCGCGTCCGGTCCACGTCCCGGCCTGATACGGTGGTGCTCACGCGTGCGCCCCTGGCCTTTGCCAGCTGGATGGCAATGGAACCCACGCCACCCGCGCCGCCATGGATCAGTACATGCTGGCCGGGCTGCAGGTCGGCAGCTTCGATGGCAGACCAGGCGGCTTGTGCCGTCATGGGCAGGGTTGCTGCGACACTGAACGATACTGTGCGCGGCATGAGCGCAATTTGCGTCATATCTACCGCCACATACTCGGCATAGGTCCCGCCGCGGGCGAATTCCGGCATGGCAAATACCGTGTCCCCCGGCTTGAAGCCAGTCACCATGTGGCCTACGGCGTCTATCGTGCCTGCACATTCCCAGCCCAGCAGAAGTGGCATGGGGAAGTGCATGGCTTGTGCCATGGCGCCCGAGCGAATTTTCCAGTCGATGGGGTTGACGCCGCTGGCTGCCACACGGATCAGCACGTCGCCGGGACCGTAGTGCGGCAGGGCGATCTCCTCCAGCGTCATTTCGCGGGCTGCGCCGTAGTGGTGGATGCGCATAGCTTTCATCAAAATCTCCTCAGGGTTGCGTGTTGTTGTTGTTGTGTGTGAACCACCGGAGCTGCAGCGGGGCCCGCAGGCGTCCGCAGTGCTTGCCCGCCAAGCAGGCAAGCAAAGTCCGGATGCGAGATGGGTCTTGATTCTTGGGATGAGGGGTTCAACTGTCTCCCGTGTGCGTGCAGTTGAACGGTTTGCCGGATCGACCTCTGGGGCGTCCGTGCTTTTTTCTACTTCTGGGCCAAATGCTACACAATTTTGTTGTGGCCGGCCACCGGCTTTGTCCGTGGGCGGAACAACAAAAAACCCGCTACGCCGAAGGGCGTGCGGGTTTTAGGGTGTCTGGTGGTGATAGGTGGATTTGAACCACCGACATCAGCATTATGAATGCTGCGCTCTAACCAACTGAGCTATATCACCGAAGGCCGCAAGTATACCAAGTCAAACGGCCGTTTTCTCAGGCGTTGCGAAATTCTGCCTTGCGCTTGTTCACAAAGGCATCCATGCCTTCTTTTTGGTCTGCTGTGGCGAAGAGGGCGTGGAACAGGCGGCGCTCGAACATCAGGCCGTCGGACAGGCCGCTCTCAAAAGCGCGGTTCACAGTTTCCTTGGCGGCCATGGTGGCGATTTGGGAGAAGCTGCAAATCATCAGCGCTGCGGCCAGCGCCTCGTCCATCAGCTTGTCTACCGGCACCACACGGCTGACCAGGCCGGCGCGCTCGGCTTCCACGGCGTCCATCATGCGGCCGGTGAGGGCCATGTCCATGGCCTTGGCCTTGCCTACGGCGCGCGGCAAGCGCTGCGTGCCGCCGGCACCGGGGATGACGCCCAGCTTGATTTCCGGTTGGCCGAATTTGGCGGTGTCGGACGCGATGATGAAGTCGCACATCATGGCCAGCTCACAGCCGCCGCCCAGGGCAAAGCCGCTCACCGCCGCGATCACCGGCTTGCGCACGCTTTTGATGGATTCCCAGTTGCGGGTGATGAAGTCGTCGCGGTAGGCGTCGGCAAAATTCAGCGTGGCCATGGCGGTGATGTCGGCACCAGCGGCAAAGGCTTTTTCGCTGCCGGTAATCACCATGCAGCCGATGGCACTGTCGGCGTCAAAGCCCTTGAGCGCGTGGCCCAACTCGTTCATCAACTGGTCGTTCAGGGCGTTGAGCTGCTTGGGGCGGTTCAGGGTGATGATGGCGACCTTTTCGCCCTCAACGCGGGTGGTGATGCATTCGTAGTTCATGGTGTCGCTTCCTGGGGAAAATAGAAATCTTACGCTGCCGCCGCGCCCGATAACCAGCGGTCGACACGGGCCGCATCGGCGACCGCGAGTCGCACCGCCGTGCTGGGTTTGGGAAGGGTCAGCGTGAGCGCCAAAAGGCGCTTGTCGCGCGCGACCGTGGCTTTCACTTTTTTGGCGTTGCCACAGTACAGCGTCAAATCATCCAGCGCCAGCATGCGCCAGGGGCCGGTGGCTGCAGGGCTGTCGGCCTGCACCGCCAGCCATTCGTCACCGCTGGCAAAACCGGCCTTTTCGGCGACGCCGCCGCGCAGTACCTGGCTGATGGTCAGCCCGCCCGATTCCTTGACGCGCAGACCCAGTTGTTGGGCCACCTGATCGGGCTCGCGGTGGACCGTGACGCCATGGCGCTCCAGCAATTCGACCACGGGCAACTCTTGCGTGCTGTGCACCCAGCGGGCGATGTCCTTGGCGAAGGATCGACCCCCCAGATCGGCCAGCACGGCCAGCAGGTCCTGCTCGGACATGGGGCCGGCCTGGCAGCGCTGCCACAAGGCCTGCATGACCGCATCCAGCGTGGTGCGGCCTTCTGCGCGCAGCGTCAGGTCCAGGCACAGCGCCACCAGCGAGCCCTTGGTGTAGTAGCTCACCGTGGCGTTGGCGGTGTTTTCATCCTGGCGGTAGTACTTGACCCAGGCATCAAAGCTGGCCTGGGCCACGCTTTGCACCAGCCGCCCCGGTGTCTGCATCACCTGGTTGATGGTTTTGCCCAGTGTCTTGAGGTAGCCGGCGTTGTCCAGGCGGCCGGCACGGCGCAGCAGCAGGTCGTCGTAGTAGCTGGTGAACCCCTCGAAAAACCACAGCAGCTCGGTGTAGTTTTCCTGTCCATAGTCGTAGCGTGCGAACTCGGCCGGGCGCAGGCGCTTGACATTCCAGGTGTGGAAGTACTCGTGGCTGATCAGGCCCAGCAGCACGGAGTAGCCCTCGGGCTGCTTGTGGGTGCTGGGAGCCAGCGTCTGGCGTTCCAGACGCGGCAGGTCTTTGCGGGTGCAGATCAGCGCCGTGGAGTTGCGGTGCTCCAGGCCGCCGTAGCCGTCGTGTACGGCGTTGAGCATGAACAGATAGTTCCCGAACGGCACGCTCTGGGCGCTTTGGGCCGCAGTGCTTTTTCCACCTGCTGCTTGCGCGCCATGCCAGAACCGGATTTCCGCTTCGCAAATGGCCTGGGTATCGGCCAGCAGCTTGTCGCCATCAAAGCTCTCCGTCGCGCCGGCCACCACAAAGCGGTGGGGGATGCCGAAGGCCTGAAAGCTGCCGCTCCAAAAGTGCCCCATTTCGACCGGGCAGTCCACCAGCGCGTCATAGGTGTCGGCGCGGTAACTGCCGAAGCCCGACTTGTGTACGCGCACCGGCTCCAGCCCGGTAGCCAGCTTCCAGTCGGGTGCCTGCGCGGGCGCAACGATGTCCACGGCATGGCTGTGGGCTTGGGCCCCCGCGACTTGCAGGAACAGGCTGGTGCCGTTGAAGAAGCCCCGTGTGGCGTCCAGCCAGGCGGTGCGCACCGAGTTGTCAAAGGCATAGACCTCGTACTGCACGCTCAGCGCCACACCCGGCTTGCAGGTGACCAGCCAGCTGGCCTTGTCACGCTGCACCACCGGCACGGCCTTGCCGGACTGCGTGCACCGGAGTTTTTGCAGGTTCTTGGCGAATTCGCGCAGCAGGTAGCTGCCGGGAATCCAGGACGGCAGCTGCAAAAGCTGTTCGGCTTGTGGCTGCGCAAGCGTCAGCGTGACCTGAAAAAGGTGGGTGTGCGGGTCAGACATGCTGACCTGGTAATGCACCTCTGGTGCCGTCGCGGTGCTGGCTTTGCCAGCGCTCATGACTTGGCGTCAGCCAGGCGTTTTTCGATTTGTTTGGCTTCGATGGCACCCGGCACGCGGCTGCCGTCCACAAAGATCAGGGTTGGCGTGCCGTTGATCTTGTGGGCACGGCCCAGCTCCACATTGCGCTTGAGGGCGTTGGTGTCGCATATCGGCACGGTGGAGGGAACGGCCTGTTCACGCACCATCCAGTCCTGCCAGACCTGGCCGCGGTCTTTGGCGCACCAGATGGATTCCGACTTCTTCACAGAATCCGGCCCCAGGATGGGATACAGAAACATATAGACCGTGACGTTGTTGATGGTCTGCAGATCCCGCTCAAAGCGCTTGCAATAACCGCAGTTCGGGTCTTCAAACACCGCCAGCTTGCGCTCACCATTGCCGCGCACGATCGTGAAGGCGTCCTTGAGGGGCAGGCTGTCGAATTTGACGGCCGTGAGTTTGTCCACCCGTTCTTCGGTCAGATTGCGTTTTTGTTTGGTGTCGTACAGGTTGCCCACGATCAGGAAGTCGCCCTGGGCATCGGTGTAATAGATCTCGCTGCCATTGACGCGGAGTTCATACAGGCCGGGCATGGGCGCCTTGCTGACCTCCTCAATGGCCTTGATTTCCGGGTAGCGCTGGGCCAGGTTTTTGCGGATGACGGCTTCCTGCGCGAAGCAGGCGCCGGTGACGGCCAGTGCAGCCAGTGCCAGGCCCAAGCGGCGCAATGTGAGGGTGTCCATAGGGGGTCTTTCTAAGTAGGCCAGTGGGCGATCAGGGTGCGCCTGGCGTGTGGTGTTGGGTGCCCATGGCACGGCTGGTGACCCATTGTTTCAAGGGCCCGCTGTGCGCGAATCCGAGCATACCAATTTTGCGCAGCGCCTGCCACGCCGGGTGCTGCTGACCAAAGAGCTGCTGCAGGGCGTCGCCGGATCCTCCCACCAAGGCAAAGTCTGCCTTGCGGGCACGCTCGTAAGCCCGCAGCAACTTGGGGTCGCCGACACTGCGCCAGTAGGCCCGGTGGTCCAGAATTTTGACCAGTTCGGCCACATCACCCAGCCCCAGGTTCAGGCCCTGCCCGGCCAGCGGGTGCACGTTGTGCGCGGCGTCGCCTGCCAGCACCCAGCTTGCACCCAGCGTGTGGCCCATCCAGCGCCGCGCCTGTGCCGCTTGCAGCGGCCAAACCTTGCGTTCACTGGTGAGCTCCAGGCTGCCCAGGGCGCCCTGGCTGGCGCTTTCCAGTTCGCGGCAAAAGTCTTCAGCGTCCAGCGCCTGCAAGGCCTGGGCGCGTTCCGGGCTGACCGACCAGACCAGCGCACACAGCGTGCCCTGGGGGCCTTCCAGTGGCAGCAAGGCCACGATGTCACCCTTGTCAAACCATTGGCGTGCCACCTGGCCGTGGCCCGTGGCACAACGCACGCGCGCGGCCAGCGCCCACTGCGGGTACGGCTTGATATCAAAATCCACCCCGAATTCTTCGCGCGTCTTGCTGGCGCGGCCTTCGCAGACCACGGTCAATGCGGCCTTGGCGGGGTGCTCCACCATTTCAATCAGGGGCTGGAAGCGCACGGCTTCCTTTAAGAGGGCTTCCAGTACCGGAACGTCCACAATCCAGTTCAGGGCCGCAACGCCTTGCTCGGCCGCATCAAAAACCACCGGCTCGGCCTGGTCGCCCTGTACCTGCATGCGCGTGACCGGCGTGGCATGGGCCTCATCCGGCCAGCAGCGAATGGCGTTGAGCAGAGCGCGCGAGGCCGGGCTCAGCGCATAAGCGCGCACATCCGAATGGGCGGGGTTGCCGGGCGCATCGTTTGCCACCAGCGCCACGCGCAGCCGCTTTGCGGCCAGGTGCAGCGCCAGGCTGCGCCCCACAATGCCTGCGCCGCGTATACATACATCATAGGTTTTTGCCATACGGCCATTGTAGGAGCCAAGGCGCATGGCCCCGGATGTTGCGGGTTGGTGGGCCGTGCTCAGTGCGCAGCGGCCGCACTGCGGCTGGTTGTGCCGGATACCTCAGCCTTTGTGGGGCTGCGGCGGAGCAAGGATTCGCTGGTCAGTACAATCGGCACCAGTTTCCCCTGGGCAAAACGAGGACAAAATCCTCATAAAAATCCGCCGTATGCGTGCGTGATTTGTTTTTGCTATCCGGTCTTGCATGGTGCGGGGCTGGCACCTCGACCACGCCCCCGGGGCTTGATGGTGCCAAAGGGGTTGATTTCTAAGGATGAATGTCATGAAGTGCGGAATTGTTGGCCTGCCCAACGTTGGTAAATCGACCCTGTTCAACGCCCTGACCAAGGCCGGCATTGCGGCAGAAAACTACCCCTTCTGCACGATTGAGCCCAATGTGGGGGTGGTCGAGGTGCCGGACCCGCGCCTGCAGCAGCTCGCCGCCATCATCACGCCGGAGCGCATCGTGCCGGCCATCGTCGAGTTTGTGGACATTGCCGGCCTGGTAGCCGGTGCCAGCACCGGTGAAGGCCTGGGCAACAAGTTCCTCTCGCACATCCGCGAGACCGATGCCACCATCAATGTGGTGCGCTGCTTTGAAGATGACAACGTGATCCACGTGGCCGGCAAGGTGGACCCGATTGCCGATATCGAAGTGATCCAGACCGAGTTGTGCCTGGCCGACCTGGGCGCCGTGGAAAAAGCCCTGCACCGCGTCACCAAACTGGCGCGTTCCGGCGACAAAGAGTCGGCCAAGCTGGTGGCCATTCTGGAAAAGTGCCAGGTGGCCCTGGACCAGGCCAAGCCGGTGCGCACCATTGATTTCAGCAAGGACGAGTTGCCGCTCTTGAAGCAGTTTTTCCTGATCACAGCCAAGCCCGCCATGTTTGTGGCCAATGTGGCCGAAGACGGTTTTGAGAACAACCCCATGCTGGACCGCCTGACCGCCTTTGCCAAGGCGCAAAACGCTCCGGTGGTGGCCATCTGCGCCAAGCTCGAAGCCGAGATGTCGGAGATGGACGACGCCGACCGCGACATGTTCCTGGAAGAGATGGGCCTGCACGAGCCCGGCCTGAACCGCCTGATCCGCTCGGCCTACAGCCTGCTGGGCCTGCAAACCTATTTCACCGCCGGTGTGAAGGAAGTGCGCGCCTGGACCATCCATGTGGGCGACACCGGCCCGCAGGCGGCCGGCGTGATCCACACCGACTTCGAGAAGGGCTACATCCGCGCCCAGACCATCGCCTTTGAAGACTTCATCCAGTTCAAGGGCGAACAGGGTGCCAAGGACGCGGGCAAGATGCGCGCCGAAGGCAAGGAATACGTTGTCAAGGATGGCGATGTGATGAACTTCCTGTTCAGCTCCTAAGCTCCACGGCCCTTGGCCTCGTCCGCGTATGACCTGCTGGCCCTGGGGGCGGCGGTCTGCTGGGCCTTTACCAGTGTGATGTCGGCCACGCCGGCGCGCCATCTGGGTGCCCTGGCTTTCACACGCTGGCGCATGGTGCTGCTGCTCCTCATGCTGTGGCCGGTGGTGTTGCTCAGCGGAACCTTTCGTAGCTTGTCGTGGGCGCAATGCGGCGTCATGGCTGTCAGCGGCTTTATCGGCATTTTTGTCGGCGACACGGCGCTCTTTGCCGCCATGAACCGATTGGGGCCGCGCCGCACCAGCGTGCTGTTTGCCACCCACGCTTTTTTCAGCGCCCTGCTGGGCTACGGGTTTCTGGACGAGCACATGGGGCCGCAGGCCATGCTCGGCGGTGCCCTGGTCATGGGTGGCGTGATGACGGCCACCTTGCTGGGCCGGCACAAGGACGACGCACATGCCTGGGAAACCAATACCGGCCAGTGGGGTGTGGGCGTGGCCCTGGGGCTGTTGGCCGCGCTGTGCCAGGCCGTGAGCTCGCTGATTGCCAAGCCGGCGATGGTCGCAGGGGTGGACCCGGTGGCTGCCACTGCCGTGCGCGTCAGCGCCACCTGCGTGGCGCAGTTTGTGTTGTTGTGGTCCGGCTTTGCTGCCGCGCGCGCACAAAACCTCGCCACGCTGCGCGTGCTGGCGCAAGTGGGCTGGATCGGCTTTCTGGGTATGGGTGTGGGCATGAGCCTCATCCTGCTGGCGCTGCAGCACGGCGACGTGGGCATGGTGGCCATTTTGTCCAGCGTGTCGCCGGTGCTGGTGTTGCCTTTGCTGTGGCTGCGTCTGAAGCGGGCTCCAGCACCCGGTGCGTGGCTGGGCGCGGGCTTGACGGTGCTTGGGACGGCGCTGGTCCTGATGCGTTAGTCGCTCATCCCAGCAGTTGCCGGTAGGCCGTGCGTGTGGGCTCTGAAACGGCGGCCAGTAGCTGCGCATGGGGCGTTCTGTGGCGTGCCATCATGCGGGAACTGGCCAGCGCCTTGGAGCGGCAAAACCACTGGCAGCTGTGCTGCAGCAGCAGCAATTCGGCGGTCAGCGTAAAGGCCTTCTCTTTTTGTGCCAGCCCGGCTTCATTGCGCACCAGGGTGTCGATGCCCCTGGCGTGGATGTGCAGCAGGTCGTGCAGGTCGGCACTGGAGCCTGGAAGCAGCTTGATGGCAAAGGGCAGTCCCAAGGGCAGGGTGCTGAACCGTGTCGTTGCGGCGTCCACTTTGTCGAAGGCCTGCACAAAAGCCTGCAACTGTTCGTTGAGGGTGATCTCGGCCTGGCCCAGCATGTTCCAGACCTGGCTGCTGCGTTCTGCATCGTCTTCGCCCAGGGCACGCAGATAGCCGTCGGCCACCGTCTCCATCAATTTCTCCACCTGAAACTGGCCCAGTACAGACGCCAGGATCCGGATGCGCCGGTGCTGGTCACGGATGTTGAGAATCCAGATTACGCCGATGACCAGCGCCAAAGTAAAAAAAGCCATTAAGAAAAAATCCCCATCAGAGTCGAAGTCAAAACCAGGTAACGCAAAAACTTGCCTATTGCCATGTACAGCAGGCAGGGCCAGAAGGGCATGCGCAGCCAGCCGGCCACCGCGCACAGCGGGTCGCCAACCAGCGGCAGCCAGGCCAGCAAACAGGCCTTGGGGCCCAGCTTCTGAAGCCAGTCCAGTGCGCGCACATGCATGCGCGAGTGGCGGTATTTGTCCGCCATCTGGTGTGCGCCCAGGCCCATCCACCAGTCCACCGCGCCGCCCAGGGTATTGCCCAGCGTGGCCACCCCGATCACCTGCCACATCAGTTCGGGATTGAGCTTGATCAGGCCGAACACCACCGGCTCCGAGCCCAGGGGCAGCAGGGTAGCGCTGATAAACGACACCAAAAACACCGTGCCCAGGCTGTATTCCGGCAGCGCCAGCAAAGCAGTGAGGTGGTTGATCCAGTGTTCCATGTGCCCACGAGTATAGAAACCGCGTTGCCCATGCAGCAGGTCGCGCGGGGGAAGCGGTCTAAAAAATTTCTGTTGCTGAAATTTTGGGCAGGTAGAATCAAAGGCGGCACCCGCTGCCGTCAACAATCCCAATTCCGTTTCCCCTTTTTACACACTATGCACATAGGCCCGTTTGCTTTGGCAAATTCGCTGATGGTCGCGCCCATGGCGGGCGTGACGGACCGGCCTTTCCGCCAGTTGTGCAAGCGCCTGGGCGCGGGCTATGCGGTGAGCGAAATGGTGACCTCGCGCAAAGACCTGTGGAACACGCTCAAGACGTCACGCCGCGCCAACCACGCAGGCGAGCCCGGCCCCATCGCCGTGCAGATTGCCGGCACCGAGGCCGCCATGATGGCCGAGGCCGCGCTCTTCAATATCGACCGCGGTGCGCAAATCATCGACATCAACATGGGCTGCCCGGCCAAGAAGGTCTGCAACAAATGGGCCGGCTCGGCACTGATGCAGGACGAGGCCCTGGCGCTGGAAATTATCGAAGCCGTGGTGAACGCCTGTGCGCCGCGCAATGTGCCGGTCACGCTGAAGATGCGCACCGGCTGGTGCCAGAGCCACAAGAATGCCGTGGCGATTGCCCGTGCCGCCGAAAGCGCCGGTGTGCAAATGGTGGCCGTGCACGGCCGCACCCGCGAGCAGGGCTACAAGGGTGCTGCCGAGTACGACACCATTGCCGCAGTCAAGGCCGCACTGCGCATACCCGTGGTGGCCAATGGCGACATCTCCACGCCGGAGCGCGCGCGCGATGTGCTAAGAATCACGGGTGCAGACGCTGTCATGATCGGGCGCGCAGCCCAGGGCCGTCCTTGGGTGTTTCGCGAGATCGGCCACTTTCTGGCCACTGGCGAGCACTTGGCGCCGCCGCTGGTCAGCGAAGTCAAGCGCCTGCTGGTGGAGCATCTGCAGGACCATTACAGCCTGTACGACGAATTCATAGGCGTGCGCTCGGCGCGCAAGCACATTGGCTGGTATGTGCGGGATCTGCCCGGGGGTGAAGCCTTTCGCCTGCAGATGAACGCACTCGATGATTGCGACGCGCAAGTAGCGGCAGTAGAAGGCTTTATGGATGCATTGAACGCGCGCATGGACCGCATTCCCGCGGCCTGCGCCCCGGTGGTGGGCGAAGAAGAAGCAACAACAAGAAAAGAAACAGTATGAGCAAGAAGCATATTGAAGAGACTGTGCGCAGCAGTCTGGAAGACTATTTCCGCGATCTGGGGGGCTCCGAACCGGACAGCCTGCACGAGATGATGGTGCGCATTGTCGAAAAACCCCTGCTCGAAGTCGTGATGGCGCATGCCGACCACAACCAGTCCAAGGCCGCCGAATGGCTGGGCCTGAACCGCAACACCCTGCGCAAGAAATTGCTCGAACACAAATTATCCAAAGAGAAAATCCTATGAACGCACTGCTATCCGTCTCCGACAAAACCGGCATTCTCGAACTCGCGCAGGCCCTGCACGCGCAAGGCATCAAACTGCTGAGCACCGGCGGCACCGCCAAACTGCTGGCTGACAACGGCCTGCCCGTCACCGAAGTGGCGGCCATGACGGGCTTTCCCGAAATGCTGGACGGCCGCGTCAAGACCCTGCACCCGCGCGTGCACGGCGGCCTGCTGGCACGGCGCGATCTGCCGGCCCACATGGCGGCCCTGGCCGAGCACGACATCGACACCATC
>CANCER010000058.1 GCA_947375135.1 Comamonadaceae bacterium | reverse complement strand
CAACATCCTGCTCAACGCAGCGGGTGGCAACGTGACGCTGGAGAGCCTCACAGCCGGCAGCGGCAGTGTGGCGATCACCGCCAGCGGCAACATCATCGACCTGGACACCAATGCAGCGGTGGACGTCACGGCTGCAGGCCTGATCCTGATTGCGGGCGGCAGTGTGGGCTCTGCCAGCAATACGTTGGAGATTGCGGTGGATACGCTTGCTGCAAGGGCTGCAGCCGATGGCATCTACCTGAAGGAGCTTGATTCCATCTCGGTGAACACTGTGAGCGTGGCTGTGCAGAGAGTGAGCGATACAGCAAGTTCCAGTCTGGCAACGTCGAGTGTCGCGTTGTCTGACCTGACCACCACGGGAGGTAATGGCAACATTGAATTGATTTCGCTGGCCGGATCCATCACGCTGAACGACGGAACGCCTGTGAACGGTACCGCCATCAGCGCCCATGGCAGCGGTTCGGTTCTGCTGCAGGCCTTTGGGGCCAGTTCGGACATTGCGATCAACGCGAACATTGTGAGTGGTAGCGGAAACGTGGCCGTTTACGCCACCGACGTTGTGACAGTGGTCGGTGTGATCTCGACCACCGGAGTGGTCAAAATTGAAACCAGTGCCACGGGCCATGTGGTGTTCAGCAAGGATGTAAATACGCCTGCCGGACCCAACAAGGACATCAATGTCATCACCAACGCGGTGGACATTCAGAAGCCGTTGGCGAGTGAGGGCGGAAACCTGTTGGTGGCACCGCTCGCCAACAGTCCCACGGTGGCGATTGTCATTGGTGGAGACGCTAACCCAAGCGCCTTGTACCTGAGCCTGGCTGAGATCGATTTGCTGAAAAAAGGCTTTGCACAAATTACCTTCGGTAACGGGCAAGCTGCGCAGTCGTTCACATTGGCTGGCAATGATGGCTCCACCGCAAGGGCTGTGGTGTTCAAGGATCCGTTGATCCTTGATGCCACCGGAGCTGCCAACACCGTTGCCGTGTCGGGCGGCTTGACGGGTGACACGCTGACAGTGCAAGGTAGCTTGGGCACCACCACCACGACGTTGACAGCCGCGGTTATCAGCATGACAGGTAACGTCACATTGAACGGTCTGATTCAGGTGGCGACGGGTGCCACGGTGATCACATCCGGGAATAACACCGCGGACTCCGTGCAGGGCAGCCTGGAGGTCCATGGCAATGTCGCCGGTATGGGCGGCGCCAATGAGACTCTGGAACTCCGTGCTGAAAGCAACGTGCTGGTTACCGGTACGGTCTCGGGCATAGACGCCCTGACCGTGACGGCGGGCAACAACGTGACCTTCCAGGACACCGTAGACGTGGCGGGCAACCTGCTGATCAATGCCACTGGCGCGGTGAAGTTCGACAAGAGCCTGACACTGACTGCAGGTGGCACCTTGACGATCAAGGGCGCCAGCAGCGTGGAGTTTGCCAGTGGCGCCATCGTGCAAGTGGATGGCAACGTGACCATCGATGCACAGATGCTGAAGTTGCTGGGCGGCGCCAATTCACTGAAATCGACATGGCCTCACAGCACACTGACGATCACGTCTGCATCCACGAGTAACAACATCATGGTCGGTAGTACGGTGGGATACGAGCCTGCCGGCGCATTGAACCTGACCACGCGTGAAATTCTGGCCATTGGCGAGAACTTTGGCAGGTTCGTGATTGGTGAGGCAGGTTTGGGGACCGTCGCCTTGGCGGGCAACACGGATCTGCGATCAGTGGTGGGTTCCAGCATCGAGGTGTGGGGTCAAACCATCACGGTGCTGCCTGGCAACGCCGGTGGTGCGGTACAAGTACCGGTGGATGTCAGCTTGCATGCAACAGGCAATATCGCGTTGAACTCCGGCATCAGCACCGCGACCACCAACAAGGTGAGTCTGGAGAGCACGGGTGGCAGCATCAGCATGGCACAGGGCACGCGTCTGGATAGCGCAGGCGGAGATATCGCGCTGGTCGGCAAAGCTTTGTCCGTCGCCACCATCAATGCCTGGTCAGCCGATCTGGCGGTGGGCGGCGTGGTGAAGCTGGATGCGGGCAGCGGTACCGTTGTCGATGCAAACAAAAACAGCACTGCAGACATCTTTGCCAAGGCCATTAACCTGACCGGTTATGGTCCTGCGACAACGTCGCCTGACGATGTGCTTGAAGTGGTCGCTGATGTGGTGCAAATTTCGGTACCGCATGGGCTGGTCGTGCGTGACACGGGTGCCAATGGCCGCACGTATTTCAACGTCATGGACGGTGGCAAGCTGTACCGTCAGTTGGTGGTGGAAGGTACGAACGTCACCCGGGTGACCGAGGACCCTGCAGCGCTGCTCACCAAGAGCGATGCGGCTTTGGTTGCTGCCGGTGTTCCACGTAACAGTTACTTGCTGCAAGCGCCTGAACTGACGCAGTCGATCCTGCTTCAGCCGCAGTATTTGCAGAGCATGGCGGTCAGTTTGTACCTGGCACCTACAACCACCAGTGCCGCGCTGCAAGCCGCACCTCTGATGCAAGGCATTGACCTCAGTGGTCCGGTCAGCGGCGATTTGTTGTCCGGCAGCAGTTACGGTTTGGCTAGCCGCTTGCAATATTCCTATATTTTGGGAACGCCGGGTGAACAGCCGCTGATCAGTGGACTGAATACCTTCAGTCAGGATAATTTTGAATATTGGGTTGACACCCTGTCCCTTTGATTTTCAGGAAAACACATGAAAAACTTCCAATTTATGAACCCGTTCAGTCTCCTGCCTGTGCGCACGGTGCCTCTGGTGTCTGCCGTCGCTGCCAGTTTGGCATTGCTTGCTTGCGGTGGTGGAGGCGGCAGCGCAGTGATACCACCGATCGAGGCGGTTGTGACCGGTGTCCAGCAGGAGGCCAGTGTGCTGGAGGGGAGTTTTGCCGGGGCGACAACCGATTTGGTTTTTCAAGTGAATCTGAATAAGCCGGTGGTGACCCGGGTGGAGCTTCGCGTCAGTACCGTCAGTGCCATCAAGGCAGGTTTTGACACAACACCGGGTGCCGCCAATGGCGGCGCAAGCTGCGGTCCTGGTGTCGATTACATTGCCATGAATGACGCACCTGTTGTTTTTCCCGCAGCGGCCAGCTCCGGTCAAATCGTGGTGAAGGTCTGTCAGGACGCGGTCTTTGCGCCCAACAAGGTGCTGTACGTGAGCTGGAAACCTGTGGGCGGTACGGCGAGCACGCTCAAGGGAAACATCATCAATGATGATGCAGGGGGGCTGAACAGCACCGGTGCCACTGCCCTGCTGGGTGCGCTGCCAGCATTCGGGCGGGATGTCAGTACCTTGACGAATAACAGCTCGGACGGTGCCCTGGGCTTTTCTTTTGCTGCCAGTGGAGCTTGTGTGCTGGACACTGTGACGGGTTTGACTTGGCAAACGAGCTGGCCTGGCACGGGTGTTGACTATGCGTCCAACGCGGTTCGTGACCTGGTGGTCTCTGCCAACTCAGGCCTGGGATTGTGCGGAAAAACAGACTGGAGAGTTCCCCGTGTTAACGAGCTGCTGTCACTGGTGAATTTCAGCGTTACAAACGGTCATTCCGTTAATGCCGATGTCGGATTTTCTTCTGGGATGGTGGGTGATTTTTGGAGCCAAGAGGTCGTTGCAAACGCCACAGACCAAGCGTGGGTGGTATCTCCGGGGCAAGGTGGCGCAGTGACACCCAAGGCCAAGACAGATGCAACACCTTTTGTCCGATTGGTAAGCGGTGGCATGGAGGGTGCTATTGCCAGAGCCGCTACCTGCGGGGATGCTGCAGATCGCTTTACCGTTATGAAAAGCTCAACGTTGCTGAACTCACCGGGCGGCGTTGCTGACGGAACGGTGTACGACAAAAAATCGGGCCTGATGTGGAAGCAGTGCAGCGAGGGTAAGAGTGGCACTTCCTGCAATCAGCAAGCGTCCTTTAATACCAGTGTTGCGGATGAAACATACCTGTCAAACTGGGTCAAAGACGTTAACAAGAACCCGGTCACGCTGGGTGCGGGCTTCAGTGACTGGCGGATCCCGACGGTGAAAGAACTGGCATCGCTGGTGGATCGCTGCATCTCTGCGCCGGCACTTGATAAAACGATTTTCCCTGAAGCGCTTTCACTGTCGGCGGTCACCTCGACCCAGGATGCAAACAATCCTTCTCAATTCTGGTATGTGGATTTCAGTCAGGGCACGATTGCCGTTGGAGCGACTACAACGAACAAATTGCTGCGCCTCGTGCGCGCCGGTCAGTAATCGCAGGGGTTAGCCTTTTGAAAACCCCAGCTGTTCCCTGAGCTGTTTTTGTACAAAGGCGAGGTGGCTGCGTTGGCGCCTCGTCAGGCTGCTGGCGGCCTTCTGGGCCAGCCACTGCAGAAACGCAATTTTGGCGCGGGTGCGCCGGTCCGGCACCATGCCGGCCAGGGGTTTAATCCAGGCCGGGGTGAACTTGGTGATGAGCTCCTCTTGGAGGGAGACGAATGCCTGCGCGCTGCCCTTTGCGCCCTGGCGGCCGGAGCGCCCAAAAAGTTGCCAGTCAATGCGTGGTGACTCATGGGCTTCAAACATCAGCACCTGCAGCCCGCCGCTTGCTTCCACCTCGGGCGAAATCTTGATGTCCGTGCCGCGCCCCGCCATGTTGGTGGCTACGGTGATGCAGCCTTGCTCTCCAGCCTGCGCAACCACTTGCGCTTCGTACGCATGCTCCTTGGCGTTGAGCACGGTGCAGGACAGTCCCTGGTCGCGCAGCAGGCGGGCGATTTCTTCGCTATCCAGAATGCGCCGAGTGCCCACCAGCACCGGAAGGCCGTGCCGGTGCAGCTCCGCAATCCGGGCTATAAAACCTTCCAGCTTGCTTTGTCGGCTGATAAAGCAGCGCTTGGGCAGAATGCGGAGCTGGCTGGGGCTGCGCGGGGGCACCCGCAAAATGTGCAGGCCAAAGGTTTGCCATAGCTCCAGGTCAAGCCCGTGCAGCGTGCCGCTGGCACCGCTGAGGCGGTGGTAGTGGCGAAAAAATTCCTGGAACGTCATGCGTGCGGAGATCTTGGTCAGCGGTGTCAGTTCGACACCGGCGCGCGCTTCGATGGCCTGGTGGATGCCGTGGCTCCAGGAGCGCCCGGGCATGCTGCGCCCGGTGCTCTCATCCACGATGACCACCGCACCTTCTTTGAGGATGTAGTGGCGGTCCAGCTGGAACACCTCGCGCGCCATGATGGCGAGGGTAAAGATTTCTTCCCGCCGGGTTGGCACTTGCCAGTAGCTGCTGAACGCATGCGCCAGGTGCTCAATTTTGCGCTTGCCCTTCTCGGTAAAGTAGACGGAGCCGCCACCCTTTGAATACAGCGTGTAGTCTTCGTTGAGCTTGAGGGCCTCGACCAGGTCGCGCGCCAGGCGGATCGCTTGGAGCATGTTGGCCTTGTCTTTCTCGGGGCTGGCAATGATGAGGGGGGTGGTGGCCTCGTCGATCAGAATGCCGTCGGCCTCATCGATGATGACGGCATACAGCCCCCGCATCACCGGTTGGCGCTCGGCATGCTGGTTGTGCAGGTGCCACAGGCGCCGGCGCAGCGGGTCGCGGGCGCCATCCAGCAGCAGGTCGTCACGCAAAAAATCAGCCAGAAACTGTTTGGCCGTTGCGTACACGATGCCCTGGCGGTAACAGTTGGACAGTTCGTGCGGCGGGGTGTCGTCGGTAATGGCCGCGACCGTGACGCCACTGGCCGCAAACAGGGGCTGCATCAACTCGGCATCGCGTGCGGCCAGGTAGTCGTTGGCGGTGACGATGTGCAGCGGCTTGCCTGTCCAGGCCTGCATGACGGCTGCCATCGCTACAGCCAGGGTTTTTCCCTCACCCGGGGCCAATTGAATCAGGTAGCCATCGGTCATGGCAATGGCTGAGAGCAATTGCGGGAATGACGGTCGCTGGCCAATGTGTTGGCAGGCCAGGCGCGCAACCAGTGCCAGCGCCTGCAGCTTGACCGTTTGGCGGTGTTGCCGGCTTTGTTCGTTGCGCTGCAGTTGCACCATGCCCTGGCGTGCCTGCTTCAGTTCTGCCGCGGCGGGGCAGGGTATCAGGGCCGGATCAACCGGCAAGCTTTGGTGCAGTTTCTGCACCGCTTGCCATAGATCGCGGTGGCCGTGGCCGCTGTAGTGCGCGGCCAGCGCCAGCCACCCTTGCGGGCTATACCAGGGCGTGAGGGCGGCAGTGCGCGGGGCATGCCAGTGGCTGGAAGGTGCGGTCGTCAAGGTGGGGCGCGGACGTCAGAGTGCGTAGCGTTTTTGCACCAGCTGCTTGATGGTCCGGTAGGCCTGACTCAGCAACGGTTGTGCAGGTGTCTGTAGCCGCAGCGTGCCTGACAGGCCATGCAGCACGGTGAAGCCGAGTTGCTGTTCAGCTGGAATTTCGCTTTGCAGCAGAAAAAAGCTCTCCATCGCTTTGGTGCCACTGGGCTCCTGGGTGTTGACGGCGATGTCGCCACCACCGGGCAAGCCCAAGGCCGTGGAGGGCAACTTGTCGCTTTGAAAGGGGATGATGCTGACTTGCGGCAGCGCGAGTGGGGCATCGGCCTGGCCGCTCAGGCGCAGTTCGGCATGGCTGAAATTTTTCTGGAACATGATGTCGGCCTGTTCCTGCGGCATCACGGCAACAAAGCGGAAGCTGCTGGCATCGACCACTTCGCCCAGTGCCTGGCCGCGTTGCATCCAGGTCCCCAGGTGTTCATGCAAATCAGGGGCGACCCATTCCCCGTCCTGGCTGGCACGCACCTGCAATTGTTGCTGTTGCTCTTGCAGGTGGAGTCGGCGCAATTCCAGGGTGTCGGCTTTTTCCTGCAGCGCCGAAAGATCCTGGCTGGCCTGGTGCAAGGCCTGGCGGATTTGGGCCTGGGTTTCAATCTGGGCGGCTTCGATCAGGCGGCGTTCGGCCACCATGTCCGTGTTGGAAAAACTGGCCAGTAACTGGCCGGCCAGCACCCGCTCTCCATGGCGCACCAGCAGTGTGTCGAGCTGGCCTGCGGTTTGCACATAAACGTTGCTGGCGTGGTTGGCTTTGACGATGCCCTGGGCCCGCGTGGCGTCGGGGAATGGCACCACCGCCAGCAGCAAAAAGAGAGCCAGTCCGATGCCGCCCACTGCGCTGAAGGCGCGGCGCCGGTTGCCCTGGATGGCGCCCCCGCGCAGGTGTTTGAAGAGTTGGTTCAGCGGGGTTAACAGCCGGCTGTAGAGGGTCATGGCCAATACCAGCAGACCCAGGGGGAGCCACTGGTCCATCAGAAAAAGCGCAATGCCGAAGGTGATCAGCATCAGGTAGGCAAAACTGAGCAGACCGTACAGCGTGAGCCAGACCCACTCCTTGCGGTCCGTGGCCTTGCTTTGGGCCGATACCGTGCCGAGCAGGTAGCGGTCGCCAAAGTACTTCCACTGCTGCTGGGCTTTTTGGTACAGGTTGGGGATTTCGGCGTAATCGCTGAGCATGTAGTAGGCATCAAAGCGCAGCAGCGGGTTGCCGTTGAAGAACAGGCTGGAAACCGAGCCGATCAACATCACATTAAAGGCCAGGCTGTGGGTCAGGCCCGGCGCCGTGTTGGCCCACACCAGTGCCCCTGCAGCGGCAAAAAAGAACTCGACAGCCATGCCGGCAAAGGTTGCGTAAATACGGTGCCAGCGGTTGGAGAAGCCCCAGCTGCTTGAGGCGTCGACATAAGGCAGCGGCGTGAATAACAGGAACATCACACCGACGGTGCGCACCTCCCCGCCGAAGCGTTTGCATACAAAGGCATGGCCGGCCTCGTGAAACATTTTGAGACCGGTCATGCTCAGGTACAGCCACGGCAGGTTGCCGATCGACATGAGCCCTTCCGTTTGATCGCGCAGCGCACCGCGGTTTTCAAACGCTGCCCAGGTGCCCCAGAGCAAGGTAAGGAACCACACCCAGAATGCGCCCCAACCCGTCAGCGCCAGGATCAGCGGCCTGATGCGGTCTAACAGCGCGTTCGGGTTGAACAGGGGAACACGCAAGAACAGGAAGGAGGCCAGCTTGCCCATCAGCTCTTTGTTCTTTTGCGCTTTGTAGCGCTTCACAATGGCTTCGTTATCGGATTGCTGCAGCGAGTACAGCAGGTTCGACACGTGCAGTTGTGACAGCAACTGGATCACCTCCTCGCGGCTGGGTGCGTCATGCGGGTGGTTGTTGACAAAGTCTTCCCAGACTTCCTCTACGGTTTTATCGGGCTGCAAGCTTTGGATAAAGCGGCAAGCCTGCACGGAGGCACGGAAAAAGCGCTGGGTATAAGGGTCTTGCAGCACATACCAGGTGCGACCGCGAAACTGCTGGGTGTTGACCTCCACGCTGGGCAGCAGGGCCACCCGCAGGCCGGACACCCGGAACCATGAGTCGCTGAAGATGGTGGTTGCCATGTCAGAGGCGCAGCACGTGGGTCAGCAAGTTACCACCACAGCAGCAGCCGCAGCCGGTCGACCACCCGGTGGCTGAGCACCCAGGCCACGTTTTTGTCTCCCACATCAATGCGCGCCAGCCCGGTCATGCCGGGACGCCACCAGGGCTGCGGCGCTTCGAGCAACTCGGCCTTGATCATGAACTGGTTGCCTTCCTGCCCCTTGACCTGCGCTACCGGGATGACGGAACTTACCTGGATGGGAATGTTGTGCGAAGGGTGGCTGAGCAGGGCCACTTCGCCGTTGGCCTGCGGCTGGATGTGGCGCATTTCCTTTTCGGAAACCATCAGGGTGATGTACAGACCCTCCACCTTGGCGATGCGGAAAATGCGGTCGCCCTTTTTGACCGGAGCGCCCAGCAGATCCTTTTTTTCACCCTCCACAATGACGCCTTCAAAAGGCGCATTGCTGCTGGCTTGTGCCAGATTGCTGTCTACGCGCTCCGCCTTGGCGAGTGACTGGTCGAGTCGGGCCTGGGCAATTTCCGTCTCGGCCAGCAGGCCCTCTGCGCGGTATTTATTCACTTCGCTGGCGGTCTTGCTGATTTCTGCACTGAGCTCGTTGCGTTGCTGCTCCAGGTCCCGCGTGTCAAGCGTCACGAGCAGGCTGCCCTCTTTGACCAGATCTCCGGCAGTGGCGTGGACCTGATCGATGCGACCGTCAAATTGGGCGCTGATGAGGCGCGTGGCATCGGTGACGAGTTGGGCGCTTGCATCGACCCGGTAGTGCCAGCTGCCAAATACGAGGTAGAGCACCGCCAGCATCAGCAGCACGCCCGACAACTTGATCAGCGAGTGCTCCGGACCGAAGAGCTGCTCTGCGCCGTTTTGCAAACCCTGGCGTGCGCGGCGTTGCAGGCTCAGGGACTGGGCGCGCAAGTCGCTCAGGCGCGGCTGCATGAGCTCCAGTGCCAATTGCAGTGTGTTCAGGCCGGGAGGGGTGCCGGCGGCAAACGCCAGCAGCAAAACAGCCTGCGTAATACCCTGGGCATCCGGTATGGGCAGCAGGGCGATGCGCTCGGCATTCAGGTCTTGGGCCAGGCTGCTCAAGGCATCGCTGTCATGCAGCGTCTCTTCGGTCGCTGGCCACCAGACTTCGCGCCCCTGGAGCACGGCGGGCAGCAGAGCCGACTCAATGCGTTGGGTTTGTGATGCATCGCTCTCAAAACGGTCCAGGTGGCTGATCGCCACCACCTCCATCCGGTCCTTGTCGACCCAGCCCAGACTGGCGTGCAGCAATTTCCACTGGGCTGCCAAGCCGTTCACCAAGGACAGGCAGGCAGCGTCGAAGTTCGGCTGTTGCATCACTTCAGCGGCCAGACCCAGCATGGCGGTGAGCTCTTCCGGAACCGGCATAACAGCCGCTGTGTTGCTAACCGGGCTGTTGAAGTCAACGCACAGCAAGGCGCGCAGTGTCAGCTCATTGAGTTGGGCGCGTTCTTGCGGCTTGATGTTGAGGATCAAATAGCAGTCTGACAACCCCTGCAGTGCCAGCACGAGCACCAGCCAGGTTTGGCCGTCCTGCGCTTGCGCCGGGGCACTGGCGTAGCCCTGGCCGTCCGCTTTGGCCAGCAGGTCCATGCCCAGGGGCATGGTTTGCATGGGCGACCAGGTTTCCAGTTCAGAGGCCCGGCCGAGCTGCTCCAGGCTCTCGGTTTCGGTGAGTTTGCGCACCACTGCACAGTGGCTTGCTTTGCACAACTGCCGCATCAGCACACAGTAACGCTGCCAGTCGAGTTCGGTAGCGCGGGTCTTGCGCAACTGCTGCAGTTGTTCTATCAGGCTGCGTGCATCCAATACGGGCGCGGATGCCAGTGTTCCGGCGGCGGTGGCGTTGCTCATGGTGTGGCTGAATTCAAGGCGCGATGTCGATCATGCCTTTGATGCCAGTCTTGATGCGGCTCCCCGGATTTTTGAAATTCACTTCTAACTGCACAAGGCCACTGGCTGCGTCTGCGACGGGTGAGACAAACTTGATGACACCGGTCACCTCGACGGCACCGCCGTCTGACTCCAGCACGATCAGCTGTTTGGCTCCGACTTTGAGCGCGCCCGCCACTGTATGCGGCACCGCCAGGCGCAAGATAGCGACCGAGGCGTCCACCATGTGCAGCATGGGGTCACCCGCCTTGGCCCATTCGCCTACCTGGGGAATGATCTTGGTCACCACGCCGCTGATGGGTGCAGTGATGTGGCGTTGCAGGCGTTCACCCTCGGCTGACTCGTACTCAAGTTGCTCGCGTTTCTTTTGCTCCACCAATTGCGCCAACCGCCCCTGGCTCGCCAGTTGCTCCGCTTCCAGCCGCAGCAGTTCATCCTTGCTCACGGAGTCGGTGCGATCGAATACCGTGCGGGTATCCAGCAGCAGCATGTCCAGTATGCGCAACCGGTCGCGCGTGGCCTGCAGTTCGCTCTGGTCTTCAAAAATGACGCGCCGCCGGTTGCTTTCAATGATTTGCAGTCGGTCGTCGAGTCGCAGCAAGAGTTGGTTCGCCTTGACTTCCCGGCCGGGCCGCACCAGGCGTTTCACGACCAAGCCCGATACGCTGGCACTCAACGTGATGTCGTGCAATGGGTACACCAAGCCGGAATAGCTTTTGGCGCTTGAACCCACAGGCAGCCACAGCGCCAGACAAAGCCACAGCGACCAGCGCGCGCGCTTCGCAAGCGCTTGAAGAAGATGGCATGGCAAAGCATTGTGCATGGCGACTTACTGGAGAGGGGCTGCCTGGGACAGGACCTGGATCTGGTTGTCGCTGAGCAAACTGCTCTGGGTGTATTGCCAGGTAGCCAAGGCAATTTCAAACCGGATTTGATTTTCCAGCAACCGTTGTTGGGCTTCGGTCAAATCCACCTGTTTTTGAAGCATGCTGCCCAGCAAGCCAACACCGGCCTGGTGTCGTTGACGCTCCTTGTCGTACAGTGTTTGCCGCAAAGTGACCTCCTCAAAGCTCGTGCCAAGGACATCACGCGCCTGCAGCAGGTCGCTATGGCGAATCAGCAGGTCGTTGGCGAACGAGGTCTTAATGGATGCCATCTCCAACTCGGCTTGCGTCATGCGGGCGTTTTGTGCGAGGTACTGCTGCTGTGCTTTTTGATTGCCTTGCAAGGGAACTTCGAAATTGACACCAACGTACCAATCCGGGAAGCGACTTTGCTCGGCAGTGGCGCGTGCCGCCTGCTCTTTGTATTCGTAACCCGTGCCGCCGTAGGACATCACAAAGTCTGCAAGCGGTTGCATCTGATTTTGCGCATAGCTCAGCCGCAATTGCGCTTGTTCAAGCTTGATCCGGGCAATCTGGTAGGGTGGCCACAGGTTCAGGGCCGCCTCTGGCGCGCCGGCTTCCTGCGGTAGCAGTGCATCGCGCGGGAGCAATCGCGGCCGCGTGGTCAGGGGGTTGCTGTTATCCCAAGCTAGGTTCAGCGCGGTTGCCAGCTTCCCGCGCGCCTCCATGACGGCTTGTTGGCTGCGTGTAACTTCCGCCTGGCGGTTGAGCAAGACCCCTTGCACATCCAGCAGGGAAGAGGCCGGGAGCTTGCCCGCATCGATGCGCGCTTTGGCATCGGCCACCAGCGCCTTGGTATTCGTGAGCGCGCTTTGGCGCAGCGTCAGGGTTGCTTCGGCCCGGTACAGTTGCCAATACAGGCTCAGACCGTCGATGCTGGTCTTCAGGGTTTGCTGATTGAGCTGATGCAGAGAGACTTCATGCTCCAGTGCTGCTACACGGCGGTCCGTTTCGGTCACGCCGCGCCCGGCATTGCGCCACAGGGGTTGCTTGAGCGTGAGGCTCAGCAGCGTGTTGTATTCGCTGTCATAACTTCCGCTGTTGTATTGCGGAATCATATTGTTGGTCTTGCGTGCCACCTTGAAGCTCAGGCTGAGGTCCGTGCCCCAGGGAAGCTTGTTGCGAACGCCGATTTCGTCGCTGTGGCCGGTTTCTTCGAGGACGGCGGTTCCAGCGGTTGACACGTTTTGGACGCGCTCGTCTGCCGTGCGCTGGCGGTTGCGGCCTTCCTGGCGCACCCCCATGTAAAAAGTCGTCTCATACAAGCCGGCTTCGCCCTGCATGAGGTGACCGGTGACCTCGGTATTGATCCGGCTGTATTGGACTTCCACGCTGCGCTGGACCAGCAGGTGCAAAAAGCCCTGCTGATCCAATGCAGTCCAATGGTCCATGGGCAAAACAGCTGGCACCGGCTCTGCCAGAGCGGCAGGGAGCACAAATGCCAAGCCAAACAGAACCCAGAGTTTCATTCTTACTTGGCTGCTGCTGTCTTCTCGTCCTGCAGCTTCACCAGGCGCTCGGTTTGTGCGAGCGAAATCAGGTGGGCATACAAGGGTGCCAGATAGCTCTTGCTCTTGATTTCCAGGAAACGCTCGTCTGACAAGTTGTTCAGGCGCTCTTCGTTGACAACGTAGCATCCCGAGACATTTTTCACCTTGTCGTTGTCGCGTACGCGCATGTTCAATGGTGTGAACATGTTGTTGGCAGCCAAAAACTTGCAGAAATCGTGCGTCAGGGCATCCATTTGCTGGAGTTCGCTCAGGTAGCGCTTGACGTTTTCAATGACTTGCGTGGGTTCACCCTTCTCGTCAAACAAGGCCGCACCTTCCGTATCGCTCACCAAAGAGCTGGCTTCATCGATACACACCACGTACTGTCCGTCCTGGCCACTGGGGGTCAGGGCAAACGGATAGCGGCGGATGATGGCCGGTACATAGGACGCTTGCCACTTGCCATCCGCATCAATAAAAAGATTCTCACCTGCGTTGAGACCCATCAGGGCGACAGGGCGAAATTCGTCTTTTTCCTTGTCTTCCAGAAAGACAATCGGAAAAATGGATGCCGCACGTGCAAATTCATGCATCGTGACGTAAGCAATATGGAACTTCGCTGCAAAATTGAAATCAGTAATGTCCTTGATCTTCTTTTCTGCGTGGCGTTCTTTGTTGATCGGTACGACTTGTTGAAACACGATAATTCCTTCTAAAGAAAAAGGCACGAAAGTATTGGGTAATACGTTCAAATAAATCGCTCAATTTATTTCGTTCAATTGAGCAGAATCAGTATACATGGCGGAACAGGCAGTGAAAGCCCGGTTGATTTTCCTTTTCCGGGGCGCGACCCCGAGTTTTTCGCGTACCAAGTGTCGCTTCAAAAGCACAAATGGTTCGGAGTGGCTTCATGAATCCCGTGCAGAGGTGGTGCGCAAATGAATGGCGGGCAGCAAGGGGTGCTTGGTGCACGACTAACGTAATTTGTGAGAATTTGGTGAATAAATGGATAGTTTTTCCATGCAATTAAGATTGTAAAAACTACTTACTTGTGCACTGAGATGGGCAATTCTCCGGTTTCCCAGAGGGTGCCATACACAATGTTTAACCGACCAGATGTATCTGTGACTCAAGGGGTTTTGTCGCTCACAAGATCACTGGATGGTTTTTTGTATGGAATAATGCTCGATAAATCACTCTGAGAGCAGTTAATGCTCGATTAAAATACATGAAAGTCTCACAAAGCGAAATTGTGAATGAAATGCAGGCTGCGTATTCAAAGCATATCGGCGCCTGTTTTGCGCGGCTTCGTATTGCCCGCGGCGTAAAACAGGATGTGGCGGCCGTGCAGGCCGGACTTTCCCGCAATACGGCGTACCGGCTGGAGTCCGGAGACCCCGGTGTTGCCGTGGGGCATTTGCTGCGCTACCTGGACGTCATCGCGCCCGGCATGACCTTGCGGGAACTCCTCTCGCAAACCGATCCGTCACTTTCGGCACTGGAGATGAAGGAAAGGACCTGCAGGGTCCGGGGTCTGAGCAGCAAAGAGGCGAGCGAGCGGGCCTGATTTCTAAGTATGGGCCTCGCCGTATAAGGGTTGGAGCATGTCCCTTAGCCGCGTGGTCGCCACCCGAGTTGCATGCCAACACATCTAGCTTGACCTATGCCGTTCCAGGCCGGGTGTGCTCGCACCGGTGAGACGCGACCAGCAGAACGTTTGCGGTGGCGCCGCCCGGTCCTTGCCTTACCGCCCGCCTATGGAGACCTTGCCGAACGCGGCTTGCGCCTCGCGCGGCAGGCAGCGCCAGTAGACCGGGTTGGCGTCGACCGTACCGCCCAGGGCGGCAGCGGCTTGCCAGCCCCATCGTGGCTGGTACAGGAAGGCGCGGGCTAGGGCGATCAGGTCGGCGTCGCCGGCCTGCAGGGCGTCTTCGGCCTGCTGTGGCTCGGTCACCAGGCCCACGGCCGTGGTGACCATGCCGGTGGCTGCGCGGATTTGCCTGGCAAAGTGCAGTTGGTAGCCCGGGCCGATGGCAATCTTCTGCTGTGGCGAAAGGCCGCCGCTGGAGACGTGGATGAAGTCGCAGCCCAGGGCCTTCAGGCGTTGGGCGAATACGGTCACTTCGTCGGCCGTCAAGCCACCTTCCACCCAATCGCTGGCCGACACGCGGATGCCCAGTACGCCCGCGTAGGCCGCGCGCACGGCGGCAAACACTTCCAGCGGATAGCGCATGCGGTTCTCCAGGCTGCCGCCATAGGCATCCGTGCGCTGGTTGGACAGGGGGGACAAAAATTCATGCAGCAGATAGCCGTGGGCGCCGTGCAACTCGATGGCGTCGATGCCCATCTTGTCGGCGCGCAGGGCCGCAGTCACAAAGGCCTCGCGCACACGGACCAGTTCGTCCGCCTCCATGGCGGCAGGGGGCGCCTCGCCTGGCAATTGGGGCATCGCCGAGGGGCCGTAGGTCGGCCAGCCGCCCTGTGCGGGTGTGAGCAACTGTCCGCCTTGCCAGGGCACGGCGCTGGACGCCTTGCGCCCGGCGTATGCCAGCTGGATACACACAGCCGTCTGCGGTGCCAGCTTGCGGGCGCGCTGCAGGGTGTCGGCGAGTTTGGCTTCGGTGCGCGCGTCCCACAGGCCCAGGCAACTGGGGGTGATGCGCCCCTCAGGCAATACGGCCGTGGCCTCGATGGTGAACATCGCCGCGCCGCCGTTGAGCAGATTGCCCCAGTGCATCAAATGCCAGTCGGTTGCCTCGCCGTTGACGGCGGAATACTGGCACATCGGGGCGATCACGATGCGGTTGGCCAGGGTGATGCCGCCACGCGGCGAGGGCATGGTCAGGGGTGTAAAAAGTGTGCTCATGGGCAAAGCATAGCGCGGACCTGGATGTTTCCTGTTAGGGCTTGGTAACAGCCGAGACAATGTCATCGGTAAAATGATAGGCTTGATCTCCTCCTCTCTCACTTCCTACCGGAGCCTCCCATAATGGCCAATACCCAACAAATGGCAAGTGCAATCCGTGCACTTGCCATGGATGCAGTTCAACAAGCCAACTCCGGTCACCCCGGCGCCCCTATGGGCATGGCCGATATGGCGGTAGCCCTCTGGGGCGATCACCTGCGCCATAACCCGGCCAACCCCCAGTGGTTGAACCGCGATCGCTTTGTGCTGTCCAACGGCCACGGCTCCATGCTGATTTACGCGCTCTTGCACCTCACGGGCTACAAGCTGCCCATGGAGGAGCTGAAAAACTTCCGCACCCTGCACAGCAAAACTGCCGGCCACCCCGAGTTCGGCATCACCCCCGGTGTGGAAACCACCACCGGTCCCCTGGGCCAGGGCCTGACCAATGCCGTGGGCATGGCACTGGCAGAAAAGCTGCTGGCCAAGGAATTCAACCGCACCGACGGTGAAGTGGTCCACAACATCGTTGACCACCACACTTATGTGTTCATGGGCGATGGCTGCATGATGGAAGGCATCAGCCACGAAGCCGCGTCCCTGGCCGGTGCCTGGAAGCTCAACAAGCTGATTGCCCTGTATGACGACAACGGCATCTCCATTGATGGCCAGGTCGCACCCTGGTTCAACGACAACACCGCCTTGCGCTTTGTGAGCTACGGCTGGAACGTGCTGGGCCCCATCGACGGCCACGACGCTGAGCTGGTCTCCAAGACCCTTGCGGAAGCCAAGAAGTCGACGGATCGCCCCACGCTGATCATCTGCAAGACGCACATCGGCAAAGGCAGCCCGAACCGCGCCAACACCGCCAAGGCCCACGGCGAACCGCTCGGTGCCGAAGAAATCAAGCTCACGCGCGAATCCATTGGTTGGGAGCACGCGCCCTTTGTCATCCCCAAGGAGGTCTACTCCGATTGGGATGCCAAGGCCCGTGGCGCCGCCGCGCAAAAAGAGTGGACCGAAGCCTTTGCCGCCTACAAGGCTGCCCACCCTGCGCTGGCCAAAGAGCTGCTGCGCCGCATGAAGGGCGAGCTGCCCAAGAACTTCGTGCAGACCGCCGTAGACACCATCATCGGCGCGCACCAGAAGGGCGAGACCGTTGCCAGCCGCAAGGCTTCGCAGCTGGCGCTGGAATCCTTTACCGCAGCCCTGCCCGAACTGCTGGGCGGCTCGGCCGACCTGACCGGCTCCAACCTGACCAACACCAAGAGCACGCCCAACCTGCGCTTCACGCACCAGGGCGATGTGGTGCAAACCCCGGATGCCAACGGCAATCTGGTGGGTGGCCGCCACATCAACTACGGCGTGCGCGAATTCGGCATGGCCGCCATCATGAACGGCATTGCGCTGCATGGCGGCTTCATCCCCTACGGCGGCACTTTCCTGACCTTCAGCGACTACAGCCGCAACGCCATCCGCATGGCTGCGCTGATGAAGTTGCGCGTGGTGCATGTGTTCACCCACGACTCCATTGGTCTGGGCGAAGACGGCCCCACGCACCAAAGCGTGGAGCACATCCCGTCCCTGCGCATCATTCCTGGGCTAGACGTGTGGCGCCCCGCCGATGGC
>CANCER010000057.1 GCA_947375135.1 Comamonadaceae bacterium | reverse complement strand
CCCTCGGTGACGCCTCCGTTCCAGCTGGATGATGACAACCTGTCGGAAACCACCCGCCTGACGCACCGCGTGCTGGACCTGCGCCGCCCCTACATGCAAAACAACCTGATGCTGCGCTACCGCGTGGCCATGGAAGTGCGCAAGTTCCTGGACGCCAACGGCTTTGTGGACATCGAAACCCCCATGCTGACCAAGAGCACGCCCGAAGGCGCGCGCGATTACTTGGTGCCCAGCCGCGTGCACGACGGCCATTTCTTTGCCCTGCCGCAGTCTCCCCAGCTGTTCAAGCAACTGCTGATGGTGGCCGGCTTCGACCGCTACTACCAGATCACCAAGTGTTTCCGCGATGAAGACTTGCGCGCCGACCGCCAGCCCGAATTCACCCAGATTGATATCGAGACCTCCTTCCTGAGCGAAGAGGAAATCCGCGACATGTTCCAGGGCATGATCACCACGGTGTTCAAGAACACCATTGGTGTGGACCTGGGCGAGTTCCCGGTCATGACCTACCAGGACGCCGCGCGCCTGTATGGCTCCGACAAGCCTGACCTGCGCGTCAACCTCGAATTCACCGAAGTCACCGATGTGATGGCCGATGTGGACTTCAAGGTCTTCTCAGGTGCGGCCACCATGAAGGGCGGCCGCGTGGTGGCCCTGCGCGTGCCCGGCGGCTCCAAAGAAGGCGGCGGCATCAGCCGTGGCGAGATCGACGCCTACACCGAGTTCGTCAAGATCTATGGCGCCAAGGGCCTGGCCTATATCCGGGTGAACGACATCACCAAGGGCCGCGATGGCCTGCAAAGCCCCATCGTCAAGAACCTGCACGACAAGGCGCTGGCTGAAGTGCTGTCGCGCAGTGGCGCCCAGAATGGCGACCTGATCTTCTTTGGCGCGGACAAGGAAAAGATTGTCAACGACGCCATTGGTGCCCTGCGTCTCAAGGTCGGTCACAGTGAGTTCGGCAAGAAGAACGGCCTGTTCACTGCCGCCTGGCGCCCGCTGTGGGTGGTCGACTTCCCAATGTTTGAGTACGACGAAGAAAACGCCCGTTACTCCGCCGTGCATCACCCCTTCACGGCGCCCAAGGAAGGGCACGAAGACTGGATGGTCACTGCCCCCGAGAAGTGCATCTCGCAGGGCTACGACATGGTCCTCAACGGCTGGGAAATGGGTGGCGGCTCGGTCCGTATCCACCGTGCCGATGTGCAGCAGAAAGTGTTCGATGCCCTCAAGATCACCCCCGAAGAGGCGCAGGTCAAGTTCGGCTTTTTGTTGGACGCCCTGCAATACGGCGCGCCCCCGCACGGTGGCCTGGCCTTCGGACTGGACCGCATCGTCACCATGATGACCGGTGCCGAATCGATCCGCGACGTGATCGCCTTCCCCAAGACCCAGCGCGCCCAGTGTCTGCTGACGCAAGCGCCCAGCCTGGTCGACGAAAAGCAATTGCGTGAGTTGCATATCCGTCTGCGCAACCTGGACCTGGCAAAGCCGGTCTGAGTCGCCAGTAGTGCACAATGAAAGGGCGCTTCCAGAGCGCCCTTTTTTATTGAGCGCCGGGCCGGGCCGCCCCAAGCAAGCTCGCACCGCAGTTCTCCGCACGGAGGTTTTTTGTGTCCAAACCCTTCAAGATCGCACAGTCTGTTCTGGTGGTGATTTACACACCGGCACTGGAGGTGTTGCTGATACGCCGCGCCGACACCCAGGATACGGAGTTCTGGCAATCCGTTACCGGCAGCAAGGACGATGAAGCCCACAGCTTTGAAGAAACTGCCATTCGCGAGGTGCAGGAGGAAACCGGCATCGATTGCGCCCATGGCACCCCGCTGCATGCGGGTTTGCAGGACTGGCATCTGGAAAACGTCTACGACATTTACGCGCGCTGGTTGCACCGCTACGCACCCGGCACAGTGCTCAACACCGAGCGGGTTTTCGGTCTGCAGGTTCCGCAAGGTACTCCGGTGACGCTGAGTCCGCGCGAGCACACCGCCTTTCAGTGGTTGCCTTACCGGCAGGCGGCGGAGCAGTGTTTTTCCCCGTCCAACGCCGAGGCCATTTTGCTGCTGCCGCGCTTTGCTGCAGCGCAGGGCCATGGAGTCCCGGCATGACGCGCATACGGGTGGCCACCTACAACATCCACAAAGGTGTGCAGGGACTGGGGCCGAACCGGCGGCTGGAAATTCACAATCTGGCGCAGGCCGTGCAGGAGTTTGATGCCGACATCGTGTGCCTGCAGGAAGTGCGCAAACTGAACCGGGGGGAGGCGTCCTTCTTCAAGCACTGGCCTGAGCAAGCCCAGGCCGATTTTCTGGCACCCGAGGGCTACCACGCCGTGTACCGCACCAACGCCATCACACGCCACGGCGAGCACGGCAACGCCATGCTCTCGCGCTGGCCGGTGCTGGCGCACCAGCATGAGGACATGTCCGATCACCGCTTTGAGCAGCGGGGTCTCTTGCATTCCGAGGTGCGGGTCAACGGCCTGGCCCTGCACGTGGTGGTGGTGCATCTGGGTCTGATGCGTGCCAGCCGCGTGCGCCAGCTCGATCAGCTGGCCCGGTTCATTGCGCGCGAAATTCCGGTGCATCACGCCGTAATCGTCGCGGGTGATTTCAATGACTGGGGTACGCTCCTGTCCAACCCCCTGGCCCGCGTCGGACTGCAGTCCAGTTCGACGGGGAAGATGCCCACCTTCCCGGCGCGTTTGCCCTTGGTGCAGTTGGACCATGTGTATGTGCGTGGCTTAGCCCCTGTGTCACAGCATGCACCGCGCGGGCGGCTGTGGTGGCGCATGTCCGACCACCTGCCCTTGATTACCGAATTTGAATTCTTGCCGCAGAAAGTCTGATGTGTTGCACCTGCGCTCCGGCCACCGCGTGCAGCTGCTTTGTTCCGGGCAGGCATTCTTTCCGGCACTGGTTGCAGCGCTGGAGGGTGCGCGCCACGAGGTGCGTTTGGAGACCTATATTTTCCACGACGACGCGGCCGGCGAATGGGTCCTCAGTGCCCTGGAGCGTGCCGCCCTGCGTGGTGTCGCGGTATATCTGGTGGTGGACGGCATCGGCACACCCCGACTGCCTGACCTCTGGGTCGAGCGGCTTCAGCGCAGTGGTGTGCAGTGGCAGCAGTACCTGCCGCTGGGCGCGTTCGGGCTGCTCATTCCCGGGCGCTGGCGGCGGATGCACCGCAAGCTCTGCGTGGTGGATGGCGAGACGGCGTTTTGCGGTGGCATCAACATACTGGACGACTTTTTCGAGCTGAACCATGGCGTGCAAGACTCTGCGCGACTGGACTTTGCGGTGCAGGTGTGTGGGCCGCTGGTGGCGGATGCCGGAAGCGCTATGGCGCAGTTCTGGGGCCGGTTAGAGGCGACCAGGAAACTGGAGCATGGACAGTTTGTGGAGGCACGGCGGGCACTGGAACGCTTGCTGACAGAAGAGCCGCCAGAGCCGGTCGTGCAGCACCCTGTGGACGTGGCGGGCGTGCGGGCGGCGCTGCTGCTGCGCGACAACCTGCGCAACCGCAAGGTCATCGAGCGGGCCTACCGCCAGGCCATTGCACATGCCCGTAGCGAGGTGCTGATTGCCAATGCGTATTTTTTACCGGGCATCAAACTGCGCCGCGCCCTGATTCACGCTGTGCAGCGTGGTGTGCGCGTGCGCCTGCTGCTGCAGGGGCGCTATGAGTTCTTTATGCAATACCACGCGGCCAAGCCGTTTTACGACGCGCTGCTGGATGCCGGTGTGGAGATCTATGAATACCAGGCGGGATTTTTGCACGCCAAGGTAGCCGTGATCGACGGCAAGTGGGCTACGGTGGGTTCTTCCAACCTGGATCCCTTGAGTCTGCTGCTGGCGCGCGAGGCCAATGTGGTGGTGGAGGGCCGCGCCTTTGCGCAAACCCTGCTGGAGCCACTCAATACCGCGATCCATGAACACAGCCTGCAACTGGATAAAAAGCAGTTTGCACACCGCCCACTGTGGCAACGGCTGAAAGACCGCTTGGCTTACAGCGTGATGCGAGTGACCCTGTTCTTGAGCGGCAACGACTACTAAATTGATAGCGGCCGACCCCGTATTTCTGGGCATTTTCGCCCTATAACCCTATCGTGGAAAGACTGGTAACATCATTCCATGTTAATGAAAATGCAGAGCAGCATGAACCCAAACGATGCCGACGAGGGAACTCCGGTCTCCGTCAAAATACGCGAGCGCATCCAGGCTTCTCGCAAGCGTTTCAACGCGAACGACAACATTTCGCAGTTCATTGAACCCGGTGACTTGGAGTTGCTGCTCGACGAGGTCGAGGAAAAAATGAAGGGCGTGCTTAGCAGCTTGGTCATTGACACCGAGAACGACCACAACACCGGGAATACGGCGCGCCGCGTTGCCAAGATGTATGTGCAGGAGGTGTTCAAGGGCCGTTATGTGGCCGCACCCGCGATCACCGAGTTCCCCAATGCCGAGCATCTGAATGAGCTCATGATCGTCGGCCCTATCACCGTACGCAGTGCCTGCAGCCACCATTTTTGCCCGGTGATTGGAAAGATCTGGATCGGCGTGCTGCCCAACGAACATACCAATGTGATTGGCCTATCCAAATATGCACGGCTGGCTGAATGGATTATGGGACGACCGCAAATTCAGGAAGAGGCTGTGGTGCAACTGGCCGACCTGATACAGGAAAAGACGCAGCCCGATGGCCTGGCTATCGTAATGGAAGCCAGCCACTACTGCATGTCCTGGCGCGGTGTGAAGGATATGGACAGCAAGATGATCAACTCGGTCATGCGCGGAGTCTTTCTCAAAAATCCCGACTTGCGGCGTGAATTCTTGTCTTTGATTCCCCGGAAAGGTTAAGTAATGTTGGTGCGTTTGTTATATGCCAGTCGAGCCATTGATCCCTCGTGCAGTGCTGTGGATGAAATCCTGGGTGAGTGCCGCCATTTCAATCCGATTAGCGGCATTACCGGAATTCTCTGCTACGGCGGCGGTATTTTTTTGCAGGCGATTGAAGGTGGACGCCTTGCGGTCAGCGATCTGTATTCCCACATCCAGCGCGATCCGCGCCACAAGGACGTGGTGTTGCTGCATTACGAAGAAATTTCTGAACGCCGCTTCGGTGGCTGGACCATGGGACAGGTCAACATATCCAAGGTGAATGCGAGCATCCTGCTGAAGTACGCCGAAAAGGCTGAACTTGACCCCTATACGGTGTCCGGCAAGGTTTCGTTGGCCCTGCTCGAAGAGCTGATGGCCACCGCCTCCATCATCGGCCGGGCTTGACGCCCGTTCGGGTCGGCTGTTGAAGCGGCTTTAAATGCCCGTCGCGGCCCTCGTTCTGGTCGTTTTGGCGGGCTCCATCCACGCAAGCTGGGTTATCGCGGCCAAGAAGGCCGATGGTGACGTGCGTTTTGCCTTTTGGGCGGTTACGCGGTGAAGGTGTGTCTGCTGTCACCGGTGCTGCTTGTATTGGTTTGGGTGTTGTCGCCCTTTCCTGGAGCTAGTCTGGCGTGATGCAGTTACTTGGGTGCGACTTCTCCAGCAGTCCGGGCAAGCGCAAACCAATTGTGGTGGCGTGGGGTAACGCGCGTGGCGGGCGTGTGCAGTTGCAGCGGATGGAACGCCTGGACAAGCTGGAGGACTTTGAAGCCTGCCTGGCGCGGGAAGGCGCCTGGGTTGGCGGATTCGATATGCCTTTCGGTCTGCCGCGTGAACTGGTCGAATCACTGGCCTGGCCGACCGACTGGGAAGCCTGCATACGCCATTACGCAGCCTTCACCCGTGCCGATATTCGCGAGCGCTTTGCTGCGTTTTGCGACGCCCGCCCGGTGGGCGGCAAATTTGCCCACCGTGCCACCGACAGACCGGCCAAAAGCAGCCCATCCATGAAATGGGTCAATCCACCGGTGGCCTTTATGCTGCATGCCGGTGTACCGCGCCTGCTAGGCGCCGGTGCGTATTTGCCAGGTCTGCAACCCGCCTCACAAGCCACGGCCAAAGTGGCACTGGAGGCCTACCCGGGCCTGTTGGCGCGCGAAGTGTTGGGCTCGCGCAGCTACAAGAGCGACGAGCGTGCCAAGCAGACGCCCGAACGGTTGATTGCGCGCAAAGACATGCTCATGGCCCTGGAAATGGGCCAGACCCGACTGGGCCTGCGCCTCAAACTTACCCACGCCCAGCACGACGCCTTGGTGGAAGATGCCAGTGGCGACTGCCTGGACGCGGTACTCTGCCTGTTGCAGGCAGCCTGGGCGCAACAACAACATGCCGATGGTGCCCCCTTGTACGGCCTGCCGCCGGATATGGACCCCCTGGAAGGCTGGATCGTCAGCGCCTGAAGCGGACTGGTGCATCCTGACAGGGTCGCTGCTGGAACTTCACCGTGTTGCAGGCGCTGGGTCAGTCTGAGAAGGGCGTGTGGCGCATACCGGGCAATTGTGGTTGCGGGGCATGCGGATTTCGTTCCACTCCATGGCACGCCCATCCAGCATGAGCAGGCGGCCGTTCAGGCCAGGTCCGACGCCAATCACCAGTTTCAGCGCCTCGGCGGCCTGCATGGATCCGATGATGCCCACCAGTGGCGCAAACACGCCCATGGTGGAGCAACGTACTTCTTCGAAGGTGGCCTCGGAAGGGAAGGTACAGGCGTAGCAAGGGGCATCCGCAAGGCGCGTGTCGTAAACGCTGATCTGGCCGTCAAACTGAATAGCCGCGCCGGATACCAGCGGTTTGCCATGCCTGACGCAGGCCGCGTTGACGGCGTGGCGGGTCTTGAAGTTGTCGCAACAGTCCAGCACGACGTCAGCGTCTTGCACCAGCGTATCCAGCGTTTCGGTGTCTGCACGAATCTGCAGGGCATTGACCTGCACCAGCGGATTGAGCGCTTGCAGCGTTTGCTTGAGCGACTCCACCTTGGGCTGGCCTACGGAATCGGTGCGGTGCGCGATTTGGCGTTGCAGATTGGTCAGGTCCACGGTGTCATGGTCGGTCACTGTGAGCGTGCCGACCCCGGCTGCGGCCAGGTACATGGCGACCGGGGAGCCCAAGCCGCCCGCGCCGATGATCAGCGCGCGGGTGGCCAGGATCCGTTCCTGGCCTTCGATGCCAATGTCATCCAGCAGGATGTGGCGCGAGTAGCGCAGCAGCGCGTCATCCTGCATGCTGTCGGCCTACTCTTCTTTCTTGTCTTCCTTGCGCTCAACCAAGGTCTTGCTCACTTGCACGGGCTTGCCCTTGAGTTGGTTGATCGCCTGGATCAACTGGAAATCCTTGTCCGAGCCGAACTCTGGCGCCTTGCGCTCACTGGGCGGCTTGCGCGACTCTTCTTCCAGGCGTTTGATGGCTTCATCCCGCAGTTTTTCGCGCTCCGGATCTTTCTTCTCTTCTCCCTGGCCGCTGGTCAGGTGCTTGTCGTAGTCGGACTCGCGCATGCGCAGCACGGCGTAGGGGCTGCCTTCGGCGGTCTCATCCACCATCACATCAGGCACGATGCCTTTGGCCTGGATGGAGCGGCCGCTCGGCGTGTAGTAGCGTGAGGTCGTGATCTTCAGGCCGGTATCCGGTCCGAGCGCGCGGAATGTCTGTACCGAGCCTTTGCCAAAGGTCTGGCTGCCCATCAGGGTTGCACGTTTGTGGTCCTGCAAGGCGCCAGCCACAATTTCGCTGGCAGATGCAGAGCCTTCGTTCACCAGAACGACCAGGGGAACTTTTTTCAAATCCTTGGGCAGGTTCTTGATGGCCTCTGCGCCGGGCACACCCCGGAAGTCTTCCAGGCTGGCCTTGAGCGTCTGCTTGCTCTCTGCCGTTTGTCCGTTGGTGGAAACCACCGTGGCGTCATCCGGCAAAAACGCGGCTGAAATGGCAACCGCTGCGTTCAGCAAGCCGCCCGGGTCATTGCGCAAGTCCAGCACGAAACCCTTGATCTTGGGGTCCTGCTGGTAAATCTCCGTGACCTTCTTCACAAAGTCATCGACCGTGCGTTCCTGGAACTGGTTCAGGCGGATCCAGGCATAACCCGGCTCGATCAGCTTGCCACGCACCGATTGCTGTTTGATTTCCTCGCGGATGATGGTCACCGGGAAGGTGCGATTTTCGTCCTTGCGGTAAATTGTCAGCAGCACCTTGGTAGCCGGCTCGCCGCGCATGCGCTTGACAGCTTCGTTCAAGGTCAGGCCCTTGACGGCAGTTTCGTCAATCTTGGTGATCAGGTCATTGGGCTTGAGGCCGGCACGGTAGGCGGGTGAGCCTTCAATCGGTGACACCACCTTGACCAGGCCGTCTTCCTGGGTGATTTCAATGCCGACGCCGACAAACTTACCGGAGGTGCCTTCCTTGAATTCCTTGAAAGACTTCTTGTCAAAGTACTGGGAGTGCGGGTCCAGGCTGGAAACCATGCCGGAGATGGCGTCGGTGATCAGCTTCTTCTCGTCCACCGGCTCCACGTAGTCGCTCTTGATCATGCCGAACACCGCGGCCAACTGCTGTAACTCTTCCAGCGGCAAGGGCGCAAGTGCGCTGCGCGCCACCGTCTGAAGGGACACGGTGGTCAGCGCACCTGCAAGCGCGCCGACTGCAATCCATCCGGTAATTTTCAATTTTTGACCCATATATATTCCTGTCTCATCTCAATATACACCGCGAGACCCCTATGGGCAGGCCGCAGCCAATTGCCCATAACAAATCGGGTCTATTCTTTGCCTCAGCTTTACCTTGTGTGGCCAGGGCGGCGGCGGCCTTGGCTGCTGATTCGGCATCACCCAGGTAGTAGTTGCGCAGGGACTTGGGGTTGTCGTCAAGCACCTGCTCCAACGCAATACCGTCGGGAATATGCATGCCGACGGTGGCGTCGTCGGCGATGTTGTCCAGGTATTTCACCAGAGCGCGAATCGCGTTGCCTTGTGCCACACCCGTACCAGCGCTCTTTGTTTGCGCGACGCCAGCGTGCGTCAGCTCCCCATCGGTCCAGCCGGAAAAGCGGTTTTCAAGATCCCCGGTGGATTCTCCGTGACGAACGAGAACGGGTTTGGGCATGGTGGCGGGAATTGAGAGCCGGGGACAAATAACCGGCTCATAAAAACCGGTGGCCCTGCATTCTAAAATGGAGGGCTAAGTCTTTCGCCGTTGCGGAAGTACGAACTAGGAACAAAGTAAAAATTTATGAGCTTTATCGTTAATAACTGGATGTTGATCTCCATTGCCCTGGTCTCCGGTGGCCTGCTGTTGTGGCCCGTGGTGCAGGGCGCAGCCACTGCCGGACTGAGTCCCGCCGCCGCCGTGCAACTGATCAACCGGGAAAAAGCCGTCGTGGTGGATGTGTGCGAAACCCATGAGTTTTCCGCCGGTCACGTCACGGGCGCCAAGAGCATCCCCCTGGGCGAACTCGAAGCCAAGTTGGGCAGTGCCGTAAAAAACAAGACGCTGCCATTGATCCTGGTGTGCCAGTCCGGTGCGCGCTCCGGACGTGCCCTTGCTATTGCCAAGAAGCTGGGCTACGAGCAGGCGCAAAGCCTGGGCGGCGGTCTGGCCGCCTGGAAGGCTGCCAACCTGCCGGTTGAAAAGTCCTGATTTTTTCCACGCAAAAGGAAATTCCATGCAATCCGTCAAGATGTACACCACCGCTGTTTGCCCTTACTGTGTGCAGGCCAAACGCCTGCTGCTTTCCAGGGGCGTTGCAAGCATTGAAGAGATCCGGGTCGATGCCAATCCGCAAGAGCGCATGAAGATGATGGAACTCACCGGGCGGCGCACGGTGCCCCAGATCTTTGTGGGCGACACCCATGTGGGTGGTTGCGATGATTTGATGGCGCTGGACGCCCAGGGCGGTCTGTTGCCTCTGCTCAACGCCTGAGATAATCCGGCGCGAAAGCATTTATTCCAGCCCGCCATCTTTCCCTTGGCGGGCTTTGTTTTACTTTGAAAGAGTATTCCCATGGCAGACCAAGAACCCGTATTCCAGATCCAGCGCGTTTACCTCAAAGAGGCTTCGCTGGAGCAACCCAATTCCCCCGCGATCCTGCTCGAGCAAGAGCAACCTTCCGTGGACATCCAGTTGGGTGTGGCGGCAACTCCGGTGGCTGAAGGTATTTTTGAAGTGAGCGTGACCGCCACCGTGCACACCAAGATAGGGGATAAAACTGTGTTTCTGGTGGAAGCCAAACAGGCTGGTATTTTCGAAATCCGTAACTTGGACGAAGAGCAAATGGGCCAGGTCATGGGTATCGCCTGCCCGCAAATCGTGTATCCCTACCTGCGCGGCAACGTGGCCGATCTGGTGCAACGCGCCGGTTTCCCGCCTGTGCACTTGTCGGAAATCAACTTCCAGGCCATGTACGAGCAGCAGCGCGCTGACGCAGCCAGTGCACCTGCTGGAACGCTGACGCAGTAAACCCGTTTGCATGCGGGCCTGATGCCGCATGCTTCTGGCAGCCTCTCCATGAAAATCTATGTGCTTGGCGCCGGCGCCTGGGGCACGGCCCTGGCCCTGAGCGCCGCCCGGGTGCCTGATCGGCACCGCGTTACGCTCTGGGCGCGCGACCGTGCTCAGGCAGAAGCGCTGCAGCGTGACCGCTGCAATGCCCGCTACCTGCCCGGCATAGGCCTGCCTGCGGGGCTGCGGATTGCCAGCGGCAGTCTGTCATCCCTCGCGTTGGAGATTGCGCAGCAGGATTTGCTGGTGGTGGCTTCGCCCATGGCGGGGCTGCGCGAGATGCTGACGCAGTTGCGCGCTACGGCGGTGCCCGTGGTTTGGTTGTGTAAGGGCTTCGAGGCTGAGCGCGATGACAACTTCGGCCTTCTCGGCCATGAAGTGCAGGCCCAGGTCGCGCCTGCCTTGCAGGCCGGCGTACTCAGTGGCCCGAGTTTTGCCCAGGAAGTGGCGCTGGGCAAGCCGACTGCTTTGGTGGCTGCCAGTGCCTTTGCGCCTGTGCGGGATGCCATGGTGGCGGCCTTTCACAACCGCAACCTGCGCGTCTATGCCAACGACGATGTGGTGGGAGTGGAAGTGGGCGGTGCCGTGAAGAACGTGCTGGCCATTGCCACCGGTCTTTGCGATGGCCTGCAGCTGGGTCTGAATGCCCGTGCCGCGCTGATCACCCGCGGCCTGACAGAAATGTCCCGTCTCGGGCTGGCACTGGACGCCAAGGCCGAGACCTTTATGGGCCTGAGTGGTCTGGGCGACCTGGTGCTGACTGCGACAGGCGACTTGTCGCGCAACCGCCGTGTTGGCCTGGCCTTGGCGCAAGGCAAGACCCTGCAGCAGGCGGTGGCCGAACTGGGCCATGTCGCCGAAGGCGTGTACTGCGCCCGTACCGTGCTGCAGCGCTCGCGCAGTCTGGATGTGGACATGCCGATTACCGAATGTGTGGTGGAACTGCTGGACGGCCGCATCCAGCCCGCCCATGCGGTGGCCCTTTTGATGGGCCGCGAACCGGGCACTGAAGTGGCGCAGTCCTGAACCTGCGCCTGCGCTGAGTCAGCGCCTGCCCTCAGCGTCTTCAGCCCCCTTATGCTGCGGCGACCTTGGCTGCGATATGTGCCAGAGCTTCTTCCACCTGGTCCACCAGAATCAGGCACAACTCGCCGTCCTTGAGCTTGTCCATGGCCGTATCAATGGCCAGAAACTCGCCGTAGATTTCGGAGGACTCTGTGGTGCGCTTGGCACCCTTCAGACCTTCGCGCAACAGGGCGATGACTTCACCGTCCTTGCGGCCACGCTGGCACTGGTCTTCAAACAGCACCACTTCGTCAAAGGCCGCGCCCAGAATTTCGGTCTGCTGGCGGATGTCCTGGTCGCGCCGGTCCCCGGCACCACTGATGACCACACTGCGCCGTGCGGCCGGCATGGCCTCCACGGCCTGCACCAGCGCCGCCATGGCATCCGGGTTGTGGCCGTAGTCGGCAATGACGGTGGCACCGCGGTAGTTGAACATATTGAAGCGGCCAGCCGCGTTGTCGCTGTCGTTGGCGAAAGTCGCCAAGCCTTCCTCAATCGTGGCCCAGTCCACCTTCAGTGCCCAGACAGCGGCCACCGAGGCCATCACGTTTTCCACCTGAAAGCCAATGGCGCCACCCAGCGTGACGGGTATCTTGCTCAAGGGGATGTGGTGCTTGAAATCACCTTGGGCTGCGACCAGGTTGCCTTCTTCCACGTAGACCACGGCATGGCCCTGGGCACGGTGTGTGGCCATTACGGGATGGTGCCTGTCCTGGGCGAAGAAGGTGACCGCTCCTTTGCATTTGCTGGCCATGGAGGCCACATTCGGGTCGGCGGCATTGAGCACTGCCACACCCTTGCGGGACACGTTTTGCACGATCACACGCTTGAGCACAGCCAGGTCCTGCACCGTGGTGATGTAGTTCAGTCCCAGGTGGTCGCCACTGCCCACGTTGGTGACGACGGCCACATCGCAACGGTCAAAGGCCAGGCCTTCGCGCAGCACCCCACCGCGCGCCGTTTCCAGCACGGCGGCATCCACATCCGGGTGTAGCAGCACACTGCGGGCGCTTTTCGGGCCGCTGCAGTCACCGGTGTCTATGCACTGACCGTCCACATACACCCCATCGGTATTGGTCATGCCCACGCGCAGGCCCCGGGCCCTGAGCAGGTGCGAAATCAGCCGCACGGTCGTGGTCTTGCCATTGGTGCCGGTCACAGCTACCAGCGGTATGCGACCGGTCTGCCCGTTCTTGAACAGCATGGAAATAATGGCTTCGCCCACCGGGCGGCCTTTGCCGAAGGAGGGCGCCAGATGCATGCGCAGACCCGGTGCAGCGTTCACCTCCACCATGCCGCCGCCTTGCTCTTCGAGTGGGCGCAGGATGCTGTCGCTGACCACGTCCACGCCGCAAATATCCAGACCCACCATGTGGGCCGCAGCAATGGCGCGTGCCGCCACGTCGGGGTGCACATCGTCGGTCACGTCGGTGGCCGAGCCGCCGGTGGACAAATTCGCGTTGTTGCGCAGATTGACCCGCTGGCCTTTTTGCGGCACCGACTCGTCCGTAAAGCCCTGGTTCGCCAGGGTTTCCCTGGCAATGTCGTCAAAGCGGATTTTGGTCAGCGACGTGGAGTGACCGGAGCCGCGGCGCGGGTCCTTGTTGACCTGCTCCACCAGTTGCGCAATGGTGCTGACGCCATCGCCCACCACCTTGGGCGGGTCGCGACGGGCTGCTGCCACCAGTTTGTCGCCCACCACCAGCAGACGAAAGTCGTTGCCGGGCATATAGCGTTCCACCAGGATGTCGTCACGGAAGGTGGTGGCTACCTCATACGCCTTGCGCAGTTGCTCTTCACTGGTGATGTTGACGGTGACGCCCTTGCCCTGGTTGCCGTCTAATGGTTTCACCACAACGGGTAGGCCGATTTCGCAGGCGGCCTTCCAGGCATCGTCTGCGTTTTCTACTGCGCGACCTGCAGGTACCGGCACACCGGCTGCGGCCAGCAGGCGTTTGGTGAGCTGCTTGTCCTGCGCAATGGCCTCGGAGATGGCGCTGGTGGAGTCAATTTCAGCAGCCTGAATGCGCCGCTGCTGGCTGCCCCAGCCGAAGCGCACCATGCTGCCTTCGGTCATGCGGGAAAACGGGATGCCGCGGGCCACAGCCGCGTCCACAATGCAGCCGGTGCTGGGGCCCAGGCGCACGTCTTCGTCCAGATCGCGCAGCTCCGTGAGGGCGGCAGCCAGGTCAAAAGCCGTGTCGTTCAGCGCAGCCTCGCAAAGGGCTTGCGCCATTTCCAGGGCCTTGCGGCCCACGGCTTCCTCGCTGTACTCCACCACCACCTGGTAAACATGGGCGTCCAGCGTGGGCGTGGTGCAGCTGAAAGTGACAGGGCAGCCGGCCTGGGCCTGCAGCCCCAGGGCCACCAGCTCCAGCACATGGGCCATGGCGATGGTGTCGTCATGGCCTGTGGGCTGCAGTGCACCGAGCTCCGGGAAACGCTCACGCAGCCGGGCTTCAAAGCTGGGCAGGCTGGCGATGGCATTCTCCGGGGGCGCGCAGGACACGATGGATTGAATGGCCGTGTGGTGGCTCCAGAGATTGGGGCCGCGCAGGGCGCGTATGCGGTTAACTTCCATGGCGTGCTCAGTAAGGGGTTTTCTTGGCGGCGGACTCAAAGGTGCGCAGTCCGGCGCCTATCAACTCAACGGGAATATTCAGGGCCCAGGCGGCGGCCACGGCGGCCATCACCATCTCCGGGCGCGAGGCCTTGGATGGCTTCAGGCTGGCCAGGGGCAGGCTGGCCGCAATCTGCGCGCCCTGGGCCAGCACGATGGCATCACCCTGCAGCACCACCACACGTTCACCGGCTTCGCGGTGGGCGGCAATGGCGGGGTGTTCGGCGTTCAAGCCATAAAAGATGACCTTGCCGTCACACAGTTCGGCCATCTCCACGGCCTGGTGGTCGTCGGCATTGAGCACAGCGGTACCGCTGGGCAGCACCACGTCCACCTGGGTGCGTGCCACTTTGTAGGTCTGCTCGTCGTCCAGGATGTCGTAGTGGCGCAGGTTCTCATGCCAGGCCACATCGGTCACCACGCCCACGGTGCATTTGTCGTAGGCCAGGCCCTCGCCCAGGATGATCGTGCCCGGGTTCTCGAACACGGCGGCCTGCACAGAGCGGTTGATCAGCACGCGCTGACCTGCCTCCCAGGTGGCGCAGTCGGCTGCATCGATCTGGCGCCCGTCGAGATACAGCCCTTCGCTGCAGGCCAGGCCCACATGCCTGCCGCTGATATGCACCAGCCAGGCCACCAGGCGCGCGATGCGGCCGGTGTGCTGGGTGCCGGTGATGCCGACGATGGGGATGCGTCCGTCGTGGCCTTCGCCGAACAGGTGGTCGATGATGGCGCGCCCCACCGGCTGCCCGGTGCCGTTTGACGGCTTGATGTGCGCCAGCAAACCCGGGCTGGCATTCACCTCGATCACCGCGCCGCGCTGGCTGGAAAGCGGCTTGGTGATGTCTTCCATCACCATGTCCACACCGGCAATGTCCAGTCCCACCACGCGCGCGGCCAGTGCCGCTGCTGCGGCAATGCTGGGGTGCACCTGGTCGGTCACGTCAAACTTGACGTTGCCGTTGCGCTGGATCAGCACCTTGTGGCCCGCAGCCGGCACTGAGGCGGCGGTGAACCCGGCGCGCTCCAGTTCCAGAATGATTTCGCCGCTCTTGCTGGGCATGAGGGCATTGAGCGGCGAGTCTTCACCCGAGCCGCGGCGCGGGTCGGTGTTGATCTGCAGGTCGGTCAGCTCATCAATGTTGTGCCTGCCGTCGCCGGTGACCCACAGGGTTTCACCGGCAGCGGCTGCCACCATTTTCTTGCCCACCACCAGCAGGCGGTGCTCGTTGCCGGGAATGTACTTTTCCACAATCACGGCGCTGCCGTTGCCCTTGCGGAAGGCCAACTCGAAGGCGGCATGGACGTCGGCCTCGGTGCGCAAGTCCAGCGAGACGCCACGGCCGTGGTTGCCGTCATAGGGTTTGAGCACCACGGGCACGCCCACTTCTTGTGCAGCCTCCCAAGCGGCGTCCGCACTGCGCACCAGTTCGCCCTCAGGCACCGGCACGCCACAGGACTTGAGCAGCGCTTTGGTCAGGTCCTTGTCGCTGGCAATTTCTTCTGCGATGGCACTGGTCTGGTCGGTCTCTGCGGTCCAGATGCGGCGCTGCGCCTTGCCATAGCCCAATTGCACCAGATTGCCGCTGGTCAGGCGGATATGGGGGATGCGGCGCGCGGTTGCGGCGTCCACAATGTGCGCGGTGCTCGGGCCCAGGCAGAGGTCGTCGACCATCTCGGTCAGGTCTTCCACCGTCTTGGCCATGTCAAACGGCGTGTCCTGAATCGCACTCAACAGGAGGGCGCGACCTGCAGCCAGCGCGGCCCGGCCCACGTCTTCATGGCGGGTGCGAAAGGCAATCTTGTACACGCCGGGGGAGGAGGTGCTGCGCGCCTTGCCAAAGCCGGTGCGCATGCCGGCCAGGTTTTGCATCTCCAAGCACACATGTTCGAGTATGTGTGCAGCCCAGGTGCCTTCCTGCAGCCGCTGCAAGAAGCCACCACGCACGCCGGGACTGCATTCATGCTCGATCAGGCCGGGTAGCAGGGCAGTGAGCCGCTCATAAAAACCGGGGATGGTGTTGGAGGGGTGGTTCTCTAATTCGCCAATGTTGACCCATGCCTCGATGACGGGGCGGTAGGTCCAGATATTGGGGCCGCGCAAATGGGTAACGCGAAGAATCTCTATATTGATCTTGTCTTGCATGGCACTTTGTGGCTTGGGCAGTCCACCGACATGGCGCTGTCCGCGTTGTGTATTCTCGCTCACTGTGGGGCCGAGGCTTCTGGGGCAATACCCTGCAGGGTGGTATCTTCAAGCTTCACGCTGTTGGATGCGCCGCCTGGCGAGGTTGTAGAACCAAATAAAACATGTTGCTTGCTTGTAATGACCACTGAAATTTCCCTTGTACGCTTCGCGCCTGGCGACCTTGCCGCCCACTGGCGCTCCGAAGTTCAGGCACATCTGCATCCCTTAGAAAACGTTTTGGCGGCCCTTGAGGTTGACCTCGACGCGCGCCTGCACTTCGTCAAAGCCCTGGTGCTGGTCACCAACCAGCGTGTTCTGAGCCGCGAGGGCGGCGGCTGGCAGGAGTGGAACTATTCTGCTGGCCTTAGCTTGCAGCACCATGACCACGCCGGTGTTGGCCATCTGGAACTGCTGGACGCCAGCGGCCTCTTGGCCGGCTGGCGTTTTACGCTGGGTCAGAACCTGCACGCCATCCGCCTGGTGGACCAGTTCGCCCTGCAGCTGGAAAGCACGGTGTCGGGCAAGCCGATGCAACAGGCGATGAAGAACGTCTGCCCGAGCTGCAAGGCCCCGCTGGAGCCGGACCAGGAGGAGTGCCCGATCTGCACCAAGGTGGTCCACACGCCGCCATCTACGTGGACCCTGTTTCGCCTCTGGCGTTTCGCCGGGCCCTACAAAGGCCAACTGCTGTTGGGCTTCTTCTTGATGCTGCTGGGTACGGCCGCCAGCCAGGTGCCACCGTACCTCACCATCCCGCTGGTAGACAAGGTGCTGATCCCGTTACAGAACGGCCAGCACATTGAGCCCAGCACCATTGCCTGGTATCTCTCCGGTCTGCTGGGCTCGGGCATCCTGGCCTGGGGCCTGAGTTGGGCCAAGACCTACATCCTGGCCCTGGCCTCCGAGCGCATTGCCGCCGACCTGCGCACCACCACCTACGAACACTTGCTGCGCCTGTCGCTGGAATACTTCGGTGGCAAGCGCACCGGCGATCTGCTGTCGCGCGTGGGCAGCGAGAGCGACCGCATTGCCGTCTACCTGTCGCTGCACCTGACCGACTTTGCCAGCGACGTGGTGATGATCGTGATGACTGCGGCCATCCTGTTTTCCATGAACCCCTATCTGGCGCTGATCACCCTGGTGCCGCTGCCCTTTATCGGCTGGATGATCCATTTCGTGCGTTACCGCCTGCGCACAGGCTTCGAAAAAATTGACCGGGTCTGGGGCGAGGTAACCAATGTGCTGGCCGACACCATTCCCGGCATCCGCGTGGTCAAGGCCTTCGCGCAGGAGCAGCGCGAGGCCAAGCGATTTCGCGAAGCCAACCGCCACAACCTGATCGTCAACGACCGCATCAACAAGATCTGGTCGCTGTTCTCGCCCAGCGTCTCGCTGCTCACCGAAATCGGTCTGCTGGTGGTCTGGGGCTTTGGCATCTGGCAGGTGTCCAAGGGCGAGATCACGGTCGGTATGTTGCTGGCGGCCATCGCCTACATCGGCCGCTTCTATGGCCGTCTGGACTCCATGAGCCGCATCGTGTCGGTCACGCAAAAGTCGGCCTCGGCTGCCAAGCGGATCTTCGACATCCTTGACCATGTCTCCAGCGTGCCCGAGCCCGCCAACCCGGTGCATGTGGGCAAGATGGAAGGGCGCATTGAAGTGCGCGATGTGGGCTTCCGTTACGGCAACCGCGAGGTCAACAAGGGCATCACCCTCAACATCGCGCCGGGCGAGATGATCGGCCTGGTGGGCCACAGCGGCTCGGGCAAGAGCACGCTGGTGAACCTGATCTGCCGCTTCTACGACGTGTCCGAGGGCGCGATCCTGGTGGACGGCGTGGACATCCGGTCCTATGCGATTGCCGACTTCCGCCAGAACATCGGCCTGGTGTTGCAGGAGCCTTTCCTCTTCTTCGGCACCATTGCCGAGAACATTGCCTACGGCAAGCCGGATGCCACACGCGAGGAAATCATCGCCTCGGCCCGCGCCGCCCACGCCCATGAGTTCATCTTGCGACTGCCGCAGGGCTATGACTCCATGGTCGGCGAGCGCGGCCAGGGCCTCTCAGGTGGCGAGCGCCAGCGCATCTCCATTGCGCGTGCGCTCTTGATCGACCCGCGCATCCTGATCCTGGACGAAGCCACCTCGTCGGTGGATTCCGAGACCGAGAAGGAAATCCAGAAGGCGCTGGAAAACCTGGTACAAGGCCGCACGACGATTGCCATCGCCCACCGCCTGTCCACCCTGCACCGCGCCGACCGCCTGGTGGTGCTGGACCGGGGCCGCGTGGTGGAGGAGGGCACGCACGATGTGCTGATGGCCCAGGAGGGTGCCTACTTCAACCTGTACCAGGCGCAGGCGCGCAATATGGATGTGGACATGGATGCCAGTCGTGGCTCCGACAACGCAGAGAAGGAGGGCGCATGATGAGCACGCCCTACAACACCCCGGATCGCACCCACTTCACGCTGGAGCGCAATGCCTTTGGCAAGCTGATTTTGACCACCGAGAGCGGTGTGCGTTTTGAGGCGGTGGTGCCGGTGCGCGCCTTCCCGATCCAGTCGCCCGAGGTGGGGATTTCGATTGTGAACACCGACAGCGAAGAAGTAGGTTGGGTGGATCAACTGGTCGATTGCCCTGAGCCCGCGCAAAGCCTGATTCGCCAGGAGCTGGCGGCGCGGGAGTTCATGCCGGTGATTGCGCAGATTGTTGGTGTTTCCAGCTTTTCGACGCCCTGCACTTGGACGGTGGATACCGACCGGGGGCGCACGGAGTTTGTCTTGCGCGGCGACGAGGACATTCGCCGCATCGGCAAGGACAACGCGCTGCTGATTGCCGACACCCATGGCATCCAGTACCTGGTGCGGGATCAGTTTGCTTTGAACACGGCCAGCAAGAAGATTTTGGACCGGTTTCTGTAGTTTCTGGCTCACTCGGTTGCCTGGGTTTCGCGCCTGCTTTTGTGGGTGGGCACTGGCGCTCTTCACACTGCACGCCTGCGTTGGTGTGGGGCAGGCGAACCGGGTATCCCTTCTCCAGCCCTGCTCGCGGGCGTCTGTATCTGGCGCGCCCACATCCTTTTGTTAACGCTGTTGTTGGCGCGCTTGCTCTGTGGCAACCGCGAATGGGGGCCTGCGAAGGGACACCCGGTCCGCCTGCCCAGGTCGATGGTTGGTGTTCAGCCGAAAACCAGTGGTGTCACTTCCGCATGATCCTAAAAACCGCAGTTACCCAGTAGCCGTTACCGCAATTGGGTGGTGAAACGGCCCAATCACTGGCGCGATCTTGTCGCTCACATAGCGCACAAGCAAACCCCAGAGGTCCGTTGACTTGATCTGCTCCGCAGCTTCTTTCACATACCG
>CANCER010000056.1 GCA_947375135.1 Comamonadaceae bacterium | reverse complement strand
TACGCCAGCAGCGGTGTGTCTATTGAGTCCTACAACAACAACAACCAGTTCGCTGTGGGCTGGAACGAGCCGGGCAATCAAGCGGGTAGCTCGCTCACCATTGACGGAACCGCCCAGACTCTGCTGTCGACGTACGACGGCTCGCTGGGTTCCGGTGGCATTACCTTGGACGGTACACAAATCAATGTGATGGCAGCCTCCGATGGGTCTGACGCTCGCTTGAGTATCAGCAATGTACATGGCACGGTCTCTGGCATCGTCGTGAATGGTGAAGGCAATGGCTCGGACGCTCGCTTGTCAATGGATACCCATGGCGCATTGACCGTGACCGGTGACATGATCGCTGAATCCGGTGGCGGCCAAGGCAATATTTATCTGTCGATGGATGCGGACATCACGCTGCAAGGCGACCTGACAGCTACCGCTACAGGCCAAGCTGGTGAAAGCCTGGTCCACATCGGCGCCATTGGTACATCGTCGGCTGGGTTGGTCTTTGCTGCAGACGGCGGCAGCGCCATTTTGGCCAACGCGAGCGGAAACTCTTCCCTGGCAAGCATCGACCTGCACGACGTCGAAGGCCTGGTCACTACGGTGACCGCGACGGCCGGCGGCGTTGAAGCCAGTGCCGATGTGGTCATCAATGCCCACAACAATGCGTTCACCGTCAGTGAAGCAATCACCGCCACCGCTGCGGGCGCGGGTGCCTCCGCGAATGTAGACATGGACACGACGCAGGGTCGCAACGAAGTGCAGACCTTCAACATCCGTCCGCTGATCCAGACTTACATTGGCTTCCTGGCCGCTGCGCACGATGAAAGCAACGCCGCGTACTGGGACAACATCCATACGGTGGCAGGTGCGGCTAGCCGTCCCACGCTGACCATGACAGTGGCCGGCCACGAGCTCAGCTACACGTTCGACGCTGCGCAGATGTTTACCATGGTGTACAACGCCTACAGCTCGCCCGAAAACACCTATGGCGATTTGACGCGCGGTTTGAACGATGCGTTCAACAGCTTCAGAGCGCAGTTGGAACAACTCCATGCACAGGACGCCACGGTTCCGTTGATGGGATATTGGGATAACACTGCCGCGTACAACGTGGACTATTTGCAGGCTGACTACACCCGCGATTTCCCGACCACGCTGCACTTCTACTGGCCAGAGGCACTGGGCCCCCAGCAGGATGTGAGTGTTAGCTTCTCCGACGGTTCGACCAGCACACCCTTGGTGTTTATTCCTACCTCGAGCCTTGCTGGTGTGGACCCGCACGGTATTACTCTAGACGGTGTGGACCTGACTTCGACCGCTTCGGGCGATTATTCGGATGCCAATATCAGGCTCCACGCGGCGCAAGGTGTGATCGGTCAAATTACCGTCAGCGCGACGGGCTATTCCAGTTCTGCTGATGTGCACGCGGACGACTTTGTGGGCACTGTCCAGGGCGACATCAGCGCCGTCGCCACCGGCGGTTGTGCCGATGCGAACGTCTACTTGGGGCATACCAACTCGCAAGTCGAGGGTGGCTTACAGCCCATCTTCTTGGAAGAGGTCAACCTGCAGGCCCATGCCTTCGGCGGCGACTCCACTGCGTTGCTGGACATTGGCGACTCCTATGGCACGGTAACCGGCGTGGATGTTCTCTCCTTCGGTGAAGACGCCAGCATCAGGCTGCGATTTAACGGCGATTTGACCGGTAATGTAAGTATCGTGGCCGGTGGACACCAATCGACCGCGCGCGGCACCATCCATGCCCGCGGCGCTTCTGCCGACACCGTGGACGGTGTACCTATTGCCGGTATTGCGGTCACAGGACAGAGCATCACGGTGCAAGCCTCCGGCTTGTCAGCCGACGCTCGTTTGACCGAGCGTGACATGCACGGCAGTTTGGGCGCCATCAACATTCTGGCTTCCGGCACGTCCGGTGATGCCCGCGCCGATATGTCGTTTTCGGGTACCTTGACCGAAGACATCAACGTAGTGGCCGGTGGCTCGCAACGTAGCTGGGGCGATGTGGGTGACTGGCAATACGCAGGCTCCTACGCCAACCTCGACCTGTCTGCTGGCTTCCGCCGCGTAGAGTCCATCGGTCTGTGGAGCATGCTGGGTCAGTCATCACGAGGCATCGCTAATGTTTTGTCTTCCAGCGGTTCTACGGTCGAAGGCGAGACCATCACTTTGCACGCCGGCAGTGTGGTGCTCAGTGCCGTTATGACAAGCGTTGGTTCTAGTGACGACCACGGCTATGCAAATCAACTCTTGGCCGCCTTGAATGCACAAATTCCGGTAAATGCGGGCTTCAAGTTGTATGTCGAAGACGTGAACTACGGCAATGGACCGCAGCCCACCCTGTTTGTGGTGTACGACGACCAGGGCCACCCAGAGACTGCTTACCTCACCTCCGACCTGTGGAGCGGGCAACAGAACTTGGGTCAGTGGGAAGCCCGTGAAGGCTCGACACTGGCGGTCGACGGCATTGATGTGAATGTGCAGGCCACTGGTGCAGGCGCAGAAGCCCACACCAACTTGGACTACCTGGACGGCCATATCAGCACGCTCAATGTCAATGCGACAGCGTTGCAATCGACGGCGACCGCTGATCTGCGTTTTGAATCGGGTCTTGCGGACCATGTAGTGCTCAATGCCACGACGCAGACCTCTGCTGCACAGGCAACTATTGAGCAAACGGTTCAAGGTGGCGACGTCACAGTCACCGGCGATGGCCATGTGGACCTGGTCTACACCCAAAAGACGGCCAGCACCATTAATCTGGCTGGTCTGCACACCGGCATGAACGACCCATGGGGCACGTTCAATCTGGATTTGCGTGTGGCCGATGCCGACATGACAGCCAGCGATTCCGCCACTTTGATCGCCAACATGGTCACCATCGACGGCTTCGATGTGAGCCGCGACGCGATCAACTTGGATCCCTTGGTCAATTCCTACTACACCGAAACCCAATTCGGTTGGAGCAACCACGGCGCTGACCATCTGACTCAGACTTACACCGATGGCGGTGAAGACTTTGCAACCGTTGAGGACTACATTGCCGCGGCGCAAGCCGCGCTGGAGACGAACGCGGGTGGAACCGATGTCAATTACTACTTCGCCACCGTGGGCGGCGATGGCTATCTGGCCTACGACACCGACGGCACGGGCATCACCGGCTTGGTAAAACTCTCGGGCGTGACAAGTTTTGACGAACTGGCAGTGTCGGACCGTTACACCGCATGGTGGAACTATGGTGGCAGCTCTGGTTCCTACAACACGGGAAGTTCACAGACGGTCAACCAGACGTTTACTGGTGCGCAGTCCTTCAACAACCTCGACTTGCATACCTTCAATTACAGCTACTTCGACCACAGCTTCCATGGCGTCATGGCCAACCACTATTGGGATTGGGATGGCGGCCGGTGGGTGAGTGGTGCTGAGACCGATGTGCAGGCCGCACTTACCTTTGAGCACGCACGGGTGCAGGATGTGTATCTGGGCGCTACCAACGCAGCTGAGTCGGTTCAAAACTACGATTACTACGATGGCGCGGAGTGGGTTAACCATGCTGGCTGGACTGGTACGGACACCCGTGCTCAGTACCACCTGAGCATGATTGGCTCGCAAGACATCAATGGCAATGTCCAGACTGATTCGGCGACCCACATGGTTACCAATTCTCTGTACATGCGCCAGAGCGACATCGTGGTTGAGGGCCGTGGCTATACCGACGTGCAATACCAGCTCTCCGGCGCCAGCGGTGACATCAGCTCGCTGACTGTGACCGCCAACGACGGCGAAATCGGCAACAAGCCAGGCTGGGCGTACAACGGCTCGATGGATGTGGAAGTGTCGCATTCGACGCTCACAATCAACGACATCGCGCTGCGAGCCAATCTAGAGCATTCTCTGGTGCAGGCCCACTTCTGGGACAACCAGCTCACGCTCAATGACAGCAACATCGTTCTGGCCTCTGGTCGCGACGACCACGGCAACGCGTCGGTGAACAGTGGCGACTGGAGCCACAGCCACGTGACCATGTCTATCGATGCGGCACATGGAACGATTGACTCGATCGTGGTTGGCGCCTACGACCTTGATTCAACGGTGAACGCGGACATTGCCAACTTCGACGGCGCCATTTACGGCAGGATCCAAGTTGCGGCGACTTCGAATGACACTGCTTCCTTGCACATCCACAGCGGCGTGCCTGGTATTACACATTTTGTTGGCTACAACAGCGTCGATGTGCATGCCGGTAACTATGCTGATAGTCATCTGAACATTGATTCAGCGACTGGTTACATTGGAAGCTTGGATGTCAACGCCTGGAACGGCGGCGACGCATATGCGAACATCAACCTCGATGGTTCAGTGGGCCAATTTGATGTGCACACGTGGACCGGTGGAAGTTCACACGCAGTTTTGGACCTTTCGGGTGGAGTGGGTGGAATGTACGTCAGTGCCCAGACTGGCGGTTACTCTCACGTGCAAGGTAGTTTCGCTAGCTCAGTGGGCTATATGAGCGTTAGTTCAGCGAACAGCAGTGATGCGAATGTGCAACTGACCATCGATGGTTCGTTGAACGTAATGAACATCAATGCGGGCCACTGGGGCAACGAAGATGTGAGCGTGAGTATGTCGGGTGGACATTACGTGAACACAGGCTACATCCAGATGAGTGAGCATGCCGATGTGGCAGTTGAAATCAACCAAGGCAACGACAACCATGGTGGTGACGTGTATGTGTCAGGCAATTCGTCGCACTCGATTGCTCAGAATTACGTGGATGGCGACCTCCATCTGACGTACCTGAACGGTGGATCCGCTGCCGACATCTACCTGGGTTACAGCAATGCCGACGACTACGCCCATCGTGCAGATGAGGGCCACCATGACAGCCATAGTTTTACTTCGGTGAACATCGAGTTGGACTTCTATGACCTGAACCTCGACAGCGTGGCAGACAGTGCAGCGTTGACGAGCAACATGATGCAGGTCTATGGCTTCGACGGTGCCCACGGCGATAGCATCAGCTTTGGTGGCGTAACTACCAACAATTTGGATCTGTCCTTGACCGGACTTGATTCGCCTGTCGACGTGAACGCCTTCTTGGTTGCAGCAGATGGCCTGCTGGACAGCGACACCAGCTTTGTCTTTGGCACGGTGGGTGGCAACGGCTACCTTGCCTACGACGGCGACGGTACTGGCATCTCCGGTGTGGTTGAATTGGTGGGTATGACGGACATCACCCACCTGAACGAATACATCAAGGCAGTCGGGATCTAAGCTTAGCTACCAACCGACCCTGCGCTCACGAGGCACAGGGTCGGTTTGTGCAAGCGGTCTGGCGGGAGCGAAGATCGATCAAGATGAACCTGCCCTGTTTACAGTGCAGGTTCTTTAACTTTATAGTGTCCACACAATGACATCAACGCAACCCCGTGGTGGGCAAGGCAAATCGGTGCCCCCCCATGAAGCGCCCCGTTCCTTGCAACATCCCCTGCTGAATGAGGCTCGCGGCCTTGCTGCGGCGGGAGACCCCAAAGGGGCGGCCGACCGACTCGAGACCTTGGCGGCCCTGCTGAAGCCGCCCAGCGAGAAGGCGCAGGTTTACGCTTTGGCTTCTCAGTTTGTGCGCGTTCAAGACCGCAAGCGCTCTAGAAACTTGGCGCAACAGGCGACCGACACCCACCCTCAATTGACCGCAGGCTGGATGGCGCTGTCGGCCGTTTGCGATGAGTTACATGACCGACCCGCAGCCCTGTCGGCTGCTTTGCGCGCACTCGACTGCGCCGCCACGCCGCGGGAGTTGGTCGACATTGGTCGCCAGCTGTCGCGCTTGGGTGCCGAAGAAAAGGCGCTCGAGGCCGTGCGCCGTGGCTGGGAAGACTCCAAGCATGCCCCCGAGGTCGGTACTTACACCTTGCGTGTGGCGCTGCAGTCGGCGGACTGGCCGCTGGCCAATTCAGTGATAGAGGTTTTTCGAGCATCTCATGCGGCAGGTAAAACCGCGTTGGTGGGTGAGACGCCCCGCACGCACTTGCTGTGGTGTGGCGACGAGGCCACCAATATCCGTGTGATCAGCAATTTCGCGGAGGCTAATTTCAAAGCGTTTCCACCCATGGTGACGCAGCCTTGGCCCGATGGGGAACGCAGGCGTTTGCGCATTGGCTATATGTCTAGCGACTACCGCGACCATGCGACCTCGCTGCTCGCTATGGGCATGATGCGGCACCACGATCGCGATCGTTTTGAGCTCTTTGCCTATTGCACGAGTTATGACGATGGGTCAGCATTGCGTCGCGACATCCTGTCACGCTTTGACCATGCACGCACCTTTAGCAAAGTCAGCGACCGCGCAGCGGCCGAGCAGATTGTGAAAGACCGCATTGATGTGTTGGTGGACCTCAATGGACTGACCGAAGGCACTCGCCACGGTGTGCTGGCGTGGCGGCCCGCGCCGGTGCAGATCTCGTACCTGGGTTTTCCGGGCACGGTCGGCGGACGCTTTGTCGACTACATCATTGGCGACACGCACACCATTCCTGAAGGTGTCGAAGCCCTTTACCCCGAGAAGATCATCCGCATTCCGCCGACCTACCAGATTAACGACTACCGCGCGCGCTATCTGGCGCCGCCTCCATCGCGCCGCAAGGCAGGCTTGCCTGCGGGAGTGCCAGTGATTGGCATGTTCAACAACGTGAACAAAGTCGGTAGCGAGATCTGGGCGACATGGATGAAGATTTTGTCGGGTGTTCCGACGGCCGTGCTGTGGATGCTGGACCCCGGCGCGTTTGCGCGTGGGAATTTACATCGCGAAATGCAGGCCGCTGGCGTGGCGGCCGACCGGGTTATTTTTGCCCCGAAAGTGGCCCAAGAAGCCCATCTGGCCCGCTTGCAATTGTGTGACATCGTGCTCGATCCTTGGCCTTACGGTGGGCACACCACCACCGGAGATGCACTGTTCGCCAGTATTCCTGTCGTGGCATTGGAGGGCACCAACTTTGCCTCACGCGTCAGCGGCGGTTTGTTGCGGGCCGCGGGCCTGGGACTGCTCGTCCAGCCGGATATTCCGTCCTACATTGAATTGGCCATCTCTTTGTTGAACAATCCAGCAGAAGTGGCCAAGATGAAACAGTTTGTTCATGAACGTAAGCTGCGGCTGGGTCTGTTTGATTCACCAATGCGTACCCGGCAGCTCGAAGCCGCTTACCTTCAGGCCTACCGGCGCAGCATCGCCGGACAGCCGCCAGAACATTTCAAAGTTCGTGTGAAGCCTCCGGCTCCCACGGTAATGCCGCGCCGGCCGGCCACAGCCCCGGTAACCCCAGAGAAAGAGAACCTCCAATGAGCGATACCAACAAAACCAACCCCACACCTGCTGCCGCTGAGGGTGCTGCGGCGCCTGTGCGCCCACGCAAACCGCGTTTGCTGCTGGTCACCGGACCGTGGAGCAGTGGCACATCGGCGGTGGCCGGTATGCTCGATGCCCTAGGCGTCAATGGTTTAGGCCCGTATTTCAACACCAACGATGTGCGTACGCCGGTGAGCTACGAATCCACGGCGTTTCGCAACACCATTTTGGCGTTGACCTCTGAAAATGAACTACAAGTCACTGCCAACCGCGACCAGGCTTTGGCGGCCTTGCGTGCTTTGCGCCAGCGTGTCATCGACGGTGAGTTTGGCCCCTACGATGCGAAAAATCCCGCGCCTATTTTTCTGAAACTGCCCCTGTCGGCCTTGCTGCTGTCGGTGATTTGCCAGGTGTTTGACACGCAGTTGTTGTACGTTCTTCGTCCCATGAAAGACATTGAGGCGACCCGTGTACGCCGCCAGTGGCCAGAGCATTTCGGTGCCAAGGGAGCCCAGATTATTTATGCCCAGATGTTCAAGACTTTGGTGAATCGGCGCTACCCCACGCAGCTGCTGCGCTACCCAGAGCTGGTGTCGCGTCCTCGCCAGCATGCACGCTTGCTGGCGCGCATTGCGGGTATCGACGCGACGGCAGAGCAATTGGAGAAAGCAGCGTCCTTTGTGCGCCGTGCGCGTCCTGCTGCGGCCCCTGAGGCTGCTGTAAGTCCTGCACCAAGTAACGTGGCTGCAAAGGGCGCTAGCGCCAAGTCCGAGAGCAAGCCGCAAGCTTCATCGGGTAAGTCAGGCAAAAAGTCCTGATTGGGCATTGTGAATTGTCACGGCACGGGGCGATCCCTCTGCCGTGCAATGCGCGACTCTGAAGCATACTTTTCATACTTGAGGAATCCTGATGGCTAACTCTGCGCCAATCAACCGTCCTACGGCCACGCAAAAGCCGTTGACACCCGAACAGTTGTTGAACGATCCAAAATACGATTTGCATCCGTTCAAGGAGCCGACAAAACGCTACGTGGTGTTCTCGTCTCAGCGGACCGGTAGTACCTACCTGTGTCGTCGGCTGTGCAACGTCAAGGGGCAGTTTGGCATGCCAAGCGAGTACCTCAATCCGGTCAATGTGAACTTGCTGGTGCCGCGCTTGTTGCCAGGTGCGGGACAGGACGGAAAAACGGTGGGGGCGGGGCGCTACTTGAAGACGCTTCAGCGCGCCCGCACGACCGATGATGGTTATTTCGGCATCAAGGTACAGCCTCAGCAGTTGCTGGGTTTGATGAATCGCAAGAAGAACGGTGTGTTGGAGTTTTTGTCAGGTTTCGATCGCGTGGTGTTGCTCACCCGTCGCGACAAGCTTGGGCAAGCTATCTCGGGTGCGGTGGCTGCTACCACCGGCAAGTGGTTCAATGACCAAAAAGAGGCCGAACTCACTGATGCGCAGATTGACACCATGTTTCCCCTCATTGCGCGCAACCTGAGTCGGTATTTCGACGAAGAGCAATTGATTATGTCGATTGCTAAGACGATCCAAAAACCGGTGTTTTCAATGCAGTATGAAGACATCGCGGCTGATGGTGAAAAGTCGTTCAAAGCGTTGGTGAACTTCCTCTCGGATGGAGAGCCTCTTGCAATCGAGGAGGACGATAGCTTTGCCGCGGTACCTGAAAAGCCCGAGGGCCTGCTCAAAAAGCGTGTTCGCGAGCGCTTTATTCAATTCCTGAAAAACGAGTAATGCACACCCTGTTTGCGCGCACCACTCTGGCCCTGTGGCTGTGGTTACTGTGCGCAATGAGCGGGGCAGAGCAGGCCGTGCCCATTTCCGATTCGGGGCGCAATGCGGTCGGCACTGGCTTTTTTGTATCGGCAGAAGGCCACTTGGTGACGGCGAACCATGTGCTCAAAGGGCGGAATTTCGTTTTTGTGCGGCTGCCAACCGGCGGTCACTGGCGAGTAGCACAAGTGATTCGGTCAAGCGCGGACGATGATTTGGCCTTGCTGAAAATCAACGCCAACAGCACGCCATTGCCGCTCGCCCGTTGGCGCGGAGTGCCAATTGGCTTAGAGGTTTACGTGCTCGGGTTTCCGCAGCCGTCCATGCAAGGCAATGGGCCCAAAATCACGGCAGGCATTGTGAATGGTGAGTTCACAGATGGTCGTCGCAATCGACTGTTTCAGTTGAGTGCTGAAATTCAAAAAGGAAATTCCGGCGGTCCCGTGCTTTCGCCGGACGGTTTGATTGTGGGCGTGGTGCAAAGCAAGCTCGACGCGATGTCGGTTGCCAACAAAACGAATGACTTGCCGCAAAATGTGAACTTTGCTGCCAAGTCTGAAGTGCTTGAGCGGTTTTTGCTCGATGCCGGTCTGCAGCCCGAGGTGCGTTTGATCGACCTCAATGTGATGCGAAGGCCGTACCAGTTGCTTCGTGATAACTTGGGCGGTATTGCGATGGTGCTCTCTACCGATGACATGCTTCCCGCTAAAGCGATGGAAGCTCCGGATCGCTGACTCTTATCTTTGAACGGACATTTTTGTATGACGATCAAACAATTCAATGGCCGCTACCTGCCACAACCCGATCGCATTTTGGTAAAGGCGAATACCGATTCGGACGAAGAAATCTCGGTCTTCATGTCGCGCCGTGTGGTTCGCCAGATTTTGGCCGGTGGCGCGCAAAAGTCTGTGGAGTTGGAGGCGGCGCAACGACCCGGCCCTGCCAGTGCAGAGGTGGTGCGTTTTAAGCGTGAAGCCCTATTGCAAACGACCGATTTCAAACAGCCTTATCAAGGCGCGGCGCGGCAGACGCTGGGCGATAAACCGGAGCTGGTCTTGGATGCCGTTTACAGCGCGGCAAAGGGCAAAAGCAAAGCCACCTCGGAGCTGGTATTGAGTCTTCGCAGTGGCCGCAAGCTGACGCTGCAATTGCCACAGTCAACGCTTCAAGCGTTGTGCCTGCTCTTAGAGCAGTTGCAGGAGCAGGCCCAATGGGATTTGATGCCTCAACAGGCGGCAAGCCCTGCGCCTAGCCCGTCCATGGCACCCGCAGAGGGTGGCGGCCGAACGATGCACTAGATCTCACTGAAACAGTCCGTGGCGCACACACATGTGCGCAAGTTGTCGGCTGAGCTTGCCCATGCCAGGGTGGGGGTTCACATGGTTGATGTTCAAAAAGTCCGTCCCTTCCAGCTGGAAGTTTTCCCAAGCAAGAATGGGCAGTCCGGATTGTTTCGCCATCCACGCCAGCACCTTGTCAAAATCTGTGGTTTCTGGGCGTGGCCTGTGGTCTGCGCGCGGTGCATTGGCAAGCGTGTGGTGTTGGGTCGGCTCTAAAGGGTGAACAAAAACGGCAACGGGCACGTTCAATGTTTTCAATATCTGCGCACCTGCCAGCCAGTGTTGGATCGCGGGGTGATGGAAGGGCACATCGCCCAAATAGGTGCTGCCCACCACCCGTTCGCGCTGCTGCTCCCACAGTGGTCGCTGTGGCGCGTCGTGGGGCAATGCGCGGAATTGTCCTGTGCCTTGGGCGGCAATGTTCCAGGTGAACTCGGGGTCGATCTGCACGTCGTGGCCCATGCGGATCTGCCCGCTCAGGTGGCGCTCGTCGAGCAACATGTCACCTTGTGGCGGCGACACACTGATGTGCATGGGGTCGAGCTCGTAAATCACCAGAGCGGGGTGGCGGTGCGCCTGCCGGCATTGGCTCACGATGAACTGACACAGGCGGGCAATGCCTTCGCAGCTGATGGCAGGCAGTCCGATGTTGAGTGCGCGCACTTGAATGCCGTGGTCCCGCAACGCCGTGTCAAACACCGCGGCGTCAAAGCCCCGAAACAGGCCGGAGGAGCCAATGGCCAGCACCGGCGGGGCGTCTAGCGTTTCAAGCGCTTTGGGGAACCGTGCGATGAACTGCAGCGCACGGGTGACCCGCTTGTTGGGTGGGGCGCTTGGAGAAGTGCTGTCCGATGGAGCGGCCATGGCGGGTTTGCCTTGATCGTTGGTCGTGTGCTGGTGAATGAACTGCACCATGCCATTGAAGGACAGATTCGACAAATGGACCACGCTGTCCTGGTCGAGCGACAGGTGAAACAGGGTTTCCATGTGCGCAGTGAGTTGCACAAAGCCGAGCGAGTCCATGCCGATGGAGAGCAGGTTGTCGGCTTGCAAAATATCTGCGGCCCGCAAGGCCGGTGCAGCATCCAGGATCGCCTGCATCAACTGTTGTTCGGTTGGCGACATGCCATCCAGGTGGGTAAGGGCGCGTTCCTGATCGAGCGCGCGAGCCACTTCCATCGCAATGGCTTTGCGGTCCGCTTTGCCACTGGCATTTTTTGGGAAGGTCGGCAGACAAACCGTGCGCACCGGAACCATATAGTCCGGCAAGGTCTCGCGGGCTTGTGCCACGATGCGACCATGGTCGGCTGCGCTGGATTCCACGGCAAGCACCACATGCGACCCCGAAGGGGCGCCGGGTGGCCAGGACAGTGCGACGGTATTGGCGCCGTCCACGGCGTCCCGCACAGCGGCTTCAATAGCACCCAGTTCCACCCGAAAGCCGCGGATTTTGACCTGGTTGTCGATGCGCCCCAGGAAGTGAACCTGCTGATCGGGCGTGCGCAAGACCAGGTCGCCCGTGCGGTAGAAAACGGTGTCTCCTTGCCCGGCGCGGGTAATGAAGCTGCTCACAGTTTTGTCGGGCGCACGCAAATAACCGGCAGCGACTTGGCGCCCAGAGAGCAGCAACTCACCGGCAACGCCATCGCGGACCTCGTTCATGTGCGGGTCGCAAACGGTCAGGGCCATGCCCTCGAAGGCTTCGCCAATCGGAACCAGATCGGCGGGGCCCGCCCATTGGCCTGAGGGTGGCAAGACAAAGCGGGCGCAGGCGATGGTGGCCTCGGTGGGGCCGTACCAGTTTTCAACCGGGCTGTTCGGTGCGGCCAAGGCCCACTCGCGTGCCAGTTGGGCGGGCAGGGCCTCGCCACAAAACAAGGAGGAGCGCAGGCTGGGGAAGGCATTGGGCCGCAAATGGCCTTGCTGGCGAATCTGGAAAGCCAGCGAGGGCACCGAAAACCAGTGCGTGATGCCGTAGGTCTGAATGTAGGTGGCGGGTGAGGCCATGTCGCAGGCCTGGGGCACGATCAAATGCGCGCCATGGGTCCAACACAGCCACAGATCGTGCATGGACAAATCAAACGTCAATTCGAAGGTTTGCGACAAGCGGCTGTCGGCTCGTATGCCCAGCAGTGCGCCCGTGGCTTGCAGGTAGCCCGTCAAATTGCCATGGTGGATCGCAACCCCTTTGGGCTCTCCGGTGCTGCCCGAAGTGAACAAAATATAGGCATTGCGGTGGGCTGCGATGTGGGCCGGCACTTCATTCAGCAGTGTGGACAGCGCAGCGTGCGCTGAAGTGGTCTGGCTTTTTCGATCCGGCGCGTGCAGCTGCGTAAGTGAGCGCGCCAGCTCCGGGGCGCTGGACAGCATGCTGCTCAGACAGGGCTCAGACACATCGCTGCACACCAGGTAGCTGGGGCGGCTGCGCTGCAAGGCGAGCAGGTTGCGTTTGGCAGGGTGGTTGACATTCAAGGGCACATAAGCGTGCCCTGCCAACATCGCCGCCAAAATACCGATATAGGACGCACTGTTGCGTTGGGCCATGACGGCCACGGTGATCTCATCGGACCCTGCATCGTGGGCCTGCCCGGCAGCGCGCATCTGCTGGCTGAGCGACCAAGCGGCCGAGAGCAGCTCCTGGTAGGTCCAGGTCACGCCGTCAACCGTCAGGGCGGGCCGGTCGGGCGCCTGTTGCGCAACCCGGACGACGGCCTGCGCAATGCTCCAGGCAGGCTCAGCTTGCGGCCTGTTCATCGGCAGGGGCGTTCAGGCTGTAGGGCAGGGGCAAGTATCCGAGGGGCGCAGAGACTTCGTACCCCGTGGGGTAGAAGGGCGCACGGTCCTTGTTCATATAGCGCTCAATCGGTTCAGTCAATTGCGGCCCGAACACCTTGGCCAGAGACTGGCTGTTTTGTTCCGGGAAGTCGAGCGTGTAGGCAAAGCGCTTCATGAGGTCGCCCACATAGGTCTCGACCATCATGATTTGCCGCATGGACAGTGATTTGCGGTACTTGTTGAAGTTGTCGCTGATCAGTGGCTTATTGAGATTCTCGCGCGGCCCGCCCGGTTTGGCCAGTTTGTTGGCTTCTTCGGAGAGGTGGAAGTCGAGCATCTTGGCTTCGAACTGCACACCAAGAAAACGGCACAAGGCACCCAGCACCTGCTCCGGGTGGCTGACCAGGTCTTCATAGCGTTGCAGGAAAACCCGCTGCGGCCCGAGGTGGGCCAGCGCTTGCAAACCGCCGAGTTGGTCTGCGCGCCAAATCTCCAGCGCGTGGCGGTCGGAGCCGAATTTGTTGCCGAACCAGCCGCTTTTGCGGCCGTGTGCGGAGACCAGAAAGTCGCGGGGGTCGCGCACCTGAAACACAAACTTCGCATCCGGATAGGCCTGCAGGATGAAGAACATCATGCGGTGGATTTCGTTCTCTTTGACAAACACCAGATGCTGGTCACTGGCCCGCTCTAGCGTGCAGAAAACAAAATCGGCCAAGGCTTTGAAGTCAGGTTGCGTGCGCTGCGATAGCCACTGGGCCAGCTCTTGTGCCGCTTGGGGCGACTTGAGCTGATGCACCCGCGTCAGCAGCAGGTCTTTGAGTTGCTTCCAGGCCGGTGCCGCAGTGTCGTGCCCCAGGGTGGCGTGCAAATTCGCCCCCACGTCTCGGCACAAATGGTAGGGCGGCGGTGCCGAAATCAAAGAGTGGCAGCGCAGCATGGCGCTGATCAGGTTGGAACCTGAGCGCTCCGAGCACACCAGAAACACCATTTGCCGTTGGGGGGTGGGCGCACCTCTGGCCGCCTGGGGTGTGCCCGTTTGGGGTGCACGGGGTGCCAGAAACTCAGGCGCATAACCGAAGCGCTCCATCAAAGGCGCCATGGCACGTTCGACTTGTTCATGCAACGGCCGGTTGGCCGCGTTGCGCCATTCATTGGGCGCCGCGATTTCTACCAGCGTGCGCCGCTCCTGCAGCACCGTTTCGTTACTGGGCGGGAACAGATGCTGACGGTCCCAAGAGAGGTGCGCCGTGGTCGGCCCTGAAAACAAGGCGGAGGTGGGCGCAATGCCAGCCCACGCAGTGACCTGGCTGACGACTTTTTGTGGCTCTTTGGCAAAGTCTTCGTAGCGCACCACGCAAAAACGCTTTTGAAGGTTTTGCGACCAGCGCATCAGTCGCTGTTGGCGATGGGCCCAGGCATTGGCGCCCTGAATGCCACCTTCACCACCCAGTTTTTTCTGCCAGCTGGCGCTGACCGCGCGCGGGTCGCGCACCAGGTTCACCACCCGCAGCGCATGGCCTTGCAAGAGGCTGAAGGCCAAAGCGATTTCAGGAGACTTAGAAGAATCGACGAGCACCTGCGAGTGGGTGGTCTGCTGCACCACTTTGAGGAAATGGTTCAGCTTGGTGAGGAAGTGAACATGCTTGCTTGCCAGCGCAGCCAGCGCGGTGGCGTCGGTCCAGTCCTGCAGGGCATTGGCGTCTTTGCGAAAGGCCGACATTTGCTGGTGCATTTGGCCCAGGGCGGGTGCCCAGACGCTGCCAAAAGCGGCCTGAACCGCGGACGACCACACACTGCATTGCTGCAAGGGCTGCTTGCAGGTGCATTGGTGGTTTTGCGCATAGGCGCCCCAAAAGTCGCGCAGCTGGCCCAGATTGAAAGTGTTTTTGTCTTGCGCCAGCAGCAAGGAAAAGAGAGTGCTTCCAGAACGGCCTGAGCCTGCGATGGAGACCAGTGTCATAGTGGACATGGGGTGTGTGGTGTGGTGTGTTGTGATGCGCAGAACCACTACCGTGGCACTTCCTCTAGATGACCATTGTGGAGCCGCAGCGTCCGGTCTACACGCCATACAACAGGGTGGCGGTGAGTGATCAGAATTATAGTCTTGCGGTCCAGCGCCTCACCCAGCGTTTCCAGGATCATCTGCTCTGTCGATGCGTCGAGACTGGAGGTCGCTTCGTCAAGAATCAGGATGGGCGCGTCTTTGAGCAGCAAGCGTGCGAGGACTACGCGTTGGCGCTGCCCACCCGACAGTTTGACGCCCCGTTCACCGACCACGGTGTCGTAGCGGGACGGCAATGATGCAATGAACTCGTGGGCTCCGGCCAAGCGGGCGGCATGCTGCACTTGTTCGTCGGTGGCGTCCGGGCGGCCATAGCGGATGTTTTCCATCAGCGTGCGGTGAAACAGGCTGGGGTCTTGCGGGATGTAGCCGATGGTGTCGCGCAGGCTGGCTTGCGTCATGTCGCGAACATCGACGCCATCAATCAAGATTCGCCCCGACTGCACTTCGTACTGGCGCAGCATCAAATTCAGCAGCGTGGACTTGCCCGCGCCGGAGTGGCCCGTCAGGGCGATTTTTTCGCCCGGCTCAATCGTGAGGTTGATATCTTGAAGCGTGGATTGGCCCTTGGGGTAGCTAAAGCTGACATGCTGGAGTTGCATCTTGCCAACCGTGGCCTGGAATGCAATGGCGTGGTCAGCGTTGGGGATTTCGTGGGGCTGCGCAATGACCTTCAAGCCGTTGGCGACATCGGCCGCTGCGTCAAACAAATCAAAAAAGCGGCGCGTCAAAGATTGCACCTCATTGATGACGAGAAAAGAAAAGGTCACGGCCAGCAGCATTTGCGGCACGTCAATCGCTTGGTGCTGGAGCAGCCAAATGGTCAGTGCCAAGGTGCCGACTTTGAGCAAGACCGAGAAAATATTTTGAATCCAGCGCACGTATTCCGTTTGCTGGTTCGCTTCCAGAATATGGCCCAGCTCGTGGGCCTGACTTTTCTTGAGCAGATCGGTTTCATAGGCCTCACGCGCAAACAAGCGAACGCTTTGCTGGTTGCTCAAAGTGTCAATGATCAGCCCGGTGGATTGGCTGCGGGCTGCGGCAGCAGCGCGGTTGGCAGGCTCCGCCCGCGAGGCCAACCACAAGGACGTGCCTGCAAAGAGCACCGACCAGACCAGGTAAAAAAGCCCGAGCGCGGCCTGCGTGTGCATGAGCACCACGATCGCAATCAACAAAAGTAGCAATGCATGCCAGACCTCGGACATGAGCGTCCAAATGATTTGGGTCGAGCCTTGCGCCACTTCGCTGACGCGGTGCGCGAGCGAGCCCGCATAGGTGTCGGAGAAGAATCGGTGGGAGTGATGCTGTACATGGCTGTACAACGTCGCGACGATGCGCAAGCGCATGCGCGGGCGGGTGCGCATTTGCACGGCATCGCGCATGCGGCCCAGCACGGTTTCGGACAGGATCAGCAGGAGAAACAGTCCGGCCGCAGGCGCCGTTTTTTCCAGTACATCGGCGGCCCCTGCGTTTTGCATTGCCCCGCGTATGACGCTGGCCAAGGCCCATGGGACAAAGGCCGTGCAGCAGGTTGCCAGAGCTTGCAGCAACACCGATGCGGTGCAGGCGACGCGGAAGGAGCGCGTCGCGAACCATAAAAATTGCAGTGTTTCACCGGGTGGAGTGGCCTGCGTTGCGGGTGCTTGATCGCGTGGGCGCGTATCGGAAGACATAAGTGTGAAAAGGCTTTCGGTGCTCGGCCGCGGCGCTATACAGGGCTGCTCATACACAAATCAATTGGACCAACTCCTGCACCGTTTGTTCGATGGCTTTCTGGGAGCCGTCTGCAGTGTATGCGGGTGTGAGCGGAGCCTCATAAGGGCTGTTGATGCCCGTCATGTTGGGGATGCTTCCGGCTCGTGCTTTTTTGTAGAGGCCTTTCACGTCCCGCGCTTCGCACACTTCCAGCGGAGTGTTGACATAGACCTCGATGAAGTTTTCTGCACCAATCAAGTCTCTGGCCATGTCGCGCTCTCTGCGAAAGGGCGAGATGAACGCAGTCATGACGATCATGCCGGCATCGACCATGAGCTTGGCGACTTCGGCAAGGCGGCGGATGTTCTCGACCCGGTCGGCATCGGTGAACCCTAAGTCTTTGTTCAGACCTTGGCGCATGTTGTCGCCGTCCAGAATGTAGGTGCGCATGCCCAGCGTGTGCAGATGGGACTCCAGTGCGTTGGCGATCGATGACTTGCCCGAGCCCGACAAACCGGTAAACCAGACAACCCGCGCTTTGTGGCCGTTGAGATGTTCGCGGTCTGCGCGGGTGAGGGTCAGGGCCTGGCGGTGCACGTTTTGCGAGCGCCGCAGGCTGTGGCTGATCATGCCTGCTGCAACCGTGGCGTGGCTGATGCGGTCTACCAAAATGAAGCTGCCCAAAGTGGGCGAGCGCTGGTAGGTGTCAAACACCAGGGGCTTGGAGGTGGCGATATTGCAAACTGCAATGTCGTTGAGTTGCAGTTGCTTGGCGGTCTGCTGGGTCAGATGGTTGATGTCAACGCGGTGCTTGATCGAGGTAATCGTGCAGGAGGCCCATTGCGTGCTCAATTTCAGGTCGTAGCTTCTGCCGGACAGGCCGACCTCGGGTTGAAGCCACACCAGCGTGGCTTCAAATTGGTCGGTGGTTTCCAGCGGTGTTTGCGCCAGCGACATGACATCACCCCGTGAGGCGTCAATTTCTTTGTCAAGTCGCAGCGTGATGGCTTGGCCCGCTACAGCCTCGCTCAGCGACTCATCCATGGTGATGATTTCTGCGACCTGCGCGGTCTGACCCGACGAGGTCACGCGGATGGCGTCGCCCACGTGCACCGAGCCCTGCGCCAGCGTGCCGCTAAAGCCGCGGAAATCCGAGTGGGGGCGGTTGACCCATTGGATCGGAAACACCATCGTGTCTTTGCGCACCGGTGCTGATGGACTGACCGTTTCTAAGAAGCCCATCAATGTGGGGCCGTTGTACCAGGGCGTGTTGACCGAGCGCTCGGTGATGTTGTCGCCTTTGAGTGCGCTGATCGGGATGGCGGTAATGCCTTCGAACCCCAAGGGCTTGGCAAAGTTTTCAAACGCGTCTTGGATGCCTTTGAATACCGTGTCGCTGTAGGCGAGCAAGTCCATCTTGTTCACCGCCAGCACGACATGGCGTATGCCCATGAGAGATGCAAGGTAGGCGTGCCGGCGCGTTTGCGTCAACAGCCCCGAGCGCGCGTCCACCAGCAGAATGGCGACATGGGCGGTCGATGCGCCGGTGACCATATTGCGCGTGTATTGCTCATGTCCGGGGGTGTCGGCCACGATGAACTTGCGCTTGCTGGTGGCGAAAAACCGGTATGCCACATCGATGGTGATGCCTTGCTCCCGTTCGGCCGACAAGCCGTCTACCAAGAGCGCGAAGTCAATGTCCTGGCCTTGTGTTCCGTATTTTTTGGAATCTTTTTGCAGCGTGGCCAGTTGGTCGTCAAAGAGCTGATTGGCCTCCCACAGCAAGCGCCCGATCAAGGTGCTTTTGCCATCGTCCACACTGCCGCAGGTAATGAAACGCAGCAGATCTTGGTCGTGTTGTTGGGCCAGGAATTCTTCGATCGTGGCCGGGCGTGTTTCGATTTGAGCCACACCGAAGGTGCTGGCCTTGGGTCGGGTTTTGTTGGGCGTGCGCGTCATCAGAAATAGCCCTCCTGTTTCTTTTTCTCCATGCTGCCTGACGAATCGTTGTCGATGGCTCGGCCTTGGCGTTCCGAGCTTCGGGCGTTGATGAGTTCAAGAATGATCTCGGGCAGATTGCTGGCGGCTGACTCGATGGCCCCCGTCAGCGGGTAGCAACCCAGTGTTCTGAAGCGCACGAGTCTTTCGGTGATGGTTTCTCCGGCCAGGAGCTGAAAGCGGTCGTCGTCCACCATCAGCAGCATGCCGTTGCGCTCGACGACCGGGCGTTTCTTGGCGAAATACAAAGGCACCACGGGAATCTGCTCGTGGTGGATGTACTGCCAGATATCGAGTTCGGTCCAATTGGACAGCGGAAACACCCGCATGCTTTCGCCTGGGTTCTTGCGGGTGTTGTAGAGATTCCAAAGCTCCGGGCGCTGCTGCTTGGGGTCCCAGTGGTGGCTGGCGCTGCGGAAAGAAAACACCCGTTCTTTGGCGCGCGACTTTTCTTCATCCCTGCGTGCGCCGCCGAAGATGATGTCAAATTTGTAGTGATCCAGGGCCTGTTTGAGCCCTTCGGTTTTGGTGATGTCGGTGTGCAGGGCCGATCCATGGTCAAAGGGATTGATGTTTTTTTCAATCGCCTCGGGGTTGATGTGCACGATCAAATCCATGCCGCTTTCTCGGGCGATGTGATCCCGGAACAGGTACATCTCCTGAAACTTCCAGCGGGTGTCCACATGCATCAGGGGGAATGGCGGTGG
>CANCER010000055.1 GCA_947375135.1 Comamonadaceae bacterium | reverse complement strand
GTTGGAAATTGCGCGTGCTGGTCAGCGCATCGAAGGTGTCGCGGGTAGTGAATGCCGTCTGCAGCGCGCCCAGCGCGTAGATCACGGGTTCGGCCAGGTGCAGGGCATAGGGCGTGGGCTCCATGCCGCGCGAGGTTCGCAAAAACAGCTCATCTTTCATTACCGCGCGCAGCCGCTTGAGGGCGTTGCTGACGGCCGGCTGCGTCAAGCCCAGCTTTTCGGCCGAGGTCGAAACGCTGCGGGTCAGTAGCAGTTGGTTAAAGACCACCAGCAGATTTAAGTCGATTTCACGCAGATCCATATGCGATACCTTTATTCACAACGGTGATTTTATCTATATGGTTTGCTTTATCGACTTATAGCGTTCAAGTCTTCAAAATCGCCGCAAACAGGAGACTTGGGGCTTGACCCAAAACATATGGAACTCGTCGTCGAACCCCTCAATGTGCGTCTGAACGTGGACAGCGGAAGCAATCTGCTCGACGTGCTCCGTGCCAACCAATTGCCCATCTCCTACAGCTGCATGTCGGGTCGTTGCGGCACCTGCCGCTGCCGCGTGGTGTCGGGTCAGGTGCGTGACAGCGGACCGGAAGCCGGCCGCCCCCAAGCTGGCAAGGACGACTACGTATTGGCCTGTCAGGCCGTTCTGACCGACAACTGCACTATTGAGCTGCCCGAGGTGGATGAGGTGGTGGTGCATACCGCGCGCATCGTCAAGGGCACGGTCACCGCCATCGAAGAAGCCACGCATGACATCCGCCGCATCAAAGTCAAGTTGGCCAAACCGATTGAATTTAGCGCCGGGCAATATTCCACCGTGCAGTTCACGCCCGAACATATCCGTCCCTATTCCATGGCCGGCTTGCACGATGACGGTGAATGGGAGTTCCAGATCCGCCGCGTGCCCGATGGCCGTGTCACCGCCTATGTGTTTGATGAACTGAAGGTGGGTGCGGCCCTGCGCATCAGCGGCCCGCTGGGCACGGCCTACCTGCGGCAAAAGCACACCGGCCCCATGCTCTGCGTGGGCGGTGGCACCGGCTTGGCACCTGTGCTGTCCATCGTGCGGGGTGCATTAGCAGCCGGTATGGAGAACCCCATCCACCTGTACTTCGGCGTGCGCAGTGCTGAAGACGTGTATGACGCCGACCGCCTGCAGGCCCTCTGCGCTGCGCACCCGAATGTGTTGGTCCACATCGTCGTGGCCACCGGCGCGGCCGGTGCCGGACAGCGCAGCGGCCTGGTCACCGACGCGATTGAAAAGGATCTGGGCACCCTGACCGGTTGGCGCGCCTACCTGTGCGGCGCACCGGCCATGGTCGACGCCCTCAATCTGCTCGTAACCCGCATGGGCGTAGAGCCCGGCCATGTCCATGCGGACGCTTTTTATCCCAGTGGCATCTGAAAACGCTGCATTCACTGACACCCACGCAACCCAAGCCAATCAACCAAAGGAGACAAGCAATGAGTGAAACCAACACCGTGTTCCCCGAAAGCCCCACGTGGCCGGGGGAAGGAACCAGCCGGGTGCCCTTCTGGGCCTACACCCGCGAAGACTTGTACAAGAAGGAGCTGGATCGCCTGTTCTACAAGGGTCACTGGTGCTATGTCGGCCTGGAAGCTGAAATCCCCAACGCCGGTGACTTCCGCCGCACGGTGGTGGGCGAGCGCTCCGTCATCATGGTGCGCGACCCCGAAGGCCATGTGAATGTGGTGGAAAACCTCTGTGCCCACCGCGGCATGCGTTTCTGCCGCGAGCGCAATGGCCACGCCAAGGACTTCTTCTGCCCCTACCACCAGTGGAACTACAGCCTCAAGGGTGACCTGCAGGGCGTTCCGTTTATCCGTGGTGTCAAGCAAGAAGGCAAGGTCAACGGTGGCATGCCCAAGGACTTCAAGGTGGCTGACCATGGCCTGACCAAGCTCAAGGTCGCTGTGCGTAATGGCGTGGTGTTTGCGTCCTTCGACCACGACGTGGAGCCCTTCGAAGAGTTCCTCGGCTCCACCATCCTGAAATACTTCGACCGCGTGTTCGACGGCCGCAAGCTGGAGATTCTGGGCTACCGCCGCCAGCGCATTCCGGGCAACTGGAAGCTGATGCAGGAAAACATCAAGGACCCCTACCACCCCGGCCTGCTGCACACCTGGTTCTCCACCTTCGGTCTGTGGCGCGCGGATAACAAGTCCGAGCTGAAGATGGACGAACACTTCCGCCACGCCGCCATGATTTCCACGCGCGGCACCGGCGGCAAGAACGCCGATGTGGTGTCCGGAGTGGACAGCTTCAAGGACCAGATGAAGGTCAACGACCCGCGCCTCTTGGACATCGTGCCCGAACCCTGGTGGGGCGGCCCCACGGCCGTGATGACCACCATCTTCCCGAGCGTGATCATCCAGCAACAGGTCAACAGCGTGTCCACGCGCCACATCCAGCCCAACGGCCACGGCTCGTTTGATTTCGTCTGGACCCACTTCGGCTTTGCCGACGACACACCGGAAATGAAAGAGCGCCGCCTGATCCAAGCCAACCTTTTCGGCCCCGCAGGCTTTGTGTCGGCCGACGACGGCGAAGTGATCGAGTGGTCGCAGGAGGGCTTTGAGTCCAAGCCGGAGCACCGCACGGTCATCGAGATGGGCGGCACCGACATCGCCGACGCGGATCACATGGTCACCGAGACCCTGATTCGTGGCATGTACAAATACTGGCGCAAGGTAATGGGGGAATAGCCATGATGGACTTCAAGACTTACTTCGAACTGCTCAACCTGTACAGCGACTACGCCATGGTCTGCGACTCGTCCGAGTGGGAAAAATGGCCCGATTTCTTTGTGGAGACAGGCACCTACCGCCTGCAGCCGCGCGAGAACTTCGACCAGGGCCTTCCCCTGTGCCTGCTGGCACTGGAGAGCAAGAACATGATCCGCGACCGCGTGTACGGCGTCAAGGAAACCATGTACCACGACCCCTACTACCAGCGCCACATCGTAGGCACACCGCGGGTGGTGTCGGTGGAGCGCGGCATCTATGGTGAGCGCATCACCTCGGAAGCCAACTACACCGTCATCCGCACCAAATACGACGGGGATTCCACGGTGTTCAACGTGGGCTATTACCACGACGTCATCGTGCGCACACCGGAGGGCCTGAAGTTCCAGTCCCGCCTGTGCGTGTACGACAGCGAGATGATCGCCAACTCCATCATCTACCCCATCTAAGGACTAGCCCCATGTCTGAGAACTGGATCGATGCGGCCGCACTGGCCGACGTGCCCGAGGGCGATGTGACGAGCGTGCACGTGGGCGGCAAGGAGATTGCCCTGTACGAAGTCGAAGGCGAGGTCTTCGCCACCGACAACATCTGCACCCACGGCCATGCGCGCTTGAGCGACGGCTTTCTCGAAGGCCACGAAATCGAGTGCCCGCTGCACCAAGGCAAGTTTGATATCTGCACCGGCAAAGCCCTGTGTGCGCCGCTCACCGACAACATCAAGACCTACGCCGTGCGCATCGAAAACATGCGTGTGATGTTGAAGCTCGACTGATTGCAAGCACGCACTGAACGAATGGCGCGCCTTGTAGCAGGCGCGCCCCTTACCTACGAAGAGACAAAAATGAAACTCCATTCCATCGCCAAGACCCTTGCCTGCAGCACCGCCGCCCTGTGCCTGTCGGCCGCCCACGCCGAGATCAAGATCGGCTTTACCGCGCCCCTGTCCGGCCCCGTGGCCGCAGTCGGCCAGGACCAGTACGACGGCTTCATGCTGGGCATTGAAGTGCTGGGCAAAAAGCTGGGCGGCGAAGCCGTCACCGTGCTACGTGAAGACGACCAACTCAAGCCCGAACTGGGCAACCAGATTGCGCGCAAGCTGATTGACCGCGACAAGGTGGATGCGATTGTGGGTCTGGGTTTCTCCAATGTGCTGATGGCCAGTCTGCCGCGCATCGTGGAGTCGGGCACCGTGGCCATCGCCACCAATGCTGGCCCCTCGCCGCTGGCCGGCGCCGGCTGCCTGCCCCATGTGTTCTCCATGTCCTGGCAGAACGACGGCACGGCCGAAGCCATGGGCAAGTATGCGCAAGACACCGGCTACAAGCGGGTCTACCTGATGGCCCCCAACTACCAGGCCGGCAAAGACTATGTCGCCGGCTTCAAACGCTACTTCAAGGGCCAGGTGCTCGACGAGGTCTACACCCAGGTCAATCAGCCCGACTACTCGGCCGAGATTGCCCAGCTGCAGGCAGCCGGACCAGACGCCGTGTTTGTGTTCTATCCCGGTGGCATGGGCGTGAACTTCGTCAAGCAGTTCAGCCAGGCCGGCCTGATCAAGAAGATCCCCATGCTGTCCGCGTTCACCGTGGATGGCACGACTCTGCCATCGCTGCGTGACGCCGCTGTGGGCACCATCTCGGGTGCGATGTGGGATGTGGCCTTGAAGACTCCGGGCAACGCCGAGTTCATCACCGCCTTCAGCAAGAAGTACGGCCGCGTGCCCAGCCATTACGCCGCCGTGGCCTATGACACCGCCAAGCTGCTGGATATTGCCGTGCGCAAGGTCAAGGGCAACACCGCAGACAAGGACGCCTTTGCTGCGGCCGTCAAGGCCGCAGGCACGGAATTGAAGTCCATCCGTGGCCCGTTCAAGTTTGGTAACAACAACATGCCGGTGCAAAACTACTACGCCTTCCAGACCGTTAAGGAAGGCAGCGAGGTCACCGTCAAGCTGCTGAGCACGCCCCTGCCGGACCACCAGGATGCTTACGTAGCACTGTGCAAGGCTAAGTAATGTCCGCATCCCTGCTTATCGCGCAGCTGCTCAACGGCCTGCAGTACGGCGTCATGCTGTTCCTGCTGGCTGCCGGCCTGACCCTGGTGTTCGGCATCATGAGCTTTGTCAATCTGGCCCATGGATCGTTGTACATGTTGGGCGCCTATGCGGCGGCCGTGGTGGGCGGGTACACCGGTTCCTTCGCACTTGGGGTGCTGGCGGCCGTGGTCACCGGCATCGTGGTGGGCCTGGTGCTGGAATGGGTGGCCGTGTCGCGCCTGTACCGGCGCGACCACCTCGACCATGTGCTGGCCACCTTTGGCCTGGTGCTGTTCTTCAACGAAGTGGTGCGCATGGTCTGGGGCCCGCAGCCGGTGTTCGTCACGCTGCCCGAATCCCTCTCAGGTACCGTCGAGCTCCTCGGCTTCAGCTACCCCAGCTACCGCTTCCTGATCATTGCCGTGGGCCTGGTGGTGGCGGCCGGCAGCCAGTGGCTGATCCACAAGACCCGCGTCGGCATGCTGATCCGCGCCGGTTCGGTCAATCCACAGATGGTGGGCGCATTGGGTGTCAATATTGGCTTGCTCAACGCCATGTTGTTCGCCCTGGGCTCGGCGCTTGCCGCGCTGGCCGGAGCCATGGCCGGCCCCATTCTCTCGGTGCAAAGCGGCATGGGGGAACCGGTGCTGATTACCACGCTGGTGGTGATCGTCATTGGCGGTATCGGGTCTGTCCATGGCGCGCTCTACGCCGGCATCATCGTCGGCCTGGTCGACACGCTGGGCCGCACCTTTTTGCCCATGCTGATCCGCGCCTTTGCCGACCGCGAAGTTGCCAACGCCGCCGGCCCCGCCTTGGCATCCATGCTGATCTACGTGCTGATGGCCGTGATTCTGGCCTGGCGCCCGCAAGGCCTGTTTCCCGCCAACAAGGCCAAGTCATGAAGAATTTGTTACGACCGGCGCAGCTCATTCCGGTGTTCCTGCTGCTGGCCCTGGCCTTGCTGCCACCCATTGCCATCGGACTGGACGACAACTTCTGGGTGTCCTTTTTTGCCCGTGTACTGATTTACGCCATTGCCGCCAGCGCGCTGAACATTGCGCTGGGCTTTGGTGGCCTGGTCAGCCTGGGCCACGCGCTGTTTATCGGCATTGGCATGTACAGCGTGTCGCTGCCGGCCTACTACGGTGTGTCCTCCGGCTGGGTGCATCTGGCGGCCTGCGTCGTGGTGTGCGCGCTGGTGGGTTGTGCCACCGGGCTGATCAGCCTGCGCACCTCGGGTATTGCCTTCATTATGATCACCCTGGCCTTTGCGCAAATGGGTTACTTCGTCATCGTCAGTCTCAAGCAGTACGGTGGTGACGATGGCATGGGAATTACCGCGGCCAGCGAATTCTTCGGCCAGCAATTGAACACACCCACGGCGGTTTACTACTGCGCCTGGGGCGTGCTGGTGGCTCTGACCTGGTGGGTGTTGCACCTGCGCGCCTCGCCCTTTGGCATGGCCTTGCGGGGCGGGCGCCAGAATGCGCGGCGCGTCATGTCCGTGGGCCTGGCCTTGCAGCGTTACCAGCTGGCTGCCTACACCCTGTCGGCGGTGCTGTGCGGTGTGGCCGGCATGTTGCTGGCCAATCTGAATGCCTATGCATCGCCCAGCAGCATGGCCTGGACGGTGTCGGGTGAACTCATTGTGATGGTGGTGTTGGGAGGACTGGGCAGCGTCTTTGGCCCCTTCTTGGGCGCGCTGGCTTTTCTGGGCGTGGAAGAAATTCTCAAGGCCGCCACCGAGCATTGGATGGCGGTGTTTGGCCTGGCCATTCTGGCGGTCGCCATGCTGGGCAAGACCGGCATTGCGGGCTGGCTGTTGAACCGCTCCGCCAAGGAAGTCAAAGCATGAAAACCCTGTTGCAAACCGAGGCGCTGACCAAGCGCTACGGCGCCATTCTGGTGACCGACGCGGTGTCGCTGGATGTGCGCGAGGGCGAACTGCACGCCATCATCGGCCCCAATGGGGCAGGCAAGACGACGCTGATCAACCAGCTGTCGGGCGAGTTGCGCTCGGACAGCGGACGCATCCGCTTTGGCGATGCCGACGTGGGCGCCCTGGGCATCAATGCACGCGCCCGCATGGGGCTGGTGCGTTCCTACCAGATCACCTCGGTGTTCGATGAATTCACCGTACTGGAAAACGCCACGCTGGCGGCCCTGGGTGCGCGCACCCATGCCTTCCGCTTCTGGAAGGCCTTGCTGGGAGACCGCGAGGCCCTGGTTGCAGCCCATGAAGGCATTGAAGCCGCGGGTCTGAGCGCACGCAGCCAGGTGCTGGCATCCGAACTGGGCTATGGCGAACGCCGCCAGCTGGAGCTGGCCATGGCGCTGGCCGCGCGCCCGAAGTTTTTGCTGCTCGATGAGCCCATGGCGGGCATGAGCGTGCAGGAGTCGGCCTCCGTAGTGGCGCTGCTGAAAACGCTAAAGCGCAAATACACGATTCTGCTGGTCGAGCACGACATGAACGCCGTGTTTGCCCTGGCCGACCGCATCAGCGTGCTGGTCTACGGCCGCCTGATGGTGACCGGAACGCCGGAAGAAATCCGTGGCAATGAGGAAGTGCGTGCCATTTACCTTGGTGAAGAGGAGATCGCATGAGCACGGCACCTTTGTTGAATGTGATGGGCTTGAAGGCCGGCTATGGCGCCGCACAAGTGCTGTTTGGCGTGGACCTGTCGGTGGCCGAGGGCGAGGTCATCACCCTGCTGGGCCGCAATGGCATGGGCCGCTCCACCACCATCAAATGCCTGTTTGGTTTGCTCGACCCCAAGGCCGGTGAAATTGAATTCGGCGGCAAGCGCACTGAAGCGTTGCCTTCGCACCAGATTGCCAAGCTGGGCCTGGGTCTGGTACCCGAAGGCCGCCAGATTTTCCCCAACCTCACGGTGGAAGAAAACCTGATCGCCACGGCGCGCGCCAATGCCGCCAACGGCCTTGAGCACTGGAGCCTGGAGCGGGTCTATAAGTTCTTCCCGCGCCTGCAGGAGCGCCGCCTCAACATGGGCTCGCAACTTTCCGGCGGTGAGCAGCAGATGCTGGCCATTGGCCGCGCCCTGATGACGAATCCGCGATTGGTGGTGCTGGACGAAGCCACCGAAGGCCTGGCACCGCTGATTCGCACCGAAATCTGGCGCGCACTGGGCGAGCTCAAGGACGAGGGCCTGTCCCTGATCGTGATCGACAAAAACCTGGGGCCCCTGCTGGAGCTGGCAGACCGCCACTTCGTGCTGGAAAAAGGCGTGGTGGTCTGGTCCGGCAACTCTGCTGAACTGCGCGCTAACCCGCGCATCGTGCACGAGTACCTGGGTGTTTAAAACATACAAAGCCTGCCAAGGCGCAGAGAGGAAGACATGAGCGACTCCATAGCAAAAGCCATAGGCATCATCCGCGCAGAGCATCGCGCCCTGGGCGCGGTGATCAACAACATCAAGGCTGTGTTGCAGGAGGTGCAGGCCGGCCGCATGGCCATGGACTTCAAGCTGTTCTGGGCCATGGTCTATTACATCGACGCCTTCCCCGACCGTCTGCACCACCCCAAGGAAGATGACTGGCTGTTTGCCCGTCTCTCGGCGCGCACGCCGCTGGCCAACATCCTGATCGAAACACTGCAAAGCCAGCACCAGATGGAGCCGCAGGCTCTGGCCGGCATGCGCCGTGCCCTGGGCAATCTGGAGGCCGGTGTGGCGGGCAGCATGGAAGCCTTGCAAGCCACGGTTACCGCGTATGCCGACTTCACCTGGAAGCATTTGCGCACCGAAGAAAACGAACTGCTGCCGCTGGCCGAAGCGCACCTGCTGGCCTCGGACTGGGATGCCATTGCCGATGCCTTCGCGCAAAACGCCGACCCCCTGGTGGGCGCGGCTGACAAAGAACTGTTTGACGCCCTGTTTCACGACATTGTCAACCGCACACCCGCCCCTCTGGGCCTGGGCGCCGCCTGAAACTTACCGGAGAAAAAGACATGGAAGACAACAAGCAAGAACACGACCGCTTCAACACCCTGGGTCGTCTGGAAGACCTGCCACAGACCTACCGCGACCAACTCACCCAGCGCAACCTGGTTCCCCTGTGGCCCAGCCTGCGCGGTGTGTTGCCGCCCAATGTGCCGACGCGCAAGACCCAGACCACGCACTGGCCCTACGCCGAGATCCGCGAACTGCTGATCCAAGCCGGCGAGTTGACGCCGATTGAAAAGGCCGAGCGCCGCGTGCTGGTGCTGGCCAATCCGGGCCACGGCCTGACCAATATGCAGGCGAGTGCTGCCATGTACCTGGGCATGCAGCTCTTGTTACCCGGCGAACTGGCACCGGTGCACCGCCACACGCCGAACGCGGTGCGCATGGTAGTGGAAGGCGAGGGCGCCTGGACGCTGGTGGGGGGCGAAAAGTGCCCCATGCAGCGCGGCGACCTGATCCTCACGCCCACCGGCCTGTGGCACGAACACGGCCATGACGGCAAAGACCCGGTGATCTGGCTGGATGTGCTGGACCTGCCTTTGGTCTATTACACCGAGACCTCCTACCACCTCGAAGGCCCCAGCCAAAGCGTTTCTGAGCCCCAGGGCTTCAAGTCCTATGCCCGTGGCGGTGTGGTGCCCACCAAGGTGTTCCAGCGCTCCGGCAAGGCCTACCCCATGCTGCGCTACCCCTGGGTCGACGCCAAGGCGGCACTGCTGTCGCTGGCCGAAGAACAGACTGGCGCGGACGCGGTGCAGGTCACCTATGTGAACCCTGAGACCGGTGCCGATGTGGAAAACATCCTGGGCTTTTACGCCCTGATGCTGCGCCCTGGAGAGACCTTGCGCCTGCCGGCACGCTCACCGGCTCAGGTGTTCCACCAGATCGAAGGCCAGACCGACGTGCAGGTGGAAGCCACTGCCTTCACCCTGGTCGAGGCCGACACCTGCTGCGCGCCCGGCTATACCGCCGTCACCCTGAAGAACCGTTCGGCCACCGAGCCCGCCTTTCTGTTCGTGGCGGACGAAGCGCCGCTGCACCGCAAGCTGGGTGTGTACGAGAACCGGGGCTGAGCCCCTTCTAGCATTCCCGTGCGTACCCCAATAAAACCCTTTCAACTCTTCCTGGAAAACCCATGACCATCACGCAATACCTGTTCAGCCCTCCCGCCCCGATGACGGCGGCCATCCGTGGCATGGCTTCGCGCTTTCCCATCAACCGTCTGTTCTTTGTCGGCCGCAACTACCACGCCCACGCGGTGGAAATGGGCCGTCCGGTGGACAAGTCGGTGGAGCGCCCCTTCTACTTCACCAAGGCGCCGCAGACCCTTACCGCCTCCGGCGCCACCGTGGCCTACCCACCTGAAACTAGCAACTACCACTTCGAGATGGAAATGGTTGTGGCCATCGGCAAGGCCGGCTTTCGCGTCAAGGCCGAAGATGCACACACGCTGATCTACGGCTATGCCGCAGGCCTGGACATGACCCGCCGCGACCTGCAACTGGTGGCGCGCGACAAGGGCCGCCCCTGGGATCTGGGCAAGGATGTGGAGCAATCTTCCGTCTGCTCGGAAATCGTGCCCATGGAAGGCGTGATCATCGACAGCGGCGCCATCGCCCTGGAAGTCAACGGCCAGACCAAGCAGTCGTCCGATGTGGACAAGCTGATCTGGAATGTGCGTGAACTGATTGCCGACCTCTCGCTGTTCTACCACCTGCAACCCGGCGATCTGATTTACACCGGCACCCCCGAAGGCGTGGGCCCGGTTGTGGCCGGCGACAAAATCACCGGCCGCGTGGCTGGTGTGGCCGAAGTGGCATTGACGGTTGGCGCAGCCGAATAAGCGGGTGTGATGCAGCTTCACAATTTTTTTCGCAGCGGCACCTCGCACCGCCTGCGCATTGTGCTCAACCTCAAGGGCCTGGCGTACGACTATGTGGCCGTTGACCTGCGCAAGAACGAGCACCTGGGCGCGGCCTTCAAGGCACTGAACCCACAGGGCCTGGTGCCTGCGCTGGTGGACGGTGACCACGTGCTGACGCAGTCTGTGGCCATCATCGAATGGCTGGAAGAGCGCTACCCGACACCTGCGCTGTTGCCCACCGATGTGAACGACAGGGTCCATGTGCGAGCCTTGGCGGCCATCGTTGGTTGCGACATCCATCCGGTGAACAACAAGCGCATTCTGGACACGCTGCGTGCCAGCTTTGGTGCCGATGACGCCGCCATCAACCAGTGGTGCGGTACCTGGATCGGAGATGGCTTCGATGCCTACGAAGCGCTGCTGGCTGCCGACACCCGGCGCACCGGTTTCAGCTTTGGCAGCACTGCGACGCTGGCCGATGCCTACCTGATTCCCCAAATTGAAAGCGCACGCCGCTTCAAGGTGGACTTGGGGCGCTGGCCGCTCATCATGGCGGTGGATGCAAACTGCAATGCGCTGGAAGCCTTCCAAAAGGCGGCGCCCATGGCGCAACCGGACGCGTCGTAAAAGCCTTGGCATCAGCCACTTCTTGAAGGACCGGCCATGCAATCCCTCTTCTTTTCTACCCAGGCGGAACGGATTGCACGGGCTCGGCAGCGGTACTTTGAAGAGGGCGAGTTGCCCTCAGGCATCGTCAGCGAGGCCGTGTTCCAGTCCTGGGCCCGCTGCCTGCGGCTCAAGCAGGATCCGCGCGCGCAGCTGGAGTTTCAGCCGGTCACCGCCAGCCGGGCACAGCTGGCCCTGCAAAAAAACCGCCATCTGCGCGATGCCTGGCTGGCCGACGCCAGCGAGCTCGACGCAGTGCTAGGCGCTACCCACTGCAGCGCCATGCTGACTGACTCCAGCGGCGTGCTGATAGGCGCGACCGGTTCCCGGCGAGTACATGAAAAAGTTACCCCCGTAGCCCACCGCATAGGCGTGAACTTTGCTGAAGAAGCCTTGGGCACCACCGCACCAGGCATTGTGGCGCGCACCGGCAAACCGGCTTCGGTACAGGGGGCGGAGCACTTCTCCGAGAGTGTCAATTTCATGCACTGTGCAGCCGCCCCCATCCGTGACATACACGGCAATTTGGCCGGTTTGCTGGACATGTCCAGCGAGGGCATGGCCTTTAATTTTGATGCGGCATCGGTGGTGGGACTGTATGCCTCCTCGATTGAAAACCGCTTACTGGTCTCGCAGTCCACTGAGCACCTGATCGTGCGCTTCCAAATTTCACCGGCCCTGCTGGATACGCCCATGGCTTGCCTGATGGGCGTGGACATGCAAGGGCGTATTGTCTGGCGCAATGCGGCTGCTTCCCGTCTCTTGGGGTTTGCCCCGGACGGCGGGCAGGGCGGCTTTGGCAAAGTGGACGAGATTTTGCAAAGCAGTTTTCCGGAACTGGCCTCCGTCCGCGGTGGCACGCATTCCATGATGCGTCTGCCCAATGGACTGTTGGTGCATGTGCGTTGTGAATTGCAGGCGCGTGATGGGCATCGACAGGTGTTTGCTGTGGGCAAGCGCTTGTACGAACCGGCGTTGGTAGCGACAGAAGCCCCGCCGGCAGATGGACCTGAGGACCGTGCTCCATCGCATGCGAGTGCGCAAGACGATGCGACCATATCGCCCCCGGTCGAGTCTCCCGAGCCCGCCAGCCTGCGCGATGCCGATGTGGATTTGATTGCCAAAACGCTCAAGGAATGTGGTGGCAATGTGTCTGCAGCGGCCCGCAAGTTGCGCGTGTCGCGCGGGCTGATTTACCGGCGGACGCAGGGTACCTAAATCAGATTGGATGGCGGGGAGACACCGGTGCATGCCCAGGGCGGCGACTGCAAAGTTTGCCAGTTAGAACTACAGCTTTAGGCTGGGAGCGGTCTTTCACGCCATACCATCTCAAGTCAAGTGCGCCGCGTTTGCTGCCTTTAAGCATTTCAAACTGCCTGCCCGATACCTGACATTGCTCCTAGCGTGCGTCGGTCCGCTGATGGAGCACATGTTCATGCAGATGGGCACCCGCCATGAGCCAGAAGCAGCCTTTAAAGTGCACCCTCTATAGAACTCATTCAAGGAGTTGGAGTAGCAGTAAATACTTTGGCTCAGGACTGCAGAGCACCCAGGAATTGTTTGAGTTCGGGTGTCGTGGGATTCATGAACAGTTCATTGGGATCGCCCATTTCATGCACCCGCCCTTGGTGCATGAAAATCACACGGTCGGCTACTTTGCGTGCAAAGTTCATTTCATGGGTCACCATCAAGAGCGTCATGCCCTCATCGGCCAGGCTCTCCACCACCCGCAATACTTCACCCACCAGTTCAGGATCCAGCGCGCTGGTAATTTCATCGCACAACAGCACGGCGGGCTCCATCGCCAGGGCACGGGCAATGGCCACGCGCTGCTGCTGACCACCCGAGAGTTGTTCGCCGTAGGCATCGAACTTCTCGCCAAGTCCTACACGCTGCAAAAGCTTGCGCGCCTGCGCTTCATTGGCGGTCGCATCCTTGTGTTTGACCAAGGCCGGAGCCAGCATGATGTTCTTGCCCACAGTCAGATGGGGAAACAGATTGAAACTCTGGAACACCATACCAACATGTTGGCGCAATTCACGCATGGCGCTTGCATTGTGGTGCAGCAAGGGTTTTCCATCCACGCTGAGCTGGCCACTCTGGAAGTCTTCCAGTCCGTTGATACAACGCAGCAAGGTGCTCTTGCCAGAGCCGCTCTTGCCAATGATGGCAATGACCTCCCCCCTCTTAACCTGCAAATCAATGCCCTTGAGCACTTCATTGCTGCCAAAGGACTTGCGCAGACCGGCAATTTCAACGATGGACATGCATCTTCCTCTCCAAATGCTTTGCATACAGGCTGACGGGGTAGCACAGCACAAAGTACATCAGCGCCACACAGCTAAAAATAAGAAACGGGCTGAACGTGGCGTTGGCAATGGTCTTTCCGACCTTGGTCAGTTCCATAAAACCGATCACCGATGCCAGTGCAGTCCCTTTGATGACCTGCACCAGAAAACCCACGGTTGGCGGTATGGCAATTTTCAGGGCCTGCGGCAAGATGATGTAACGCATCTGCTCGTAAAATCCCAGTGCCAGACTGGCCGATGCCTCCCACTGCCCTTTAGGGATGGAAGCAATGCAGCCACGCCATATCTCGCACAGAAAGGCGCTGGTGTACAAGGTCAGGCCCATGCCCGCAGCCACCCATGGTGAGGTGTTGATGCCAAACAGGCCGAGCCCGTAATAGGCCAGAAACAATTGCACCAACAAGGGCACGCCTTGAAACACCTGCACATAGCTCGCAACCGCAGAGTTCACGACGGACGATTTGCTTTGTCGCAGCAGCACCAACAACATTCCCACCAAGCCGCCACCTATAAAGGCGATCAATGACAGGCCCACAGTCCAGCGTGCCGCCAACAACAGATTGCGCACAATATCCCAGATGGAAAACTCAACCACGGCCTACCTCCTGCCAAACAGAAATTTGGCCCCCGCCCAATTGAGCATCTGGCGCATCAGCACGGACAGCAGCAGGTAGATGCCGCCGACCACAATGAAGGCTTCAAAGGAGCGGAAGTTGCGGCTCTGAATCAAGTCGGCCGCATAGCTCAGCTCCTGCGTGGAGATCTGGCCACATACCGAAGAGCCCAGCATGACGATGATGATCTGACTCACCAGGCTGGGCCAGACCTTCTTCAGCGCAGGGGGCAACACCACCCACACAAAGGTCTGTCTGCGCGACAGAGCCAAGCTTTGGGCGGCCTCGATTTGCCCCTTGGGCGTAGCCTCCAGACCGGCCCGAATAATTTCAGTGGCATAGGCACCCAGGTTCACCACCATGGCAATGAAGGAGGCAGCCTCCGCCGAGAGCTTGAAGCCCGCGGCGGGCAGACCAAAGAAGATGAAGAACAGCTGAACGATGAATGGGGTGTTTCGAATCAATTCCACATAGGCACCCACTAGGCCCTTGAGCCATGCAGGCGCCAAAGTGGCTCCAAATCCGCGCCCACGCACCCATGCACAGGCGACGCCCAGCAAGGTGCCTACCAGCACCGAAGCAATGGTCAGCGCCAAAGTCCAGGCCACACCTGTGAGCAGCAGCGGCCATTCCGATAGAACCGCTGCAAAATCAAGTTGGATCTTCATCGCAATGCTGTCCCTGAAAGCAGATCAGAGTGGCAGATCGCCGGACGGACAGCCCAGCCACTTTTTAGAAAGTGCATCAAGTTCTCCGGACTTCTTGGCTTCGGCCAGAATTTCGTTAACCCGGGACTTTAGCTTGTCTTCTCCTTTAGCCACACCGATGAAGTTCGGGCTCTCTTTAATCAAGAGCTTGTACTCGGCAGCAAGCTGCGGGTTCTTGCTCATCATGTTGGCAGCAACCGAAGCACCCAGCGCCACGAACTGAACCTGACCTGCGGCGAAGGCGGCCACGGTGGCGTTGTTGTCCTCAAAACGCTTGATGTCCGTGCCGGACGGAGCGAGCTTGGATAGCTCCTGGTCTTCCATCGCGCCACGGGTTGCGCCCACCGTCTTACCAGCCAGGTCGGCAAAGCCCTTGACGCTCACGCTTTTTGGGCCGAAGACCGCCTGGAAAAATGGTGAATAGGATGCTGTGAAGTCGATCACCTTCTCACGGTCGGGGTTCTTGCCCAACGTTGCAATCACGAGATCGGCCTTGCGGGTCTGTAACGCCGGTATGCGACTGGCACTCACTACTGTTACCAGTTCCACCGCCACACCCAGCTTCTTGCCGATGTAATTGGCCATTTCAATATCGAGCCCAATTGGCTTGAGATCGGTGCCCACGAAGCCATAGGGTGCAGAGTCGGTCTGCACTGCGACCTTGAGGACCTTGGACTTCAAAATATCGTCCAGTGCGGTCTGGGCCTGCACGGCCGAGCCAGCGAAAAAGCTGGTAGCTGCCAATGCCAAGACAAAGTGGCGTTTGTTACGTTGGAACATTTTCATAAGAGTGCCTTTAAATAGGTTGAAGGTTCGCTATCCATTTTTGATGGGTATCTTGTATGCAAGGCTTGTGCCACAGTTGGGGGATGCGCTTTGATCGCCTCATCTTGCAAGGGTCGCAGGGCATCGCGCAACTCGGCCAAGGCGTCGCCGCTTGGCGGTTGCAGTTTGAGGGCTGCCTGCACATTGCCAATATGGCGCTGCATGATTTGTTCGGCTAGTGCCCACTCGCCTTTCTCCAGTGCAGCAACAATCTCCGCGTGCTCGGCGCAGGAGTGCGCGGCATCGTGAGACGACTGGTAAAGCATGGCAATCAGGGTGGTGCGCGCCGTGTAGTCGCGCAAGGTATCAGCCAGAAGGGTGTTGCCCAGACATTCGGCCAAGCAGACATGAAAATCGCCAAGCAAAAAACTGCGCAACCCCACGTCATTACCCTTGATGGCAGCCTTCTCCTTGGAGAGATGGCTTTTGAGCAACTTGATAGCCGGCTTACTCACTCCGGTGGTACAGCGGATGAGGCCCATTTCGATCACCCGACGGGCCTCAAAGGCCTCCCTTGCTTCGTCCAGTGAGGGCTCAATAAGGTACCAGCCACGCCGGCTACTCACGGTCACGATGCCACGGGCGGCCAATCGCGTCAGCGCCTCCCTGACCACCGTCCTGCTGCAGTCAAAGAGCATGGCCAGTTGCTGCTCCCCTAGGCGGGAGCCAGGCGCGAGCTTTTGGGCCATCACAGCTTCGATGATGCGGTCGCTTATTTCAGTTGCACTAGTCATGTGCTTCAAATTACGCAAATGCCGTGCCACTGGTATACAAGCTTTGCGCACCAAACCAATGCACAGTTCGCACATATATTGAGCAAACACAGGTATCCGACGCACCGGGCTTGGGACGGGCACTAATCGTTCGGCTGATAGTCTGCTTTGGGCACGATACCGAAATTCAAAATCGGCTACAGATTGGCGTTGAACTGGGCAACCCGATTGTTGACATTCGCAATGTCAACAAACAGCCCGACAAATACATTCGGTGAGCAAACGCCAATGGCCGGTTACGCTGCGAACCTGAAGAAACTTCAGCGCTACCTTGCCGGCCGACCAACCGCCCCTAAATCGTTACAAGCCGCTGAACCATTTCTGAAAGCTGCGCCACCATGCGTTTCAACAGCGAGGCCTGTGCGTTGCGCTTTGCCCAGTCTTGTTCCCAGTTTTCAATTGCTCGCCAACTTGAATCACCTCTTGCGGTGACAGCAGTGGCGAGGACTTGCTGTCAACCTTGAAGATGCGCAACGTGCGCTTGCCCTCGCGCTCGGATTTCAATGCATCGAAACCCTCAGATAGCTCAGCAAAAATATCGCCTCGATTGGTCATCACGTGGCGCTCGACTGACCGTTATGCGGCCTTGTGCGGAACGAGTTTGGCCTGCAGATCACAACCCACTGCCGTCGCGTATTTCTTGAGCATTTGCCAGGCCAGCGCGTACTCGAGCTCAAGACTGTCGTATTCCTCCGCGAATCCTTCGCGCTTTCGTGCGGAGGCAAGAAACTCGGCGTGATTATGAAGAACGGGGTTGTATTTCAGGTCAGCCATGTTGCACCTCTTTAATGCGTGTACGCGCGAGCTTTAGGTCGCCGTCTGGCGATCAGCGCTTTAGCTGGGTATAGAAATTTTCATGCGGACCAACCGCCAACAGAACCAGTTCCTGTGGCTTCAATTTGTCCGGTTGGAGCCGGTAGGCCAGCAAGGTCTCCTTGTTGTTGAGCTTGAACTTGTGGACGAAGACGCCGTTCAAGTCACCCCGCTTTTCTTCGCCGAGCGCCGGGTCACTGGCGACGGCTTTGACTGCCGCATCGATGATGGCTTTGTCTTTCGCATGGAGCTTTTTTGCTGTTCGCGCAAAAGAAGGCGTGGCCAGAATGGCTAATGGCATGGTCTATCCGAAAGCATAGGGTGCAAGTTGCCCAGCCTTGGCCTCTTCGAGTGACAGCATGGTGTCCTGGATCACTTGCAGCGGCACATCCGGGTTCTCCAAAACGGCCTTGCCAATGCGCGCCCAGTATTCGATTTGCTTGGGCACAGAGCGATGTTCTGCGGCACCAACAACCTTGGCGTCTTCAACCAGTGAGTCAGAGAGTTTCAATGCAATGGCCACGGTGGCCTCCGGTAAAAGTGATGGTGTATTTTACGGCTCGATACAACCTTTTGCAACCTCTTAAGGCCGCTGAATGGGCGCATGGCAGGCTGCTTCCAGCCGTGGCTCCCAAAGCCCGGTTGTTCTCATATGGAACAACCCACCCCTAGGGAAATCCCGATGTATTGGAAGTGATGGCGAATTTCTAAAGTCTGTGCTCGGTGGCGCAGTGTGTGCGCATGGCAAGTGCCACTGGAGACAACACTTTTAATCCCCATCCATTCAAAACGCATCACCATGACTATTGATTCACACAACACGAATGCCCCCTCCGACGCCTTGCTGGAGCGTCTGGAGCGTGCCCTGATCGCCGGCCGCATGAGCCGACGTGGCTTTATGCGTGCGGCAACGGCCGCAGGTTTTGCCAGCGTGGGCCTGAGCGCTTTGGCCGATGAGCTGGACGCCATCCGCGCCAACCAGAATGCACGCAGCGCCAAGCTGCAAACGTCCTACGACTATGTGGTGGTGGGCACCGGCTCGGCGGCCTGCGCGCTGGTGGGCCGCCTGGCCACCCGCAAGGACGCCTCCATTCTGATGATCGAAGCGGGTGACTGGGATACCGCACCTTCGGTGATAGACCCCAGCGTCTGGTTCACCAACCTGGGCTCCGAGCGCGACTGGAAAGACGTGGCCCTGGCCGCACCCAGCACCAACAACCGCGCCATCCCCGAGCACATGGGACGCGTGGTGGGCGGTGGCAGCAGCATCAACGCCACCATCTGGGCCCGCCCCTTCAAGGCCGATCTGGAATTCTGGGCCGAGGCCAGTGGCGACAAGGCCTGGGGCTACGAGTCCGGCCTGGAAATCTACCGCCGTATGGAAAACTGGCAAGGCGCACCGGATGCCCGTTACCGCGGCAAGAATGGCCCCGTGTGGTGCCAGCAGGCCAACAACCCGCACCCGGTGGCACCCGCCATGCTGGAAGCCTGCCGCAGCCTGGGCTACAACGTCTTTGCTGACCAGAACGGCGCGCGTGAAGAAGGCGGCACCGGCTTTGCACTGATGAACCAGATCATCCGCGACGGACGCCGTCAGAGCATGGCGCGCTCCTACCTGTACCCCATCCTGTCGCGCCCCAATGTCACCGTGATCGTCAACACCCATGTGGACCGTCTGACCTTTGCCGGTACGCGCGCCACCGGTGTGCAGATCGCCACCGCGAGCGGCCCCAAGACCATCAACGCCAACACCGAAGTGATCGTCAGCGCCGGTGGCATCAACACGCCCAAGCTGCTGATGCTCAGCGGCATTGGCGACGAAGCCAAGCTGCGCGAGCACGGTATCAAGACCCTGGTGAACGCCAAGGAAGTGGGCCGCAACTTCCAGGACCACATCCTGCACGGCGGCTGCATCTGGGAGCCCAAGGAACACATTCCCCACCGCAACAGCGCGGCCAATGCAGCGGGCTTTCTCAAGAGCCAGGCCGGGCTGGTGTCACCCGACGTCAACCTGGTGCAGATTGAGCTGCCTTATGCCAGCGATGTGGTCGGCAAGGAATACACACCGCCCAACACCAGCTGGGCGTTGTGTGCCGGCCTGGTCGCGCCCAAGAGCCGTGGCGAGATCCGCCTGGCTTCCGCCAACCCGGCCGACCGTCCGGTGGTGGATGCCCGTTTCATGAGCCATCCTGATGACGTCAAGGCCCTGGCCTTTGGTATCGAGGTGTGCCGCGAGATTGGCAACTCGGCTGCCATGAAAGACTTCGTCAAGCGCGAAGTGGCACCCGGCAAGACCTTGACCGGCAAGGCCATGGAAGACTTTGTGCGCAACGGCGCCACCACCTACTTCCACCAGTCCGGCACCTGCCGCATGGGCCGTGACGGCGAGGCCGTGGTGGACAGCAAGCTGCGCGTGAACGGTGTGCAGGGTCTGCGCATTGCCGACAGCTCCATCATGCCGCGCATCCCCGGCGTGGCCACCATGGCGACCTGCGCCCTGATTGGTGAACGCATGGCCGACATCCTCACGCAAGGCGCCTGAAGCAGCGCAGTCAACCAAACCGATTCGAATCTCTAACCCAAGGAATACAGCATGGAATCCCAACTCATCATTGACAACCAGACCGTGGCCGCCAAATCCGGCGCCACCTTCACCCGCAACCACCCGCACTCCGGCGAAGTGGTTACCAGTGCTGCCGCCGGTGGCGTGGACGACGCGCTGGCTGCCGTCAACTCGGCCCAGACCGCTTTCCTGAGCTGGCGCAACAGCGCGCCTTCGGAGCGCCGCCGTCTGCTACTCAAGGCCGCTGATGTGCTGGAGTCCAAGACGCCGCAGTTCATCGAAGTGATGGCTGCCGAAGTGGGCGCTGCTGCGCTGTGGGCCGGCTTCAATGTGCACCTGGCCGCAAATTTGTTCCGTGAAGCGGCCGGCATGGTGACCCAGATCCAGGGTGAAACCATCCCCACCGACAAGCCCGGAGCACTCTCCATGACCGTGCGCCAACCCGTGGGCGTGGTGCTGAGCATCGTGCCATGGAACGGGCCCGTCGTTCTGGCGGCGCGCGCTATTGCCTACCCCATTGCCTGCGGCAACACCGTGGTGTTCCGTGCCTCGGAAGCCAGCCCCAAGACCCATCTGCTGGTGGCCGATGCACTGGTGGAAGCGGGCTTCCCACCCGGCGTGCTGAACGTGGTGACCAATGCGCCCAAAGACGCACCCGAAGTCATCGATGCGCTGATCGCCCACAAGGCCGTGCGCCGCATCAACTTCACCGGCTCCACCCGCGTGGGCCGCATCATTGCGCAAAAGGCCGCCACCCATTTGAAGCGCTGCCTGCTGGAGCTGGGAGGCAAGTCGCCCCAGGTGGTGCTGGACGATGCCAACATCGACGAAGCCGTGAAGGCCGCCGTGTTTGGTTCCTTCCTCTACCAGGGCCAGATCTGCATGTCCACCGAGCGTCTGGTGGTGGACGAGGCCGTGGCCGACGAGTTCGTTGCCAAGTTTGCCGCCCGCGCCAAGGAGCTCGTCATGGGTGACCCGCGCGTCAACCCGGGCTGCGTGATCGGCCCCATGGTGGCCACCGAATCGGGCACACGCCTGAACGCCATGATTGACGACGCCCTGTCCAAGGGTGCGGTGCTGGCTTGCGGCGGCAAGGCGAACGGCGCCATCATGGCAGCCACCATCGTCGACCATGTCAAACCCGGAATGACCATTTACAGCGATGAAACCTTCGGCCCCATCACCACCGTGGTGCGCGTCAAGGGCGTGGAAGAGGCTGTGGCTGTTGCTAACGACAGCGACTACGGCTTGTCAGCCGCCGTATTCGGCCGCGATGTGACGCGCGCATTGGACGTGGCCATGCGCATCGAATCCGGTTCAGTGCACGTCAACGGCTCCACCGTGCAGAACGAGGCGCAGGCCCCGTACGGCGGCACCAAGAACAGCGGCTATGGCAAGTTTGATGGCCGTGCCGTGATCGATGAATTCACCGAACTCAAGTGGATCACCATCGAGCCATCGGTGCAGCAATATCCGGTGTAACTGGTGAATAGTGGGGAGTGCGATTTGTGCTCCCCAAGTTGAATGTTCTGCCCACCACCCTATTGAATTTCGACGTGCAAGCAATGCGCGAATTTATCGAAATATGACCTTGCCCTCGAAAAACGTATCCCTTGCTGAGTGTTTAAATTCACGCAAGTTGAACGGAAATGACGAAGACAGCAAGAGCGCGCTACACGCTCGAATTCAAGCAAGAAGCAGTGCGACTGATCGAAGGTGGTCAGAGCATCGCGGCCGCG
>CANCER010000054.1 GCA_947375135.1 Comamonadaceae bacterium | reverse complement strand
AAGGAGGTACTGGGCCTGTGGATGGCCCAGACTGAGGGTGCCAAGTTCTGGCTACAGGTGGTGACCGAGTTGAAGAACCGGGGCGTGGCCGACATCTTCATTGCCTGTGTGGACGGCCTCAAGGGTTTCCCCGACGCGATTGAGGCGGTGTTCCCCAAGACCGCTGTGCAGCTCTGCTTGGTCCACATGGTGCGCCACAGCCTGAACTTCGTGGGCTGGAAACAGCGCAAGGAAGTTGCTGCCGATTTGCGTCTGATTTACAGCGCGGCCACCGAGGATGAGGCCCTGCTCAGGCTCACGGAATTCGAGGGCAAGTGGGATGCATCCTTCGCGCCGATTGGGCAGTCCTGGCGGCGCAACTGGACACGCCTGACGCCGTTCTTCGAATACCCGGCCGACATCCGCAAAGTGATTTACACGACCAACGCCATTGAGTCGGTGAACATGAGTCTGAGGAAAATCACCAAGACCCGTGGCTCGTTTCCAACCGATGAGGCCGTATTCAAATTGTTCTACCTGGCGCTGAACAACATCAGCCAGAAATGGACCATGCCGATACGAGATTGGAAGGCTGCCCTGAATCGCTTTACTATCCAGTTTGACGAGCGCATGCCGCGCGTCTAACTCAACCGCCGTTTACACAAAATTCGGGACACCCTCGTCGTAGCCCAGCGCCTTGGCCAGCCGGATCACATTTACATACAGGCAACTGGCGTAAAGTTATCCGAATTCCAAAAATGATGAACCCTACACGCCTGCCGGGTCGGCACGCAAAATACGTGGGCGACCTCCGCTCTTGCCATTCTGTCGTGCAGCCCGTGCTTTTACGTCGCTGGTCTTGCTGCCGTTGCGAGCAGCAATCAGCGTGGCGGCCATCTCCATCAGTGGCTGACTTGCAGACACCAATCCGGCGATGGATATGTGCAGATCACGCGCATCGAGGCAAAGTGCACTGCCACCAAAACCCAGTTCCAAAGCCTTGAGCTCACTCTCCTGGAGCGTTACAAGTTCGGGGTAATTTTTGATGGGTAGGGACACCGCACTTTGGTCTGCGAAAACAATCAGCAACGATTGCAGACTGTGCACATACTGCACCTGTTGGGCATGTACGCCGGTGTCTACTCGCTGACTACCGCGCTTGATGGCCTTTTCCAGGACTTCCTGCGTTACTACTTCATCAAAGAGGTTCTGGGCTTTTACGGTCGTCATAGGTCGATCTCCACCGGGACGGGGGTCCCTTTCAATTGCAAAATGGTGCGATACCGTTGCGTATCGAATACCGCCGTTTGAATCATCCGCGCACTCTGACGCTTTTGTGATGGGGGCGCAACCTCCTGCTGCTCCTCGTCCCACACCTGATTCACCAAACACAAAGCTTGTTTGCTTTGCCACCAGCACTCGCGAGCCCGGCGCAAGTTCTCGGGAACCATGATGGCTTGACGCAAACCCTCAAGTACGTCTACGTTAGGCTTATTGCGCACTGGCACCACGTCCCACAAGCGCACGCCGTTGTGCCAAAAACTGAATTCGAAACGAGCCTCCCACTCAGGAGGTCCTACGTGTACGTGAGGTGGGCAATGTTCATTGCGAGTCAGTACCGCAACTACCAAGCCCAGATGCGTGAATACCTTCATAGTTTCCTAACTGTTGGGTTATTCTAGATGGATTTGAATCACTTAGCAATCGGCAAAGGCTGAGATGGACCACCACGTGCATGTTGCGGGTCAACACAAAGGCTGGCTGACATCCCCCATAAGCAAACTACTGGCCTACCAGGAAGCAGACCTTGGCGAACTACAGCAATCGCTGCAAAGCCGCCCACCTCACCACCCGGTGTTACTGCAATCGGGCACCAAACCGTAGAAAAAAAAGACGGCAGCTTTAGACCTGCGCGCTAGCGTCTTCTCTTGCAGTCGGCAGCTCGGGGGGAAGCATTTGGTTCTTCGAACGGGTGACCTCCCATCCCAAGCACGCAAGCCATATTGACCGGGGGATTTCTTTGTGCGCCGTCCGGTAGTCGCTCACCATGAGACGGCTTACGCCAAGCGCATCTGGCGCGCCAGAAAGCGCATGCTTGTCGCGCAGCATCCAGCCTCCGAACATCTCATGGCTGACCTCATTCGCTTGTTCTTTGGCCCACGCACAAACATTGTCAGGCCCGAGTTCGGTATCAAACTACCCGATGCCTGGTCCGTCGGTATGCACCTTGCGAAATACCGCAGGCTTTCGAATTTCGGCAAAGGCCGCCCCGCGGAACACCGGTGACAAGTCAACATCTAGCACTTCGGGCGGTAAAGCCGTCCCGGTATTTCAGAAGCGTTGGGCTACGTGCAAGCCTAAACGGCAGCCGGTAGCCAAAGGTTGGCGGCGCTCACATCCACCTCGTCCAGATTGGTGTCTTGCGGTGGGCCGCCACGGTCCACGACCAGAAAGTCGGAGGGTCGCTGCAGCGCGATCAGCGGATGGTGCCAGGTGCCACGGGCGTAGTTCACGCCCTGGCCGCTGCGTGCCAGGAAGCAGCGGATGTGTTGCACCTCCAGCACAGGCGCAGGGGCGGCCACCACCACCAGGAACGGCAGTTCACTCATGGCCACAAAGGCCTGGCTGCCCAGGGGATGGCGTTCCATCACGCTCAAGCGCAGCGGCAGCGCACGCGGCAGGGCGCGAAACACGTTGACAAGCACCCGCCCGCCCTGCTCTGCCACATCCACCTGCGCCAGATCGTGAAAACGCGTGGCAAAGCCCTGGTTGATGGCGAACTGCTGCGCGTCCGGGGTGGCCTCAATCACCTCGCCAAAGGGGCGGAAGGCCTGGGCGGTGAGCGGCTCTATCGGCAGGGTGATGGCAGGTGGGGTCATGCGGTTTAGCAATCCATGTCGCTGAGGTCCGGAAAATCGTCCAGCGCGGGTGCGGACGATTTCCCGCGCTTGTGTTTCTTGTTGAACGCGATGCACATGGCCAGCGTCTGTACCAGGCAGAAGGCCGAGGTGAGGGAGCGAAAGCCTTTGAGCTCGGCGTCGTTCACCTCCAGCACGATGTCCGCATCCTTGGCAATCGGGCTGAGCACGCCGTTGGTGATGGCCAACAGCCGCGCGCCCTGCGCCTTGGCCTGCGCGCAGATGGCCGGCGTCTCGGTGGCATAGGGTGGGAAGCTGATGGCGATCAGCACATCCTTGTTGCTGGCGGTGCTGGCCTGCTCCACCACGCTGCCACCCAGGGCGGTGATGTGCACAGCGGGCTGGCGCACCCGGTTCAACGCATAAGCCAGGTAAGCTGCCAGCGGGTAGGAGCGGCGCATGCCGATCACATGCACGATGCGCGCGCTCTGGATCATCGCAATGGCCTGCTTCAGCGGCAGCGCGGCAGCATCGGCGTGCAGGTGCTGCAGCGACACGATGTTGGCCTGGCTGAAGGCGCGCAGCACGGCGACAGGGTCCTGCGGGTTGTCCAGCTGCAGCTCGCCACCAAAATGGCGTATGCGCTCGCTGTGGCTGGGTTTGGCCGCGCTTTGCAGGGGCGCACGGAACAGGCGCTGCAGCTCGGAGTAGCCGTCGTAGCCCAGCGCCTTGGCCAGCCGGATGAAGGCCGCCGGTGCAATGCCAGACTGCGCCGCTACGCTGGCTACCGGGTTCAGTGCCATGTCGTTGGGGTGCTCCATGGCGTAGCTGGCGGCAGCGCGCATGCGCGGAGTCAGGCTCTCGCCCATGCGTGCGATCAACAGGCGCAGCCCGTCTAAGGTGGTGGGTTTGCCTTGGCTCATGCGGGGATCATACGGGCCGCCCTGGAACCATCCTGCGCGGGCTAAAACGCCCGTACTTCGCCGCGCTTGACGAATTGGCCCATGCCGGGGCGGCCGTACCAGTCTTCCCCGTCCACGATCAACTGGCCGCGCAAAAACACCTTCTCTACCCGACCCTGCAGCGTGCGCCCCTCCAGCAGGGTGTGGTCACAGGCGCTGTGCAGGTGCTTGGCATGGATGGTCTGCGAGACATGCGGGTTGAACAGCACGATGTCGGCATCACTCCCCACGGCCACCGTGCCTTTTTTGGGAAACAGGCCGAACAGCTTGGCCGGGGTGGTGGAGGTGAGTTCCACAAAGCGGTTCAGCGAGAGCTTGCCCTGCATCACGCCGATATCAAACAGGCTGACCAGGCGCGTCTCTATGCCAGGCGCGCCGTTCGGGATTTCGGCAAAGTTCTTGGTCCCGCGCAGTTTAGAACTGCGCAGCCCCAGGTGCCCCTCTTTCATGCAAAACGGGCAATGGTCGGTGGCAATGACCTGTAGGTCGTCGTAGCGCAGGGCGCGCCACAGGTGCTTCTGGTCGTCGGGCTTGCGCAGTGGCGGCGTCATCACGTATTTGGCCGTCTCGAACTCGTCGTTGTCGTAGACCGAGTCGTCAAACAGCAGGTAATGCGGGCAGGTCTCGGCGAACACTGGAATGCCTTCCGCGCGTGCGGTGACGATGTGCTTGAGCGCATCGTTGCTGGAGACATGCACAAAGTAGATCGGCGCCTGCGCCAGTTCGGCCAGGCGGATGCCGCGGTGCGTGGCCTCGCCCTCCATCAGCGAGGGGCGTGTGAGCGCGTGGTAGCGCGGCGAGGTGTGGCCGGCCTCCAGCGCCTCCTTGATCAAGAGGTCGATAACGGTGCCGTTCTCGGCATGCAGGGCCACCATGCCGCCGTCGGCGCCGACCTGGCGCAGCATGCGGAAGATGGAGGCGTCGTCCGCCATCATCACACCCGGATAGGCCATGAACATCTTGAAGCTGGTCACGCCCTCGTGGTGCATGGCGTGGCGTACATCGCGCAGCACCTGCTCGTCCACCCGCTTGATGATCACGTGCAGGCTGTAGTCCACATGCACCTGCGACTCGGCCGAGGCTTGCGCCCGCGCTATTGCGCCCAAGGGTGAGTCGAGTTCAGTCTGTAGCGCAAAGTCGACGATGGTCGTGGTGCCGCCAAAGGCCGCCGCCTTGGTGCCGCTGGCAAAGGTGTCGGTGGTGATGGTCGGGCCAATCACGTTTTCCAGGTGCACATGGGTGTCCACGCCGCCCGGTAGCACATACAGGCCACTGGCGTCGATCACGCGCACATCGGCGCCGACCTCCATGTTCTTGCCAATGGTGTGGACCTTGCCGTCCTGCAGCAGCACATCGGCCACATAGTCGTCGCTGGCGGTGATGACGCGGCCGTTGCGGATCAGGGTGATGGTGTTCAAGCCCAAGTTCATGCTCCTTCAGATGCTGCTTGCTGTATGCGGATTGCTATTAACGAATTGCTATTAGCGAATTGCGTGCCACGTGCCGGTCTTCACGCAGGTTCAGCCAATGGCCTCGTCGAGATGCCGCAGCAGCTGCGCAATCTCCCCGGCCGTGTTGTAGTGGGCCATGGACACGCGCACCACGCCGCCTTGGTCCTGCAGGCCGAGGAACTCAATCAGGCGCTTGGCATAGAAGTCGCCAAAGCGGATGCCGATGCCAAAGCGGTCGGTGTGGCGGACTATGGCTTCACTATGCACCCCATCCACCATGAAGCTGATGGTGGGCACGCGCCGGCCGGTCTTGGTATCCGGCAGGCCGATGATGCGCACGTTCTTCTTGCTGCGCAAAAAGCCCAGCAGCTGTTCGGCCAGCAGGTCCTCCTGCTGCTCAAAGGCGTCAAACGCGGCCTGCATCTTCACGCGGGCAGTGCCCACCGCACCCAGGCGCGCACCCATGTCTTCCAGGTAGTCGCTGATGCCTATGCAGCCATAGGACAGCTCGTAGTTCACATTGCCAGGCTGCAGCTTGTAGGGAATGGTGTCGGCGCTGATGAAATAATGGTTCAGGCTGGAGAGGGCCAGCAGCAGCTCGCGCCTTCCCCACAGCACCGCATAGTGCGGGCCGAACACCTTGTAGAAGCTGAACACATACAGGTCGGCACCGCTGGCCTGCACATCCACCAGCCGGTGCGGCGCATAGGCCACAGCGTCCACGCACAGGCGTGCGCCCATCCCATGCACCAGCGCGGCCACCTGCGCCACGGGGTTGATGGTGCCCAGGATGTTGGAGGCATGGGTCATGGCCACCCACTTCACGCGCGGGCTTAAGAGGGCCTGCAGGTCGCTGAGGTCCAGCTCCAGCGTCTCGGGGTTGATGTTCCAGAAGCGCACGGTAGCCCCGGCCGCCTGCAGGCGCAGCCAGCAACCGATATTGGCCTCGTGGTCGGTGTTGGTAACGATGATTTCGTCACCCGCCTGTAGGCCCGGCAGGATGGCCTGTGTCACCTGGTACATGAGCGCGGTGCTGGCGCCGCCCATCACCACCTCTTCATCGTGCGCGGCGTTGATCAGCGTGGCCACCGAGCGCCTCGCTGCCAGCACACGCGCGCCGGCATCCTGCGAAGGGGCGTAGCTCGCGCCCAGCTGCACGCTGCTGGAGAGCAGGTAGTCGCGCACGCGGTCGCCGACACGGCGCAGCACCTGGGAGCCGCCGGCGTTGTCCAGGTAGATAAAGCCGTTGCCAAGGGCCGGAAACTCGGCGCGCACATGGTCCAGATTCAGGGGCAGGGTGGAGGTTTGCATAGCGTTTTGACAGCAGTCTTAGTGTTGAAGAATGGCCTTGAGAAAGGCCTGGGTGCGCGGCTCCTGCGGCGCATTGAAAAAGGCTTCGGGTGGGCCCTGCTCTACGATGCGGCCGGCCTCCATGAAGAGCACGCGGTCGGCCACGCGCCGGGCAAAGCCCATCTCGTGCGTCACCACCACCATGGTCACGCCGGTGCGGGCCAGGGCCTGCATCACGTCCAGCACCTCGCCCACCATCTCGGGGTCCAGAGCCGAGGTCGGCTCGTCAAACAACAGCACCTTGGGTTGCATGGCCAGGGCGCGGGCAATCGCCACGCGCTGCTGCTGGCCACCGGACAGCTGGGCCGGGTATTTGTGCGCATGCTCGGCCATACCCACGCGCTGCAGCAGCTCACTGGCCAGCGCATCCGACGCGGCCTGGCCCAGGTTCTTCACCCGCAGAGGGCCCAGCGCCACATTGGCCAGCGCACTCAGGTGTGGAAACAAATTAAAGCTCTGGAACACCATGCCGACCTCGGCACGCACCTGCGCCAGGCCGGGGCCTTTTTGCACCTTGATGCCGTCCACCAGCACCTGGCCGCCCTGGTATTCCTCCAGCAGGTTGATGCAGCGGATCAGCGTGGACTTGCCCGAGCCCGAGGGGCCGACCACCACCAGCACCTCGCCGCTGGCGATGTCCAGGTCTATGCCGTGCAGCACCTCGACGGCGCCGTAGGACTTGCACAGTTGTTGAATTTGAATCAGGGGGGTGGGGTTGCTCATCAACGGGTCGCCTTGCGGTGGGCATCTTCAAAATGGCTGACCAGGCGCACCAGCGGCAGCAGCAGCAAGAGGTAGAGCACGGCGGCACCAATCAGCGGTGTCGGATTGGCGGCCAGGGCCTGGGCCTGTGTGGCCTGCTTGAGCAAATCCGGCATGGCCACGACAGAAGCCAGAGCCGTGTCCTTGAGCACGTTGATGCAGTTGCTGGTCAGCGGCGGCACCACGATGCGCAGGGCCTGCGGCAGGATCACATAGCGCATGCTGCGCAAGAAACCCAGACCGATGGCGTCGGCCGCCTCGAACTGCCCTTTGGGAATAGCCTCGATACCGGCGCGAAAAATCTCGGCGCTGTAGGCGCAGGACACCAGGCTGATGGCCATGGCCGCCGACACAAAGGAGGACATGCGAATGCCCACAAAGGGCAGCGCGTAATACACGAGCACCAGCAGCACCAGCAAAGGAATGGAACGCAGCACATCAATGTAAATGCGCGCCGCCAACCGCAGCGGTGCCGGGCCATAGATCCGGGCCAGCGCCATCAGCAGGCCCGAGACCATGCCGGCCACGATGCTCACCATGCCCAGGAGGATGGTGATCCACAGGCCCTCCAGCAGGGCCGGCAGGGCACCCGCAAAGACGGACCAGTTGAAGAATGTCTCGATCAGGCTCATCCGGGTGTATCTCTCAATGATGACGGCAAATCAAACCGCTGGCGCCCCCGCCCTCGAGGAGTCTGGGCGGCAGAGCGTTCTGCGCAGGTAAAGGAGGAGCCCGCGCAGCGGGCGGGGGACACGGAGCAGAACGCTCTGCTGCCCAGGCTCCGGGCGAGTGAACAGCAGCAACGCAATACGCCGCAGTCCCGCCCCCTGCCGCAGGAGCGGAAATCAGAGCTTAGGCACGTCCATCACCTTCACGGTGGAAGACGAATCCGGCGGAGTCGAACCAAACCACTTCTTGTGGGTCGCGGAGATGAAGCCTTCCTTCTTCAACGTCGTCAGGATGTCGTTGATCTTGGCCGCCTCGGCAAAATTCTTGGCGAACATAAACGAGTAGCGCTCGTTGGTGGGGATGCGCGCCACCACCTTGTACTGCGGCTTGTCCTTGATGTAGTACTCGACTGCCGGAATGTCGCTGATGTAGCCATCGATGCGGCCGGCCGCCAGGTCCAGCATCGCGGGGGCCAGGCCTTCGTAGCGCGAAATCTTGGCAATCTTCAGCTTGGCCGTGTTCTCGGTGGCGTAAATGTCGCCGGTGGAGGCGGTGTCCACGCCGACTGTCTTGCCGGCCAGGTCTTCGAGCTTGTCGATCTTGGTGGCTTTGAGCACGGAGAGGGACTGGTCGCTGTCGTAGTAGGGCTGGGCAAAGGCCAGCGATTCCAGGCGCTTGGGCGTGATGGTGATGGACGACACGGCGATCTGGATACGACCCGACTGCACGGCAGGGAACAGGCCGTTGAACGGAATGTTCTCAATCTGCACCGACTTGCCGGCGCGCTTGGCCACTTCGTTGACCAGGTCGATCTCGAACCCGACAAATTTGCCCGATGCATCCTGGAACTCCCAGGGCACATTGCCTATATTGGCACCCACCACCCAATCGGCTGCCAATGCAGACCCTGCAGCGCCAGCTGCCGTAACCACTGTCAGCACCAAACGTGCGGCAAGACTTTTGAACTTCATATTCGTTGACTCCGGGTTGCGTTAAGAAAAATGGCCTGCGCCGGGGAATCCGGCGTCCTTGTTTCCACCAACCGCGCCGCTGGCCAGGTCGGCCACACATCGGATGGGTGTGTCACCTTAACAAAATGAATGGTTTAAATCAACAAATATTTAACTGAATTATTTGATCCATTGTGGTGCGATTCTTTCCGGTGCATTTGCAACATGCACCAAAACAAACCCCTCCCAAAAAACCTGTGCCTGCGGTGCAGCGCGCGTCTTCCGTTGGACGCCCTACCCGCGCGCCAGCATGTCCCGGACTGCGGCCAATTGCCGGCGGGAGACGAATAGCAACTCGCTGACCCCGTGCAGTCTGAGCGCCCAGCCCTCGCCCTCTTCCGGGTCGTACTGCTTCTCCAGGGCACGGGCAGCGCTTGGGGCGATGAGCGCGTTGCGGTGGATGCGTAAAAAACGTTCACCGTAGGTGTCTTCCAGCTCGTTGAGTGAGCCATCCAGGATGTAGCTGCGTGTGGCGGTGCGCACGGTGATGTATTTCAGCTCGGCCTTGAAATAAATCACTTCACTTAAGGGCAGGCGCTCGGTGCGGCTGCGGTCCTGGATGAGGATGACATCCGGCGTCTGCGCTTGTGTCTGCGCAGCGCCGCGCATGAGCAGGTAGCGCTCGGCCTTTTGCAAGGCGGCCTGCAGGCGCTCCAGGCGCACCGGCTTGGTCAGGTAATCCACCGCATCGAGCTCAAAGGCTTGCACCGCATACTGCGCGTAGGCCGTGACAAAAATGAGTGCAGGCATGCGGCCCGAGGTGGTCAGCACCTTGGCCAGTGCCAGGCCATCGGTGCCGGGCATGTGGATGTCCAGCAGCACCACATCAAAGCGCTGGTGCTGCAGGCACTCCATGGCCTGAACCGCGTGCGCGGCCTGGGCTTGCACCACGGCCGACGGCTTGCGGCAATCGCCCAGCAGGGTGACCAGACGCGAACGGGCCAGCGCCTCGTCATCTACCACCAGCACGCGCAGGGGCCTGTCGGGGGCCCACGCCAGGTTCATAGCGGCACCTCCATGCGCACCTGGAACACCCCGTCCTTGCAGCCGCTGCGAAACTGGCCCTGCAAATCGTGCAGCAGGGCCAGGCGCTCACGCACATTGCGCAAGGCCTCGCCGGCGCCGGAAGGCCCCGGCCCGGCAGGCACGGTGTTGCTGACCTTGATGACTACCGCCTGGCCGTGCTTGCGGGTGGAGATGCGCAATTGCGCGCCGCTGGCACTGGGCTCTACACCATGGCGCACCGCGTTTTCCACCAGCGGTTGCAACAGCAGCGGGGGCACGCGCGCGCCATCGGCTGCTGCGTCCAGGTTCCACGCAATCTGCAGGCGCTCGCCAAAGCGCACCTGCTCAATGGCGAGGTAGCGCCGCGCCAGCGCAATTTCATCGGCCAGCGTGACGGACTCCGCCTGCTCCATCAAAGCGTGGCGGAACAGGTCGCTCAGGTCCTCCAGCAGGGTTTCGGCCTTGGCCGGCTCGGCGCGCACCAGGGCAATCGCGCTGTTGAGGGTGTTGAAGAGAAAGTGCGGCCGGATGCGGGACTGCAGCTCGGTCAGGCGCGCGGCCGTGTTCGCGGGCGTGCGGCCCTTGGCACGCAGCACGAGGCCGGCAATCAGCACCGAGGACAGCACCAAACCGCTAAACCCGCTGGCCAGCCAGGGCGGGCGGGCCAGCAAGCCGGTCAGCGCCAGCAAACCGCAACCATAGAGCGCCGCCAAGGCCCCCAGCAAGGCGGCCAGGACGTATTGCAGTTCCGGCCGGAACCGCGCCAGCACCCGCTTGCTCAGGCAGGCCAGCAGCAGCCAGGCCAGCACGGCGGGCAAGGCACCACCGGTTACCAGCGACAAGCGTGCCAGCCACTCCGGCACACCCTGCGCGCCATACATCACCACCACCGCGATGGCCACTTCCACAAACAGCACCGCGCGCAGCACCACACCCATCCGGCAGGCGTCAAAAACCAGGGCAATTGCGGCCTGCCGGGGTGCGGCAGCGGGCGCGGCCTCCTGGAGCGTCGATAATATTTGGGTGTCGTCCATGTTTCACCGGATTCTGACGCCTTTTGCGGCGCGATCCCTCCATTGCTTTTCCCATGTCCTCCAAGCCCTCCTCTGCCCCCTCCGACAAGCCCTCTGACAACCAACTCGCCAACAAATCCCAGGCCTGGTCTGCACTGTTCTCCGAGCCCATGAGCGATCTGGTCAAGCGTTACACCTCCAGCGTGTTTTTTGACAAGCGCCTGTGGCTGGCCGACATCACTGGCAGCCTGGCGCATGCCGAGATGCTGTGCCACCAAGGCATCATCAACGCCACCGACCATGCCTCCATCCAGAGCGGCATGGCCACCATCCGGGGCGAAATCGAGGCTGGCGACTTCGAATGGAAGCTGGACCTGGAAGACGTGCATCTGAACATCGAAGCGCGCCTGACATCCCTGGTGGGCGATGCCGGCAAACGCCTGCACACCGGACGCAGCCGCAACGACCAGGTGGCCACCGATGTGCGCCTGTGGCTGCGCGGCGAGATTGATCTGATTGGCGAGCTGCTGACCGAACTGCAAAAGTCCCTGCTGGCATTGGCCGATAAAAACGTGGAGGTGATCCTGCCCGGCTTCACCCACCTGCAGGTGGCCCAACCCGTGAGCTTTGGCCACCACATGCTGGCCTATGTGGAGATGTTCAGCCGCGACGCGGAGCGCATGCAGGACGTGCGTAAGCGCGTCAACCGCCTGCCCCTGGGCGCGGCGGCCCTGGCGGGGACCAGCTACCCGCTGGACCGCGAACGCGTGGCCGACAACCTGGGCATGGAAGGCGTGTGCCAGAACAGCCTGGACGCCGTGAGCGACCGGGACTTTGCGATTGAATTCACTGCGGCCGCCACGCTGGCCATGGTGCATATCAGCCGCCTGTCCGAAGAGCTGATTTTGTGGATGAGCCAGAGCTTTGGCTTTATCGACATTGCCGACCGCTTTTGCACCGGCAGCTCCATCATGCCGCAGAAGAAAAACCCGGATGTGCCCGAACTGGCGCGCGGCAAGACCGGCCGCGTGGTCGGCCACCTGATGGGCCTGATCACCCTGATGAAGGGTCAGCCCCTGGCCTACAACAAGGACAACCAGGAAGACAAGGAGCCGCTGTTTGACACCGTGGACACGCTCAAGGACACGCTGCGCATCTTTGCCGAGATGGTGGGCGGCATCACCGTCAAACCCGAGGCCATGGAGCGCGCCGCCAAGCGCGGCTATGCCACCGCCACCGATCTGGCCGACTACATGGTGAAAAAAGGCCTGGCATTCCGCGATGCGCACGAGGTGGTGGCCCACGCGGTGAAGACGGCGATTGCCAAGGGCGTGGACCTGTCGGAGCTGTCGCTGGCCGAGTTGCAGGCCTTCAACCCAAAGATCGAGGCCGATGTGTTTGAGTGCCTGAGCCTGCGCGGCTCGCTCAACGCCCGCAATATTCTGGGTGGCACGGCGCCCGCGCAAGTGCGGGCGCAGATCGCACGCCACACGCAACGCTTGGCCTGAACCCATGGCCGCAATGGCGGCCTTCAGCACGGGCAGTCGCAAGGGGCCGGATGGAAGCAGCAAGCGCATGACTAAAACTCATCCGCTTGCTGCGAAAACATCATCCGCGAGGCACTTTCCTTTGGCTTGATAATCTTTTTTGCCTCAGTCGCTCGCCAGGGTTGAGGCGCTCGTTTTAGCCCTTGGAGACACCCCATGTCAGAAGAAGTAACTGGTCGCAGCCCCTCTCCACGCAGACGGGGCGGTCGCGGCAGCGGCACCATTCGCCCTGCCCTCTCCACCAGCCAATACCGCGCACTCAAACACCGATTCCCGCCCACCCCGGTGGTCTCCGAGGACGAGCTGGAATTCATCCACAACGCGTCCCTCACGGTGCTCGAAGAAATGGGCATCGACTTCATGCACGAGGGTGCCCGCGAGATCTTGCGCAAGGCCGGTGCCGATGTGAAGCCGGGCGTGGAGCGCGTGCGCTTTGACCGCACCATGCTCATGGAGACTATTCGGACCTGCCCGTCCGAATTCACCCTGCATGCGCGCAACCCCGAGCGCAATATCCGCATAGGTGGCAAGAACCTGGCCTTTGCCCAGGTCGCCAGCCCGCCCAACTGCTCGGACATGCAAGGCGGCCGGCGCGCTGGCAACCAGGCGGATTTCCGCAACCTGGTCAAGCTGGCCCAGCGTTACGACATCATCAGCTGCACCGGCGGCTATCCGGTGGAGCCGGTGGACCTGCATGCCAGCATCCGGCATCTGGACTGCCTGAGTGACATCGCCAAGCTGACCGACAAGCCCTTCCATGCCTATTCGCTGGGCAAGGAGCGCAACCGCGACGGCATGGAGATTGCCCGCATTGCGCGCGGCATTTCGCATGAGCAGTTTGAGGCCGAGCCATCCCTCTTCACCATCATCAACAGCAACTCACCGCGCCGCCTCGACACGCCCATGCTGCAGGGCATCATGGAAATGTCGGCACGCAACCAGATCGTGATGCTGACCCCCTTCACGCTGGCCGGCGCCATGGCGCCCGTCACCATTGCCGGTGCCCTGGTGCAGCAGAACGCCGAAGCCCTGGCCGGCATTGCCTTCACCCAGCTGGTGCGCCCCGGCGCACCCGTGGTCTACGGCGGCTTCACCAGCAATGTGGACATGAAGACCGGCGCCCCGGCCTTTGGCACGCCCGAGTACATGAAGGCCGTGCTGGCTGGTGGCCAGCTGTGCCGCAAGTACGGCGTGCCGTATCGCACCTCCAACGTCAACGCCGCGAATACCGTGGACGCGCAGGCGGCCTACGAGTCGGTGTTCTCGCTCTGGGCGCTCACGCAAGGCGGCGGCAATTTCATCATGCACAGCGCGGGTTGGCTGGAAGGCGGACTCACCGCATCCTTTGAGAAGTTCGTGCTCGACTGCGACCTGCTGCAAATGGTGGCCGAATTTCTGACACCGCTGGACATGAGCCCTGCAGCCCTGGGCCTGGACGCCATCCGCGATGTCGAGCCCGGCGGCCATTACTTCGGCACGGCGCACACACTGGAGCGTTTTGAGACGGCCTTTTACTCGCCCATCATTTCCGACTGGCGCAACTTCGAGACCTGGAGCGAGGGCGGCAGCCCCACCGCCTACCAGAAGGCCAATGCGGTCTGGCAAAAGGAACTGGCAGCCTATGAGCGCCCGGCCATGGACCCGGCCATCGAGGAAGAACTCGACGCCTTTGTGAGCAAGCGCAAGGCCGAGGGCGGCGCGCCCACTGATTTTTGATTTTTAATAGCCTGATAACAAAACCCTGCAACAAGGATTCAACGTGAAGACAACAGCAAGAGTAGTAGTGATTGGTGGCGGCGTGGTGGGATGCTCGGTGCTCTACCACCTGACCAAGAAGGGTTGGAGCGACGTGATGCTGCTGGAGCGCGATCAGCTCACCAGTGGCTCCACCTGGCATGCGGCCGGCGGTTTCCACACGCTCAACGGCGACCCGAATGTGGCCATGTTGCAAAGCTACACCGTGGCCCTGTACGAGGAGCTGGAGCGCATCTCGGGCCAAAGCTGCGGCCTGCACAAGTCGCCCGGCATCATGCTGGCCGACACGCCCGAGCGCATGGAGTTTTTGAAGATGACGGTGGCACGCGGCCGCTACCTCGGCATGGAGACCGAAATCATCTCGGTCAAGGAAGCCAAGAACTACTTCCCCTTCATCGAAGAAAAATATTTTCTGGGCGCCCTGCTCGACCCCAACGAAGGCCATCTGGACCCCAGCGGCACCACCTACGCCTACGCCAAGGCGGCACGTCTGGGCGGCGCCACGATTGAAGTGCAGACCAAAGTGGAGTCTTTGGAGCAAAAGCCCGACGGCCATTGGCGCGTCATCACCAACAAGGGCGTGATCGAGTGCGAACACGTGGTCAACGCCGGCGGCCTGTGGGCGCGCGAGGTGGGCCGCATGGTGGGCATCGAACTGCCGGTGCTGGCCATGGAACACATGTACCTGGTGACGGACGACATCCCCGAGGTGGTGGAGTTCAACAAAACGGCGGGCAAGGAAATCGGTCACGTCATCGACTTTGGTGCCGAGAGCTACCTGCGCCAGGAGGGCAAGGGCATGGTGCTGGGCGTGTACGAGCAGGCCGGCAAACCCTGGTCGCCGCGCACCACCCCTTGGAGCTTTGGCCAGGAACTGCTGCAGCCCGATCTGGACCGTATTGCGCCCTCGCTGGAAATCGCGTTCAAGCATTTCCCCACGCTGGAAAACGCCGGCATCAAGCGCGTGATCAACGGCCCCTTCACCTTCGCACCCGACGGCAACCCGCTGGTGGGACCGGTGCAGGGCCGCACCAACTTCTGGAGCGCCTGCGGCGTGATGGCAGGTTTCAGCCAGGGTGGCGGTGTCGGCCTGGCTCTGAGCAACTGGATGGTGGACGGCGACCCGGGCTTTGACATCTGGGGCATGGACGTGGCGCGCTACGGCGACTGGGCCACCCGCAACTACACCAATGCCAAGGTGCGCGAGAACTATTCGCGCCGCTTTCGCATCCGCTTCCCCAACGAAGAGCTGCCGGCAGGCCGTCCGCTGCAGACCACGCCGCTGTACGACAAATTCATTGCGCAGGGCGCGGTAATGGGCGACTCCTGGGGCATGGAAACGCCGCTGTGGTTCGCCCCCAAGGGCACGGAGGCCAAGGACATCGTGTCCTTCCACCGCTCCAACGACTTCGAGCCGATCAAGGCCGAGTGCAAGGCCGTGCGCGAAGCCGTGGGCGTGACCGAGGTCGCCAACTTCGCCAAGTACGAGATCACCGGCCCCGGTGCAGAAGCCTGGCTGCAAACGCAGATGACCAACACCCTGCCTAAAAAGGGCCGGCTGCAACTCTGCCCCATGCTCAACCACAACGGCAAGATCATTGGCGACTTCACCATCGCCAAGGCCGACGACGAGCGCTTCATGATGTGGGGCTCCTCCCAGGCGCAGGTCTACCACATGCGCTGGTTCGAGCAGACCCTGCCCACCGATGGTTCGGTCACCGTCACGCCGTTTGGCATGAAGCTGATCGGCCTGTCGATCGCCGGCCCCAAGTCGCGCGAACTGCTGCAGCGTCTGACCGACGACGATGTGTCGGGGGAGGCCTTCAAGTTCATGGACTACCGCGAAATGCAGGTGGCAACTGTCACGGCCAAGGTCAACCGCGTCACCTACACGGGCGACCTGGGCTACGAGATCTGGGTCGCGCCCGAGTACCAGCGCCGCCTGTACGAAAGCATCATGGAAGCCGGTGCCGATCTGGGCATTACCAACTTCGGCATGCGCGCGCTCTTGTGCCTGCGCCTGGAAAAGAACTTCGGCACCTGGTTCCGCGAGTTCCGCCCGATTTACGGCCCGTTTGAAGCCGGTCTGGACCGCTTCGTCAAACTCGACAAGCACGAGTTCATTGGCAAGGCGGCAGCCATCAAGGAAAAGGCGGACGGCCCGAAAAAGACCCGCGTCTTCATGGTGGTGGATGCGCTGGATTGCGACGTGATGGGCGACGAGCCGATCTGGGTGGACGGCAAGGTGGTAGGCTGGGTGACTTCCGGCGGCTTTGGTCACTACGTGAACCAGTCGCTGGCCCAGGGCTATATCCCTACCGAACTGGTTAAAGACGACATGGAACTGGAAATCGAAATCCTGGGCGAGCGCCGCAAGGCACGCCTGCAGATGGACCCGCCGTTCGACCCCGAAGCCAAACGCATGAGGATGTAAACCAATGGCAGTGATAGAGCGCACCGGCGAAAAGTATTCCATCTGGTCGCTGCTCAAGCATGCGATGGGTGGCCACAAGGGCTGGGAGCGCGCCTGGCGCGATGCCTCGCCCAAAAAGAGCTACGACGTCATCATCGTGGGCGGCGGCGGCCATGGCCTGGCCACCGCCTACTACCTGGCCAAAAACCACGGCATCAAGAACATTGCCATTGTGGAAAAAGGCCATGTGGGCGGCGGCAATGTGGGGCGTAACACGACCATCGTGCGCTCCAATTACATGATGCAAGAGAACACGCCGTTTTATGAGCACAGCATGGAGCTGTGGCGCGGCATGTCGGAAGACCTGAACTACAACGTCATGTTCTCGCCCCGCGGCTACCTGTTTGCCGCCTGCTCGCAGGCCTCGCTGGACGGCCTGGTACGCCGCGCCAACACCATGCGCCTGAACAACATCCGCTCCGAAATCCTGACGCGCGAAGAGATGATGAAGGAAGCTCCCTACCTAGACTATTCGGACCAGGCGCGCTTCCCCATCTACGGCGGCATGCTGCAACCGGACGCCGGCACGGCACGCCACGACGCCGTGGCCTGGGGCTACGCCCGCGCGGCCGACCAGATGGGTGTGGACATCATCCAGAACTGCGAAGTGCTGGATTACCTCTGGGCCGGTGAAAAGATTGTGGGCGTGAAGACCACGCGCGGTGACATTGCCGCGGGCAAGGTCGGCATTGCGGTGGCGGGACACACCTCGGTGCTGGCGCAAAAGGCCGGTCTTTCGCTGCCGATTGAAAGCCATGTGCTGCAGGCCTTTGTCAGCGAATCCATCAAGCCCGTGGTGAACCATGTGGTGGTGTGGAGCGCGACCTATTTTTATGTCTCGCAGTCGGACAAGGGTGGACTGGTGTTTGGCGGGCATATCGACCGCTACAACTCCTATGCGCAGCGCGGCAACATCGCCAACTGGGGTGAGACCATGCAGGGGCTGACCAGCCTCGTTCCCTTTGCATCGCGGCTGCGGTTGCTGCGGAGCTGGGGCGGGATTATGGATATGACGCCGGATGGCTCGCCCATCATTACGACGACGCCGGTGCCTGGGCTGTATCTGAATGGCGGGTGGTGTTATGGCGGGTTTAAGGCTACGCCTGCGTCGGGGTGGTGTTTTGCGCACACGATTGCTAATGATTCGCCGCATCCGTTTAATGCGGGGTTCACGATGGATCGGTTTGAGAAGGGGCGGTATATCGATGAGGCGGGATATGGGCCTTATAACCACCTGCAGTGATGGCTGCTACTTCGTTGCTTGATGGGTTTGCTTTCGAGGCTAGCAGGGTCTCGGCCCGGCGGCCGATCTACTTTCTTTTGCTTCGCCAAAAGAAAGTAGCCCAAGAAAAGGCGACCCGGGTGCGCGTGTCCCTTCGCTGCGCGAAGGGCAACCTGCGGTGCTCGCAACAGGCGGGCAGTTCGCAAACTCGGCTATCGCCTCAAACATGCGACCTGCTCCTTCCGCCTGTTGCTGCGCTCCTCGGCGCGCGCACACGGGATGGGGAAGGAACTTCCCCTCGCTTCGCATCGGTTTGTGGCAATAGGAACGGCTCTGCTTCTGCTTCTGCTTCTGCTTCTGCTTCTGCAGTCGCAACTGCAACTGCAACTGCAACTGCAACCAACCCAGCATCCACAATAACCAAAGCCCTCTCTTACACGAGCGGTAGTCCTCTCCTGTCTTTGCGCTGGTGCAAAGCACCAGCCGCTGCCCCCGGTATTCCTGTCCCCGCTCCCCGCCCTTGTGTATGCGCCGAGCAGCGCAGTGAAGCGCGGAAGAAGCGGGCCGCATGTTTGAGCCCGCAGGGCGAGTTTGCGGCGCGCCCGCGCTTCGCGAGCAGCGCAGGTTGCCCCGGTGCTGCGCTCCGGGGTCGCAGACACCAGGGTCGCCTTTCTTTTGGGGACTTTTCTTTGGCGAAGCAAAGAAAAGTGCCTCGGCCGCCGGGCCGAGACCCGGCTTGCCACGACAGCAATAACGTCTCTTCCACAACAGCAATGCGCCTGCCGGGGCGCAACCCGGCTCGCCTCGCTGACCAACACATCAAGAAGTAACCAACGATGCTACGAATAAATTGCCCCTATTGCGGCGTGCGCGACCACGAAGAGTTCTCCTACTTCGGCGACGCCACCAAAACCTATCCCGGTCTGGAAAAAGAAAACCACAAGGAATGGGTAGACGCCGTCTACACCCGCAACAACCCCAAGGGCGACCACTTCGAGTTCTGGCAACACACCCTGGCCTGCCGCCGCTGGCTGGTCGTCAAACGCAACACCATCAGCCACGACATCCTCGACGTGATGCCCGCCCGCAACCGCCCCCTCAACGCAACCCAGCCCGCACCGTACAACGGCCCGGCACGCCGCAACGAGAGCAACGCATGAGCGCCAACAACATCAACAACAACACCGGCGCTTTCCGCACTCCCACCGGCGGCCGCATAGACCGCAGCAAGCCGGTCGAAATCAGCTTCGACGGCAAACCCCTCACTGGCTACGCCGGTGACACCGTCGCCGCCACCCTGCTCTCCCATGGCAAGCATCTGGTCGCCCGCAGCTTCAAATACCACCGCCCGCGCGGCATCATGGCGGCGGGCGTGGAAGAACCCAATGCCCTGCTGACCCTGGGCGAAGGCGCGCAGACCGAGCCGAATATCGCCGCCACCGTGATCGAGTCGCACAAGGGCCTGATCGCCCGCACGCAGAACGCCTGGCCCTCGGTGGAGTTCGACCTGATGGCGGTGAACAGCAAGCTCACCAGCATCTTTGTCGCCGGCTTTTATTACAAGACCTTCATGCCCTCGCTCAAGGGCTGGATGTTTTTTGAACACTTCATCCGCAAGGCCGCGGGTCTTGGCAAAGCCACCGAACTGCCGGACCCCGACCGCTACGACTGGCACCACGGCTTCCCGGATGTGCTGGTGATTGGATCCGGCCCGGCTGGCCTGAGCGCCGCCCTGGGCGCAGCGCGTGCGGGCCTGGACGTGACGCTGGTGGAGCAGGATTTCGAATGCGGCGGCTCGCTGCTCAACCATGCCATCGACAGCCCGGAAGCTGCATGGCTGAAGGCCACGCTGGCCGAGCTGCACAGCCTGCCCAACGCCACGCTGATGAACCGCGCCACCGGCTTCGGCCTGTTTGACGGCAACACCGTGGGCGTGATGGAGCGCAGCGCACCGGGTGTGGCCGATGCGGCGCATGGCGTGCCGCGCCAGCGCCTGCACATCCTGCGCGCCAAGAGCATCGTGATGGCCTGCGGCGCGCTGGAGCGCCCTCTGCTGTTTGCCGGCAATGACCGGCCCGGCGTGATGCTGAGCAACGCGGTGGGGACGTACGCTAACCGCTACGGCGTGGTGGCAGGCAAGCAGGCCCTGTTCTGCACCAACAACGACGCCGCCTATGCCGATGCCATCGCGCTGGCGAAGGCCGGCTCGCTGGTGAAGCTGGCCGATCTGCGCAAGCAGACCAACAACGCGCTGGTCGAGTCGGCCAAGGCGGCCGGCGTCGAGGTGCTGATGGCCACGGCACTGGTGCAGGCGCAGGGCGCGGCACGCGTCAATCAATGCGCCCTGGCCTCCTACGACCTGGCCAGCGGAACGGTGGGCAGCAGCTTGAGCAGCCACAACGTCGACCTGATCGCCATGTCCGGCGGCTGGACGCCATCGGTGCACCTGACCTCGCACCGCGGTATCCGCCCGGTCTACAAGCCCGAACTGTCCAGCTTTGTGCCCGGTGGCTTTGACCGCGCGCACTTTGGCGCGGGCAGCATGGTCGGCACCCAGACCATGACCGCCGCCATCCAGAGCGGCTGGGAAGCGGCGCGCCAGGCGGCACAGGCGTGCGGCAAAACGGTGCCCGGCGATGCACCGCGCGCGCCCGATTCGCGCGATGCCTACATGGCCTTCGTCAGTGTCGGCCCCATCACCACCGCTAACCCCGTGGACAAGAGCTTTGTCGATTTCCAGAACGATGTGGCCACCAGCGATGTGGAACTGGCGCATCTGGAAGGCTACCAGTCGGTGGAGCACCTCAAACGCTACACCACCCAGGGCATGGGCACGGACCAGGGCAAGACCTCCAACCTGAATGCGCTGAGCATCATGGCCTCCAAGCGCGGCATGGCCGTGAACGATGTGGGCACCACCACCTTCCGCGCGCCCTACACGCCAGCTACGATCGGCACGCTGGCCGGACGCAGTGTGCGCGGCCACCTGGCACCGGTGCGCCGCACCGCCATGCACGGCTGGCACACGGTCAACGGCGGCCAGATGATGGAAGCCGGTTACTGGATGCGCCCGCTTTGGTACAAGACCCATGGCGCGACGCTGTCAGAGGCCTACAAGGCCGAGATGGACATCGTGCGCGAACAGGTTGGCATGGCCGATGTAAGCACGCTGGGCAAGATCGACGTGCAGGGACCGGATGCGGCCGAGTTCCTCAACCGCGTCTATGTGAACGGCTTTGCCAAGCTGGGTGTTGGCCGGGCGCGCTACGGCTTCATGCTGCGCGAGGACGGCATCGTGATGGACGACGGCACCACCAGCCGCATCTCGGACACCGAATTCTTCATGACCACCACCACCGGCCAGGCCGGCAAGGTGATGAGCCACCTGGAATTCTTGCTGCAAGTGGTGTGGCCCGAGCTGCGCGTGACGGTGGCCTCGGTCACCGACCAGTGGGCCGCCATGAGCGTGGCCGGACCAAAGTCGCGCGACGTGCTGCGCGCCGCCTTCCCGCAGGTGGACTTCAGCACCGAAGCCATTGGCCACATGGGCCTGGTGGACGTGGCGCTGACCGGTGAGCTGGCGGGCGCCACCATCCGCATCA
>CANCER010000053.1 GCA_947375135.1 Comamonadaceae bacterium | reverse complement strand
GATTGACAAATAGATCACTCATTCAACATTAGATGTATTCCTGCAAGCAAATGGCCCGCTACGTAGGAATGACCTGCGCACACCTCACAGACCCTTACGAACTGCAAGTACAGAATCGCTGTAAAATCCCGCCAGCGCCAATTTGCTCCGGCTTGCGGGCGCTTTACAAATACCGCTAAAGACGGACTGCGCCGGATAAAGCGCTTATAACCTCACGTCCGACACAGGCGTAAATAGCCCGATTAACCACACCCCAGATGACTTTGAGCAGCGTAACGTCGCTGTCACGCCTATTGAAATACTTCTGGCACCCAGCCTTCTAATTCCGGCAGGGCAGGCTGACACTTTGTAAATCTATGTCTTGGCCGGCGGCCAGAGTCTGGCGGTGTGACTCAGGGTCAGTATGTGCACCGTGTCGTTGCTGATTTCGCACACCAATCGGTAGTGCTCGTGAACGACGAGTTCGCGGGTTCCGACAACCTTGCCTGGACGACCTGGCTTGGGATGTTCGGCTAGTCTGCTGGCCGAGTCACTGAATAGGTCGTCCATGCGCACTGCCGCTCCCGGGTTGTCGGCGACGATGTAGTCCCAGATTTCAATGCGGTCCTGCAACGCTTCTGGCGCCCAGACAACCCTCACGCCAAGCCAGCCACTTTGGCACGGCGTGCTGCAAATTGCGCTTCAACCTCTTCGTTCGCAATACCCAAACCAGCTTGTATTGAATTGCGTGCTGCCTGAACCTTTTGCTCCATGAAGTCGTCGTGCTCACGCGCTTGGCGTTGGCGCTGGACGAACTCGCGCATCAGTTCACGCAAGACTTGCGAGGCGGGACGATGTGCGGCTTGTGCCTCGCTCATGAAAGCCTCGCGCAAATCTGGCTCGAGTTTCATCGTGAAAACGGCTTCTTTGGGCATGGTTGCTGCTCCTAAATGTACGGATAAAGTTTATACGTTGTGTGGTTTTTGAGGCGTTATTCCATATTCGACTGCGGACCAGCGGATAGGCTTCTGAGGGTGCAAGCCGGTAAGTTTGCCCATACAGCTAAATCACTAGGCGCGCTCACTCGCCATGTCAGCGTCAATGGCAGCTTTGCTCCTTTGCCCCGCTGGTGGCTTGGCTAATCAGCCATTGCATGGCAGTCATGCCTGGAATCAGCACGGCGTCTTTTTGAAGCCAGCGCTGGTATTCCTCCACCGAGAGGACGACGGCGGCCGTTTTGTTGCGCTTCATGATGTGGGCGGGGCCGGCACGCAGAGGCTCACTGATCGCGGACATGCCACGGCGTTTGATCTCGGAAATGGTGAGCGTGTTGTCCATGTCGCGGTCCTTTCAATGGCTTCAACGATACTGATTTCGGCACTATCCAGGAAGCCACTGCGTTGCGCTGCCAAAACCGAGCCGGTTGATGCCGGGGGCCAAGGGTTCACTCTCTGGGCCCTGGTCGATAACCGTCACGCTGCTGGCCAACGTGTCCACCATGATGGCTTTCAGGCCGCGCGCAAGGTGGGGCGAAGCGGCCCGGGAGGTTTTGATTTCCACCACATGCAAGGCGCCCTGGCGCTCCAGCAGCAAATCGGCCTCTGCGCCAGCCGAGGTTCGCCAATAGTGCGCGATGCTGTGCGGGTGGGCGAGCGCTTCACGCCGCAGGAGGTCTTCCATCACAAAGGTCTCCCAGCTCGCTCCGCGAATCGGGTGGTGGTCCAGCGCCTCCAGGGAGTCAATGTTGAGAAGGTGATGCAACAGGCCGGTGTCGCGCAGGTAGACCTTGGGTGCTTTGACCAGCCGTTTGCCGATATTGCGAAAGTATGGGGGCAGCCGCCGGACCAGAAAGCTCTGCTCCAGGATGTCTACATAGCGCGCCACGGTGGGCTGCGAGATTCCCAGGGCGGCGGCCATCTGGCTGTGGTTGGACAGGCCGCCTTGTGCATGGGCCAACATGGTCAGGAGCTTGCGCATCTGGATGGGGTCTGCGCCCACGCCCATCACCGGCAGGTCCCGCTCCACGTAGGTACGCAGATAGGCTTCCCACCAGTCACGGAAGTTGCCGCCGCGCGTGGCGGCACCCAGCGCATCCGGGAACCCGCCAGCCAGCCAGTTCTGCTGGTAGCCGGGGATGGGTGCATCGCCGCTGGAGCTTTCGGCCACCGTCAAGGGCGAGAGTTCCAGGATGCCGACGCGCCCGGCCAGGCTTTCTGATACCTGACGAATCAGCGTGGGCTGGGAGGAGCCCAGGATGATGAAGCGCCCCATGCGCTGTCGATCTGCGTCGATAGCACCGCGCAAGGCGTCGAACAGCGCGGGCAGGCGCTGCGCCTCGTCCAACACCAGGCCATTGCCACTGGCGCGCGCATCCAGTTGAAAGCGGGGACCTTCGGCGAACAGTGCGCGGGTTACGGGGTCTTCGAGGTCAATGTAGCTGTACTCGGCAAAGCTTTGGCGTGCCAGGGTGGTTTTGCCGACTTGACGCGCACCCAGTAGCAGCACGGCGGGAAACTGCTGGGCTAGTTGGCGAAGACGGGGAGTACAAAGACGCGTATACATACCTTGCATTTTAAAAATAATGGTTTTAATTTGCAAGGTAATCACGCTGAACATCCCAAGCGGCCGTTTCTATAAAGCGCGGCGTATTCGGGGACACCTATGCACCAAAACATCGAAATCAAAAAGCCCGCTCTCTTTTGGCGTGTTTTTTGCTTACAAATGGTGCATATGCGGCTGCACTCCTTTTTATGCACCGCTTCAAAGCATTAATCACAAGAGGCTGTTTATGAATGCACTACAACAGGGCGCTAATGCCCTGTTTATTTTGTTGGGCGCTGTCATGGTGCTTGCCATGCATGCGGGGTTTGCGTTTTTGGAGCTGGGCACGGTACGCCGCAAGAACCAGGTCAATGCCTTGGTCAAGATCCTGGTGGACTTCTCGGTCTCTACGGTTGTCTATTTCGTCGTGGGTTATTCGGTGGCCTATGGAACCGGCTTCTTCGTAGGCGCCGAAGAACTGGCGGCCAAGAACGGCTATGAGCTGGTGAAGTTCTTCTTTCTGCTGACCTTTGCCGCGGCCATTCCGGCCATCATTTCCGGTGGCATTGCCGAGCGCGCCAAGTTCTGGCCGCAGTTGCTGGCCACGGCGGTGATCGTCGGCGTGATTTACCCCTTCTTTGAGGGCATTGCCTGGAACCAGCACTTTGGCGTGCAGGCCTGGCTGCTGGCCACTACAGGCGCCGAGTTTCATGACTTTGCTGGCAGCGTGGTGGTGCATGCGGTGGGCGGCTGGATTGCGTTGGGCGCGGTCATTTTGCTGGGCGCGCGCAGCAACCGCTACCGCAAGGACGGCGCCATTTCGGCGCACCCGCCTTCGAGCATTCCGTTTCTGGCCCTGGGCGCCTGGATTCTGACGGTGGGCTGGTTTGGCTTCAATGTGATGAGCGCGCAGACGCTGGACAAGATCTCCGGCCTGGTGGCGGTGAACTCGCTGATGGCCATGGTGGGCGGCACGCTGGTGGCGCTGGTGCTGGGCAAGAACGACCCCGGCTTTTTGCACAACGGCCCGCTGGCCGGTCTGGTGGCCGTGTGCGCGGGCTCGGACCTGATGCACCCGCTGGGCGCGCTGGTGGTGGGCGGCGTGGCCGGTGCCATCTTTGTGCTGATGTTCACGCTGACGCAAAACAAATGGAAGATCGACGACGTTCTCGGCGTCTGGCCATTGCACGGCCTGTGCGGCACCTGGGGCGGTGTTGCGGCCGGCATCTTCGGCAGCAAGGCGCTGGGTGGACTGGGCGGTGTGAGCCTGAGCGCGCAGCTCATAGGCACTGGCATGGGCGTGCTGTGGGCACTGGTCAGCGGCTTTGCGGTCTACGGTTTGCTTAAAGTGACGCTGGGGCTGCGCATGAGCCAGGAAGAAGAATTTGACGGCGCTGACCTGAGTATTCACAAGATCAGCGCCACACCGGAGCGCGAAGCGAACTGGTGAGTACAGGGCCGCTACTGTGCAGAAAGTGGGCTGACCCCCAACACCAGCCTCGTCTGCACGGCCTGCGGCAGCCACAGCGCAAAGTCCAATCCGGTTGCGGCATGCAAGGACGGGTTGTGCTCCAAATGCGCCGGCATCACAGTGGCAATTGGTCGTGGTATGCCTTGAGCCCGCGACCAGGGTCGTCCCCTGCGCAAATAGCATAGCCGCCGAGGCGCAAAGGTGGCCTCTTGCGGCGGCCAGTCAAACGGTGTCGCCAGCAAGGCTTGCTGCTGCGTGGCCAGTGAGTTCATGAATGGGAAAAGAAGCCTTTGAAATACGCCGCGCTCAGACCGGTGGCGCCAGGATTTGCCTGACCATGGAGCGGACACAAGCAGCCGTCGCGATATAAAGCCCACACCTGCGGGCAGACATGACATTAAGGGCGTTGACGTAAATAGTGTTCACATCTACCAGTGACACGCTGCACGTTAGCGCATAGCGTGTCCAGTGCCTCTGCGGTGAACGGATGAGCCAGCAGATCTGCTGCATCCACAACAGCAGCGGCAAAAGTCCGGCGGGTAAAACTGGCTCATGCGATGTTCATTTTTTTCTGGTTAATGATTGAAGATGTAAAGCAACCCTCGCGTAGTTCATGCAGGCCGCGTGGTGCTGCTTCAACTCTGAGTTCTTGGTCCAGGGGACTTCTCGCAGGGCGCGGCAGAGGGTGTTGAATCTGCGGCCTTTTTGCCGGAACTAGAATGCGCCAAACTAACCCAGCACATTCCCATGCCCAACTTCGACCAACAAGTTGCTGATCTACGTGATTACCTGCTGAAATTCGCACGCCTGCAGTTGCGTAACGAAGCCTGGGCGGAAGACGCCGTCTCTGAGGCTGTGCTGGCTGCGCTGGCCAAGCCGCAGTCCTTCGGCAGCCGCTCACAACTCAAGACCTGGCTGGTTGGAATCCTGAAACACAAGGTCGTTGACGCCTTGCGCCTGCACGGTCGGGAAGTGAGCCAGTCGGACGTGACCGAAGACGCCGATGTGAATCCCTTGGACTACCTGGGCTTCCAGACGGACGGTCACTTTGCAGAGCCACCGGCAGACTGGGGCAACCCGGAGCAGCAGGTATCCAGCCGGCAGTTTTTTGAGGTGCTGGAGGCCTGCACCAACCAACTGCCAAAATCACAGGGACGCCTGTTTCTAATGCGCGAATGGCTGGAACTCAGCAGCGATGAAATCTGTAAGGAGTTGGGGCTGACACCGACCAACCTCTACGTACAGCTCCACCGCGCCCGCTTGCGCTTGCGCGAATGCCTGGAGCTAAATTGGTATGGAAAGACACTTCAACCGTGATACCTCTTAGAAGAACCTGCAAGGAGGCAGCAGCCCTCATGGTGGCGCGGGAAGACCGCACGCTGGCGTGGCCGGATCGGGTCGCCTTGCGGCTGCATTTGCTGGCTTGCAAGGCATGTCCGCGCTTCGAGATGCAAATGCTGGTCATGCGGAACAACCTGAAGCAGTGGCGCAATTACGTTGCGCCGGATTGAAAGCCACCCCTGCTTTCAATCCGATTTAAAAAAAATTAGGCATGTTTTAAAAATTGACGCATAATGAAACAGCCTTGTCAGAAATCTGGCAGGGAAGTTTGCGGTGTTTAGTCAGTTTCGCGTCTGCTATAAGTCTTTAATGGTTTGTTGATTGCGGTTTTGGACTCCATCGCGTTTTGAGTTATTTTGAGGAGTCCTTAATGGGCAACAAACTTTACGTTGGCAATCTGCCATATTCTTTCCGTGATGAAGACCTGCAGCAAGCATTTGCACCGCACGGTACAGTCACCAGCGCAAAAGTCATGATGGAACGTGACACCGGCCGCTCCAAGGGCTTCGGCTTTGTGGAAATGGGCAGCGATGCTGAAGCGCAAGCCGCTATCAGTGGCGTGAATGGTCAGCAGTACGGTGGCCGTGGTCTGGTTGTGAACGAAGCCCGTCCCATGGAACCCCGTCCTCCCCGCTCCGGTGGCGGCGGCTTCGGTGGTGGTGCTGGCGGCGGTGGCGGCTACGGTGGTGGCGGTAGCCGCTCCGGTGGTGGCGGTGGATACGGCGGCGGTGGCGGTGGACGCTCCGGCGGCGGCGGTTACGGCGGTGGCCGTGGCTCCAGCTACTAAGCACTAGTTGCATAGAAAAAAGGACCTTCGGGTCCTTTTTGCATTGTTGCCCCGTTGAAATCGTCTCAGGCTTGGTCCGCCCGACGTTTACGCGGCCTACCCGACAGCGCCTTGTCAAATAAAGCATTAGGCAGCAGGCGCAGCAGTTTTGCCACCACGCCCATTTGCCAGGGAATGACTTGGTAGCTGCTACCGGCTTGGATAGCCTTGAAGGCGCGCCGGGCAAAGTCGTCCACCTGCATCAGGAAGGGCATGGAGTAGCTGTTCTGCCGCGTTAGCGGTGTGTCGATATAGCCCGGGCAAATCGTCACCACGGCCACACCGCTTGCGCGCAACTCGCCGCGCAGGCTTTCGCAATAGGCAATAACGGCAGCCTTGCTGGCGCAGTACGCGCCATGGCCCGGCAAGCCCCGGATACCTGCCACACTGCCTATACCCACCAGGGTGCCGGAACCTCTGGCGCACATGGCTTCTACAAAGGGCTGAAAGGTGGCGGCCAGGCCGATGTTGTTGGTGGCGAACGTGCGGGCCATCACATCCAGGTCAGAACGCACCGCGCTATCCATGCCCACGCTGATGCCGGCATTTGCGATCACTACATCGGGCAAGCCCTGCTGCGCCATGCATTGCCGACCGGCGGACACAATGCTGTCGATATCGGCCACATCGGCGCTGTAGATACGCAGGCGTTGCGGCTCCACGCCCCGCGCTTGAGCCCAAGCCTGCACCACCTCACCGCGCCGGGCCACCAGGGCCAGATTGCAACCCGACTGGTAAAACTGCCAGGCCAGCGCCTGACCAATGCCACTGGAAGCGCCGGTGATAAATACCAGTCTTGTCATGCGTTTTCCCCTGCCTTAATGGCTTTAGCCGCTGGGCCGCGCTTAGCGCTGAGGGGTGGGCACCAGCGTGCCATGTACCCGCCCATCCAATTGCAGCACCTGCTCCACATTGTCAAAGTCCATTCGATCGGCGCTGAAGTGGTCCCGGCCACGCTGCAGTTCCACCGGCTTGTGGGACTTGATCTGCTCGGTGTTCAAAAAGGCGTGCAGGAACTCGCTGCGGTACTGCATGCGCGGGCTGGCCTTGGAAGAAGCGTCCGCACCGGCTTCACGCACCACTTGCGCATGGCCCAGGAGTTGCACCTCGGAGCCATCCTCGTTGGTCAGGCCGCGATCTGCAGTGGCCGTGGTCAGCGTTCCTTTGGAGTCGAAGGAGCGGATCCGGATACCGTCAATCTCCAGCCATTGGGTATCGGGGTAGTGCCGCACTTTGTCGCCCAGGACCTCGCTGCGCATACGCCCGCTGGCGTCAAAGGTTTTGACCGAAAAGCCCTCCATGAAGTAATCAGGATCGTGGCGTAGCACACGCGGCGCAGCCGGCTCCGCAAGCTGGGGCGCACTGCGCACCATCCAATAACTGCCCAGCGCGAGCACGGCCATACAGGCCAGTGGCAGGTACAGCAAAAAGCGATCCCAGGCCTCACGAACAATGGCGATGGCACGGCCCATCAGTGTCGGTACCCGTCCAGCAAGTCCACGTAGCGCCCGCTGGCCACCAGCAGCAAATCGCACAGTTCTCGCACGGCGCCAAAACCACCCGGTTTGGCGGTGACATAGTGGGCGGCAGCCAACACTTCCCGGTGTGCGTTGACGGGCGCACAGGCGAAGGCTGCCCGGCACAGCAGCGGAAGATCCGGCCAGTCATCGCCCATCGCCGCAGCCTGGCTCCAGTTCAGGCCCAAAGCCTGCAAGGTCTGGTCAGCGGCGGGCGCTTTGTCCTCGGTGCCGAAATGTGCGTGGACGATGCCCAGGGCGTCGAGCCGTTTGCGCAGGGGCTTGGAATCGCGTCCGGTAATCACTGCGGGGGTGATGCCTGCCTTTTGCAAGAGCTTGAGCCCGTGGCCATCAAGCGTGTTGAAGCGCTTAAGCGTTTCGCCACCTTCAGAAAACAGCAGGCCTCCGTCGGTGAGAACACCATCCACATCAAAGAAAACGACCCTGATGCCTTGCGCCTTGAGCAACAGTGCCGGATCGAAATGAATGGCGGGCTGCATCAGATCACCTTGGCCCGCATCAGGTCGTTGCTGCTGACGGCACCGCACAAGTGACCCTGTGCATCCAACACCAGCACGCTGGTGATGCGGTGGGCCTCCATCAGATCTGCCGCATCCACCGCCAAGGCATGCAGGCCAATCGTCTTGGGCGTGCGGTGCATCACATCTGCGGCCCGGCTGGAGCGCAAATCCTTGCCCTGCTCGACCAGGCGGCGCAAATCGCCGTCGGTAAAAATGCCCAGGATCTGGCCTTCGCCATCGACGACGGCCGCTGCACCCAGTCCCTTGGCACTCATTTCGCGCATCAGGTCACTGAAACTGGCGCCGGGCGCCACACGCGGCACGGCGTCTCCGCTGCGCATCACATCACTGACATGGGTGAGCAGTTTGCGTCCCAGCGCACCGCCGGGGTGGGAGCGGGCAAAGTCTTCGGCCCTGAAACCACGGGCATCCAGCAGCGCCACGGCCAGCGCATCCCCCAGAGCCATTTGCGCGATGGTGCTGGCCGTAGGCGCCAGATTCAAGGGGCAGGCTTCCTTGGCGACGGCGCTGTCGAGCCACAGGTCGGCATGCCGTGCCATGGTGGACTGGGCGTTACCCGTCATGGCGATCAAGGGGGCGCCCAAGCGCTTGAGCACGGGCAAGAGCACGGCCATTTCCTGGGACTCACCACTGTTGGAGATAGCAAGCACCAGATCGTGGGCAGTGATCATGCCGAGGTCGCCGTGGCTGGCTTCAGCCGGATGTACAAACAGGGCCGGCGTTCCGGTAGATGCCAGGGTAGCCGCCATCTTGCGGCCGACGTGGCCACTCTTGCCCATCCCCATGATCACCACGCGGCCACGGATGGCAAGGACCATGTCAACGGCTTTGGCAAAGTTTGCACCAATGCGTGCTTTGAGATCCAGCACCGCAGAGGCCTCGATCTCCAGGGTTTCCTGCGCCAGGGCAATGGCGCGCTGGGCGGGGGACGTCGGGTGGGCAGGTGCTGTCATGCGGGCATTTTATAGAGGCAGTGGGCCTTCGCGCACGCTTGCTAGTATCAAAGCATGACCGGATTGGAAATCACCCTCTTGTATTTGCTGGCCGCCGTGCTGGGTGTGGTGGTCTGCCGCCTGCTCAAGCTACCGCCCATGCTGGGCTATTTGTGCGTGGGCGTGGTGATCGGCCCCAACGCGCTGGCCCTGTCAAAGAACGTGGAAACCGTGCAGCATCTGGGTGAGTTTGGCGTGGTGTTTCTGATGTTTGTCATCGGGCTGGAGTTCAATCTGCCCAAGCTGCGCACCATGCGCCAGCACGTGCTGGGTCTGGGTTCGCTGCAAGTCGCGCTGACCATGCTTCTGGGCACGGCCACCATGGTGGTGCTCAATGACCGCTTACCCGATCTCTGGGATATGGACTGGAAGGCTGCGCTCACCCTGTCAGGCGCTCTGGCCATGAGCAGTACCGCGATTGTCGTGAAGCTGATGGTGGAACGACTGGAGATGGAGTCTGAGCACGGCAAACGCGTCATGGGTGTGCTGCTCTTTCAAGACCTTGCGCTGGTGCCCTTGCTGGTGTTGGTGCCCGCGCTGGGCGCACCGGCACAGGGGCTGGTCACCGCGTTGGGCCTGGCCGCCCTGAAAGCCACCCTGCTGGTCGGTGTGCTGCTGGTGGGTGGGCAGCATGTGATGCGGCGCTGGCTGACGCTGGTGGCGCGCCGCAAGAGTGACGAGCTGTTTGTACTCAACCTGCTTTTCATCACGCTGGGCCTGGCCTGGCTGACGCAGGAGGCGGGCCTGAGTCTGGCGTTGGGCGCGTTTATTGCCGGCATGCTGATCTCCGAAACCGAATTCAAGCACCAGGTGGAAACCGACATCCGGCCCTACCACGATGTGTTGCTGGGCCTGTTCTTCATCAGCATCGGCATGCTGCTGGACTGGCGTCTGGTATTGCAGCACTGGGGCCTGGTGTTGCTGCTGGTGCTGATTCCACCGCTGCTCAAGGTGGCCATGATCACGGCCCTCTCGCGCAGCCTGGGCGCGACTGCGGGGGTGGCGCTGCGTACCGGTCTCTACCTGGGGCAGGCCGGAGAGTTCGGCTTTGTGTTGCTCACACTGGCCGAAGAAAACTCCCTGGTGCCGCCGGCGCTGCTGAACCCGATTCTGGCTGCCATGGTGCTGTCCATGGTGCTCACGCCGTTCATCGTGATGTTCAGCAACCGCATTGTGATGCAGCTGGTGTCCACCGAGTGGCTGCAACAGTCGCTGCAACTGACCACGATTGCCCGCAAAGCCATCAGCGTGAACCACCATGTGCTGATTTGCGGCTTCGGCCGCTGCGGCCAGAACCTGGCGCGCGTTCTGGAGAGCCAGAACATCCCCTATATGGCGCTGGACCTGGACCCGGACCGGGTGCGCCAAGCGGCTGCGGCCGGCCACACCGTGGCCTTTGGCGACTCGGCGCGCCTGCAGGCCCTGATGGCTGGCGGACTGGCGCGCGCCCGCGCCGTGGTGGTGACCTATCTGGACGAGCCGGCTGTTTTCAAGGTCCTGGCTAACACCCAGGCGCACGCGCCGCAGGTGCCCGTGATTGTGCGTACCCAGGACGACCACAACCTGGACAATTTGCGCGCTGCCGGTGCCACAGAGGTGGTGCCCGAAGCCATTGAGGGCTCCCTGATGCTGGCCAGCCACGCGCTGGCACTGGTCGGTGTGCCCATGCGCCGCGTGATTCGCATCGTGCAGGACCAGCGCGATGCGCGCTACAACCTGCTGCGCGGCTTCTTCCACGGTGCCGATGACAACTCGGTCGATGAACTGGAGCACGAGCGCCTGGTCACCGTGACGCTGCCGCCGGGCGCAAAGGCGGTGGGACGCGCTATCGCCAGTTTTGCTCTGGAGGACATGGGTGTGCGGGTGCTCAGCCTGCGCCACGGCCACGGCAAACCGGAGTCTGCCGACATGTCCGCGCTGCTGGAAGTGGGCGACACCCTGGTGCTGTCCGGCCGTGCGGAAGCACTGGCCCTGGCCGAGCAGCGCCTGCTCCAGAGTGCCGGTGTGCTCAAGGCACAATCGACTGCATCGCATTAGCACCCACCGGCAATAAACCCATGCAAAACCTCAGCGTCAACCAGTACCTGCGCAACCACATCCGTACTGTGCCGGACTGGCCGGCACCCGGCGTGCAGTTTCGGGACATTACGCCGCTGCTGCAAGACGCCAAGGTGTTCCGGGTGTTGATTGATGCCTTTGTACACCGCTACATGGGCGCTGATATGCGGCCCGATGTGGTAGCCGGCCTTGACGCGCGCGGTTTCATCATGGGCGCGGTGGTGGCGTACGAACTGAATGTCGGCTTTGTGCCGATCCGCAAGAAAGGCAAGCTGCCCTACACCACGGTGGAAGAAACCTACGAGCTGGAATACGGCAGTGCCACAGTGGAGTTGCATACCGATGCGGTGAAGCCCGGTCAGCGCGTGTTGCTGATCGACGACCTGATTGCCACCGGCGGCACCATGATGGCCGGGCGCCGCTTGCTGGAACGCCAGGGCGCAGTGGTCATTGAAGGCGCTGCCATTGTGGACTTGCCCGAACTTGGTGGCTCCGCCAAGCTGCGCGAATCCGGCCTGCCTTTGTTCACGCTGGTGGATTTTTCCGGACACTGATAAGGCTGCGAATCGGGTGCCGGCACGGGTTGCCAAACCCACTGCAAAGTGGCCAGTGCATTTTGAGAATGTTCCCGGCTTGCGCCAGGCGGGACGATTCACTTGCCAATGCAAAACTGGGAAAAAATCACGCCCAGCAAGTCGTCCGAACTGAATTCGCCCGTGATATCGCTCAAGGCCCCTTGCGCCAGACGCAGTTCTTCGGCCAGCAGGTCCAGTGCCTGCGCCTTCGAGGCCAGGTGCGCATGCGCCTCAGCGCAATGTTGCTCCACCTGCCGCAGGGCCTGAAGATGGCGCTCGCGGGCGATAAAACTGCCGCCGGCGGGCGCCTGCCAACCCGCCGCATCCAGCAGGGCGCGGCGCAAGGTATCGAGGCCAGCACCGGTCTTAGCCGAAAGCGTCACGCCACCCGCCGACTCCGTGCCGGACGCCGCATCGGCCTTGTTCCAGACATCGATCACCGGCACGCGGGACGGCAGCTTGTGTCGCAATGTGGTCGCGATTTCAGCGTCACCGGCCTGGTAATCCGGCTGCCTCATGCGCGTCAGGTCGTGCAAGAAAAGCACTACGTCGGCCGCTGCAATGGCATCCCAGGCGCGCGCGATGCCGATGATTTCTACGGCGTCTTCGCTAGCGCGTAACCCCGCCGTGTCGATCACATGAATGGGTACGCCCTCGATCTGTATGGTCTCCTGCACGCGGTCACGCGTGGTACCCGCAATCGGGGTGACGATGGCCAGCTCCGCGCCGGCCAGCGCGTTCAGCAGGGAAGACTTGCCGGCATTGGGCTGACCGGCAATCACCACCTGGATGCCCTCGCGCAGCAGCGCGCCCTGGGACGCGCGGGCAAACACAGCCTGCACCGAGGCCTGGATGCGCTCCAGTTGCCCCTTGGCATCCGCCTGTTGCAGGAAGTCAATTTCCTCTTCCGGAAAGTCCAGCGTGGCTTCCACCAACATGCGCAGATGGATGACGGCATCACGCAGGGTGTGAACTTCCCTGGAAAAAGCGCCGGACAGCGACTGCGCCGCACTGCGCGCCGCTGCCTCGGTACTGGCGTCAATCAGGTCGGCAATCGCCTCGGCCTGGGCCAGGTCAATCTTGTCATTCAGGAAAGCGCGCTCGGAAAACTCGCCGGCAGTGGCCAGACGCAATCCCGGAAGTACCGGAGAGCCGACCGCTGCGCCCTGTTGCGCCGCCTCCAGGCAACGCGCCAGCAACAATTGCAGCACCACCGGCCCGCCGTGCGCCTGCAGTTCGAGCACGTCTTCTCCGGTAAACGAGTGCGGTGCTGGAAAGTAAATCGCCAGCCCTTTGTCGATGGGCGTGCCTGCGGAGTCGCAAAAAGGAAGGTATAGCGCCTCCCGCGCCGGCAAGGTGCGACCAAACAGCAGTGCAATCAGAGGCGACAGGTTTTTGCCGCTGACCCGCACAATGCCAACCGCTCCCCGCCCGGGCGCCGTGGCAATGGCCAGAATGGGATCGAGGTGACGGCTGAGCATAGAGGGGGAGTGTAGTCAGTGACGCCAGGAATGCCGCAGGACGCCCTGGGCATCCGCCGAGCGAGGGTGGGCCGACCAGGGACACTGCGGCACCGGCCTTGCCGGGCAGCTGGTGTCGCCCCCCGGGGGGAGGCCCCGAAGGCGCTTCGGGGGGTACTTATATCTTTCGGGGGGAGACTAAAACTTCGGCAGGTTGAACTTGGGTGGCACACCCATGCGCGTGTTGATGATCCATTGCTGAGCAATGGACAGCACGTTGTTGGTGATCCAGTACATCACCAGGCCCGAGGGGAAGAAGAAGAACATCACACTGAAGGCCAGCGGCATGATCCACATCATCTTGGCCTGCATCGGGTCCGGCGGTGCCGGGTTCAGCGAGGTTTGCAGCAGCGTGGTCAGGGTCATGAACAATGGCAGCAAGTAATACGGGTCCGGTGCCGACAGGTCATGAATCCACAACGCCCAAGGCGCACCACGCATTTCCACAGTAGCCAGCAGCACCGAGTACAGCGCAATAAACACCGGGATCTGAATCACGATGGGGAAGCAGCCACCCATGGGGTTGACCTTCTCCTCGCGGTAGATGCGCATCATTTCCTGCTGCATTTGCTGCGGCTTGTCCTTCAGGCGCTCGCGCATTTCCATGATCTTGGGGTTGATGGCCTTCATCTTGGCCATGCTGGAGTAGGCCTTGGCATTGAGCCAGTAGAAGGCAATCTTCAGCAGCAGCACCAGGGCCACGATGGACCAGCCCCAGTTTTGGATAAAACCATGCAACTTGTCCAGCAACCAGTACAGCGGCTTGGACAGAATGGTCAGGCGGCCATAGTCTTTCAGCAGTTCCAAGCCGGGGCTCAAAGCCTCCAGCATTTTTTCTTCCTGCGGTCCGACGAACAGCTTGGCTTCCACCACTTTGGAAGCACCGGCAGCCAAAGACTCCAGCGGCGCCACCATGGTGGCGCGGTAACAGCAGTCTGCCAAGGGGGCGCCGATGTCTACAGCGTCCATCGACACATTGCGCTGCATGCCGTCGGGCAAAATCCAGGCGCTGGCAAAGTAGTGCTGCACCATGGCGACATAGCCGTTGGTTGCTGACTTTTCAAAATCCGCTTTGTGCTTCTTGATGTCCGAAAAATCGACCTTCTCGAACTTCTTGGCTTCCGTGTAAACGGCGGGTCCGGTGTATGTGGAATAGAAAGACGAGCCGCCAGGCGGCTTGTTGCCGTCGCGCACCAGTTGCAGATAGAGCTGCGCGGACTGGGCTGCTGCTGACGTGTTGATCAGCTCGTGCTTGACCGCGATGTCGTAGGCACCACGGCGTAAGGTGTAGGTCTTGATCAGCTTGATGCCTCCCACGTCAGGCGACGCAAAGCTGATGACCAACTCGTTTTGACCTTCGGCCAGGCTATGTGGGCCGCTTGGCACCATCACCGTCTTATGGGTGGGGAATGCACCGCCGGTGCTGCCAGCCACAACGCCGGACTGCGCCATGTAAATGCGGTCCTTGCTGTCGTCGAGCAGTACGAAGTTTTTGCTCTTGTCCTCCGCGTCGGGGTACTTCAGCAGTTCGGCCCGCACCAGGGAGCCGCCCTCGGTATCCAGCGTGAGCTTGAGCACATCGGTGCTGACTTCGAAACGCTCTTTGGGCGTTGCGGCAGTGGCCGTGCTGTCAACCGGATCCTGCGCAGGCAGCGCGGCCTGGCCCACCACCGCAGCGGGCACCGAAGCGTCGGCCAGCAATTTTCCATCGGCCTTGGGGGCGCTGGTCTGGCTTACCGGGCCGGGGAAAAAGGTAGCCTTTTTTCCGTTGGCAACCTGCCATTGGTCCCATAGCATCACCATGGCAAAACCAAAAATCACCCACAAAATGGTGCGGCGGATATCGTTCATGAGGACTTCTTTTCAGACGGGGAAATCAGGCGGCCAAACAGCCGCGGGGATTCAGTGGGAACCGGGTCGCTTCCACCGGCGCACCACGGGTGGCAACGCGCAATGCGCGCTACCGTCAAATAACTGCCCCAGCCAGCACCATGCCGCTCCAGAGACTGCAGAGAGTATACGGAGCAAGTCGGCTCGAAGCGGCAGGACGAGCCCAGCCAGGGACTCAATAACAGACGGTAGGCTCGGACAATGCCCATCAGCAGGTGGCGCATGGCACTTAGCCCTTTGCCCGTTCTGCCACCAAACCAGCGCAAGCGCGCTCGAACAGGCTTAGTAACTCCGCACGCACAGCAGCCTTGAGCGCTTCCGAAGTAGCACTCACAAACTGGACACGATCGAAACCGGCGCGCAAACGCACCACATGGGCACCTATACCCAAATGCGGCTCAAACTGCGCGCTGACGTTATAGATCTGGCGCTTGATGGCGTTGCGGGTGACGGCCCGTTTTGCCCATCGCTTGGGAACCATAGCCCCCAACCAGATGCAAGCATGCGAGAAAAGGGGCGCCTGCGGACTCAAACCGGGCGGCACCTCCAGAACCAAATCCGCCCTGTGCAATGCAAAGTGCGTGGTTCGGGCAAGGGTCTTGCCAGACAAAACTGCCTGAAACTGGGGCCGGGTTTTCAATCGCTGCATGTTGGAGCACACCAGAACTGAAACCTCTTGAGACAAAGCAAGTGCCCCAAGAAATGGCCGATCAAAACTGCTTGAAAAAGCTTAGACAGCCAAGCGTTTGCGGCCCTTGGCACGGCGCGCGTTGATCACAGCGCGGCCGCCGCGGGTCTTCATGCGAACCAGAAAGCCGTGGGTACGGGCGCGGCGGATTTTGGAAGGTTGGTATGTGCGTTTCATTTGTATCTCTGCTCAGGACCCCGACAACAATCAGGGCAACCATAGATTATCGCAACTTTTCTCAACCAGAGCAATACCCTTGGCCAGTTTCTGATGACCACATCGCACCAGCGGGTTCTGGCGCCCTATGTGGATAAGGCTTTGATAAATTACAATCAGAGGCCGACAAAAAGCAAAACTATCCACAGAAGCAGAGAACAAGAATGAACCCGGGACACCCCCCAAGCAGCCAGCAGTCGGCTGCGCACGATATCGGCCAAAGCCTGTGGCAGAGTTGCGTGGACCAACTTGCACAGGAGTTGCCAGAACAGCAATTCAACACCTGGATCAAACCCCTGCATGCGCACGTGTATGAGGACTTCTCCACGGTCACCATCTTCGTCGCCAATCGCTTCAAACTGGATTGGGTGCGCGCCCAATACAGCAGTCGCATTGCGGGCATGCTGGAAAAGTTGTACGGCCAGTCGGTGCAGGTCGAGTTAGCCATTACTCCGCGAGAAGCCGTTGTCAGGCCTCAATTTTCGCCTGTCACGTCCGAATCAACAACGGTCGAAGATGTGGTGGAAGTGGGCGAAGACCGCAACATGGGAACGCTCAAGAACCGGCTCAACGGCATGCTCACTTTTGAGACCCTGGTGGAGGGAACAGCCAACCGTATGGCCCGCGCCGCCGCCATGCACGTGGCCACCATGCCGGGGCATTTGTACAACCCGCTTTTCATTTACGGCGGCGTCGGCCTGGGCAAGACCCACCTGATGCACGCTGTGGGCAACCGCCTGCTGCAGGACAAACCGGGCAGCAAAGTTCTCTACATCCATGCGGAGCAGTTCGTTTCCGATGTGGTGAAGGCCTACCAACGCAAGACTTTTGACGAATTCAAGGAAAAATACCACTCCCTGGATTTGCTGTTGATAGATGACGTGCAGTTCTTCGCCAACAAGGAGCGCACCCAGGAAGAATTTTTCAACGCCTTTGAGGCGCTGCTGACCAAAAAGTCGCACATTGTGATGACCAGCGACACCTACCCCAAGGGCCTGGCCGACATCCATGAGCGCCTGGTGTCGCGCTTTGACTCCGGCCTGACGGTGGCCATTGAGCCGCCGGAGCTGGAAATGCGGGTGGCCATTCTGATCAACAAAGCGCGCGCAGAGGGCTCCGAAATGCCCGAAGAAGTGGCGTTTTTCGTCGCCAAGAACGTGCGTTCCAACGTACGCGAGCTCGAAGGCGCCCTGCGCAAGATCCTGGCCTATTCACGCTTCAACCAGAAGGAAATCTCGATTGCGCTGGCACGCGAAGCCTTGCGCGACCTGCTCTCGATTCAAAACCGGCAAATTTCGGTAGAAAACATCCAGAAAACGGTGGCGGATTACTACAAGATCAAGGTCGCCGACATGTACTCCAAGAAGCGTCCGGCCAGCATTGCCCGGCCGCGCCAGATTGCCATGTACCTGGCCAAGGAACTGACACAAAAAAGCTTGCCCGAAATCGGCGAGCTGTTTGGCGGGCGCGACCACACCACGGTGCTGCACGCGGTGCGCAAAATTGGCGGGGAGCGTCAGCAAATGACCGAGCTAAACCAGCAGCTGCACGTTTTAGAACAGACCCTGAAGGGCTGATTGCTAAAAACAAGGGAACATTGGCGGTAAATACCGCATAAAACGGCGAAAATGTCGGGTATTCAACAAAGTCACCGGTCTCTTAGTGATTGTGGTGGCGAATAGTGACTCTGAAAGAAATTGAAATGATCGTATTGAAGGCAACGCAAGACAAAGTGCTCTCGGTTCTGCAATCCGTTGCCGGCATCGTGGAGCGGCGCCATACCTTGCCGATTCTGGCCAATGTGTTGCTGCGCAAATCAGGCACCTCGCTACAACTCACCACCAGCGACCTGGAAATCCAGATACGGACCACGGCAGAGCTGGGTGGCGACACCGGCGACTTCACCACCACCATCGGTGCACGCAAGCTCATCGACATCCTGCGCACCATGCCGGCGGACCAATCCGTGTCGCTGGAGTCCAACCAGAGCAAGATCATTCTCAAGGGTGGCAAATCAAAGTTCACGCTGCAAACCATGCAGGCCGAAGATTTTCCGCTGGTACAGGAGTCTGCCAACTTCGGCCCCGCCTTCAGCGTGCCGCAAAAGACCTTGAAGGATCTGCTGGGCCAGGTGGCGTTCGCGATGGCCGTGCATGACATTCGCTACTACCTGAACGGCATTCTGTTTGTCGCCGAAGGCAAGCAACTCAGCCTGGTCGCCACCGATGGCCACCGCCTGGCTTTTGCCTCAGCCACGTTGGACGTGGAAGTGCCCAAGCAAGAAGTGATTCTGCCGCGTAAGACGGTCATCGAATTGCAACGCCTGTTGAGCGATGCCGACGGCGCGATTGAAATGCAATTTGCCAACAACCAGGCCAAATTCAGCTTTGACGGCATGGAGTTCGTGACCAAACTGGTCGAGGGCAAATTCCCGGATTACAACCGCGTCATCCCCAAAAACCACAAGAACAAGATCACACTGGGCCGTGCGGCACTGCTGTCCACGCTGCAACGCACTGCCATTCTGACCAGCGACAAGTTCAAAGGCGTGCGCCTGAACATCGACCCCGGATCCTTGCGTGTGGCGTCCAACAACGCGGAGCAGGAAGAGGCCGTGGATGAGTTGGATATCGACTACGGTGGCGACAGCATCGAGATTGGCTTCAACGTCACCTACCTGATCGACGCACTGGCCAATATGAGCCAGGACATGGTTTCGGTCGAACTGACCGACGGCAACAGCTCGGCGCTGTTCACCATTCCCGACAACGAGACCTTTAAATACGTTGTGATGCCGATGCGGATTTGAGGCCGCAGGCCCCAAAGCGATTCGAAGCAAACCCCCGCACTGCGGGGGTTTGGTCATTCAAGAGTTTGAGATTTTGTGAGAGAAGTGAGCCATGACTGATAACAACAAGCCCGATTCCACACCAGTAAACGGCGCAAATAACGACACCGAAACAGTGCACACCGGCGAAGGCGGCGCGGACAGTTCCAACTTCCAGCCCACCATCGATGCGCACCAGGTCGGCGCCTCCGAGGCCTATGGCGAAGGCTCGATCCAGATTCTTGAAGGCCTGGAAGCCGTGCGCAAGCGCCCCGGCATGTACATCGGCGATACCTCCGACGGCACCGGCCTGCACCACCTGGTGTTCGAGGTGGTGGACAACTCGATTGACGAGTCCCTGGCCGGCCACTGCGATGACATCCTGGTCACCATCCACTCCGACAACTCCATCAGCGTGGTCGATAACGGCCGCGGCATCCCCACCGGCGTGAAGATGGATGACAAGCACGAGCCCAAGCGCAGTGCCGCTGAAATCGCGCTCACCGAGTTGCATGCCGGCGGCAAGTTCAACCAGAACAGCTACAAGGTCTCCGGTGGCCTGCACGGCGTGGGCGTTTCCTGCGTGAATGCGCTGTCCAAAATGCTGCGCCTGACGATACGGCGCGACGGCAAGGTCCATGTGATGGAGTTCAGCAAGGGCTTTGTGCAGAACCGCCTGATTGAGACCGTGAACGGCGTCGAAGTCTCGCCCATGCGCGTGATTGGCGACACCGAGAAGCGCGGCACTGAAGTGCATTTCTCGCCGGACCTGGAAATTTTCCAGACCAACTCCGACTTCCACTACGAGATTTTGAGCAAGCGCCTGCGCGAACTCAGCTTCCTGAACAACGGTGTGCGCATCCGCCTGAAGGACGAGCGCAGCGGCAAGGAAGACGACTTCTCGGGCGCCGGTGGCGTCAAGGGCTTTGTCAACTTCATCAACAAGGGCAAGACGGTGTTGAACCCCAACATCTTCCACGCCATGGGTGACCGCCAGAGCGACCAGGGCACCAACATCGGCGTCGAAGTGGCCATGCAGTGGAACAGCGGCTACAACGAACAGGTGCTGTGCTTCACCAACAACATCCCGCAGCGCGACGGTGGCACCCACCTGACGGGTTTGCGCGCCGCCATGACGCGCGTCATCAACAAATACATTGACGACAGCGAGATCGCCAAAAAAGCCAAGGTCGAAGTGTCAGGCGATGACATGCGCGAAGGCCTGTGCTGCGTGTTGAGCGTGAAAGTGCCCGAGCCGAAGTTCAGCAGCCAGACCAAGGACAAGCTGGTCTCCAGTGAAGTGCGCGGCCCGGTGGAAGACATTGTGAGCAAGCTGCTGTACGACTACCTGCAGGAACGCCCGGCAGACGCCAAGATCATTGTCGGCAAGATCATCGAAGCAGCCCGCGCCCGTGAAGCGGCCCGCAGGGCACGCGATATGACGCGCCGCAAGGGCGTACTCGACGGCATGGGCCTGCCCGGCAAGCTGGCCGACTGCCAGGAAAAAGACCCGGCCGGCTGCGAAATCTACATCGTCGAGGGTGACTCCGCCGGCGGCTCCGCCAAGCAGGGCCGCGACCGCAAATTCCAGGCAATCCTGCCGCTGCGCGGCAAGATTTTGAACGTGGAAAAAGCACGCTACGAAAAGCTGCTCACCAGCAATGAAATCCTGACGCTGATCACCGCGTTGGGAACCGGCATCGGCAAGGCGGGTGGCAGCACGGGCAACGACGACTTCAACGTCGCCAAGCTGCGCTACCACCGCATCATCATCATGACCGACGCCGACGTGGACGGCGCCCACATCCGCACCCTGCTTTTGACCTTCTTTTACCGCCAGATGCCCGAACTGGTGGAGCGCGGCCACATCTACATTGCGCAGCCGCCGCTGTACAAGGTCAAGGCCGGCAAGGAAGAGCTGTACCTGCAGGGCGCAGGTGACCTCGACAACTTCCTCTTGCGTATCGCCCTGGTCAACGCCTCGGTGTTCACCGGCGGCCCCAACGGCAGCACGTTGAATGGCGACACCCTGGCCGAACTGGCGCGCAAGCACCAGGTGGCCCAGGCCGTGATTGCACGCCTGAAGAACTTCATGGATGCGGAAGCCCTGCGTAGCGTAGCCGATGGTGTGGCCCTGAACCTCGACACCGTGGCCGATGCCGAACTGTCGGCCGCCGCCCTGCAAGCCAAGCTGCCCGATGCCGAAGTGGCCGGCGAGTTTGACGTGCGCACCGACAAACCGATCCTGCGCATCAGCCGCCGCCACCACGGCAACGTCAAGAGCAGCGTGCTCACGCAGGACTTTGTACACGGCTCCGATTACCGCGCGTTGGCCGAAGCCGCCAACACCTTCAAGGGCCTGCTGAGCGAGGGCGCACGCGTCATGCGCGGTGAGGGCGAGCGCCAGAAGGAAGAAAAGGTCAACGACTTCCGCGAAGCCATGGCCTGGCTGCTGACCCAGGCCGAAGGCGCCACCAGCCGCCAGCGCTACAAAGGACTGGGCGAAATGAACCCCAGCCAGCTCTGGGAAACCACCATGGACCCGACCGTGCGCCGCTTGCTGCGCGTGCAAATCGACGACGCCATCGAAGCCGACCGCGTGTTCACCATGCTGATGGGCGACGAAGTGGAGCCACGCCGCGAGTTCATTGAAACCAATGCACTGCGCGCTGGCAATATCGACATTTGATGGTGTAGGTTCTCAGAAGTCTTTGAAATATTCTCACGACTTTGAAATTTCCAGATTCAGGCGACCAGTAAGGATTTTCTGGTAGTGTAGGTTCTCAGAAAAATTGCAGAAATTTTCATTTGATGCAAAAACAGCCGAGTAAACGGCTGTTT
>CANCER010000052.1 GCA_947375135.1 Comamonadaceae bacterium | reverse complement strand
TTGCAAATCACCATGACTCTGATAGTTTTGGCAGAGCAGGAAGTTTCAATTTCTGTGAGATCGGCAATTGAGGCTGGTCTCACATTTTATTGAAATATGATTGATTTTATTGGTAGTGAATTTCAACTTCTTCTGAGAACCTACAGATGGTGTAGTAGCCCCAAGCCCGAGTTAGCCCCTCATCGAGGGGCAGCGCCCCCCGCGCAGCGGGGCGCGCGCGGGGTGCAGCAGTTAGCCCGCCAGCCCGACGTAGACCTCTTGCACGTCGTCGTGCGCGTCAATGGCGGCCAGAAAGGCTTCCACTTCTTCCAGTGCCTCGGCGCTCAGGCTGGTGGGGTCTACCGGGTTCTTGGGCTTGTAGCCCAGCTTCATGGACAGCACAGTGAAGCCCTGGGCCGGCAGCGCGCGGCTCACCAAGTCCAGATCAGCGGGGTCGGTCAGGAACAGGGTATTGCCTTCTTCCTCACCGGCTTCCAGATCCTGTGCGCCGGCTTCGATGGCAGCGGTTTCGGCATCCGATCCGGGCGCGGTGGGGGCGGCTTCGATCATGCCCAGGTGGTCAAAGTCCCAGGCTACCGAGCCAGAGGTGCCGAGCTGGCCCTTGCGGAACAGCACGCGCATTTCCGGCGCCGTGCGTTTGACGTTGTCGGTCAGGCACTCCACCATCACAGCCACCTGGTGCGGGGCAAAACCTTCGTACATCACGCGCTCGAAGTGGGTGGCATCGTCACCCACGCCGGAGCCCTTTTTCAGGGCCCGGTCCAGCGTTTCCTTGGGCATGGAGACCTTGCGGGCCTGCTCCACCACCAGGCGCAGGCGCGAGTTGGCTGCCGGGTCGGCACCGTTGCGCGCTGCCACCATGATTTCCTTCACCAGTTTGCCGAAAATCTTGCCCTTGGCACTGGCTGCCAGATCTTTACCCTTTGCTTTCCACTGCGCGCCCATGTTGCTTATTCCTTAATTTGTTGGCGCCCGTTGGCGCCTTGCGTAGGCAAGGATGATAGTGCGGAACGGCAGCACCCTGGTTGCGCCAGATCTAGCCGCCCGCGCGTACCGCTTCGCGTGCTGGCGGTTGCAAAAAGGCAAAGGCAACCGTGGCGGCCAGCAGCTGGAAGAGAATGATGGAGAGCACCGAGCCCGGCCAGCCCCAGCCCTCAAACGCCAGACCGGCCACCCAGCTGCCCGCAGCACCCCCGGCGTAGTAGCTGAAGTAGTAAAGGCCGGTGGCCAGGGAGCGGCCCTCGGTCACGTTGTCGGCGATGTGGCTGATGGTGGCCGACTGGCAGATAAACACCGCGCTGGAGCACAGCGCCAGCCCCGCAATCACGGCAGACAGCACGGGCAGCAGCGTGAGCAGCAGGCCGCTGGCAGACAGGGCCAGCGTACCCAGCACCGCACGCAGGAAGCCGTAACGCACGATGAAGCGTCCGGCCATGGGGGTGATCACCACGCCCAGCAGGTAAACGCCGAAGACATTGGCCAGGCCTGCGGTGGACAGGCTGAACGGCGGCTGCGCCAGGTACAGGTTGACATAGGTGAAGCTGCCCACCAGCGAGAACAGCACACAAAAGCCCAGCGAACAGATAGCCAGAAAGCGGCGGTTGCTGAGGTGGCGCCGCAGAATGTGCAGGGCTCCGCGCGCATTGCGGTTGGCCACAAAATGGCGCGAGGCGGGCAGCTGCCACAACACCAGCAGGGCACCCAGAAAATTCAGCACCGCCAGGGTGACGAAGGCACCGCGCCAGCCCAGCAGATGACCGGCGTGCCCAGTGATGAAGCGCCCGCAAAAGCCGCCCATCACAGTGCCGCCCACATAGGTGCTGGTCATGCGCGCCACGCCACCGGCCTTGAACTCTTCCGACAAGTAGGCAATCAGCACCACCACGATACCGGGCACCGCCAGCCCCTGCACAAAGCGCAGCAGCACGATGGCGCTGAGCGTGGGCGCCAGGGGAATCAGCGCGGTGGGCAGGGTCAGCAAAAACAGCGAACTGCACAGAATGACTTTGCGCCCCAGGGCGTCCGACAGCATGCCCATAAAGGGTGAGACCAGCGCAATGGCCAGCACCGTGGCCCCTACGGTGGCGCCGGCTTGCAGCGGCGAGGCGTGGAAGTCCTGCATCACCATGGGCAGCACCGCCTGCATGGAATAGACGTTCAGAAACGCAAAGAAGCCGATGACCCAGACAATGGGACGCGAGACCTGCAGGCCGTCACCCAGAAAAAACAAACGCACCTGTCCCCGCAAGGTGGCAGGGGCAAGCGCGGTCAGATGTGGCATTCAGAGCCATGATGCTACCGCGCTCAGCATGGCCCCCCAGACCACCACGGTTTGACCGGCGGCGTTGGCCGCCACCTGCGGCAGCGGGCGCACCATGCTGTCACTCGTACCCAAGGGCGCGAACACCGTGGCAGTGGCCCAACCGCCGTCCGGCGTAAAGCGGTTGATCATCAGGTCGACGGCATTGGTGCTGGACCAGCGGTACCAGACCACCGTGGCATTGCCGGCACCGTCCATGGCCAGACTGGGCAAAAAGGCGTCGCCCAGCCGGGAGTCCACAAAGTGACCCGGCGTGCCCCAGCCCTGGCCGGCCACATAGCGGTTGCTGCCGCCATAAGCGCCGTAGTCGGTTTGCTGCTGCCACACAGCCATCGCATTGCCGGCGTCGTCCAGGGCGACGACAGGGTCGTAGCAGTCTTCGGTGCTGGCCAAAACAATGCGGGCGGCGTCCTGCCAGCCCTGGGCCGGGACGTAGAGGGCCGCGTCCACCACCATGGGCTTGGAGGGCAGCGCCCTGTGCGACCAGAGCACGGCCGCATGGCCCTTGGCGTTCACGTCCAGGGCCAGGTTGCCGTACACATAGGCCGTATTCGCCTTACCGGCGCTGGCATTGACGAGCGTGGCGCTGGCCCAGCCGGCGCTGGTGCTGTACGTGCGCACCCAGATGTCCGTGGGCTGGGTGGTAGAGGCGCTGCCGTCACCGCGCTCCTGCTCCCAGGCCAGCAAACCCTGGCCACTGGCATTGACGGCTACACGCAAGCTGTGCGCGCTGTTGATGCCATCGCTCACCATCGCCGCCGCCGACCAGTCGCCGCTGCCCACGCTGTATCGGGCGGCCCAGGCATCCGAATGGTTGTTGCGGCCATCGCCTTGTTGCCACACGGCAATCGCGTTGCCGGCCTGGTCTACGCTCAAATCGGGCAACTCGGCATGGGCCACGGCCCCAGGGGATGACACCATGCGGGGCGCATCCCACAGATTGAGGCTGGCCATGTAGCGGCTGGCCCAGACGCTGTTGCGCGCGTTGCTGTATTGCGTCCACACCGCCAGCGCGTTGCCCGTGCCGTCCACGGCCAGACGCGGAGCGGCAGCATCGCCGGCCGTGCTCAGGGTCATGCCCGGGTCGGCACTGTTCATGCGCCGGGCTTTGAGCCGATGGCTGCCGTTCACCAGTTCGGTCCAGAGCACCAGGCCCTGGCCGCTGCGATCCAGCGCCACGCGGGTGTCGGTCGCCACCAGGGCGTCGGCCGGGCCCCAATCGGCCGATGTCACGGCCAGGTGCAGATTGGCAAGCGGTGCCGTCAACAGGGTGGTCTGTGTGGTCTTGTCGACCAGTGCCACGTTGCCTGCGGAGTAGCTGATCGAAATATTGTCCAGCAGCGCATCCATGCCGGTGTGGTCGGGCACAAACCCAAAGGTAATCGGATTCGCCCCGATGACCCCGTAACGCACCATGAAGGGTTGCAGATAGGTCCGCATCAGGGCAATGGCGTCAGGCAATTTGCTTTGCAGGGCGGCGAAGGCACGGGCATTGGGTGCGGCATAGAGGGCGTCGGGAGAACCCCCGCCTGCCGCGACCGCGACCACAAAGTCGGTCAAGGGGCTGATGTTGGCAATGCCGTCCGCGCTGGCAAAGGAATACAGGCGGTGGCTGCCAATGCTGTCGGCCCACTGCACCTTCAGCAGAACGGGTGCGTTGAGACCGGCCAGGTTGAAATGGAAGTTGCCGTCGGTGCTGTCCACATAGCGTTCATTCCCGCTGGCATCCAGCATGTAAATGCGACCGCTGACGGCTGCACCCACCGCAGCAACGCCACGCAATGCGATGACATTGCCAGCCGTACCGGCGCCCCCCGCACCGTTGTTGGCGCCGCTGCCTCCAGCCGCACCAGACCCGCCGCCACCGCCACAAGCCACCAGTGCCAGTGCGACAAAAATTGATAAAAACCACTGCATGTGATTTTCCCCAGATGTATATAGTTAGCTTTTTAATCGGTTGGACGCCGAAAAACTCAAGCCATTCGCTGCATTCTATGCATAAGTCAGAGAAATTGCATCCCTTGCGTAGAACTTTTAATTATCCACCGACGGACATTTGATGACCTCACCCTGCAGTGACGCTCGGCAGGCGAATTGCTCAATCCGCAATAATCAGGCCCCAGGAGGGACTGATGGACCGGCTAATGTCAATGCGTGTATTTCAGAAGGTCATAGACGAGGGTGGCTTTGCCGCTGCGGCGCGGGCGCTGGATATGTCACCCGCCGTGGTGACCCGGCTGGTGGCCGACCTGGAAGACCACCTGGGCGCACGGCTGTTACACCGCACCACACGCCGCCTGTCACTCAGCGCGGCCGGGGAAAGCTACCTGGGCCGCTTGCGCGCCATCCTGCAAGACATTGACGAGGCCGACCAGGCGGTAAGTTCACAGACCCACGAACTGGCCGGGGTGCTGCGCATCCTGGCGCCGCCGGTGCTGGCCACGCATGTGCTGGCACCGCTGATTGCGGGTTTCCGGCAACTGCATCCCAAGATTTTGCTCAACATTGAGGTAGCCGCCTTCCAGGAGCCGCCGGTTGAGGACTACGACATCACCCTGCTACCCACCCACGACGGCTTTAACGGCGACGTGATTGCGCGCAAGGTCTCCAGCACCGAGGCCATTCTGGTGTGCTCACCCGCCTACCTGAAGAGCCGCGGCCTGCCCTTGAAGCCGACCGACCTGATGCAACACGACGTCCTGCGCCTGCGCGCACCCGACTCGCCTGCGCAGCTGTGGCGCCTGATCAACCCCGACAACCACGACGAGACCGTGGACGTGCCGGTACAGCCGGTGCTGTGGGTCAACCACAGCGACACGCTCTTACGCGCCACGCTGGACGGTGCCGGCATCACCTCGGTAGCGCTGGATCTGGTGGCGCCCTACCTGATGCGTGGTGAGTTGCTGCGGGTGCTGCGGCCCTGGATTACCGGGCGGCTGACGCTGTACGCTGCACTGCCCAGCCGCCAGTTCATGCCTGAGCGCAGCCGGGTGTTTCTGGAGTACCTGACCGAGCAGACCCGCATCAAGGTGAACAGCGCCGCAGCTGCCTGCAACGCCTGCTGAAGCTATTGCCCCTAGAACACCACGGCCTGGCCGCTCTGGGCGCTCAGCGTGGCGGCATCGGCCAGCTTTTGGGCGGCCACGCCGTCGGCCACGGTGGTCTTGAAGGCCGCACCGCTTTGCAGGCATTCAAAGAAGTGTTCGATTTCCAGGCGGTAGGCGGCGGCGTAGCGCTGCAGGAAAAAGGCTTCGGGCTTGTCGGCATGGATGCCGGCTGCGTTCCACTGCACCACCTCGGTGGGCGTGTGGTTGCCGCATTGCAGCAGGCCGGTGGAGCCCAGCACCTCAAAGCGCTGGTCGTAACCGTAGGCGGCGCGGCGCGTGGTGTTGATCTGGCACAGGCGGCCTTTTTGCGTGCGGATGGTCACCGCGGTGCTGTCGAAATCACCGGCGCCCTGGATGGCCGGGTCGGTCAGCACGGAAGCGGTGGCGCTGAGCCAGGCGGCTTCGTCGCCGTCGGCGCACAGAATCCAGCGGAACACGTCAAAGTCGTGGATCAGCATGTCGCGGAAGATGCCGCCGGAAGCCTTGAGGTATTCGACGGGCGGCGCGCCGGGATCGCGGCTGGTGATGACCAGCATTTCAGGGGTGCCGATTTCACCGGCGGCCAAACGGCGGCTGGCATCGTTGAAGGTGGGGTCGAAACGGCGCTGGAAGCCGATCATGCAGGACACGCCGGCCGCCTTGACCGCTTCGCCACAGGCCATGGCGCGGGCCACGGACAAATCCACCGGCTTTTCGCAAAAGATGTGCTTGCCGGCAGCGGCCGCGCGGGTGATCAGGTCGCTGTGGGTGTCGGTGGACGAGCAGATGGCCACGGCATCAATGCTCTTGTCGGCCAGCACGGCTTCAATCGAGGCGACTTCGGCACCGACTTGATGCGCCAGATCGGCGGCCGCTGCGGGCACCGGGTCAAACACATATTTGAGCTGGACGCCGCTGAGTGCCGCCAAATTGGAAGCGTGGATGCGACCAATACGGCCGGCGCCAAAAACTGCAACATTTTTCATGGGGTTTCCTCAAATCTCAGGGGGGTGGTGATGGCGCGCGAAAGCTGCGGCGACCCAGCGACTATAAAGCGCGTTGCTTGTTTTGAAAAGAAATTTCTAACAAAAGATGTTTTTGAATTTTGTTTCATTTCAAGGGCCGCGCCGAGAGCGGTTGGACCCACGCCATGGGCAACGCGCCCGCGTCCTTGCCGCGCAAGCGCAGTGGCCAGGCCGCATCCAGCGCGGACAATCTGCGCCAGGCTTGTTTGCCGACGCTGCAGGCGCCGTCTCAGGTGGTCGGCTTGTAAGGGAGTTCGAGCGTATAGGCCAGGGCAATGAACAGGCTTTGCGCCAGTCCCATGGTGCTGGAGAGGGACCGGAAGCCCAGGGTCGAGTTGTCCTGCACCACCAGGGTTACCTGCGCCAGCTTGGCCAGCGGGCTCATGCGGCTGTCGGAAATGGCCACCAGCTTGGCGCCCCGTTCCACCGCGGCCCGGGCCACGGCAATGGTTTCTTCGGCGTAGGGCGAAAACGAGATGGCAATCAGCACATCACCCTTGCGCACCGAGCGTATCTGGCCCTGGTGCATGCTGCCCAGGCCGCTCACCAGGCAGATGCGCTTTTCGGTGTGCTGCAGCGCGTAATCCAGGTAGGCGGCGATCGGGAAGGAGCGGCGCGAGGCGGCAATCCAGATGCAGTCGCTCTCCGCCAGCAGGTCTACCGCCTTCTTCAGGGCGGCGGCGTCCAGGCTGCTTTCCAGCTCATGCATGCCGGCCACGCTGCCGGCCAGAAATTCCTTGGCAATCTCCACACTCGACAGGTGGTTGGAGCCGGACTCGATCAGGTCACGGATGCGCGCCTTGTAGTTGCGGCTGGGCGCGAGTTGGCGCGACAGGTTGTCGCGGAAGATGGCCTGCAGTTCGCTGAAACCGGAAAAGCCGAAATGCTTGGCAAAACGCACCACCGCCGAGGGCTGCACGCCGCATTGGCGCGCCAGTTCCTGAATGCCTTCGATGCCGACGTGGTCGCGGTTTTTTTCGATGTGCAGGGCAATCACCTTGAGCTGCTTGCTCAGGGTCTCGTACTCCGCCGAGATGCGCTTGATGGTTTGGTCCGCGCTGGGGCGCTGGGGTGTCGCAGTTGCCATAGGGTGGTATCGGAATTCTTTTTTATGACGGAAATATTTTTCTTTATAAGCGAATTTCCGGAAAAAATACCCGGCCGCTGCGTCCGTTGCCCGCGATTCAACAGTCTTGCAACACCCCGTGGCACCTGGCGCCAGGGGCATGGGCTGAGGCCAGGCCCCTGGCCATCGCCGGTTACAGGCGGCTGAGCAGATCGGCCTTCTTGCTGGCGTATTCCTGCTCGCTCAAAATGCCGCGGCTTTGCAGGGCGGCGAGCTTTTCGATGCTGGCAAAAATATCGCCGTCGCCCGCTGAACCCAGCGTGTTGTTGAGCGGCGCCGCATAGCTGTTCTGGTTGTTGTAACTGGGGGCGGGGGCATATACCGGGGCGGGTGCCGGCGCGGGTGCCAGGGGCGGGAGGCCGTTGATGCTGACAACGGGCAGGCGAGACAAATCCACATAGCCGTACTGGCTGGAAAACGTCACCGAGTAGCCGCCGCTTTGCTGCTGCGACACACCGCCGATATTGTGGTCCAGCGTGTCATAGACGATGACCTGGCCGTTGGACTCGATGGCCAGGCGGTGCGCCTGGGCAAAGTAGGCGTAACGCATGCCGTTCTGGCCGCCCGAGGTGTTGGGGAATTTCAGGTCCGGGCCCCACCAGTTGGGCTGGGCTGCCACTTCCACAAACAGACCCGGCTGGTTGTAGCTCAGGCGTGACAACTCGGCGCACAGGTTGTCGACCCGGCCCTTGAGGTAGTTGTTGAACATGTCGCCAATCATGGTCATGCCGCCCTGCATCCACTGGCCGGAGCCACCGAATTCGTAATGGCTGAACTGCGCCATGCTGCCGTTGCCGTTGATCACGGAAGTGAGCATGGATTGCACGGCATCAAAGCTGAAGCCGTGGCGTTGCGCAATGTCTTGAACGGCGCTGACGCCAATGGGGGAGAGTTGAGCCATAGGGGAACCAAGGTTGAGTCGAAAGGAGACTTCCGGATGCATTGCGCATGCGGGAAAACCCGCACTGTAGTGCATTCCCACTTTGGTGCATGAATGTGGCAGGTAAAACAGGCGTTGATGCACATCAAACCCTGCGCGTACAGACGGCGGAAGATGGTCGTTTCCCACAAGCTATAAAAAGAGGAACGGATATGAGCACCCCCTCCAAATACGTCTATGTTTTCGGTGCCGGCAAGACCGAGGGCGACGCCACCATGAAGAATCTGCTGGGCGGCAAGGGCGCCAATCTGGCCGAGATGTGCCGCCTGAAAATCACCGTGCCCTCCGGCTTCACCCTCAGCACCGAGGCCTGCACGGCGTTCACCACGGGCGGGCGCGAGTACGCGATGGCACTGATACGCGACGAAGTGCTGGCCGGCATCCGCTTTGTTGAAAGCGAGATGGGCAAAACATTCGGCAATGCGGACGATCCGCTGCTGCTCTCGGTGCGATCCGGCGCACGCGCCTCCATGCCCGGCATGATGGACACCATCCTGAACCTGGGGCTGAACGATGAGGCCGTGGTGGGCCTGGCGCGCAAGACCGGCGACGAGCGCTTTGCCTGGGACTCATACCGCCGCTTTGTGCAGATGTATGGCGATGTGGTGATGGGCCTCAAGCCCGTGCGCAAGGAAGACCACGACCCGTTTGAAGTGATCATCGACATGGTGAAAGAGCAGCGCAAGGCCCGGCTCGACACCGACCTCACCGTGGATGATTTGAAGGAGCTGGTGCAGCGCTTCAAGTCACTCATCCGCGCCCGCATAGGCCGCGACTTTCCCACCGACCCCTGGGAGCAACTCTGGGGTGCGGTGGTGGCGGTGTTTGAGAGCTGGAACAACGACCGCGCCAAGGTCTACCGCGAACTCAACGACATTCCGCAAAGCTGGGGCACGGCCGTCAACGTGCAGGCCATGGTGTTCGGGAACCTGGGCAACCGCAGCGCCACCGGGGTAGCGTTCTCGCGCGATGCCGGCACTGGCGAGGATATGTTCAACGGCGAGTTCCTGATCAACGCGCAGGGCGAGGACGTGGTGGCCGGTGTGCGCACGCCGCAGCAGATCACGCTGCTGGGCTCGCAGCGCTGGGCGCAACTGGCCCTGGTCGACGAGGCCACGCGCCAGCGTGATTTCCCCTCGCTCGAAGAGCTGATGCCGGAGATTTATCAGCAACTGCTCAAAGCCGAAACCCTGCTGGAGAACCACTACACCGACATGCAGGACATGGAATTCACCATCCAGGAAGGCAAGTTGTGGATGCTGCAAACCCGCAACGGCAAACGCACGGGTGCTGCCATGGTGCGCATTGCCATGGAGATGCTGCAGCAAGGCATGATTGACGAGAAGACGGCGCTGGCGCGCGTCAGCCCGGAGCGCCTGAACGAGTTGCTGCACCCGGTCTTCGACCCCAAGGCCATTCTTGCAGCCCAGGTGATTGCACGCGGCCTACCGGCCTCACCGGGTGCCGCCACCGGACAGATTGTGTTCTTCGCCGACGAGGCGGAAGAATGGGTCAAGCGCGGCCAGGCCGTGATTCTGGTGCGCCTGGAAACCTCGCCCGAAGACCTGCGCGGCATGAGTGTGGCCAATGGCATTCTCACGGCGCGTGGCGGCATGACCTCGCACGCGGCGGTGGTGGCACGCGGCATGGGCAAGTGCTGCATCTCCGGCGCCGGTGCCGTGCATGTGGACGCCAAAGCACGCACCTTGACCATCGGTGATCGGGTGTTGAACGAGGGCGACTGGTTATCCCTGAACGGCTCCAGCGGCGAAGTGTTTGAAGGCCAGATTCCAACGATGGAAGCGCAGCTCAGCGGCGACTTCGGTGCCCTGATGGCACTGGCCGACCAATACAAAAAACTGGAAGTGCGCGCCAATGCCGACACCCCCGCCGACGCCCGCGTGTCGCGCAACTTCGGCGCCACCGGTATCGGCCTGTGCCGCACCGAGCACATGTTCTTCGAAGGCGAGCGCATTGTGGCCGTGCGCGAAATGATTCTGGCCGACAACGAAACGGGCAGGCGCCGGGCGCTGACCAAACTGCTGCCGATACAGCGCAGCGACTTTGAAGGCCTGTTCAAGGCCATGGACGGATTGCCGGTCACCATCCGCCTGCTGGATCCGCCGCTGCATGAATTTGTGCCGCACGACGAAGCGGCGCAGCGCACCATGGCTGCCGACATGAAGGTGTCGCTGGGCAAGATCAAGATGCGCGTGGAAGAGCTGCACGAGTTCAACCCCATGATGGGCCACCGGGGTTGTCGCCTGGGGATCAGCTACCCCGAGATCACCGAGATGCAGGCCCGCGCCATCATCGAAGCGGCCCTCAACGTGCGGCAATTGGGGCTCACCGTGAAGGCCGAAATCATGGTGCCGCTGGTGGGCTCGGTGCGCGAGTTCAATACGCAGGCCAAAATCATCCGCGAGACCGCCGAGGCCGTGTTCACCGAGCGCGGCGAACGCATCGACTACCTGCTGGGCACCATGATCGAGACTCCGCGCGCCGCACTGGTTGCCGACAGCATCGGCCGTCAGGCCGAGTTCTTCTCGTTCGGCACCAACGACCTGACGCAGATGACGCTGGGCTTCTCGCGCGACGACGCCGGCAAGTTCCTGCCGGAGTATCTGAAGCGCGGCATCTACGAGCGCGACCCCTTCCGCTCCATCGACCAGAAGGGCGTGGGCCTGCTGGTGGAGATGGCCGTCAAGAAAGGCCGCGAGGTGCGCCCCGATATCGAAGTGGGCATCTGCGGCGAGCATGGTGGCGACCCGACCTCGATCGGCTTCTTCCACCGTGCAGGCCTGGACTACGTGAGCTGCTCGCCGTTCCGCGTGCCGATTGCACGGCTGGCGGCGGCGCAGGCGGCGATTGCGGGCTGAGGGTGGCGGCAGTGTCCTGTCGGGGTGGGCAGACGACAACCCGTTGCGGTTACACGCGGCGGTGAAGTAGGCGGTAGTGCCGCAGCGCCAGCAGTCCTTGGGGTTTCGGTTGGTCATGACTCTGATGGGCTGTCACCGGTCCTTGGCTGAATCAGCGAGAACCCTCGCTGCAAGGGGATAGCCGACGTTCGATTTCACGGAAAGCAGTCGCTCACCGGCCAGACCGAAAACCAGGAAGCGGCCTTTCAACTGCAGATTCCGGTTGCCTTGGCTGCAAGCCTCCTGAACCTGAGTGTTGCCGCTAACTCGATACTGACCAAGGTCCGATTGGGGGCTGCTCAGTGATGGGCAACCCGACAGAGAAATGGCGAGATTTCTGCGTGTACTTGGACGTTCAAAAGGATGTCTACAACAGCACCGCATCACCAATGCTCAAAATAGATTGACCTAAATGCGCCTCGATTGTGCGCGGCTGCACTTTCTCAGGCTGCCGCGCAGGTCATCACGAACAAAATAGTACGAAATTCGCAAGGTGTTGCAAGTGAGATTGAAGTTGGCAATCTCCTGCTATGCACAGCGCACAGCCAACGAAGACCTTACTTCGTAGTGCGATTGAACACGCCAGGCGTGCTTGTTGAATTTTTATCAAATGCATTCGGTTCGGGTTGTGGCGGTAAGCGCCACGGCTTTTCTTGCGATGTGTTTGTGCTCCATCCAATTCAAAACATCTGTCCAAACAACCTCAGGTACGAATCCGATCATGAGATCACCAACACGCGTGTCCACGACACAACAATTTGCGCTAGTTGCATTCGCGGTGATAACGCTCGTCACTGCAATGCAGGCTGCGACGGCCCAAAGTCTCGCACTCACGACGCCTGATCCGTCCGCAGAACTGCGGCGCCAGGATGAGCGCATGCAAGCCCAACGGCAACGTGAAGAGAAGGGGGTGGATGTGAAGTCCCCTGAACTGCAAGTGAGCACTGCACGCTTGCCGACATCAGAGTCGCCGTGCTTCAACATTGAACACCTGGAGCTTGTCTTTACCGGAAATCCGCTTGCCACCATAGAGTCAAAAACAACATCCCGCGCAGACGCCAGTTTTGATTGGTTGCTTGGTGCGGTTGCTGGTCCGAATCGGGATGACTCACCCAAAGGCAAATGTCTCGGGGTCAAAGGAGTTCAACTTGTTCTCAAGCGCGCGCAGGAAAGCGTGGTGCAGCAGGGCTACGTCACAACCCGCGTGCTGGCACAAAAGCAAGACCTCTCCAGTGGCACGCTGTCACTTACGGTCATACCAGGACGTGTGCGGGACATTCGCTTCAAGCCCCGGGAAGGTGACGCACGCACAAACGCGGCAGCACCCGGAGTAAGCCTCACCAACAGCGTACCTATCCGACGTGGAGATATGTTGAACCTGCGTGATGTGGAGCAGGCACTGGAGAACTTCAAACGTGTTCCCACGGTCGATGCGGACATCCAGATTGAGCCGGCGCAGGCCGCAGAGGCTATGGATCAGAGCGATCTGGTGATCAGCTACCAGCAGCGTGCCCCTGCGCGCTTTTCATTGACCGCTGACGACAGCGGTAGCAAAAGCACTGGTAAGTACCAAGGAAGCGCCACGGTTTCTCTGGACAACCCGTTGGGCTTAAGTGATCTTTTCTACCTGACCTTGAACCACGACTTGGGTGGCGGTGACGAGGGCGCCCGGGGTACAAGGGGGTACACCACCCACTACAGCCTGCCTCTGGACTATTGGACACTGGGCACCACCTACACCAGCAGCCGATATTTCCAATCAGTGGCAGGGCTCAATCAGGACTACGTTTACAGCGGCACCAGTGAAAACCTGGAATTCAAGGCATCCAAACTGGTCTACCGCGATGCCGTGCGCAAGACCACCCTGGCCTTAAGCGGCTGGCAGCGTAGAAGCAATAACTTCATTGACGACACCGAAGTGCTGGTTCAGCGCAGGGTAGTAGGCGGCTGGACGCTTTCCGTGAATCACAAAGAAGCGATGGGCGACAGCACGTTTGAGGGTGGCTTAGCCTACAAACGCGGCACCGGTGACTTTGACTCCATCCCTGCGCCTGAGGAAGCTTTTAATGAGGGCACCTCCAAACTGGGACTGCTCACCTTGGACCTTAGCGCCACGGTTCCCTACAAGGCGCTAAACAGCAATTTCAAATATGCCGTGGCCCTGCACGTCCAGGACAACACCACACCGCTGACGCCGCAGGATCGCTTTGCCATAGGCGGACGTTATTCGGTACGAGGATTTGATGGCGACTCCAGTCTGGTAGGGGAGCGCGGCTGGACACTGCACAACGACTGGAGCGTCGCACTTGGCGATACTGGCCAATCACTCTACTTCGGCATGGATGCCGGTGAGGTGAGTGGCCCCAGCACAAAAAACCTGCTCGGCAAGACACTCACGGGTGCCGTCCTTGGTCTGCGCGGGAGCTACAAGAAGCTGCAGTACGACCTGTTTGTAGGCGCACCCATGTACCAACCCAATGGCTTCAAGACTGCGCCAACAACCGCCGGATTCAGTGTGAGCTTAGATCTGTAAAGCCCCTTCGACGACGCCATCCCTGCAACCTGCAGCGAAATTTGTATCGACTGTATTCACATAACAAGATCTCACAAAAAACCAACAGGCTAATCGCCATCAAATTCTCGGACGCATCATGAACAAGAACCAATTCCGCATCATCTTCAATGCCCGCAGAGGCGTTCGCATGGCCGTAGCGGAAACGGCTGTATCGCAGGGAAAAAGTGCCTCCGGCGAAAGTTCCAGCTCCACTGGCGCAGCGTTTGGTAGGGCCGTCTTTAACTTGACGATAGGTGCCAGTCTGGTTCTTCTGTGTGGACTTCTATCTCCCAACGTGGAAGCCCAAATCGTTGCTGACCGCAGCGCACCTGGAAATCAGCAGCCTACCGTGTTACAGACGGCCAGTGGACTGACCCAGGTCAACATTCAGACCCCTAGTGCTGGAGGCGTTTCACGTAACACCTACAGTCAGTTTGACGTGTCGGGCAAGGGCGCAATCCTCAACAACAGCCGTACCGATATCAACACACAAATTGGTGGCTTGGTGCAAGGCAATCCGTGGCTGGCCGCTGGTAGTGCGCGGGTGATTCTGAATGAGGTGAATTCCAGCAGTGCCAGCCGTCTGAACGGGTACATCGAGGTAGCTGGGCAACGGGCCGAAGTCATCATCGCAAACCCCGCAGGCATCGCCGTAAATGGGGGCGGCTTTTTGAACGCCAGTTCGGTCACACTGACCACCGGCACCGCGGTCATGAATTCCGGTAGTCTGGACTCTTTTCGGGTCCGCAGCGGTTCGGTCAGTGTCGATGGCGCCGGGCTGGACACCAGCACAGCGGACTACACCAACGTACTGGCGCGAGCTACTCAGGTCAACGCTGGCATTTGGGCCAAAGACCTCAAGGTCATTTCTGGTCCCAATGACGTCAACGTGTCGAATTTCTCTGCGCCATCGGTAAGCGGAACCTTCGCTGCGGGTGGGATTGCCCCCAGCTTTGCCCTGGACGTGGCGGCTATTGGCGGTATGTATGCCGGCAAGATATTTCTTGTCGGCACCGAAGCCGGATTAGGCATCCGCAATGGCGGAACCATTGGTGCCACCGCTGGGGACGTGGTGCTCGCCAACAACGGCTGGCTTAGCAATTCCGGAGGAATTTACGCGACGGGCAATACCTCCATTGCAACTCAGGGCGATCTCACCAATACAGGCAGCATTGCAGCGCTGGGCAACACCAGTTTGTTGGCACAAGGGGTCAATAGCCAGGGCGTCGCAAGCCAAATCAATTCCAGCACCGGTTCCGTCATTGCGGCCGGATTGAACGCCAATGGTCATATTGCAAGCGCGGGCAACGTCACGCTGACGAGTTCGGGAAGCGCCGGTATCAATGGCCAGATCGCGTCCGGGGCAGACACCAACATTACTGCGAGTGCCATCGACCTGAAAAATGCCAGCTTTAGCGCAGCCAATACCCACCTCGCGGCCAGCTCAGGCGACATCAACGCCAGCCAGGCCAGCCTGGTCGTGCAAGGCACCCTTTTCGCAACAACGCCGCAAACCCTGCGTACCGATGGTGCAAAGGTGTCGGCCAACCAACTTAATCTGACGGCGCACGATCTCTCCAACGTAGCCGGAACTTTGACTCAGACTGGTTCGGGTGATACGCACCTGGAGTTTGCAGGCAATCTAGACAACACGCGAGGCCAGATCGCCGTCAACAGCCAGGACCTCAGTCTGGCTGGCGCGGCCCTCACCAACGCCGGCGGCAAAATCGAACATGCCGGCACTGGCACCCTGTCGGTTACTGCTGGCACCTTGAGTGGACAGGGCGGCGCCATTGTCAGCAACGGCGCTTTGGCTCTCGACGCCAATGCCATCGGGCTGCAAGAGGCGACGACCGCAGCGACCCATATTGCCATTACAGGCGGCAGCCTTGATAACCACACCGGCCAAATTGTGCAGTCCGGTACAGCGAGTCCGGCCACCATCACACTCACCGGCGCCCTGGACAACACCCAGGGCACGATCGCCAGCAACGCGGCATTGGCACTGCAAAGCGGCAGCATTACCAACACCAGCGGCAAACTGCAAAGCACGGGGGGAGACCTCACAGTGCAAACGGGCAACCTGAGCAACACAGCCGGCTCACTCTACGCTTCTGCCAACCTGGATGTTCACGCAGGTAGCGTGACCAACAGCGGCAGTGTCTACGCGGCAGGCAACACCGACTTGCACGCCACATGCAGCGTTACCAACAGCGGCACCATTGCTGCCTTGGGGCAAACCAGCATCAATGCCCAGAGTGTCAACAGCAGCAGCGCCTCCTTGCTGGCAGCAGGCATTCAGTCTGACGGCACATTGAGCACGACGAGCCCCAAGAGCCTGCAGGTCACCACCACCGGCAGCACCAGCGCCGTGGGTCAAAACCTGGCGTCTGGCGACATCACCCTTACCGCCTCCAGCATTGATCTGACCCAAAGCCAGACCGGTGCGGCAAACATCAGCTTGCAAGCCCAGACAGGCGACATCAGCACCCGCGGTGCAACGGTCATCACACCAGGAACTCTGGGTATTCAGGCCCATGCCAATGATGCGCAGACCTGGAACAACAGCGCAGTGGGTGAGGCAGCCACTGCTGGCAAGGTCCAAGCCAAACAATTGCAAGTGAATGTCGCCAACCTGAACAACCAGGGTGGCGTCATGATTCAAAGCGGCGCGGGTGATACCACCATTGCGCTTACCAGTGCCAGCGGCACCCTGAACAACGCACAGGGTCGCATCGCCACCAACAGCCAGAACCTTAGCTTGACTGCAGCCGCAATCAACAACGCAGCCGGAAAGATTGAACATGCGGGCAGCGGCACCCTGGCCATCACCACCGGCAACCTCAACGGCACCGCTGGCGCCATCGTGGGCAATGGACTGCTGAACATCCAAGGTGGCGCCCTGGATCTGCGTAGCGGCACCACCAATGCACAGCACATCCAGATTGCAGCGGCCAGCCTGAACAATGCGGGCGGCCAGATCGTTCAACTGGCAACCACGGGAACGACGGCTGCGATTGCCGTCACCGGAGCCGTAGACAACAGCACCGGCACGATTGCCAGCAACGCGGGCTTAAGCCTTCAGGCCGCCAGCCTGAACAACGCAGCAGGTCAGCTCATCCAGTCGGCTGCAGCAGGAACCATGGCTGCTACGGTGGCGGTGACAGGGGCGGTGGACAACACTGGGGGCACCATCGCCAGCAATGTGGGCTTGGGTCTGACCGCCGCGAACCTGAACAACCACGCAGGTCAAATCATGCAAAGCGGTGCCAGCAGACAAGCCTCAGTTGTCGTCAGCAGCAGCATAGACAATACCGCCGGCACCATTGCCAGCAATGCCGGACTGCAGGTGCAAGCCAGTAGTCTGGACAACGCTTCCGGCAAAATCATTCAAAGCATAAGCACGAATGCGCTTGCTTCGGTGTCGGTTGCCACGGTGGCTGTCACAGCGGCCCTGAATAACACCGCAGGCACCATCGCCAGCAATGTGGGCTTAGGGCTCACGGCGGCAAGCCTGAACAACCATACCGGTCAAATCATCGACTCATCCACGACGGGTGCTGCCAACCTTGGCGTCAGCGGTACGCTGGACAACACCCAGGGCATGATAACCAGCAATGCCGGAGTGCAGATCCGGGCCGGTAGTCTGGACAACACATCCGGCAACATCCTCCAAGCCGCCTCGACCGGCACCGCCAATCTCGTGGTCGCCGGGGCATTGACCAATGCATCTGGCACGATTGCAAGCAATGCAGGCTTAAGCATTCAGGCCGCCAGCCTGAACAACGCTGCCGGTCGTGTCGTGCAGTCGGCGTCCTCAGGAACCACGGCCGCTACGGTGGCAGTGACGGGGGCGGTAGACAACATGGCGGGCACCATTGCCAGCAATGCGGGTTTGGACCTTAAAGCCACAAGCCTGAACAACCACGCAGGCCAAATTGTGCAGAGCGGTGCCAGCGGCCAAGCCACTGTTGCGGTCACTGGCAGCATAGACAACACCGCAGGCACCATCGCCAGCAATGCAGGCTTACATGTGCAAGCAGCCACACTGCACAACGCTGCGGGCCAAATCGTTCAAACGGCCATTGCCCCATCCAGCGTCAGCGTTGCCACGGTAGCCGTCACCACACTTGACAACGCTTCAGGCACCATTGCCAGCAATGCCGGGTTGCAAGTGCAAGCCGGCAGCCTGGACAACTCTTCCGGAAAAATCATTCAAAGCGTAGCCACGACTGCGCTTGCGTCGGTGTCGGCAGCGACGGTAGACGTCACCAGCGCCTTGAACAACGCCTCAGGCACTATCGCCAGCAATGTCGGCTTAGGCGTGACGACTGCAAACCTGAACAACCATACCGGTCAAATCACCAACTCATCCACCTCAGGTGTTGCCAACGTTGGCGTCAGCGGTGCGCTGGACAACACATCCGGCACCATTGCCAGCAATGCTGATCTGAACATCCAGACAGGAAGCGTCGACAACCGTGGTGGCAAACTCACCTCTCGCAAAGCACTGGTGCTTGGCGCCGAGGGGGCTATCAACAACAGTGCGTCCGGACTGATAGCCGCCAATGGCGATGTCACTGTCTCTTCGCAATTCCTGGACAACACGGGTGCCGCAGTACTTTCCGTGGAAGGGGCCTTGGCTGTCACCACTACGGCGCAAACCACCAATATCGGCGGACAGATGCAGTCGGGGGCCGGCATGACGCTGCAAAGCGCCACCATGGACAACACATCAGGTCTGGTTCAATCCGCCGGATCGCTGCGAATCACCTCCGGCAACACCAGCAATGTTTCCGGCAAATTGCTGGCCATGGGAAACCTCACCGCCATCGGCAATGTGGACAACACCTCCGGCCTGGTGCGCACCCTGGGGACTTTGTCCATCACGGGTGACAGGGTGATCAACCGCAGCACACTGGCTGTGGACGCCAGCAACAATGCGACCAATCAGGGCATGGAAGGCCAGGACATTGCCATTGCGGCCAACACCATAGACAACACTGTGGGCGCCATACGTGCCGACCATGATCTGGCCATCACTTCTGCGCAAACCCTGGACAACAGCCTGGGCTTGATCAGTGCAGGCAACCGACTGAGTATCAAAGACAGCGCCACTGCAGTTCGCGCACTGGTGGTGTCCAACACCCGGGGCGTACTCAACGCAGGCGTCAGTAACAGCATCAACGCAAAAGTCATTAGTGGGGATGGTCGCATCCTCTCGCAAGGAAGTCTGAGCCTGGACTTCACCAATGATTTCAATAACACAGGAGACCTTATTGCCAATGGCGACTTGAGTTTGGCGACCACCGGCGATGTCACCAACAGCGCCAAACTTCAAGCAGGGCAAAAACTGCAGCTCAGCGCTGCCAACATCAACAACCTTTCGACGGGGCAACTATCCGGTAACACAAGCTCCGTCACTGCCAGCAACACGCTGACCAATAGGGGATTGATTGACGGAGTGGACACCCAAATCAATGCGCCCACGCTGCAAAACATCGGAACCGGAAAAATCTATGGCGACAACATCAGCATTGCGTCCGGCACCCTCACAAACGACTACGAAGTCATCGGTGGCGTAACAACCACAGCCACCATCGCCGCCCGCAACAATCTGGACATGGGCGTTGCCGCACTCAACAACCTGCACGGCGCCAGTATCTTTAGCGTAGGTGACACCGCCATTGGTGGCGCGCTGGATGCCAGACGCAAAGCGACGGGGTCTGCCAGTACGGTCACCAACAGTGCCAGCACCATGGAGGCCCTGGGTTCCGTAACCATTAACACCGCAACGCTGCAAAACCTGAACCCGACCTTTGGCTACCAGATCGTGGGTGGCACCCCGTCCGCTGAGAGGACCGAATACATCCTGGTCAACGGCCAAACGGTGCAGGACAGCGAAGTGGCAGTGGACAATGGCAAACTGCACACCTATACCCGTGCAGGGGGAGAGACCACCCCTTACGGCAAGGTGCTTCTCAATAGCGACCCGTTTGCGACTACTACAAATGTCGCTATCTACCGGGAACCCAATGTAGTGACCCTAACAGAGGTCTACGTGGGCAATGGCGGCGGGCACAATTCAAACGGGCCGGTATATGAAACCCACACCGCTGTCTCTGCGCCGCAGAACAGCCAGATTTGGGCGCTTGTCGGGCTTGCTGTTCCCGGCAATCCCCCCGCAGGGGAACGTCCGCCTGAAACGATACCGTCGATGGACAAAAACGGCAGTCCCATGCACAACCCGGCAGTAGACGTATGGGATGCCGCTGCAGCACCCTACTTTGCCCTGCAAAGCCGGATCGATGCTTTGCGTACGCAATTGGGCTCCCACATGGTCACCGTGCGGGCCTACAACCAATACACCGCCAGCACCCAGCAGGCCGTGGTCAGTGGCGGCACACCGGGTACCATCAGCAGCGCAGGCAATGTCACCATCAACGCCAGTAACAGTGCACGCAATGACAACAGCCGCATCCTTGCCGGCGGTGCCCTGACCGTGAACGTTCCTGGCGGTCAGCTCGATAACACGAGCACGGATGTGACGGTGCAAATCGAAAAGGCCGGCTACAACTTCAATTGGGCGTGCGTGAACTTCCGTGGCACCAGCACCTGCGGCGTGGCGTATTACAACCAGTTCAATCTTGCGGGCCAACCCGATCTGCGCGAGAACCCATTTACGCAGTCCATTCCCACAACGGTGCAAGTAAGCAACTCCAGTGCTGTGCAGTACACCGCTGCGTCCATCAGCCAGAAAGGCAGCAATGCAGCCACCACGGTGGACACGGTTTCCGGATCGGGTGGTCCCGGCCAGCTCAGCATTGATTCAGTAACTGCAGTGCTAGTCAGCGTTGGCCAAAATGCCATTGCAGAGAATTTCTCGGCATCCTTGCGGACCAGTGCCAGCCAGGCTGCTTTGAACGCAAGTTCGGGTGTGTCAACGGCGGGAATCGCCAACCCCGGCGGTGCACAGGCCTTACAGTCTGGAACTTCAGCCGCAGTGCCCAATGGGTCGACATTGCAAGGCAGTGCGGGTCAGAGTGCGTCTGGTGCCATCAATACGGTGACAGGGCTACAAGGCGGCGCCGCGACACAAAGCGGAACAAGGCCCCAAGTCAACGCCAACAGCACAGTTCCTGGCAGTGCCAATGTCGGCATGGCCACTGGAACTTCAGCTACGCCAAACAGGCTCAAGGGCTTTACCAGCGTGAGCACGCCCTTCTCTGTGCCTGGCAGCAGCCTTTACAGCATCAACCGCAACCCGGCGTCCAGCGCCTTGGTCGAAACCGATCCGCGTTTTACCAACAGCCAAAGCTGGCTAAGTTCGGACTACATCACCAGCCAAGTCCGGCTCGACCCCACCGTCACGCAAAAGCGCCTGGGCGATGGCTTTTACGAGCAGCAACTCATCCGCGAACAAGTCTCCAGCCTCACCGGCAAGCGCTTCCTGGGTAACTATCGCGATGACCAGCAGGAATACCTGGCCCTGATGAACTCCGGGCTGACCTTTGCCAAGGCCCAGAAGCTGAGCCCCGGCATTGCCCTGTCAGCCGCACAGATTGCCGCACTCACCACCGACATCGTCTGGCTCCAGCAAGAAAACATCAACCTGCCCGATGGCACGGTTACCCAAGCCCTGGTGCCCCACGTCTACGCCGCCATCCGAGAAGGCGACCTTTCTCCCAGCGGCGCCCTGCTCAGCGGCAACAGCGTGGCCATCAACACCGCAGGTGATTTGACCAACAGCGGCAGCATCATGGGCCGCAAAACGGTGCAACTCAATGCCGACAGCATCAACAACCTGGGTGGCCAGATCCGTGCGCAAGACATTGCACTGAACGCTCAAAAAGACATCAACAACATCGGCGGCTCTGTTGTTGCCGATGCCAACCTGCTCCTGCAAGCCGGGGGTGACATCAACGTCACCAGCACCACGCAAAGCAGCGAAGGCAGTGCAGGTGGCTACAGCTTCAGCCAAAGCGGCATAGACCGCATGGCAGCCATGTACGTCAGCGGCCCCGGCGTGCTGCTGGCCAGCGCGGGCAACAACATCAACCTGACGGCCGCGCAGATATCCAGCGGCGGCGATGTGCAAATGGTGGCCGGCAACAACCTGACGCTCTCCACCGTCAACAGCGGGCGCAGCGACAACTTCGGCGCAGGCAATGCGGACAACCACTTTTTGTCCAACAGCAGCAAAGAGCTTGGAGCCACGATCCAAAGCGCAGGCAACACAACGCTACTGGCAGGCAACACACTCAGCGCCACCGCAGCCAATGTGAATGCAACAGGAGACCTAGCCTTAAGCGCGCAAAACATCGCTCTGCTCGCAGGCACTAGCAAAGCCAGTTCCGACTCGGTCATGACCAACAGCAGCAGCGGCTTCTTGTCCAGCAGCACCACGGTGACCAAAGAAAGCCAGGCCAGCGCCAGTGCGCAGGTCAACAGCCTCTCCGGCAACAACGTCAGCATCAACGCCAACCAGGACTTGGTGAGCGTGGGCAGCAAGTTCGTCGCGCAGGACACTTTGACGGTGGCCGGCAAAAACAGCCAAAGCTTCTATGCCGCCCAAGACACGGCTCAGAGCAGCAAAAGTGTGGAGAGCAGTTCCAGCATGTTCGGCGGCGCCATCAGCACCGGCAACAGCTCCAGCACCGACACCAGTGCCAAGTCCGTTGCCATCGCCAGCGAACTGACATCGACCAAGGCCATCAACGTACAGGTGGGCAACAGCGCGACCTTCGAGGGGGCGAACCTGACCGCGCAGCAAATCGCCTTCGTCAACACCGACCCCAGCAAGTCCGGCAACCTGGTACTCAATGGCAGCACCAACACCACGCAAACCAGCCATACAGAAAAGAGCGAGACCCTCGGCGTCTACCAGGAAGCCAAGGGAGCAGGCAGCACCACACAAACCCTGAACCAGACCACATTGAAGGGCAACGTAACTTTTGATGCCGGCCTCAAAATCACCGCCCAAGTCCCCAAAGAGGTACAAGCCACCCCAGGCGGCCAAGCCCTGGCCGCACAGGTGCAAACCCTGCAAGGCACCCTCGGCAGTAGCAGCAGTGGGCTGGAATACCTGAACCAACTGGCCGCAAACCCCAATGTGAAGTGGGAC
>CANCER010000051.1 GCA_947375135.1 Comamonadaceae bacterium | reverse complement strand
GGACAGGCCGTGCTTCCATGCTAAAATCGAATGGTTGTGCAGGTGGTGCGTTTGATGCCACACACGACGAACTCGCAAACCGGTTCTGACAAGGTGTTGTGTTTTGAAGAATTCTATCTTCACCAAAACGCAATCGACGGACCGGATTTAAGACCTAACCTTTGGAGAAAATCATGGCAGTTACTATGCGCGAAATGCTGGAAGCCGGCGTTCACTTTGGACACCAAACCCGCTTCTGGAACCCCAAGATGGCACCGTTCATCTTTGGTCATCGCAACAAGATCCACATCATCAACCTGGAAAAGTCGCTCCCGATGTTCCAGGAAGCCGCCAAGTTTGTGCGTCAACTGACGGCTAAGCGCGGCACCATTCTGATGGTTGGCACCAAGCGCCAAGCACGTGAAATCGTAGCGGCTGAAGCGCAGCGCGCTGGCGTGCATTATGTTGATCAGCGTTGGTTGGGCGGCATGTTGACCAACTTCAAGACGGTCAAGACCTCCATCAAGCGCCTCAAGGATATGAAGGTCCAGCAAGAAGCTGGTCTGGACGCCATGAGCAAGAAAGAGCAGCTGATGTTTGCCCGCGAACTGGAAAAGCTGGAAAAAGACATCGGCGGCATCCAGGATATGACCGTTTTGCCGGACGCGATTTTCGTGATCGACGTGGGTTACCACAAGATTGCCATCGCCGAAGCCAAGAAGCTGGGCATCCCTCTGATCGGCGTGGTTGATTCGAACCATTCGCCTGAAGGTATCGACTACGTGATCCCCGGTAACGATGACTCCTCCAAGGCTGTCACCTTGTACGCCCGCGGTATTGCCGATGCAGTGCTTGAAGGTCGCGCCAACGCCGTTGATGATGTGGTCAAGGCTGTCGTTGCTGCTGAAGCGGCTGACGAGTTTGTTGAGGTCAGCGAAGCTGCCTAAAGTTTTGCCCGCCTCAAAAAGGGGGCTTTGTTGCCCCTTTTTTTTAGCTGATATTGAAATTGAACTGAATACGGAGAATTGAAAATGGTTGCAATTACTGCAAGTATGGTTGCCGAGCTGCGTGCAAAAACCGACGCGCCGATGATGGAATGCAAGAAGGCGCTGACGGAGGCCGAAGGCAATATGGAAAAGGCCGAAGAACTGCTGCGCGTCAAGCTCGGCAGCAAGGCTGGCAAGGCCGCAGCCCGCATTACGGCTGAAGGCGTGGTCGTCAATAGCGTTGAAGGCAATGTGGGCGCGCTGCTCGAAGTCAACTGCGAAACTGACTTCGTGACCAAGAACGACAGTTTCCTCGCACTGGCCAATGCTGCCGCCGCCCTGATCGCCAAGAACGATCCGGCCGACTTGGCTGCTTTGGGTGCGTTGGCTTACAGCCAGGACGGATTCGGCCCGACGCTGGAAGACGTGCGCAAGGGTCTGATCGGCAAGATTGGCGAGAATATGACTTTCCGCCGCTTCAAGCGTTTTGCAAGTGGTGCGCAATTGGCCACCTATCTGCACGGCACGCGCATTGGCGTGGTGGTTGAATTTGAAGGTGACGACGTGGCTGCCAAGGATGTGGCGATGCACGTGGCTGCCATGAAGCCGGTGTCCCTGTCCAGCTCGGAAGTGCCCGCAGCATTGGTGGAGCGCGAGCGCTCCGTCGCTGCAGCCAAGGCTGCGGAAGATGCTGCTGTGGCGACCGCTGCAGGCAAGCCTGTTCAGTCCGCAGAAATTGTCGCCAAGCGCATTGAAGGCGGCGTGCAGAAGTACCTGAAGGAAGTGTCCCTGTTCAACCAGGCCTTCGTGAAGAACGACAAGCAGACCGTGGAGCAGATGCTCAAGGCCGTGAATACTACTGTCAAGGGCTTCACCCTGTACGTGGTGGGTGAAGGCATTGAGAAGAAGGTAGACGACTTTGCTGCCGAAGTGGCGGCTCAGGTGGCTGCAGCCAAATCGGCTGCTTGACCGCGCCGATCCACCGCATTTTTTCAGATACCAACAGGACGTTACCCATGCAGAAAGCTAAACCCGCCTTCAAGAGAATTTTGTTGAAGTTGTCAGGCGAGGCGCTCATGGGGGACGACCAGTTCGGTATCAACCACGGCACCATTGTCCGCATGGTCGACGAGGTGGCCGAGGTGACCCGTCTGGGTGTGGAAGTGGCGGTGGTGATTGGTGGCGGAAATATTTTCCGTGGTGTGGCTGGTGGCTCCGTCGGCATGGACCGCGCCACTGCGGACTATATGGGCATGCTGGCTACCGTGATGAATGCACTGGCCTTGGGCGACACCATGAACAAGGCCGGTTTGACCGCCCGCGTGATGTCTGCCATCGCTATTGAGCAGGTGGTGGAGCCTTATGTGCGGCCCAAAGCCTTGCAATACCTCGAAGAGGGCAAGGTGGTGATTTTCGCTGCCGGCACCGGTAATCCTTTTTTCACCACGGATACGGCGGCTGCCCTGCGCGGCGCTGAAATCGGTGCTCAAATCGTGCTCAAGGCGACCAAGGTGGACGGCGTCTACAGCGCCGATCCCAAAAAGGATCCGGATGCTGTGCTCTACACCAGTCTGACCTTTGATGAGGCAATGAACAAGAACCTGGGCATCATGGATGCGACTGCATTCGCGTTGTGCAGGGATCAGAAATTGCCGATCAAGGTGTTTTCGATCTTCAAGCATGGTGCTCTGAAGCGCGTGGTGATGGGCGAAAACGAAGGCACCCTGGTTCACGCTTAGGCGCCCGGTTTACCGGCGCTGGCTTTTCTGATGACTGGAGGATAAGAACATGACGACTACTGCGGAAATCAAAAGAACGCTTGAAGAGAAGATGGACCACTCTATCGATGCCTTCAAAAACAATCTCACCAAAGTGCGCACGGGCCGTGCCAACCCGGCGCTGCTGGACACCGTCCATGTGGACTATTACGGATCGATGCTGCCCCTGAGCCAGGTTGCCAATCTGTCCTTGATTGATTCGCGCACCATCGGCATTCAGCCCTGGGAAAAAGGCATGGGCGCAAAGATCGAAAAAGCCATTCGCGAAAGCGATCTGGGTCTGAATCCGTCCAGCATGGGTGACCTGATCCGGGTGCCCATGCCCGCCATGACCGAGGAGCGCCGCAAGGAACTGACCAAGGTTGTGCGCAACGAAGGCGAAGGTGCCAAGGTGGCAATTCGCAACATCCGGCGCGATGCCAATGACGCCGTCAAGAAGCTGGTCAAGGACAAGCTGGCGTCTGAAGACGATCAGAAGCGATCGGAAGCCGATATTCAAAAAATCACGGACAAACACATTACCGAGGTGGATCGTCTGGTTGTTTCCAAAGAGCAGGACATCATGGCCGTATAGGCCTGGGTTCGCTGGATTCACCGCGTTATGTCTACTGCATCGGACTCCGTACCCCGGCATATCGCAATCGTGATGGATGGCAATGGGCGCTGGGCGTCCAAGCGGTTTATGCCGCGCATTGCCGGCCATCGCCAGGGTGTGGATGTGCTCAAACGCACCGTGCGAACCTGTGTGTTGCGCGGGGTGCGGGTGTTGACGGTGTTCGCGTTTTCCTCGGAAAACTGGAAGCGGCCGCCTGATGAGGTTTCAGCCCTGATGGATATTCTGGTGGTGGCCCTGTCACGTGAGTTGAACCAACTCAAGAAGGAGGGCGTGCATCTGCGTTTCATCGGATCACGCAAGGGCTTGTCCGAGCGCGTGCAGCAAAGCCTGCTGGAAGCGGAGCGGGAAACCGCAGAAAACATCACGCTCACCCTCAATGTGTGTTTCAACTATGGTGGCCGGTGGGATATTGCCAACGCGGCGCAAACTTTGAGTGCTGCTGGAGAGGCGATTACCGAAGAAAGTCTGTCACGCCATTTGTCCACTTGTGCCGATGGTGACCCCGACCTGATCGTGCGCACGGGTGGAGAAATGCGGCTGAGCAATTTTTTACTGTGGCAAGCGGCGTACAGCGAACTTTTTTTCAGTGAAGTGTTGTGGCCTGACTTTGACGAAGCCGCGCTGGACAAAGCCATCGCGGCCTATGCCAGCCGTGAACGCCGTTTCGGCATGACCTCGGCGCAGTTGCCTGGCGCTCGAAACATCGCATCCTGAGGATCTCCCCATGTTGAAGCAAAGAATCATCACCGCACTCGTGCTTCTGGCGATTCTGCTGCCAGCCCTGTTTTACCGATCGGCCACGCCCTTTGGTCTCGTGACCTTGGTCTTGCTGGCTTGTGGTGCCTGGGAGTGGGCCCGACTCAACGGCTTTGCCTTGCGCGCGGCGCTGCGTACCGGCGCGGTATGTGCCTTGTTGTGTACGGCAGCCTGGCATTTCGGTCTGCCTGCCGCCCGCCTGGGTCTGATGTGGAGCTTGATCGGCGGTTTCTGGGTGTTGGTGGGCGCCTGGGTTTTGCGCTCAGGTGCGCCGGCCTGGCAGGCCTTGCCCGCCTTGGTGCGTCTTGCGGGCGGTGTCTTGTCGCTCGTTGCGGCCTGGCTGGCCATCATGCAGGCACGCGTTATTGGCATCAATTTCCTGCTGTCAGTGCTGGTACTGGTTTGGGTCGCCGATAGTGGTGCCTATTTCGCGGGTCGTGCGCTGGGGGGAAAATTCTTTGCCAGCAAGTTGGCCCCTTCCATTAGCCCGGGTAAGACCTGGGAGGGTGTGGTGGGGGGCATTGCCGCGGTGTTCGTCGTCGCGCTGCTATGGATCTATGCGGATCGCAATATGGCGCCTGCGTCCCTTAGCCTGTACAGCCGCTTGCTCGCAGCGGGTGTGCCGTTCTTGCTGTTGGGTTGCGTATTCTTAACCGCCATGAGCGTGGTCGGTGATTTGGTGGAGTCGCTCTTCAAGCGCTCGGCCGGAGTCAAGGACAGCAGTAATCTGTTGCCCGGCCACGGCGGCGTGCTCGACCGTGTGGATGCTTTGCTCCCCACACTCCCATTGGCGATGATGCTTGTCGGTGGAGGCTTGCTGTGAAACAAAAAGTTGTCATTTTGGGCTCTACTGGCTCGATCGGTGTCAACACCCTGGATGTGATGGGCATGCACCCGGAGTTGTTCCAGGTATATGCGTTGACCGCCTCCACCCGTGTCGAATCCATGTTCGCCCAATGCGTGCAGTACCTGCCTACGTTCGCTGTGATGGCCGATGCGGACAGTGGCCGCGCGTTGCAGCAGCGCTGTGCTGCGCAAGGGCTGGCTGTGCAGGTGCTGTGGGGAGCCAAGGCGATTGCCGATATGGCTGGGCACCCCGACGTGGATACCGTGATGGCAGCGATTGTTGGCGCTGCAGGCTTGGCGCCTTGCATGGAAGCGGCCCGTTGCGGCAAGCGCCTGCTGTTGGCCAACAAGGAAGCGCTGGTGGTGGGCGGCCGGTTGTTTATGGATGCCGTTAAAGCCGGTGGCGCCACCTTGCTGCCCATAGACAGTGAGCACTCCGCCATCTTCCAGTCCCTGCCCGATGATCCGCACAGTTGGCAGGCCCGCGTTGACAAGATTATTTTGACCGCCTCGGGAGGGCCGTTCCGTACCCGTGACCCGCAGACCCTGCATCTGGTGACACCACAGGAAGCCTGTGCCCATCCCAACTGGGTCATGGGGCGCAAGATATCGGTCGACTCCGCCACCATGATGAACAAGGCGCTGGAGGTCATCGAGGCCAAGTTCCTGTTCGGTTTGGAGCCGCGCCAGATCGAGGTCGTTATTCATCCGCAAAGCGTGATCCACTCCATGGTGCAGTTTGTCGACCATTCGGTGGTGGCGCAGCTTGGTACGCCCGATATGCGCGGGCCTATCGCCTATGGACTCTCCTGGCCGGCACGTATTCGCAGCGGTGCCGCAGCACTGGATTTCAGCCAAATGGCGGCGCTCACATTTGAGCCTTTCAGTTCACACGCGCACAGGGTGCGCTTTCCCGGGCTGAGTCTGGCCTGGCGCGTGCTGGCAGGGGCCGACAGTGCGCCTGCTGTATTGAATGCGGCCAACGAGGTGGCGGTGGATGCGTTTTTGAATGGAATGATCCGCTTTGACCAGATTCACCAGGTGAACCTGGAAACGCTGGATGCGGTGCAATTTGTCCGGCCGGACACGCTGGACGCGTTGATGGACCTCGACAAGGAGTCGCGCGCCGTGGCACAGGGCATGGTAAGCAGGCTCGCGCGCTAAGCCGTATTTTCATGCTGCTGACCCTTGCTGCATTTTTGATAGCGATCGCTTTGCTGGTTGCGGTTCACGAGTGGGGGCATTTCGCCATGGCACGTGCCTGCGGTGTCAAGGTGCTGAAATTTTCCATTGGCTTCGGACCCCGGGTGGTGGGTTGGACTTCCAGGCGCTCGGGCACCGCGTACCAGATCGGCCTGTTGCCCTTGGGCGGCTTTGTCAAGATGCTGGACGAGCGTGAAGAGCCGGTAGCGCAAGCCGAGCTGAAATTTGCCTTTAACCGCAAGCCGTTGAAAAGCCGTGCTGCCATCGTAGCCGCCGGTCCGGTTGCCAACTTGTGTTTGGCGGTGCTGCTCTATGCCTGCGTCAACTGGTTGGGGGTGACGGAACCTGAGGCCCTGGTCTCCAAGCCTGCAGCAGGATCGATCGCCGAAAAGGCGGGGTTTGCGGGGGGAGAGCGGATCCTGCAGGCCGGCTTTGAGGGAAGTAACTTGCAGGACGTGGAGTCGTTCGAAGACTTTCGTTGGTGGCTGACCCGCGCGGCCCTGGAAGCAAAGGCCCTGGACCTTGTCTACCAGACTGGGCAGGGCGCATCACGTTCGACCACGCTGTCTTTTCAAAGCCTGGATGTCACCCATGCGGACGCGTCCATGTTTCGTGCCATCGGCTTTGTGTCACCGCAGTCTCCCGCACGAATTACCGCATTGATGCCAGGCAGTGCCGCCTTGGTAGCGGGTCTTCAGCCTGGTGACATCGTCTTGCAGGTGGACGGGCTGCCTATGGTGGATGCCACGCAGCTGCGGGAATTGATCAGTCATTCGGGCGTCAGCCAGATGCCGCAGCCGCAGCAATGGCTGATTCAGCGCAACGGTGCGCAACTGTTGCTGACCGTGACACCGCGCCAACAGCACGAGGCGGGCCAGACGTTTGGCAGGGTCGGCGCCATGATCGGTGGCATGCCGTCCATGGTTCAGGTCCGCTATGGTTTTTGGAGCAGTATCGAAAAGGCCTTGGGCAAAACCTGGGAAGTGTCGGGCCTGACTCTGCGCATGATGGGGCAGATCGTGACCGGCGCTGCATCCGTGCGCAATCTGAGCGGCCCCCTCACGATTGCCGACTATGCGGGCCGCTCAGCGGCCATGGGTCTGGAGCAGTTCATGGTTTTTTTGGCCTTGATCAGTATCAGTTTGGGCGTGCTGAACCTGCTGCCTTTGCCGGTGCTTGACGGCGGACACCTGATGTATTATGGCTGGGAGGGCGTCACCGGGCGTGCCGTATCCGAGGCATGGTTGTCCGTGCTGCAACGTGTGGGTTTCGCCGTTCTGTTGGTCATGATGTCGATTGCGATTTTCAACGATCTTTCCCGCCTGCTGTCCTGAACGGTTTTCGTTTTTTTCTTTCCGAATATTTAACATGCCTTTGAATTCAAGCTTTGTACTGCGTGCTGTGGCTGCTGTCGTGGCAGGTCTGGTGGCCCAGGCCGCGCTGGCACTGGAGTCCTTCGCCATCAAGGATATACGCGTGGAAGGTCTGCAGCGCGTGGAAGCAGGCACTGTGTTTGCCTCTATTCCCGTGCGAGTCGGGGACACTTATAGCGATGACAAGGCTTCGGCGTCGATTCGCGCGCTGTTTGCCCTGGGCCTGTTCAAGGATGTGCGCATTGATGCCAAGGATGGTGTGGTGGTGGTGGTGGTTGAAGAGCGGTCCACGATTGCCGATGTGGAGTTTTCCGGCACCAAGGAGTTCGATAAGGATGTGCTCAAAAAAGCCTTGCGTGACATCGGACTTGCTGATGGCCGCCCCTATGACAAGGCGCTGGTAGACAAGGCTGAGCAGGAACTCAAACGCCAGTACATCAGCCGCAGCATGTACGCCACTGAGGTCGTGACGACGGTCACTCCGACGGACCGCAATCGCGTCAATCTGAGTTTCGCGGTGAGCGAAGGCGATACCGCAAAGATCAAGGAAATCCATATCGTTGGCGCCAAGGCCTTTACCGAGTCCAAATTGCTGGATCAGTTTGAGCAGGATACCGGGGGCTGGTTGAGTTGGTACACCAAATCCAACCGCTATTCGCGCACCAAGCTCAATGCCGATATCGAAACGCTGCGTTCGTTTTACCTCACCCAGGGCTATCTGGAGTTCAAGGTGGACTCTACGCAGGTTGCCATATCGCCTGACAAGCAGGGTATGGGCATCACTGTCAATGTGACCGAGGGCGACCGCTTTGTAGTGTCCAAAATCAAACTGGCCGGAAACTACCTGGGTAAGGAAGAAGAGTTTCAGTCTTTGATCACCATCAAGGCGGGCGAAGCCTACAACTCCGACCAGGTGGCACAAACGACGAAGGCCTTTAGCGACTACTACGGCAATTTCGGCTTTGCCTTTGGCCGTGCGGAAGCCAAAACCGAGATCGACCGCGCCACCAACCGGGTGGAAATTACCCTGGTGGGCGACCCCTCTCGACGCGCTTATGTGCGACGCATCAATGTGGCGGGCAACGACCGCACGCGTGACGAGGTCATTCGCCGGGAGTTCAGGCAACTGGAGGCATCCTGGTACGACGGTGAAAAGATTCGACAGTCGCGCAACCGCGTCGACCGCTTGGGCTATTTCAAGGAAGTCACCCTCGATACCCAGGAGGTGACGGGAACGCCCGATCAGGTGGATTTGACGGTGAATGTTGTGGAGAAACCTACCGGAAGCATTAGCTTGGGCGCCGGTATTTCCAGTGCCGACGGTCTGGGTTTTACCTTTGGCTTTCGCCAGGACAACGCATTTGGCTCAGGCAGTTCTCTGGGTATTGAGGTCAACACCAGCAAATACAACCGGACATTGGCGTTCAACACCACCAACCCGTATTACACCGAAGATGGCGTTTCGCGTTCCATTAACCTGGCCCAGCGAACCAACAAGCCCTATACGGACATCGACAGCTATTCCATTCAGACCACGGGCGCGAGCATGGTTTTTGGCGTGCCGTTTACCGAGAGTGACACAGTTTTCCTGGGCGCGGGCTTTGACCGCACGGAAATTATTCCGGGTACTTTGCTACCCACGGTGTACCAAGACTTTGCCAATGAATTCGGATTGGTCACCTATTCCCTGCCGCTGACGGCAGGTTGGTCGCGCGACACGAGGGACAGTGCGCTGGTACCCAGCACGGGGCGGGTTTTAAGGTTGAACGGTGAATGGAGCGTGGCCGGAGATTTGCGCTATGCACGCAGCACGGCCCAACTCCAGCAGTTTTTCCCCTTGTCCAAGAAGGTCACGCTCGCGCTCAATACCCAGATGGATGTGGGTACAGGAACGGATGGTCTGAGCTATCCCGTATTGAAGAATTACGCTTTGGGCGGCCTGGGCTCGGTCCGTGGCTTTGAGCAGGGCAGCCTCACCACAGCGTCGCAGCGCGCGGCCGTCGTCGCGGCAGGCGGCGTGACCACGGGTATTGCACCGGGTGGTCCCAAACGGTTGACCTTCAATGCCGAGGTGCTGTCTCCATTCCCGGGCGGCGGCAACGACCGCACCTTGCGATGGTTTGGATTCATGGATGCCGGTGGCATCTATGGCCCCAATGACGCAATACAGGTGGCTGACATGCGCGCTTCGGTCGGTATAGGTATCAGCTGGATTTCTCCGGTAGGTCCCTTGCGGCTGGCTTGGGCCAAGCCGATCAAGCAATTTGATGGCGATAAAATACAGTCTCTGGCTTTTAATATTGGAACTTCTTTCTAATGAAGACACTTAATACAATTTTGGCTTCCGGCCTGCTGTGCGTAGTTCTTGCCTCTGGCGTTCACGCTCAGGAAGCACGCATTGCTTTCATCAACTCCCAGCGTATTACCAGCGAATCCGGTCCTGCCAAGGCGGCCACGGCCAAGTTGGAGGCGGAGTTCTCGAAGCGCCAGAAGGAGTTGACGGACTTGCAAAACGCACTGAAGAGTTTTAGCGAGAAGTTCGAGCGTGATGCGCCCACCATGACCGAGAGCCAGCGCACAGCCAAGCAAAAGGAGTTCGTGGAGCAAAACCGCGACTTCCAGCGCAAGAAACGTGAGTTCGACGAAGACCTGAACGGTCGTCGCAATGAAGAGCTGCAGCAGGTTTATGAAAAGGCTACCAAGGCTATCAAGCAGTTGTCGGAAACGGAGAAGTACGATCTGGTGGTGCAGGAGGCCGTGTACTTCAACCCCAAGATTGACATCACCGACAAGGTCATCAAGATCCTCAACGCCGGTGCCAAATAAGCACTTTGCAGGCGCGTGTTAAGCCATGCCGATAACGCTGGCTTTTATCGTTGAGACCCTGGGCGGGGAGTTGGTTGGTGACCCCTTGTTGGAACTCCAGGGCCTCGCGCCGCTGGAAACAGCCCAAGCCGTACATATCAGTTTTTTAAGCAATCCCCGCTACCAGGGACAGCTGCACACTACGCAGGCTGGTTGCGTCATCGTTTCCTCTGCCATGCAAGCGCTGGCCCCGGTGGGCGTGGCCTTGATCGTCACAGGCAATCCCTATCTTTACTATGCACGTCTGACGCAACTGTGGCGCTTGCACCAGAAGCGAGGCGCTGCGGTAGGCGTACACGCCAGCGCGGTCGTAGACCCGCAAGCCCGGGTTGATCCCTCCGCCTTTGTAGGCCCCTTGTGCGTGGTGGAGCGTGGTGCCCGCATCGGACCTGGGAGCGTGCTTAAGTCGCGCGTTACAGTGGGTGAGGACTGTGTGATCGGCGCCCGCTGCATTCTGCATTCCGGCGTGGTGATTGGTGCCGACGGCTTCGGTTTTGCACAGGACGGCGATCGGTGGGAAAAAATCGAGCAACTCGGCGCGGTGCGCATTGGCGACGACGTGGAAATTGGCGCCAATACCTGTATTGATCGCGGCGCCCTGCAAGATACGGTGATCGAAGACGGTGTCAAACTCGACAATCTGATTCAGATCGGCCACAACGTGCATGTAGGCCGCAATACGGCGATGGCGGGCTGCGCCGGCGTTGCCGGCAGCGCCACCATAGGCCCGAATTGCACCGTTGGTGGCGGTGCCGTGGTGCTGGGCCATTTGACGATTGCCGCCGGTGTGCATATTTCGGCCGCTACCGTGGTCACCAAGTCCATCAGCAAGCCCGGCCAGTACACCGGTGTCTTCCCGTTGGATGACAACGCCTCATGGGAGCGCAACGCCGCAACGCTCAAGCAGTTGCACACTTTGCGTGACCGTATCAAGATTTTGGAGAAAGAAAATAAAGCATGATGGATATCCACAAAATTCTCAAACAACTGCCACACCGCTACCCCTTCCTGTTGGTGGACCGGGTGCTGGAGTTGGAAAAAGGCAAGCGAATCAAGGCGCTGAAAAACGTCACCATCAACGAACCCTTCTTTCAAGGTCACTTTCCGACACGACCGGTCATGCCGGGGGTGCTCATGCTCGAAGCACTGGCCCAAGCCGCCGGACTGCTGGCCTTTGATGCGCTGGGGACCGCACCCAGCGAAGACATGGTGTACTACTTCGCCGGTATTGACGGAGCGCGCTTCAAGCGCCCGGTGGAGCCGGGCGACCAACTGATTCTGGAGGCGGAATTGCTGCGCACGAAGGCGGGTATTTTCAAGTTCAAGGCCAAGGCCACGGTGGATGGCGAGTTGGCCGTGGAAGCCGAACTCACCTGCGCCATGCGCGCGGTCGCCTGAGGTTGCTCACGTGAGCGCCATACACGCCACGGCAGTGGTGGACCCCGGGGCAGAACTCGACAGCAGCGTGACCGTAGGCCCCTACACGGTGATCGGCCCCCATGTGCGAATTGGTGCGGGCACCACCGTCGGTCCGCATGTGGTGATTGAGGGCCACACCACCATCGGCTGCGACAACCGCATTTTCCAGTTCAGCTCGCTTGGTGCGATTCCCCAGGACAAGAAGTACGCGGGCGAGCCCTGCGAACTGATCCTGGGCGACCGCAACACGGTGCGCGAGTTCTGCACCTTCAACATCGGTTCGCCCGGTGATGTAGGGGTAACGCGCGTGGGTAATGACAACTGGATCATGGCCTATGTGCATCTGGCGCATGACTGCCAGGTTGGCAACAACACCATTTTTGCCAACAACTCGCAACTGGCCGGCCATGTGCATGTGGGCGATTGGGTGATCCTGGGTGGCTTTACCGTGGTGCACCAGTTTGTACGCATTGGCGCCCACAGCATGACCGCCATGTGCGCCTTGCTGTTTGCCGATTTGCCGCCGTTCGTGATGTGCCAGGGTCAACCCGCCGCAGCACGCTCCATGAACTACGAGGGTCTGCGCCGGCGCGGCTTTTCGCCGGAGCGCATTGCTGCCGTCAAGGCTATGCACAAGGCTTTGTACCGCGACGACCTAACGCTGGACAACGCCCGCACGCGCATTGCCGCACTGGCGGACGACACCCCGGAAGCTGCGCCTGATGTGGAGATGATGCTTTCCTTTCTGGAGCAGACCTCGCCGCAACGCGGCATCGTGCGCTGAGGCAAGGGATGGACAGGGACTTGTCCGACAGCAAGGCCGCACCCGCGGTCGCCATGGTGGCGGGAGAAGTCTCCGGTGACTTGTTGTCCGGGTTGCTGCTGGGCGGCCTGAAAAAGCGCTGGCCTGCGCTGAGCAGTTTTGGAATTGGCGGCCCACACATGGAGCGCTTGGGCTTTACCGCCTGGTGGTCGTTCCAGAAGCTGGCAGTGCATGGTTTTAACTGGGAATTGCTGCGCCGCTACCGCGAGATTGTGGGCATCCGTGATCAGTTGCGCGACCGCCTGCTCAAGCAGCGTCCGGATGTATTCATTGGCACGGATGCGCCGGATTTCAATTTCAAGCTGGAAGAAGACCTGCGTGCTGCCGGCATCAAGACGGTCCACTTTGTCTGCCCCTCGGTCTGGGCCTGGCGGCCCGAGCGCATGGAAAAGATCCGGCGCAGCGCGGACCATGTTCTGTGCATTTTTCCTTTTGAGCCCGACTTGCTGGCGCGCCATGGCATTGCTGCGACGTATGTCGGCCACCCGCTGGCCAATGTCATTCCCATGGAGTCGGACCGTGCGGGGGCCCGTCAGGCCTTGGGCTTGGATCCGGCTTCGCCGTTGGTCGCGATTCTGCCGGGTAGCCGCCGGTCAGAAATCGCCCATCTGGCTGAGCGCTTTATCCGGGCTGCGGCACTGATGAAGGCGGCTCGTTCCGAGCTGCGATTTGTGTTGCCGGTAGTTCCGGGTTTTCGGGATGTGATTGAAGCATTGCTGCAGCAATGCGGATTGGCGCAGTGCTGTACCGTGCTCAACGGGCAATCACACGCGGCCCTGGCCGCGTGTGACGTCACCCTGATTGCCAGTGGCACTGCAACACTGGAAGCGGCCCTGTTCAAGCGACCCATGGTGATTGCTTACCACCAGAACTGGTTGTCGTGGCAAATCATGCGCAGAAAGCGACTGCAGCCCTGGGTGGGTTTGCCCAATATCCTGTGCGCCGAATTCGTGGTGCCGGAGTTGCTGCAGGACGTTGCCACGCCACGTGCCCTGGCGGATGAAACCCTCTTATGGCTGGATGCGCCGGCCAATGATCCGCTGCGGCTGCAAGCCTTGCAGACAAAATTTGCAGCCCTGCACAAGGACTTGCAGCGTGACACCGCGACAATAGCGACCGATGCCATCCAAAAAATCCTCCAAAGCTGATTCCCGCACGAGTGAACAGGCGGCCTTCGCATGGGACGTCGTTGGCTTGATCGCCGGTGTGGACGAAGCCGGACGCGGTCCGCTCGCGGGTCCGGTGGTTGCCGCTGCGGTGATCCTGGATGATATGAATCCGATCAAAGGGCTCAATGATTCGAAAAAGCTCAGCCCCTTGCGGCGGGAAAAGTTGTACGACGAAATCCGCGCCAAGGCCTTGTGCTGCTCCGTGGCCCAGGCCAGCGTGGAAGAGATTGACCAACTCAATATTTTGCAAGCCACCCTGCTTGCCATGCGCCGTGCCGTCGAGGGCCTGCGCCTCAAGCCGCATAAGGTGTTGGTAGACGGTAACCGCCTGCCGGTACTGGGCGTGCGGGCAGAGGCGATTGTGCGTGGTGATGCCACCGTACCGGCCATCTCAGCCGCCTCGATTCTGGCCAAGGTGACGCGCGACCGGTGGTGCCGCGAACTCGATCTGCAATATCCGCAATACGGATTTGCCGGCCACAAGGGTTATGGCACAGCCGAGCACCTGGCAGCCCTGAGTGCGCACGGCGCCTGCCCGGAACACCGCAAGACCTTTGCGCCGGTCGCGCGGGTGCTGGTGTGAGCGCGGCCATGTCGGATCCGCTTTTCGTAACTTCGCGTGACAACCCTTTGCTCAAGGAGTTGCGCAAGCTTGCACAGGACAATACCGCCTACCGCAAGGCCGGGCGCTTTTGGATTGAAGGGGACCATTTGTGCAGGGCAGCACTGCATCGCGGGCTGCAACCGGCAGTGGCGGTGTTTTCCGAAACTTTCTGGGCGCAGGCGCGCGGCCCCCTCACAGAAGTGGCAGGAAAAAAGGTCATCGTGCCGGACGCCTTGTTCAAAGACATCAGCGCTTTGGAGTCTCCGGCCAGCGTAGGCTTTGTGCTGGAGCTGCCAATCGACGCCACCCTGCAGACGCAGGCCGCCACCGTCATCCTGGACCGGGTGCAGGATGCCGGCAATGTCGGCTCCATTTTGCGCAGTGCGGGTGCCTTTGGCTTTCGCCAGGTGCTGGCCCTTAAGGGCACGGCCGCTCTCTGGAGTCCCAAGGTGTTGCGTGCCGGGATGGGCGCGCACTTTGGTTTGCATCTGGTCGAGGGCCTGAGTCTGGACGAGGTGCAGGCGCTCACGGTTCCGCTGGTGGTGACCAGTTCGCACCAGGGTGAGTTGATTCAAGACCTGAAGTTGCCGAGCCCCTGTGCCTGGGTAATGGGCCATGAAGGGCAGGGCGTTGGCCCCGAGTTGATGGCCCGCGCTTCGTTCTTTGCGCGCATTGGGCAGCCGGGGGGCGAGGAATCGCTCAATGTGGCTGCTGCGGCTGCGATCTGTTTGCACGCGAGTTCTTTGTCTTCGCGCTGAGTTTGCGCATTCGACTTGGTTAACTGCAGCACCCGTAGCATTCGCCGAACCCGTCGCGGCAGTGAGACTTGGGCCAATACCCTCATGGTGGGGTACCACAAATCGGGCATTGGCCCAAGCCCCACGACCGCCACTACAGGGTTGGTACAAATCGGTGTTGCAGGCGAGCTGTTGGTGTTCAATGCTGGATTACCAACCAGGCCGCAACGCGGCAGCGGGGCTGATGCTGATGGCCGATTTGCGGTACCCCGCTATGAGGGCGTCAGCCTCAGCACCGCTGCTGAGCCACCCTGCCGGAGCGGAATGCCAGCCAGCAATAGCGCCGCCAGGCAGAAACGAAATGGCGCCCGTAAATGGCTTTACACAAACCAGTGAACACCCCAGCAGTCAAGCCAAGCATTGCCCCAAAATTTGCCCGCACCCACAGCAGGGTAAGTACCAACCCTCCGCTATAATCGGTGGCTTTCCAGAAAACAGCTGTCCCAAGCGCAACTCTGAAACTTCCCCTCTCACAAGCATCCGCCAAGAGCCGTTCTTGAGCGCGTTTGGGCCCAACCGTAACCCATTCGGAGTAACCAGTGCTTTTGTCTCTCAAGGGAACCTTCCCACCCGCCATCCTGGCGCTCGCAGACGGCACGGTCTATGTTGGCAATTCCATCGGAGCTGCAGGCTCCACTGTCGGTGAGGTCGTGTTCAACACCTCCATGACCGGCTACCAGGAAATCCTGACCGACCCCAGCTATTGCCAGCAGATCGTCACGCTCACCTATCCCCATATCGGCAGCTATGGGGTCAACCTCGAAGACGTCGAATCCGGCCAGGTTCAGGCCGCTGGCCTGATCATCAAGGATCTGCCGCAGATCGCCTCCAACTTCCGCATGTCGCAGACGCTGAGCGACTACCTGGTGGACCAGCGCACGGTGGCGATAGCCAATATCGACACCCGCCAACTGACCCGTCAACTGCGCACGCAGGGCGCACAAAACGGCTGCATCCTGGCGCTGGCTGCTGGTGAAAAAGTTACCAGTGCCGCCATCGAGCGAGCTGTGGCCGCTGCCAAGGCTGCACCCAGCATGTCCGGTCTGGACCTGGCCAAGGTCGTCTCCAGTGCAGACACCTATGGCTGGACCGAAACCGAATGGGTGCTGGGTCAGGGCTACGGTGAGCAGGCTGATGCCAAGTTCCACGTTGTCGCCTTTGACTTCGGCGTGAAGAAAAACATCCTGCGCATGCTGGCAGAGCGCGGCTGCAAGGTCACTGTCGTTCCTGCACAAACTTCGGCTGCACAGGCCTTGAGCCACAAGCCCGACGGCATCTTCCTGAGCAACGGTCCCGGTGATCCGGAGCCTTGTGACTACGCCATTGCGGCGGCCCAGGAACTGATCGAATCCGGTATCCCGACCTTCGGCATTTGCCTGGGTCACCAGATCATGGCGCTGGCCTCTGGTGCCAAGACCTTCAAGATGAAGTTCGGCCACCACGGTGCCAACCACCCGGTCAAAGACCTGGACAGCGGCCGCGTGTCCATCACCAGCCAGAACCACGGTTTTGCGGTGGACGAGAAGACCCTGCCCGCCACCCTGCGCGCGACCCACATCAGCCTGTTTGACAACACGCTGCAGGGTCTGGAGCGAACCGACAAACCCGCCTTCTGTTTCCAGGGCCACCCGGAAGCCTCGCCCGGCCCGCAGGACATCGGTTACCTGTTTGACCGCTTCGTGGGCCTGATGGAGGCGCGGGCATGAGTTTTTACGGGGTCACAGATCTCTGGACCTACGTCATAGGGGCCTTTGGCATCATTCTGCTGCCCGGCCCCAACTCGCTCTATGTGCTTTCCGTGGCCACGGCGCGCGGCGTCAAGGCGGGTTACCAGGGCGCGTTCGGCGTGTTCCTGGGCGACACCATCTTGCTGTTGCTGACCGCCTTGGGTGCAGCCAGTCTGCTGCGCTCCAACCCATCCCTGTTTCTGGTGGTGAAGTACCTGGGTGCGGCTTATCTGGCCTGGGTGGGATTGAACCTGATCAGGGCGGCGGTCCGCAAGTGGAACAGCACGCCGGTTGAGGGCGCGCCGGTTGCCGAGGCTGCTGCCAATCTGCAGCAGCCGTTCAAACGTGCCCTGGTCATCAGTCTGCTGAACCCGAAGGCAATATTGTTTTTGCTGTCCTTCTTCGTGCAGTTCATTGATCCCGCATATGAGACGCCCGCCGTTCCTTTCCTGATCCTGAGCACCATCATCATGGTGTTCAGTGCCCTGTACCTCTCGGCCCTGATTTTTCTGGGCGCACGTCTGGCTGACGCATTCCGCACACGCCAACGCCTCACGGCCAGCCTCTCCAGTACGGTGGGCGGCCTGTTTCTGTGGTTTGGAACCAAGCTCGCGACTGCCAGCCTGAACTAGCCCGACACCCCGTATTGACCGATATAGACCGAACTAGAACTAGATAAAAAATGCCAAAACGTACCGACATTCAAAGCATCCTCATCATCGGCGCCGGCCCCATCATCATTGGCCAGGCCTGCGAGTTCGACTACTCCGGCGTACAGGCCTGCAAGGCCCTGCGCGAAGAGGGCTACAAGGTCATTCTGATCAACAGCAACCCGGCCACCATCATGACCGACCCGGCCACGGCCGACGTCACCTACATCGAGCCGATCACCTGGCAGACGGTGGAAAAGATCATCGCCAAGGAGCGCCCAGACGCCATCCTGCCGACCATGGGCGGTCAGACCGCTTTGAACTGCGCGCTCGACCTGTGGCACAACGGCGTGCTCGAAAAATACAAGGTCGAGCTGATCGGCGCCTCGCCCGAGGCCATCGACAAGGCCGAAGACCGCCTGAAGTTCAAGGACGCCATGACCAAGATCGGTCTGGGCTCCGCCCGCTCCGGCATTGCCCACAGCATGCAGGAAGCGTGGGACGTGCAGAAGACGCTGGGTTTTCCCACCGTCATTCGCCCCAGCTTCACCCTGGGTGGCACCGGCGGCGGCATTGCCTACAACTCGGAAGAGTTCGAGACTATTTGCAAGCGCGGCCTGGAAGCCTCGCCGACCAACGAGCTGCTGATTGAAGAGTCGCTCCTGGGCTGGAAAGAGTACGAGATGGAAGTGGTGCGCGACAAAGCGGACAACTGCATCATCGTCTGCTCCATCGAAAACCTGGACCCCATGGGCGTGCACACCGGCGACTCGATCACCGTGGCGCCGGCCCAAACTCTGACCGACAAGGAATACCAGATCCTGCGCAACGCATCCCTGGCAGTGCTGCGTGAAATCGGCGTGGATACCGGCGGCTCGAACGTGCAGTTCTCCATCAACCCCGAAGACGGCCGGATGGTGGTGATCGAGATGAACCCCCGCGTGTCGCGCTCCTCGGCGTTGGCCTCGAAAGCAACCGGCTTCCCGATCGCCAAAGTGGCCGCCAAGCTGGCCGTAGGCTTTACCTTGGACGAGTTGCGCAACGACATCACCGGCGGCCTGACGCCGGCGAGCTTTGAGCCCAGCATCGACTACGTGGTCACCAAGATCCCGCGTTTCGCCTTTGAGAAATTCCCCGCTGCCGACAGCCGCCTGACCACCCAGATGAAATCGGTGGGCGAGGTGATGGCCATGGGCCGCACCTTCCAGGAATCCTTCCAGAAAGCCCTGCGCGGCCTGGAAGTGGGCGTGGACGGCATGAACGAAAAAACCCAGGACCGCGAAGTGCTGGAAAAAGAGCTGGGCGAGCCCGGCCCCGAGCGCATCTGGTACGTGGGCGACGCCTTTGCCCAGGGCATGAGCGTGGAAGAGGTGTTCGCCCTGACCAAGATCGACCGCTGGTTCCTGGTGCAGATCGAGCAGATCGTCAAGATTGAGCTGGAAATCGAGCGCCTGCCACAACCCGCCAGCGGCAGCACGCTGGATAAGATTGACGCAGCCACTCTGCGCAGTCTCAAGCAAAAGGGATTCTCGGACCGTCGTCTGGCGCGCCAGTTCAAAACGACTGACAAGGCCGTGCGCGAGAAGCGCCGTGCCCTGGGTGTGCGCCCGGTTTACAAGCGCGTGGATACCTGTGCGGCCGAGTTCGCCAGCAACACGGCGTACCTGTACTCGACTTACGAAGCCGAAGGCTCGGAGTGCGAAGCGGCACCCACCGACAAGAAAAAAATCATGGTGCTGGGTGGCGGCCCGAACCGCATCGGGCAGGGTATCGAGTTCGACTATTGCTGCGTGCATGCTGCGTTGGCCATGCGCGAAGACGGTTATGAGACCATCATGGTCAACTGCAACCCCGAGACCGTGTCCACCGACTACGACACCTCGGACCGCCTGTACTTCGAGCCCTTGACGCTCGAAGACGTGCTGGAAATCGTCGACAAGGAAAAGCCTTGGGGCGTGATCGTGCAATACGGCGGCCAGACGCCTTTGAAGCTGGCACTGGACCTCGAAGCCAACGGCGTACCCATCATCGGCACCTCGCCCGACATGATTGACGCCGCCGAGGACCGCGAGCGCTTCCAGAAGCTGCTGCATGCGTTGAAACTGCGCCAGCCGCCCAATGCCACAGCCCGCACCGAGCCCGAAGCGCTGGAGAAGGCCGCCGCCCTGGGCTACCCCCTGGTGGTGCGCCCCAGCTATGTGCTGGGTGGCCGCGCGATGGAAATCGTGCACGAACAGCGCGACCTGGAGCGTTACATGCGTGAAGCGGTCAAGGTGAGCCACGATTCCCCCGTGCTGCTGGACCGCTTCCTCAACGACGCCATCGAGTGCGATGTGGACTGCATTCGTGATTCTTCCGGTGCCACCTTTATCGGCGGCGTGATGGAACACATCGAACAGGCCGGCGTGCACAGCGGGGACTCCGCCTGCTCGCTGCCGCCTTACTCCCTGTCCAAAGAGACCGTGGACGAGATCAAGCGCCAGACGGCGGCCATGGCCGGTGCACTGAGTGTGGTCGGCCTGATGAACGTGCAGTTCGCCATCCAGAACGTGGACGGCAAGGACATCATCTTTGTGCTGGAAGTGAATCCGCGTGCCAGCCGTACGGTGCCCTTTGTGAGCAAGGCCACCGGCATCCAACTTGCCAAAGTGGCTGCGCGCTGCATGGCCGGGCAGACCCTGGCGGCCCAAGGTATTGGCAAGGAAGTCACACCCCCGTACTTCAGCGTCAAGGAAGCAGTTTTTCCGTTTGTGAAGTTCCCCGGCGTGGACACCATCCTCGGCCCGGAAATGAAATCCACCGGCGAAGTCATGGGCGTGGGCAAGACCTTTGGCGAAGCCTTTGTGAAGTCGCAGATCGGTGCCGGTGCCAAGCTGCCGCGCGGCGGCCGTGCTTTCATCTCGGTCAAGCAAAGCGACAAACCGCGTGCCGTGGAAGTGGCGCGCAACCTGCTGGCCATGGGCTTTGAGGTGGTGGGAACCAAGGGCACTGCCTCCTTCATCAATGCTGCGGGCGTGAAGTGCGGTGTGGTCAACAAGGTCACCGAAGGCCGTCCGCACATCGTGGATATGATCAAGAACCAGGAAATCGCCCTGGTCATCAACACCGTGGAAGAGCGCCGCAATGCGATTGTGGATTCTCGCCACATCCGCACGTCGGCCCTGCTGGCCCGCGTCACCACGTACACCACCATTGCCGGCGCCGAAGCGGCGGTGGAAGGTATGAAGTACCTGGACAACCTGAGCGTGATTTCGGTGCAGGAAATGCACGCACAGCTGACGGCCTAAATCGGCATAATCTGCCCTTCCTTTTTATTTACCTCCATGGCCACTATTCCTATTACCAAGCGCGGCGCTGAAAAGCTCAAGGCCGAGTTGCACAAGCTCAAGACCGTGGAGCGCCCCTGGGTGATCAACGCGATTTCTGAGGCGCGCGCCCAGGGTGACCTGAGCGAAAATGCCGAGTACGATGCCGCCAAAGACCGTCAGGGCTTTGTCGAAGGCCGTATCCAGGAAATCGACGGCAAGCTCTCTGCCGCCCAGATCATTGACCCGTCCGAACTTGATGCCGGTGGCCGCGTGGTGTTTGGCTCCACCGTGGAACTGGAAGAGGAGGAATCCGGCGAACGCGTGAAGTACCAGATCGTCGGAGAAGACGAAGCCGACCTGAAGCTCGGCCTGGTAAATATCAGCTCGCCGATCGCGCGCGCGCTGATCGGCAAGGAAGAGGGCGACACCGCCGTGGTACAGGCGCCCGGCGGGCTGAAGTCCTACGAAATTGTGGCGGTGCATTACATCTGATGGCTGCGCCAGCCAAGCTCCGCAGCTTTCCCCTGTGGCTGGCTGCGGCCTGGGCCATGAGCCTGACGACCTTGGGCTTTTTTGTCGTTCCCATGCTATTCGCCAAGCTGACTTCGCCAGCCATTGCTAGAGGCATGGCAGCTGAGTTGTTCCGGACGCAGACCGGTATTTCGGTGGTCTGCGCACTGGTGCTGGTGATGACCTTCCGCTCGGAAAAACTCGCACCCAGCCCCCGCATCATTCCATCCTGCACTTTGCTGGCTATTGCCGGGGCCTTGCTGGCTTTGCTGGTGGAATTGGGTGTGTCACCGCACATCGTGGCGCGGGAGAATCTGGCACTGTGGCACGGCTTGGGTACGGCTATGTACTTTGCGCAATGGGTGTGCGCGCTGATGGTATTCGGCAAGCTGGCGAATGCTGCAAGTGCATCGCCAGCCGACTTGGACGTTTAGGTCTGGCTGCGCTTTTTGATGCTGACCAAGTTCTTGGGCTTGGCGCGGCGCACATTGCCGCCGGCCGTCAGGCGCTGGTTGCCCAGCACGCGCAAGGTCTTGACCTCCGGGCGCTGACCGGCGCGTTTGGCGTATTTCAGCACCTTGAAGTCGCGCGGACCGGCCATGCGGTCTTCGTCAACCGGGCGTTCTTTTTGGGCCTTCTCAGGCATGGGGCGCCACAACACCAGCAGCTTGCCGATGTGTTGGATGGGTGCGGCGCTCAGGTCGCCGCTGAGTTGCTGGAACATGGATTCGCGCGCGACGCGGTCGTCCGAAAATACGCGAACTTTGATCAGGCCGTGGGAGTTGAGCGCAGCGTCCACTTCTTTGATGACGTTGGCGGTAAGGCCATCGCCACCGACCATGACGACGGGATCAAGATGGTGGGCCTCAGCGCGGTGAACTTTGCGCTGGGCGGGAGTCAGTTGAATTTGAGGCATGTGGGTATTATCCCCTGCGCACGGAAAGATTATGAAAACTAAGACAAACAGCAAAAAGGTCAACAAGGCCTGGTTGCATGACCACATCAACGACCCCTACGTCAAACTGGCCGCACGGGAGGGCTACCGAGCGCGTGCGGCCTACAAACTCAAGGAAATAGACGAGACCCTGCATCTGATCAAACCCGGTCAGCTGGTGGTCGACCTGGGCTCCACTCCGGGTGCCTGGAGCCAATATTTGCGCCGGCGTATGTCTCCGGACGGTGCCGCAGTGGGAGAGCTCAACGGCACGATCATCGCGCTGGATCTGCTGCCTATGGACCCGATCGAGGGTGTCACCTTCATACAAGGTGACTTCCGCGAAGCGGATGTCCTGGCGCTGCTGGAGACCGCGCTGGGCGGCAAGCAGGCGGATGTAGTGGTGTCGGATATGGCGCCTAACCTGTCCGGCATCCACTCTGCGGACGCGGCGCGGGTTGAGTACCTGGTCGAGCTGGCGATTGAATTCGCCCAGAACCACATGAAGCCGCAAGGTGCCCTGGTGGCGAAGGTCTTCCACGGCGGGAGCTACAACGATGTGGTGCAGCGGTTTAAGGCCGCCTTTGTGACCGTCAAACCGTTCAAGCCCAAAGCTTCGCGTGACCGTTCGTCTGAAACCTTTCTGGTTGGCATGGGTTTGAAGCATTGACGTCCCGAATAGGGATCAATTCCATGCTGTTTATGTGGCCGTATGCTTGAAAATACCGTGTTGTATGACTTGAAACGCCTAAAATGGGTGCCAAGTAGGCGCCTCAGGCTCATGTCTACATTCTTTTGCGTCCTTTCTGGAGCTTCGTTTGAATAATCAGTGGTTTTCGAAAATTGCAGTTTGG
>CANCER010000050.1 GCA_947375135.1 Comamonadaceae bacterium | reverse complement strand
ATGCCATCCTGGCCAATCAAGTCTTCAGGCTTCTTGTAGTTCGCCAGCAGCGCGTCTATGAGTTCTGTGGGTAACGGATTCTTCTCTACGGTCATCATTGCTCCATGCAAGACAGCAGTTTCCTGCCAAAAGACCGTTTACACAAAACTTCTTACACCCCTCCCATTAGCAATATTGATATCTAGATATCATATGCAATATGCCGCGCCGCGTTGAATGCTGCGTTTAATAGGCATGAAATGGGAGTGAAATAAATGAGATTTTTATCCTGCGCGGTCACATGCGCGGCTCTTTTGTCCGCTTGTGAGAAGCCTACGCCGCCGACCCAACCTGCGCCAGTGGCTGCATCATCAGCGCCGTCTGTAACTCAAGATTTTGTGCCTATGCCGTCTGCTGCACGGCCGGTCGGTGAGCAAGACGAGGCGGACTTAATGATATGCCATGAGCTCTCATCCGGGAAGCTTCGTATCAGTGTCAGCGCTATACGACAGCTGCATAGCACGCTGCGATGCGTAGAAAACATCTTAGACACGCGAAAAGAGACGCTGCTGTGGCTGCTTGCTTACCAAATCCGATGGAAAACGCTCGACGTCGTCATGATGATGACTAAAAGAATGAATGCAGACAACCAAGCTGCCGGGGCCGCTGGCGAGGACATGGCCAAAGCGCAGGCGCTGCTTATCGAGCGCGAGCAGATGAAAAAGCTCAGTGAAGACACGATGTACTACGCGATACGCGCTACCCAAGAGCTCAACATCAGCACCGCGCACATGCTCTATAGAGATCTCAAATCGTCTGGCATGCAGATGGCTGACCCGATGGTCGAGGTAAACGCGTCGAATTTGACGTCTAGGCGGACGGGAGTCTGGGAGACGACGATTGACGATAGAAGGGACGGCGGTGAGTTTCTGATCGTGCGCTGGGTGACTGAAAAGGAACCCATGTTTTCATTGTCTGGATATGGATCTGTGAGACCGGGTATCCGCATAGAAGACCCGGCATTTGATGAAACAGGCGTCTTTTCAGACAACTGCAGTATCAATATCACGCTCGCAGACGGCAGACTGACGTACAAATGCCAAGACTATGTCAAAGGCGAGACCACTGACAAGATTGTTGCTGAGATGAAAAAGCTGGTTCAGACGGCTATGTCGAAGAGAACGTAAAAAAGTCCGGTTTTCCCAGCAGCGGCTTATTCTGCGTTTGGATCACCTAAAGGAATTCTGGTAATTTTGTTGCGACTTCTTTGATACATAGCTAATAACGCTATCTAAATTGATGGAAGCGCATTCATGAGCTACGCAGTTGTAAACACCAAAGGCGGGGTGGGTAAAACCACCACGGCGGCGCACCTGGCCACCATGGATCAGGTAGGGACTGACCTCCTAGCTTCTGGCGGTGCTTAGTCTGAAAACCAGGCCTTCCGTAGGCCATTCTGGCCATGATTGGAACGTCTTGCGGATAGTCAGCTAAGCGGCACTGATTTCGTGGGTTACTAAGACCGCTTTGGGTCGGGTCCTGCCCGTGGCGTACAAACCTTGAGCGGCTGGAATCAGCCTTCTAGGTTCGTATCAACACCCCAAACAAAACCAAACCTACCCCTGCACTGCACACATCCATTGCCGAAGCATCAACCGGGCGGTGGAGAGGTTGGTGGCGCACGGAATGTCATGCACATCGCTGGCTCTGACCAGGGCATTGATGTCCGGCTCGTGGGGTTGCGGCGTCATGGGGTCGCGCAGAAAAATAATGGCATCGACTTCGCCGGTAGCCAAGCGGGCGCCGATCTGCAAATCGCCACCGAGCGGGCCACTGAGCAACCGTTCAACGTCCAAACCCAACTCGTCCACCAAGCGCTTGCCCGTCGTGCCGGTGGCGCTCAAGGTGCACCGCCTCAGGAATGGCACAAACTCCCTGGCAAGCGCGACCATGGCGGTCTTTTTGTTGTCGTGGGCGATGAGGGCAATGCGTAGCTTCATGGGGAGTCTTCAGGTGAGAGAGGGAGGGTTGCTAAATGCCGTGGCAGCACCTGCTTAGTCGTAGCGGGTCGTAAAGATCAGGTCCACCGCGTTCTGGGTACCCGACTCGCCCCGCAGCGTGAAGCGGCGCGACAGGTCGTAGAACACATAAAAGGTACCCAGCGTGCCCGCCAGGCCGCGTTCGTAGGCCACGTAAAAATCGCGCGAAATGCGCTTGCCCAGGCGCACCGTGGCCTCGGTGCCGGTGGTGCCGTCCAGGTTGGTGGTGGCAATCTGGCCCAGCGAGACTTCGTCCAGACCAAAGGCCCGGCCTATGCCCTCGGTGGGGGCCACGCCACGCCCTGCCAACAGTGCCAGCGCGGCTTGTTGCAGCATGGCGGTCTCGGCACCGCCATTGGCGCTGGAGCGGCCCAGCACCAGCCAGGACAATTTTTCTGCGTCTGCCAGATCCGGCTCGGAATACAGCCGCACCACCGGCAACTGCGCGGTGCCGCTGACTTCCACCCCCACCACTTGCGACACATTGGGCCGCACAGCGCGTATGTCCAAAGTCGGGTTGTCATACGCACCGGCAAAACGCAGTTTGCCGTCTTCAATGCGCAGGCTCTGGCCATAGGCGCGGTAGGTGCCGCCCACCGTGTGGAGTTCGCCGGTCAGGCGGGGTGCACCATCGCGCCCCTCAGCTTGCAGTGTCAAAAGGCCGGCCAGGCGCGTTTTCAGGCCGTGGCCTTGAACCTGGAAATTGGGGCCGGGGTCGAGCACGACGTTCAGGTCCGGCACCACATAGCGGGCCAGCGGGGTGGACTTGGCGGCCTCGGGTTGCGGCACTTTGCCGGGCAGCGGCTTGCTGCGCTTGACCACCACGTCGGCGCCGAGTTTGGGTGTGCTGTCTTCGGGCAGCACAAACAGCGCCTGGTCCGCCATCAGCACGCCGCGCAGCACCAGCCGGGTATCGATCAGGCGTGCCGCCAGGTTGCCCGACACCACCAGGCGCTGGTCCGGCTGCGCTGTGACCCGCAGGGCCTGCGCCTTGGCATCCAGCGCCATGCGCAGGCGCGTGGACAGCGGGCTGCCGGGCGCGCCGGGCAACCAGTCCACCGAACCGGTGGCCAGCAACTTCCCGCCGGTGGCGCCACCGGCGCCCTGCAGCGTCAGTTCGACAATATCCATGTGCTGGCCGTCAATCAGCACCCGCAGCACGCCCTTGCTGAAATCAATGCCGTCCACCGCCGAGCGTATGGCCATATCGCGCGCCTGCAGACTGCCCTTCCAGGCCGGGTTGCTGCGGGTGCCGGAAAGCACCGCGTCGGCCTCCAGCGTGCCGCGAATGCGCCAGCCCACCGGCGCGATCAGCGACCACGCACCCACGGTGGGGAGGTTGGCATGCAGCGTGGCCTGCAGCGGTGCGTCCGGTGCCCAGAGCGGCAGGCCGCTGGCGGTTTGCAGCCGGGTGTTGAAATCCGCCTGCACGTTGCCACCAGCCTCGCTGGCCCAGACCAGGCTGGCATGCAGCGCATCGCGGTTCACCGCCAGATCGATATAGGCGTCACGCAAACCGGCTTGCAGCAGGCCGCCTCCCGCGTCGCTCGCCAACAGTTGCAAATCGCCGCTGCTGCGCTGCACACGGGCCTGCACTTGCAAGCCATTGCCGTCCAAGCGGGCGTCCCACTGGCCGCCAAACAGCAGATCACCACGCAGACCGAGGTTGGCCATACGGGTCTGACCCAGCAACTCCAGCCAGGCCAGCGGCACCCCTTGCAACTGGCCGCGGCTGTTCCAGCGTGCGGGGCCCCCCGTTGCACTGTTGGCGCCGGTCCATCGCGCGTCCTGCCACTGGATCTGCGCGCTGCCCGGCGCCGGGCCGCTCAAGCGCAGGGTGCCTGCGGCCAGGGCCAGGGTCCGCTCAAGGGGGCCGTCCTGCCAATCCAGTGCCACGGGTTGCTGCAGTTGCAGGGCCCAGGGCCTGGTCTGCTGCGCATCAGCCGCAGTGAACTGCAGCGCATCCAGCAGCGCGTGCCATTGGCCTGCACGCACGTGAGAGATCTGCGAATGGCCGGTGATTGCCAGTTGCTGGGTGGGGGTTTGTGACCTGCCGCTGAACTGCAGCGCCAAGGCACTCAGCGTACCGGCCAGCTCGAGTTGCAAATCGCGCAGCGGGTAACTGCCCGCCCAGTCCAGTCGCTTGGCTCGGGCGGAGCCTTCCAACTGCAGGCCGGCGCCCTGCTCCTGCCAGCCGCCGTTCCAGCGCACCGAAAGGTCCACCGCCCCTTGTGCCTCCAGGGCCGGCATGCTGGCGCCCACCACGGGCAGGGACTGTAGCCACTGCGAAAGGGCTTGCACATCGGCTACCTGCCAGGCGCTGCTGCCCTGCCCTGCGCTGGCACCCAGGCTGCCCTCCAGCGCCCCTTGCGCGCCCGGGACGGCTGCGCGCACATGGGCCGTGCTGGCGTAACTGGCGGTGTCCACTTGCAACTGGCCGCTGAGCCGCGCCTGCAGGGTCTGCAAGAGCAAGTTGTCCAACTGCAGCACGGGTGCGCGCCAACTCCCCGAAGCCTGCAGCCGCAGGGCCTGCGCCGTGCTTTGCGAGGGGGTGCCGAGTTCGGCTTCAAACGCCACGCCCTGCGCGGTTTGCCGGCCCGCCAGCGTGCCGTCCAGGCCGGCAAAAGGCCAGCGGCTATCAATTTGGCGGGGCTCAATGCCCTGCAAGGTGCCGCTGACCGACCACAGCGCGGGGCTGCCAGCGTAGCTGCCCCGGGCCTGCACGGTGCCACCGGCACCCTGGGCTTGCAGGTCAGTCAGCTGCCACTGTCCACCGCGGTACTGCAGGCTGGCCGTGGCGCTTTGCAATGGCAAGCGGTGTTGGTCCAGCGCGCCGGGGGCATTGTTTTGTAGCTGGACAGTGCCCCGCCAACCCGCGCCATCGGGCAGCACCCGGGCCTGGCCCGACAGACTGGTTTGGGGCGCCTGCGGCCACAGGCTGGCCAAATTCAGCGCGGTCCATTGCCCTTGGGCACTGGCAATCGGCTGCGGCTGCGCCGGGCGCAGTGTGGCCTGCAGCGTGGCTTGCATGGCGCCCAGCGGCCGGATGCCGGCTGCGCCTTGCGGCCGCAAGTCGATGGACGCAAGCACCGTGGCATCCGGCCCCAGCAAAGTGCCGTGCGCAGTGGCCTCAGCCTGCAGGTCCAGCGCCGCCTGCTGAATCTTGACCGGTGTTTGCACGGTGCCGCGGGCCCGCAAAGACAAGGCCATGGGTTGCATGGCCTGCAGCTGGCCGCTGAGCTGGTAACTGCCCGCAGCCATGTGCAGGCTGCCATCCTGCAGAAAATGCGTGGACCCATCAAAGCGGTAATGGCCGCGCACGGCGTCCAACTGCAGTGCGGGCGGCCCGTCCCAGTCCAGCCGGTCGATCACAAACGGCACATCAGCGCGCACGGGCAGCGGCAGCTCGGGTAGGGGCGCGCCAGAAGACGGGCGCTTGTCCTGCACGCGCAGCGACTGTGCATGCAGCGTCGTCAAGCGCAGTTCGCCATCGCGCAGCGCGTGCCAGTCCCAGGCCAGATCCAGGCCGTTCACCTGCACGCTCAGTTCGCCCTTTGTCCACAGCAGCTGGCCAATGCGTCCGCCCTGCAGCAGCGTGCCAGTCACCGCGCTGACCTGCAGGCTCTGGCCGGTGGGCAAGGCGGCCGACACCATGCGCAGGGCGTGGCCCAGAGAACCTTCGGTCTGCAGCCAGAACAGCACCCCCAGCACCAAGGCCGCCAGCAACCCGAAGCTGCAGCTCAGCGCCAGGCTCATGAGGCCACCCGACCAATGAAACAGAAGGCGCAGGCGGCCCATCAGAAAACAAAGCCCACGTTCAGGTGCAGACGGTAGCTTTGGGTGGCCACGCCATAGGCTGCGTCAATTTGCAGCGGGCCAATCGGGCTTCTCCAGCGCGCGCCCACACCCACACCGGTTTTAAAGCTGAATTCTTCCACCCGGTTGGCCACCGCACCGGTATCGACAAAAACCGTCGTCTCCCAATCAGTCATCAAGCCGTTGCGCACAATCGGGCGCTGCCACTCCACGCCTGCGGTGGCCACGAAGCGCCCGGCTTCGGCAGTGAGCACCCCATCGCGGGTGACACCCAGTTCCTCGTGCTTGTAACCCCGCACCGTGTTGTCACCGCCGGTGAGGAACAGCTGGTTGAACGGCACATTGGAGGCATCGTTCACGAACACACCACCGGCTTGTGCGCGAACCACCAGACGCCCGGCATGCTGGCGCGCAAACAGGTTGTCCAGGCCCAGGCCCAGCGGCTGATAGGCGCTGCCACGCAGCAGCACGCGCGAAAAGGGTTCCTGCTGCGAGCCCATGACCGTGCCCGCAGACAACTCGCCGCCCAGTCCCCAGCCGCTGGAGGGGAAAGGGATGCTGTCGAAGTTGCGCCAGGCAAAGGCGTAGTTGGCGGTGGCCGCCTCATTGGCGTTGCGCTGGTTGTTTTCCTGGTACAGCGCCTCGGTGCGCTCAAATTGCAGGTAGTAGCTCTGGTCCAAAGCGGCATCGGTGGTGAAGCGCCCGGCACGCACGCGCCGGGTCTGGACCTCAATCGCACCCACCAGGTCCTGTTGAACCAGGAGGGACGTAGCCCAGCGCCAAAGGCTTTCTCCGGGCTGAGAAGTCCAGTCGCTGCTGAAACTGCTGTTGTCGCGCGAGACCATCACTTTGTTGACGGCGCGCCAGTCGATGCCCGGCACCTGGTTGTAGGTGTGCTCTGCGCTCCAGCGCGCACCGCTGTCGGTGCTGGCGCCGATGCCGAACACCGCTTTTTGCATGCTGGCTTCCTTGACCTGCACGTTCACCGGCGCCCGGGCCGGATCGCCCGCCACATCCATGGTCACATAAGCAGAGTCGTAGTAGCCACTGTCGGTGATGCGCTGCTGGGCCTCCACCAGTGCAGACAGTTCATAGTCCGCGCCGGGCTGCAGGCGGGCAAAACGCCGCACCAGATCGGCGCTGTAGCGCTGGTTGCCCTGCACCTCCAGGCGGCCGATGCGGTAAGCCGGGCCGGAGTCGAGCTGCAGCTCCAGTTCCGCCCGCGCGGTATCGGGGTCCACATCGGCGCGGGAAGTGAGCAGGCGCCCGGTGGCATAGCGCCGGGAAATCAGTTGTTTGAGTGCTTGTTGCTTGGCAGCGTCCCACGCGGTCTGGGAAAACGGATCCCCCGGGGCCAGACTCCAGAGGTCCTGAATCGACTGGCGCTGCGCTTGCGACGCGGCATCTTGCGCGATTTCCCCCGCAAAGCCCACGTGCACACCACCGACCAGCGTCTGCGGGCCCGGGATCACTGCAATATGCACGGCCTTGACGCCACCGGTGCCCGCATCCGGGGCTTGCAGCCGGATATGAATCTCCGGCGAAAAATAACCCAGGGTGGCCACCAGGTCACTGGTGTCCTGTTGGGCGCTGCGCATCAGGCTCTGGAGTTCGGCGTCGCTGAGGTCGGGCAATACGCGGTAACGCTGCAGTTCCAGATGGCGCTCCAGCAGCGCGGCGATGTCTTTGGGCGCATCGATGTGCATCTCAAATGCACTTGGCTGGGGCGTCCCGGGCGCAGGATCTTCCATTTCCTGCCCGTGGGCCAGCGTGCCGAGTGCGAGCATGGCCGCAGCAACGAGAAGGCGAAGGGAAGTGCAAGCCATGGCCGCGGTACTGTAACCCACCGCTGTTTCCAGCTCTGTGCGCTGGCGCAGTACCCGCAAGCGCGGGGTGATTGGCAAAGCGAATAAGATCAGGCAGTTGATTTTTTACAGAGGTTATTCATGGCACGTACGGTTCAATGTATCAAGTTGGGTAAAGAGGCAGATGGCTTGGACTTTGCGCCCTACCCCGGCGAACTGGGCAAACGCATCTGGGAAAGCGTGAGCAAGGAAGCCTGGGCCGCCTGGCTCAAGCACCAGACCATGCTGGTGAACGAAAACCGCCTGAACCTGGCCGATGCCCGCGCCCGCCAATACCTGGCGCGCCAGATGGAAAACCACTTCTTTGGTGACGGCGCGGATGCCGCGCAAGGCTACGTGCCGCCGGCGGCCTGAAACCCGTGAACCCGAACGCCGGTGCCCCCGCAGAGCATCCGGCAATTGCGGCCACCGTGTCCGGCTGGTCGACGCACGCAAGCTGCATCGTTCTGGAAACCGGTTTTGGCCGGGGCGATATTTTCTTGCGGCATTGGTGCTCCTGGCGTGAACAGGCCAAGCATCCCGCGATGCTGCACTGGGTGGGCATCCTCAGCGCTGCTGAGGCGGCCGCATTGCCTGGCGTTCTGCAAACCTCTCCCGATGGATTGGCGGCCTGTCTGGCCGATGCCTGTTTTGGCTTGGACGGCGGATTGCACCGCGTCTTGCTGGACGGGGGGCAGGTTTCCCTGACGCTGTGCGTGGGCGAGGTGCCAGCCATGCTGGCACAACAGGCACTTGGTGCAGACCACGTGCTGGCGCATGCTGCGCAACAGCCCTGGGACAAATGGCGACTCAAGGCCTTGGCACGCTGCTGCAAACGCGGCACGCAGTTGCTGTTTTCCGGTGCGCCTCTGCCCGAGCCCCACTTATTGGGTGATGCCGGGTTTGTGACGCTAGCCACTCCCGCATGGCCCTTGCAGCAGCATGCCCGATACGACCCGCACTGGCAGTTGCGCAGCAACCGGCAATTACCACACGCGGCACCGGCTGCGCCCGGCCGCTGCGCCGTCATTGGTGCAGGTATGGCCGGCGCCAGCGTGGCGCGGGCATTGGCCATGCGCGGCTGGCGTGTCGATGTGTATGACACCCAAACCGCACCAGCCGGCGGCGCCTCGGGGCTGCCGATGGGGCTGGTGGTACCGCACCATTCCGCCGACGACAGCCCGCGCTCGCGCATGTCGCGCAAGGGCACCCGCCTCATGCTGCAACACGCCCGCAGCCTGTTGCGGGAAGGACAGGACTGGAAACCTGGCGGCGCTCTGGAGTTGCGCATTGACGAAGCCGGCCTTGAGGACGTGGAAGCCGAAGTGCTGTCCCACAGCAAGGCCCGGCAGGCCGCCACCGGCTGGTCAAGCCACAGCCGCTTCGGGCCAACGCCAGGGCTCTGGCATCCGCATGCCGCCTGGATCAAACCGGCCTGCCTGATCGCACAGTGGTTGGACCATCCGCACATCCACTTTCATGGCGCAGCGGCCGTGCACGCGCTGCAGCAGCGGGGTACGCAATGGCTGCTGCGGGATGCAGCCGGGGTTGAACAGGGGCAAGCGGACATTGTGGTGTTGGCCAACGCCTACGGATCAGCAGCGCTGGTCCAGCGTCTGGTCGCGGATCTGCCGGGCGACTTTCCCTGGCTGCCCGATGTCCTGGACAAACTGCAAGCCCTGCAGGCCATGGACGGCACGCTCAGCATGGGAATCTGCCCTGCGCTGGCGCCGGATGCCACGGCATTTCCGCCCTTCCCCGTCAACGGCCACGGCAGCTTTGTCTCAGGCGTGCCCACGGAGCATGGCCCGGCGTGGTATGCCGGCTCCACCTTCCACGCCTATACCGTCCAAGCACTGGAGCCAAGCGGCGAGCACGCGACCAATCTGAAAAAGCTGCAGACCCTGCTGCCGGCGGCGGCACACGCCCTGGCAGCGCAATTTGCGCACGGAAAGGTGAAGGCCTGGCAGGGCACACGCTGCATCAGCCATGACCGCCTGCCCCTGGTCGGCCCGCTGGACAGCTCACCCAACCCGACGCTGTGGCTGTGCGCTGCCATGGGCGCGCGGGGGCTGAGTTTTTCGGCCCTGTGCGCCGAACTGCTGGCGGCCTGGTTGGGAGCCGAGCCGCTGCCCATTGAAAACAACCTGGCTACGGCCTTGAGCACAAGGCGCCTGCACAAACAAAAGGAAAAGACCGCAGCGGCCTGAATCAGCTCGGCGCGGTTTCGGAACCCGAGCGAGCGAGCCGACTGTCAGCGCCCGTCGGGACGGTTCAACGGCACCTGCGTGTTGTGGGGCAGTGCCCCCGGTTTGCGCGGCGTGTGGGTAGCTAAGCGCATCAGCAACTTGCTGTCCGTTGTACGCCAAAGGTCCACTACAAAATAGCCGGCCCGGCTGCCCTGCAGCGTGAAGCTGACAACGTCCAGACCCTCGGCTTGGCGTACCGCCATGTCGCGCACCTGCCTGGCATCGGTTGGGGAAGCGAATTCCCCTTGCATCCAAACCTCAGGGTTGGGCGCATCCATATTCCCGGCGGTCTGGGCTTGAAAGTCCGCAGCCAGCATCTGCCGCACTGCGGCGGCATCCCGCTTGGCGAGCGCTGCCTCCAGGCTGCGCTCGCGCTCCAAATAACGCGTAACAGCCAAGGTTGCAGCACCGCCTGGGGAGGCGATGGCGCCTCCTTTTCCGTCGGGCCTTAACTCTGCAAAACTACTGCCTGCTGCCGTTACACACAACAGCAGAGGCAAGAGCCAGGCGCAGCGGTACAGGTGGCTACACCGCATTGCCTGTGCATGCCATGAGGCCATTTACTGCACGTTTCCTGTCGCGTTGACGTAGCACTTGGAGTCGCTGACAGCCAGTGCCCGCTGCAGCAAATAAGGCCGCGTCGTACCCGTGCTGGTGGGCAGGGTGACGTTGGAGTACGAGCCGTTGGAAAGCGCCGTTTGCGCACCACCAAAGGTCCAGGCGCACATATCGCCGTTTTCCTGTCCGCTGCCGTCGTACCAGGCATTGAGCAGCGGATCGGTCACGGTCTCTTCCAACTCATGCGCAATCACCGAGACCATGGCGTCCACCGCAGGATTGCCATTGGGCGATGACGCGGTTTGGGCGGCACAAACCGCCAGAGACTTTGCAGCGTTGCCAATAAACGCGTACTTGACGGCGGTGCCGCCGAAATTGGTCGCGTTGTAGGTATGCCAGCCGCAATACTTGGTCAGAAATCCGGAAGACTCACCAATGTTGGACGAAGACAAGACCAGGTAAATGGCATTGGCATCGGGAGCGGCCTTTGCCTTGGCTGTCACCAGCGCGAGCACGGATTTATCGGTCAGGGTCGTGTTGCCGTAGGTACTCGACGCGGCCTGGGTGTACTCCACCAGCGTGCTCGAAGAAAGTTTGGATACGAAACTTCCGCCTGCTTGGGTATAGGCGCCCAGAGAAGACGATGCAGCTGTGGTGATGCCGGAGTAGTTGCTAAAAGACGCAGTAGGTGCAGCAGCCATGCCAAACAGGGCGTCCCGGATGATTTGCTGTCCGGCCGGGGTGTCGGTTGCCGGCTTGGCAGCAGTACCGGTTTGGTTCCAATTGCCGTACCAGATGATCACAATTTTGGACACCGTGGGCATGATCACACCGCCGTGGTTGGTGATGGGCAGAGCCATCGGAGTGGTCGCGCCCGCAGTGGGCAGTGAATTTATCGGCGCCTGGTTCAGGTTACCGAAGGGGCTGTACAGGGCGCTCCCGCTGGCCATGCGGTGGCCGACTTTTTTGGCAATTACGCCATCGGCGTCCACTGTGGGCTCCTCCGACCGGGCAGAGGATTCCGCAAGCGCTAAACCACTGAGGCAAGCGATTGCAATAGCAAACGCGCCGGCAGCCAGCTTGGATGTAGGGTGTGAAAGCTGCGGCTTGCTCAGCCGATGTATTTGAGTCATTGGTATTGGCCTCCAGGTTGATTATTCAGGCTGAACCCCGCAAAACCCTCTGATTGCAGCGCGCCCAGCTTTACATTATCTTCGCATTTGGCTTTTAACAGGTTCCAAACTACTGCGAGGCCGCAGCCGGCCGTCGCGTCTTCACATACGCATCGCTGGGTTGGTAGTCCTTGCCATCGGCATAGCGCCACTGCACCATGGTGCCCTTGGCACCGCGCAGATCCAGCTTGCCGACATACGCACCCATGGTGCTTTGCTGGTCGATGGCCCGGAAGGTGGCAGCGCCAAACGGCGTGCTGAATGGCAAGCCGCGCATGGCAGTCACCAGCTTGTCGTTGTCCACGCTTTTGGCCTTGCGGATGGCGGCAAAAATGGCTTGCATGGTGGAGTAGCCCACCACCGAACCCATCTTGGGGTTCTCGTTGTACTTCTTGTAATAGTTGGAGGCGAAGGAGGCATGCTCGCGGCTATCGATCTGGTCCCAGGGGTAGCCGGTAACGATCCAGCCCTTGGGCGTTTCGTCCTTCAGCACGTCCAGGTATTCCGGCTCGCCAGACAGCAGGGACACCACCGGGATTTTGGGGAACACGTTGCGCTGGTTGCCTTCGCGCACCAGCTTGGCCAGGTCGGCGCCAAAGGTGACGTTGAAGATGGCATCCGGTTTGGCCTGGGTGATGGCCTGCAGCGTGCTGCCGGCATCCAGCTTGCCCAGCACCGGCCACTGCTCGGCCACAAACTCCACATCCGGGCGCTTGGCTTTGAGCTGCTCGCGGAAGGTGGCCACGGCGCTCTGGCCGTATTCGTAGTTGGGCGCGATGGTGGCCCAGCGCTTGGCCGGCAGCTTGGCGGCTTCTTCCACCAGCATCGCGGCCTGCATGTAGGTGCTGGGGCGCAGGCGGAAGGTGTAACGGTTGCCTTTGTCCCACACCAGCGCGTCGGTCAAGGGTTCGCTGGCTACAAACAGGCGTTTGTTCTTCTGCGCGTGGTCGGCCAGGGCCAGGCCCACATTCGACAGATAGCCCCCGGCCAGAACGTCCACCTGCTCGCTGCTGGTGAGTTCGATCGCATGGCGAATGGCTTCTTCGGGCTTGCCGGCGTCGTCGCGGGAAATGACTTCGACCTTGCGACCGAGCAGGCCACCGGCGGCATTGACCTCTTCCACCGCCAGTTGCCAGCCCTGGCGATAGGGCACGGTGAACTGGGGAATGCTGGAATAGCTGTTGATTTCCCCGATCTTGATGGGTTTGGTTTGCGCCATGGCGGCGCTGCTTGCGGCCAATGCCAGGACAACTGCGAACTTGTTCATGAATCCTCCAGAAGGCCGATACCGTACCAGCTTTTTTGGCGCACTACTTCAGCCGGTCAAATTCGCGTTGGGGTTTCCTGTCGCGCCCACACTGTTGGTGGCAGAGGGGATGGGTACCGGGGCGGCCTCATAGTGCGGGTACGCACAAATCGGCCGCCCCGGTACCCATCCCCTCTGCGGGTGGCGTGACTATCGCCTGCACACAAACCGGATACCCAATACGAGATGGCAATTGGAGCGAGATGAAGTACTGCGGGCTTTTTTCAGACCGATCGCCAAGCCGCCGCTATTCGCCGTGAGCGGGTATGCCGGGAGCCGATTTGTGCGTACCCGCAGTATGAGGCCACCGGCATACCCGCTCACGGCGAGACAGGTCCAGGCGCGCACAACGACACGCAACAAGAGGTCAAAGCAAACTACCGCTCCTTGATATACGGCTTGCCCGAAGCCTGTGGCGCCACCGCCTTGCCGATAAACCCGGCCAGCAGCACCACCGTCAACACATAGGGCAAGGCCTGGATGAACTGCACCGGCACCTCGCCCACCAGCGGCATGGCCACGCCTTGCATGCGGATGGCGGCGGCGTCCAGAAAGCCGAACAGCAGACAAGCCCAGAGCGCGCCAAACGGGTTCCAGCGCCCGAAGATCAGCGCCGCCAGCGCCATGAAGCCGCGCCCGGCCGTCATATTGGCGGAAAAATTGGCGCTTTGGGCCAGCACCAGGTAGCTACCCGCCAGACCGCACAGCATGCCGTTGAGCGTGAGCGCGGTATAGCGCAGGCGCAGCACCGAGACCCCGGCCGCATCCACCATCTGCGGGTTCTCGCCCACGGCGCGCAGGCGCAAGCCGAAACGGGTTCGGTACACCAGCCACCAGACGACCGGCACCAGCGCATAGGCAAAGTAAACCAGCGCGCTATGCGTGAACAAGCCCGCGCCCAGCACGCGCCCGACCCCGGGAATAAACGCCCAGTAGCTGCCGGCATCCGGAAACAGGGGCTGTATGCGTACCAGGTTGGAAAGCGGCGGCGTCTGCCCGCCCTGGGCAAACCAGGCAATGCCCAGCACCACCGTCATACCCGCTGCGATGATGTTGATGGCCACGCCCGACACCACTTGGTCACCGGGGTAACTGACGCAGGCCAGGCCGTGCATCCACGACAAAAGCACCGCCACGCCCATGGCAGCCAGCAGCGCGATGCCGGTGGAGCCAGTGAACGCACCGGCGGCACCGGCGGCAAAGGCGGCGAACAGCATCTTGCCCTCCAGGCCGATATCCACCACGCCCGAGCGCTCGGAAAAAAGCCCGGCCAGCGCGCACAAAATCAGCGGCGTGGCCAGCCGGAGGGTGGAGGCCAACAGGGCGCCCAGGGAGGCTTCATCCATGGCGCGCTCCCGACAGGTAGCGCAGTGACGCAGAAACCACCGGTGCAATCACATAGGTCATGGCGCCCGAAAACAGCACGATCAGACCCTGCAGCATCACCACCATGTCGCGGCTGAAGCCCGGCACATCAAAGGCCACCTCGGCCCCGCCCTGGAACAGGGCGCCGAACAGCACGCTGGCAAAGATGATGCCTATGGGGTGGTTACGCCCCATCAGCGCCACGGCAATGCCGGTGAAGCCGGCGCCGCCTACAAACTCCAGAATCAGCTTGCCGCTCACTCCGGCAATTTCGTTCATGCCCACCATGCCGGCCAGCGCGCCGGACACGGCCATGGCAATCAGGGTCTGGTGTTTGGCGTTGATGCCGGCGTACTCGGCCGCACTCGCACTGGAGCCCACGGCGCGCAGGCGGTAGCCGGCCCGGCTGCGCCACATAAAGACATACACCGCCAGGCACGCCAGCAAGGCCAGTACCAGACTCAGGTTCAGGGGCGAGGCCGGCCACTCCACACCGATCCAGGCGAGCGCCTGCTGCATGCCGGGCAGCTTGGCCGAGTCGGCAAACCGGGCACTTTCCAGCGCCATATTGCCCTTGGGCCGCAGGTGGTTGACCAGCAGATAGACCAGGATGGAGCTGGCAATGAAGTTGAACATGATGGTGGTGATGACCACATGGCTGCCACGGTAGGCCTGCAGATAGGCCGGCACCGCAGCCCACAACAGCCCGAACAGCATGCCGGCCAGCAACATGAGAGGCAACATGGCCCAGGCCGGAAGAAAGGCTGACAAATAGAGCGCAGCCAGGCCGGTACCCAAGCCGCCCATCACCGCCTGCCCTTCCCCGCCGATATTGAACAGGCCGCCATGAAACGCCACCGCCACGGCCAGACCGGTGAAGACAAAGGTGGTGGCGTAGTACAGGGTGTAGCTGACGCCGCGCAGGGTGCCAAAGGCACCATGCACCAGGGCCACCATCACTTCCACCGGGCTTTGGCCGACCAGGGCCACCACGGCGGCGGCCACCAGCAGGGCGACAGCCAGGCAGACTGCGGGCAGCAGCACCAGATCGGCCCAGCGCGGCAGGGGCAAGGGCACACTCATTGGGAAGCTCCGGTCATCAACAAGCCCAGACCGGCCTCGGTGCAATCGGCAATCGCCAGCTCACCGGCAATGCGGCCCTGGTTCATCACGATCACCCGGTCCGACAGGGCCAGAATTTCATCCAGCTCGCTGGAGACCACCAGCACGGCACAACCGGCGTCGCGCATGGCGCGCAACTGGCTGTAAATAAATTCGATGGCACCTATGTCCACACCCCGCGTGGGCTGGCCCACCAGCAACACCTTGGGCGCCTGCCCCAGTTCACGCGCCAGCACCAGCTTTTGCTGGTTGCCACCGGAGAACTTGCTGCTGAGCAGTGCGCTATCGCGCGGGCGCACGTCAAAGCGCTCCATCATGTCGGCGGTAGCCTGGTGCATGGCATCTACCCGCATCCAGGGGCCGTGGCTGTAGGCTGGCAGGTTTTCGTAACCCAGCACGGCGGACTCCCAGGCGCCGAAGTCCATCACCAGCGCACGCGCATGGCGGTCTTCCGGCACATGGGCCAGGCCCAGGCTGCGGGCCGTTTGGGGATCGAGCCAGTGCGACGCCGTAAACGCCTGGCCACAGACCGACAGCTCCCCCTCGGACGGGGTCAGCAGGCCGCTCAGCACATCGAGCAACTCGCTCTGGCCGTTGCCTGACACGCCGGCAATGCCCACAATTTCGCCGGCGCGCAGTTGCAGGCTGACACCCGACAGGCGCTGCACCTGCAGGGCGTCGCGCACCGCCAGCTTGCCGGCACGGAGCAGAACCTCACCGCTGGGGTGAATAGCCCCCTCCACCCGGCCCATGTGCACCTTGCGGCCCACCATGGACTCGGCCAGGCCTTCGATGCTGGCGCTGGCAATCGGCAACTCTTGCACCACCCGCCCGGCGCGCATGACGGTGACAAAGTCGCACAGGCCCATCACTTCCTTGAGCTTGTGGGTGATCAGGATGATGGTGGTGCCCTGGTCGCGCAGGCCTTTGAGCACCGCAAACAGCTGCAAGGTTTCCTGCGGTGTGAGCACGGCGGTGGGCTCATCCAGAATCAGCACTTTCGCGCCCCGGTACAGTGTCTTGAGAATTTCCAGCCGCTGGCGGTCCCCCACGGGCAGATCGGCCACCAGCGCGTCCAGCTGCACGTGCAGGCCGGTGGACTGCATCAGGGCCTCCAGCTTGCCGCGCACTTGCGCGGTAGCCCGCTGCAGCAGCCAGTGCGGCTCGGCCCCCAGCATCACGTTTTCCAGCGCGCTCAGGGTGTCAACCAGCATGAAGTGCTGGTGCACCATGCCGATACCGCGCGCGATGGCGTCATCGGCGTTCAGGATCTCGGCCTCCTGGCCGAATACGGAAATGGCACCGGCCTCAGCCTGGTAAAAACCATACAGCACCGACATCAGCGTGCTTTTGCCCGCCCCGTTCTCACCCACCAGCCCGTGCACGGTTCCCGCACGCACGGTCAGGCTGACGTCTACGTTGGCATTCACCGCGCCAAAGCGCTTGTGAATGCCGCGCATATGCACCGCCAGCGGTGCCGCCTCGGTCATGAAGCGGTTCAGTACTTGCAGGCGTTATCGGCCATGTAGTCAGCGACCTTGATCTTGCCGCTGATGATGTCGGCCTTGGCGGCTTCCACCTTCTTCTTCATGTCGGCAGTGACCAACTTGGCGTTGTGCTCGTCCATGGCGTAGTCCACGCCGCCTTCCTTCAGGCCCAGCACGGTGATGCCCGGCTTGAAAGTCTTGGAAACGTTGAGCACAGCCACATCCACGCGCTTGAGCATGGAGGTGAGCATGGTGCCGGGCTGCAGGTGGTTCTGGTTGCTGTCCACGCCAATGGCCAGCTTGCCGCTGTCCTTGGCAGCCTGGTAAACACCGGTGCCGGTGCCGCCCGCTGCCGCAAACACCACATCCGCACCCTTGGCAAACTGGGCCTTGGCCAACTCGCCGCCGCGGGCCGGGTCATTCCAGGCCGCACCGGTGGTGCCGGTCATGTTCTGGAACACCTCGGCCTTGGGGTTGGCAAACTTGGCGCCCTGCTCGTAGCCGCATTCAAACTTGCGGATCAGCGGAATGTCCATGCCGCCCACAAAGCCGACCTTGCCGGTCTTGCTGGCCAGTGCCGCCATGGCGCCGACCAGGAAGCTGCCTTCCTGCTCTTTGAATACGACGGACTGCACATTGGGCAGGTCCACCACCATGTCCACGATCACAAAATTCAGCTTGGGGAATTCTTTGGCCACTTTTTCCACCGCGGAAGCCTGCGAGAAGCCCACGCTGATGATGGGGCTGGCGCCCTTCTCTGCCATACGGCGCACGGACTGCTCGCGCTGCGACTCGTTGGTCACTTCAAATTCCAGGTATTTCTTGCCGCTTTCCTTCTTCCACTGCTCCATGCCCTTGTAGGCCGCTTCGTTGAAGGACTTGTCGAACTTGCCACCCATGTCATAAATAATCGCCGGCTCAGCCACGGCGGCAAAACTCGCAGCCATCATTGCGGCCAGCACACCCAGTTTCACATTGAATTGCATTTATTCATCTCCGTTGATTGCAGGTTAAAAAAATAGATAGTAAGGGCTAATCACAGCGTCGCTTACAGGTTTTTGAGCCGTTGCGTCAGCAAACTGAAAAATCCGTCGGCATCCACCTCGCGCATCACCGTGGCATTTTTGTGCCGGTCGGTAACACCCCACCAGTCCACCACCGTCATGCCCATGGTCAACTCGGAATGGGTTTCGATGACCACGTTGCAGTAGCGACCTTTGAACAGGTCTGGCTGCAGCAGGTAGCAATGACGCAGGGTCATGCAATGGGCATCACCACCAAAGGGATGCCGCTTGGAAAGACGATGGCTCGGGCGAGGCCAGTGCCAGCAAAATGGCAACCGCATCGTCCTAGCCGGGGTCGGTGTCAATGATGATTTTTTGGCGCGTCACAGTGCTCCTCGGGTTCTTAGCTGTTGCAGTAGGAAATGGCGATGGCTGCGGCCAGGCGCGCATTGTTCAGCACCAGCTGGATGTTGGACGCCAGGCTGTCGCCCCCGGTGAGCGCGCAGACACGCGCCAACAAGAAGGGCGTGGACTCCTTGCCCACAATGCCCTGCTGCGTGGCCTCTTGCAGGGCCTGGTCAATGGCCTGGTCGATGGCCTCGCGCGGCATGGCAAATTGCTCGGGAATGGGGTTGGCCACCACCATGCCGCCCTTGAGCTGCATGGCCCACTTGGCCTTGAGCACGGCGGCAATCTCTGCGGCAGTATCCAGCCGGTAGTCCACCTTGAAGGCACTGTCCCGGGTAAAAAACGCGGGCAAGGCATCGGTCTGGTAACCGACCACGGGCACGCCCTGGGTTTCCAGATATTCCAAGGTCAGGCGCAAGTCCAGTATGGACTTGGCACCGGCACACACCACAGCCACCGGGGTTTGCGCCAGCTCCTGCAGATCGGCCGAAATATCGAAGCTTTCCTGCGCGCCCCGGTGCACACCGCCTATGCCGCCGGTGGCAAACACGCGGATGCCGGCCATGGCAGCAATCACTATGGTGGCAGCGACGGTGGTGGCTCCCAAGCCGCCCCGGGCCACGATGAACGGGATGTCGCGCCGGCTGACCTTGGTGACAGCATGCCCGGCACGGCCGAGTTGTTCAATCTCGTCGTGTGACAGTCCGGCTTTCAGCCGGCCACCCACAATGGCGATGGTCGCAGGCACGGCACCGTGCTGGCGAACCTCTCGCTCCACCTGCAGCGCAGTGGCCACGTTTTGCGGGTACGGCATGCCGTGCGAAATGATGGTGGACTCCAACGCCACCACGGCTCGGCCGGTAGAAAGCGCGTGCTGCACGTCCGGTGCAATGTCGAGATAGGCTTGGCTGTTCATGTTGTTGATGGTTCCAGGCGCGCCTTGACGGCGGCCACACTTAGCAGGGGTGAATTGGCGAATGTACTGGATAGGGTGAGTTCGGCACAGGCCATTGCCCATGCAACCGACAGATCCAATGGCAAACCCTGCAAATAGCCATAGACCAGGCCGCTGAGCAGGGCATCTCCGGCGCCGGTGGCGCTGGCCATCTGAACCGCATGCACCGCCTTATGCCCCACGATGCCGGAGGCGTTGCACCAGACCACTCCGTCTGCCCCCAGGCTGATGACCACATTGCGCACACCCCGCAGATGCAGACTGCGCGCGGCTTCTGCCGCGGACTGCGCCGAATGGATAGCCATGCCGCTCAAGGCTTGCGCCTCCAGCCGGTTGGCTTTGAGTGTATGAAGTTGGTCCAGCAGCGGCAGCAGTTTGTGGCACTTGGCGACCGACACGGCCTCTGCGAAAACAGGCTTATCCGCCCAGTACACGCCCATCCACGCCAGCACATCCGGGCGCAGGTTGCTGTCCACCACCAGGGCTGCCGCACCTGCCAGCAGTTCCGTGTGCCGGCCCAGCAACTCCGGTGTCAGACATTCCAGAATATCCATGTCATTGACTGCCACCCCCATGTCCCCGTCCGGGCCGTGCAAGGACAGGTAGGTGGCCGTTCGCTGGCCAGGCAGGCTGCTGCAGGCACCGAGGTCCAGTCCGACTCTGGCCGCGGCCTGGCGCAGCGCCTGGCCGAATACGTCATCGCCCAGCACGCTGAGCAGCCGCGCATCCACGCCCAGGCGCGTGAGGTTTTCCGCCACATTGCGCGCCACACCGCCGGGGCTGCAAACAATGCGCCCGGGGTTGGAGTCGCCGGCCACCGGTGCCGCTGCGGAGTGGGCGGAAATGTCCATATTCGCGCCGCCGATCAGGGCAACGTAAGCGGGTCTGGGAGTCATGGGCATAGGGGCATTAGACGGCACAATACGTCGTTTTACACCCATGGCACTTCAAGGAGTTTGCAATGATTCTGGTAGCAGGCTCAGCCAATCTGGACTTTGTGGTCCGGGCCGACCACATTCCCGCACCGGGCGAGACCGTGCTGGGGCGCGACTTCAAGACCTTTCCCGGCGGCAAGGGTGCCAATCAGGCCGTAGCCTGCGCCCGTGCCGGTGGTGTACCAACGCAGATGCTGCTGGCCCTGGGCAACGACGCCTTTGCTGTTCCCTTAGAAGCATCCCTGCAAGGCGCGGGCGTGAAACTCCTGACCGTGCGTGAAACCGGACACCCCACCGGTACGGCATTTATCTGTGTGTCCGACGCGGGAGAAAACGCCATCACCGTAGCCCCCGGCGCCAATGCCTGCCTGCGTCCGGAGCATCTGCCGCCACTCACCGGGTTTACCCATGTGTTGCTGCAACTCGAAACCCCGCTGGACACGGTCACTGCCTACGCCCGGGCGGCACGCGCCGCCGCTGTCTGCGTGGTGCTTAACGCGGCCCCTGCACGGGTGTTGCCGCCGGAATTACTGGGCCTGGTGGACATCCTGGTCGTTAACGAAGGGGAACTGGCCACGGTGGCGCAATGTGCGGGCAGCATCGCCGAATGCCTGGCCTGCCTGCAGGTGCCCACCGTGGTGGTGACGCTGGGCGGGCACGGCTGCATCGCCCGGCACCAGGGCGCCTGGCATCTGCAAGCGGCATTTGCCATCAGCCCGGTGGACAGCACCGGTGCCGGCGATACGTTTTGCGGCGCCCTGTGTGCAGCCCTGTGCCATGGGCAAGGTATGGACGAGGCGCTGCGCTATGCGAGCGCCGCCGCAGCCCTGGCCTGCACCCGCCTGGGCGCGCAGTCCAGCATTCCCGAAGCCACCGAAGTGGCCGTATTGCTGGCAGACCAAGCCGATAACAACACCCCGGCCCGACTGGCCGCGCTGCGCGCGCTGTGCGGCCTGACCGAGTAGCCCCTATGCCCTCCAAACTGCCCCGCAAAGTCATTTTTGATACCGATCCCGGCGTGGACGACGCCATGGCCCTGTACTACGCGCTGGCCCACCCCGGCATTGAGGTGGTGGGCATTACCACCACCTTTGGCAACGTTACCGTGCAACAGGCGGCGACCAATGCCCTTTACCTGACCGCGATCGCAGGCTTTGAGGTCCCGGTCACCCAGGGCGTGGCCAAACCCTGGGTCAAGGCGCCGGAAGCGCCACCCGATTTCATCCACGGCGACGACGGCTTGGGCAATCTGGTCACCCGCCAGGAACACACCCACGCGTTGGACCCGCGCACTTCGGCCCAGTTCATCGTCGATAGGGCGCGCGCCCATCCGGGCGAGATCACGCTGGTAGCCGTTGGGCCACTGGGCAATCTGGCCATGGCGCTGATGTTGGCGCCGGAACTGCCCACGCTGCTGCGCGAAGTGATTCTGATGGGCGGAACGGTGCTGGAGCCTGGCAATGTGTCGCCGGTGGCCGAGGCCAATATCTGGAACGACCCGCACGCGGCCGACCTCGTATTTACCGCCGGCTGGAAACTGACGATGGTGGGTTTGGACGTAACGCACCAGGTGATCTTGCCGGTGAGCCTGTTTGCGCAGTTTGCCAAGCGCCACCAGCATGTGGCCATGGACACGCTGCTGCATGCGGTGAAGTTTTACGCCGACTTTTACAGCGACCTGTACCCCCACGTAGCCAAGATCCACGGCTGCTTTGGCCACGATGTGCTGGCCTTTATTTACCTGACCAACCCGGAGTTGTTCACCCTGGAGTCGGGGCGTGTGCGGGTGGCGGTGGATGGTCTGGCGCAGGGACAGACGATTTTGCGGCGGCGTCACATCAACTACCCGCAAGCGGGTTGGGACGCCCATGTGCCACTCACCCATGCCTGCATGGAGGTGGACGCCAAAGGTGCGCGGCAGGTGCTGGAAGACATGCTGATGGGTGATTGGCTGAAACCCGTTTAAGTCACTACTGGACAAATACGACCTTGGCACACGGGCATGCAGACACTTCGGACTCATGCCGACGTGGCGCACGGGCAAAAAGCACTTCGGACTCATGCCGACGTGGCACTCATCGACGTCCGTGTCCTCCGCCCTGCGGGCTCCCCCTTTACCTACCGTCGCTGAGCGCCACGCCGTCCTGAGTCAGCCTGCTTGGTGGGTCCGCCCAGGAAGAAATACGTTGCATTGCGGCCACCAACGGTGCAGGCTGCCGCTGCCAGCGGGGTGGATGGTTCCGGTAGGTAAAAGGAGGAGCCCGCGCAGCGGGCGGGGGACACGGACGGAACCATCTACCCCGCTGGCAGCGGCGTACTCACCCAAGCGTGGCAAACAAGTACCAGATACCAAATACCAAAACCGCGCAAGCTTATTCACATCGCGTATATCGGTATAGCCAAAATATCGTTCTTGATCTAAGCAAAGCCACATACATTAGCCCCGATGCATGAATTGGCTTTTGTAATCGCGGGTTTTGTGGTGGGCACCATCGTCGGCTTGACTGGCGTGGGCGGCGGCTCCCTGATGACGCCCATCCTGATCTTTGTCTTCGGCATCAAGCCCTATCTGGCCGTGGGCACCGACCTGCTGTTTGCCGCCTTCACCAAGATGGGCGGCACCGTCAAACTGGCGCGCTCGGGGCGTATCGACTGGGCGGTGGTGCGCAACCTCTCGGCGGGCAGCATTCCCGCCTCGCTGATCACCCTCTACACCCTGCACACCGTCGGCCCGGCCGACCCCAAGGTACAAGCCATCATGACCACCACCTTAGGTGGCGCTCTGCTGCTCACCGCTGCGGCCACGCTGTACAAGGCAGTGCGCGGCAAGGTCAGCCCGGTGGCGGTTGCCGCCGGACAGGAACGCCTGGCTGCCACGCCCAAGCATTGGCTGCTACCCCTGCTGTTTGGCGCGCTGATAGGCACCTTGGTCACCATCACATCGGTGGGTGCTGGTGCCATTGGTGTCACGGTGTTGATGATTTTGTATCCCTTGCTGCCACTGCCACGCATCATCGCTGCCGAC
>CANCER010000049.1 GCA_947375135.1 Comamonadaceae bacterium | reverse complement strand
GACGTGACCGGTGCGATCGAGTTGCCAGAAGGTAAGGAAATGGTCATGCCTGGTGACAACGTGTCCATCACGGTCAAGCTGATCAACCCCATCGCCATGGAAGAAGGTCTGCGCTTCGCTATCCGCGAAGGCGGCCGTACGGTCGGCGCGGGTGTGGTTGCCAAGATCATTGCCTAAGTAAAAGTCATAGGGGTATAGCTCAATTGGCAGAGCGTCGGTCTCCAAAACCGAAGGTTGTAGGTTCGATTCCTACTGCCCCTGCCACCTGGTTGAGATAAAGGTGGCAAAAAAAGCCCGCTACAACTTAGCGGGCTTCAGCGTCTTAAGGGTGCTGAATTTAAAACCAATTAGAAGCACGCGAAGTTAGAGAAATATGGCCACAACACAAGTTCAAACCGTCAACACAGGGGCTGATAAAGCCAAGCTGGGTGCGGCTGCTGCATTGGTGGTGGCTGCATTGGCTGCTTTCTACATGCTGGGTAAGCAAGGTCAGTTGGTTCAATGGGCGGTTTTTCTGGTGTGCATTGCTGCCGCAGTGGTCGTGTTTTTCATGGCGGAAACGGGTCGCCAGCTAGCGGCCTTCGGTCGCGACGCTTGGCGCGAAGTTAAAAAAGTGGTCTGGCCTGCCCGTAAAGAGGCTGTCCAGATTACCGCCTACGTGTTCGGCTTTGTCTTGATCATGGCCCTGTTTCTCTGGCTGACTGACAAGACGTTGGAATGGCTCTTTTATGACCTGATCCTGGGGTGGAAAAAATAATGACTGACACTGTTGAAAGCCCCTCTGTCGACGTGCCTGCGGCTCCAGTAAATCCGGATCTGCGTTGGTATGTCGTGCATGCTTATTCCGGTATGGAAAAGGCTGTTGAGCGCAATATTCTGGAGCGCATCACGCGCGCGGGAATGGAAAGCAAGTTCGGTCGTATTTTGGTACCCATGGAAGAAGTGGTCGAAATCAAAAACGGTCAGAAGAAAACAACTGAGCGTAAGTTCTTCCCCGGCTACGTGCTGGTGGAAATGGTCATGGACGACGATTCATGGCATTTGGTGAAGCACACCAACAAGGTGACGGGTTTTGTGGGCGGTGCCAAGAACCGTCCTGCGCCCATTTCCGAAGCCGAAGTGATGAAGATCGTGAACCAGATGCAGGAAGGCACTGAGAAGCCGCGTCACAAGATCGAATTCGTAGTGGGTGAATATGTGCGTGTGAAGGACGGCCCGTTTACCGACTTCAACGGCTCTGTGGAAGATGTGAATTACGAGAAGAGCAAAGTCCGCGTGTCGGTCACGATCTTTGGTCGTTCTACTCCGGTGGAGTTGGAATTTTCACAAATCGAAAAGACGTAAGTCTTTCTGTAAAAGACCTGCCGGTCGCTACAAATGAAAGGGTTCGAAAGAGCCCGAAAACTGGCTGCACTATCCGACTCGGTGCAGGCTTTTAGTCAAGAGTCGCTAACCCCGGGGAGCTGCGGTGGCGAATCAGTCGCTACCCAAGCGCTACTACCCGTAAGGAGAAATCATGGCGAAGAAAATCGTTGGTTTCATCAAGCTGCAAGTGCCAGCTGGTAAAGCCAATCCATCCCCCCCCATCGGCCCGGCACTGGGTCAGCGCGGCCTGAACATCATGGAATTCTGCAAGGCATTCAATGCGCAGACCCAAGGTGTTGAGCCTGGACTGCCACTGCCTGTGGTGATTACCGCTTTTGCGGACAAGAGTTTCACCTTCATCATCAAGACCCCGCCTGCGACGGTCCTGATCAAGAAGGCCATTAAGCTGGACAAGGGCTCTGCCCGTCCGCATGTGGACAAGGTTGGCAAGATTACCCGCGCTCAGCTCGAAGAAATCGCCAAGACCAAGATGAAAGACATGAACGCCGCCGATCTGGATGCTGCTGTTCGTACCATCGCCGGTTCTGCCCGCTCCATGGGCGTGAATGTGGAGGGCGTGTAAATGTCCAAGCTCACTAAAAAACAAAAAACCCAAGTCGGCAAGATCGAAAGCACCAAGCTGTATCCCCTGAGCGATGCACTGGTTCTGGTCAAGGAATTTGCCAATGCCAAGTTCGATGAATCCATCGACGTGGCTGTGCAACTGGGCATCGATGCCAAGAAGTCGGACCAAGTGGTGCGTGGCGCTGTTGTTCTGCCGAACGGCACCGGCAAGACCAAGCGCGTGGCTGTGTTCGCTCAAGGTGCCAAGGCTGAAGAAGCCCGTGCCGCGGGTGCAGACATCGTCGGTATGGACGACCTGGCCGCGATGGTCAAGGCCGGTGACATGCCCTTCGACATCGTGATTGCCGCTCCCGACGCCATGCGTGTCGTGGGTACCTTGGGCCAGATCCTCGGACCACGCGGCTTGATGCCTAACCCCAAGGTTGGCACCGTGACTCCCGATGTGGCTACCGCCGTGCGCAATGCCAAGGCAGGTCAGGTTCAGTACCGGGTCGACAAGGCTGGCATTATCCACAGCACCATCGGTCGTCGCTCGTTTGACTCTGACAAGCTGCAAGGCAATTTGGCTGCGCTGGTGGATGCTTTGAACAAGTCCAAGCCTGCTACGAGCAAGGGCGTGTATTTGCGCAAGGTTGCTATTTCGTCGACCATGGGTGTGGGTGTTCGCGTCGACATCCAGTCCATCGCGGCGTAATCGTGAATTGGGGCTGCCCGCAAGGCGGCCCGATGTGGTGGGCTGCTGATGCTGCAAGGTGTCAGCAGGTCATCCGAGACCGTTGGTGTGCAAGCTGGCTTTATGCAGGCAAGCACTTAATAACGGGCTCCGGAATCAAAGCCGGAATCCGGGCCAACGCAGATGGCGATCCCGCTGCAGATGGAATGAGAGTTTCGTTAACAGTTGGTCGCTGCAATGTGGAGCGTGGCGCGGCATAGGTCGCAAAGCGCATTTTTAAGGAGTAGACCTTGAGTCTTAATCGCAGTGAGAAAGAAGCGGTCATCAGTGATGTGACCGGCCTCGCCGCTAAAGCTCAAACGCTTGTGATCGCGGAATACCGCGGCATCACGGTCGCTGACATGACCAAACTGCGCAACAACGCGCGCAGCGCCGGTGTAAGTCTGAGTGTGTTGAAAAACACCCTGGCTCGCCGCGCTGTTGCCGGTAGTGCATTTGAGATCGTCGCTGACCAGATGTCCGGTCCTCTGATCTATGGCTTTTCTGTAGACGCAGTCGCAGCCGCCAAGGTGGTTGCCGAGTTCGCGAAGACCAACGACAAGTTGGTAATTCGTGCGGGTGCGTACGGCGGAAAAGCTTTGGACGCGAACGGCGTGAAGCAATTGGCAAGCATCCCTTCCAAGGAAGTGTTGTTGGCACAGTTGTTGGGCTTGATGCAGTCTCCCATTTCCCGTACGGCACGTGTGCTGGCGGCATTGGCAGAGCAAAGAGGCGCGGGTGCAGAAGTTGCTCCCGCCGAGGCAGCCCCCGAGGCCGCCGCCGAAGTCGCAGCTTAATAGCGCGACCCGTAATAACCAAACTTGTTAGGAAATCAAAATGGCATTCGATAAAGACGCATTTTTGACCGCGCTGGACAGCATGACGGTCATGGAACTCAACGACCTGGTGAAAGCCATTGAAGAGAAATTTGGCGTAAGCGCCGCAGCAATGTCCGCTCCCGCTGCTGGCGGCGGCGCTGCTGCTGCTGTCGCTGAAGAGCAGACAGAATTCAACGTGGTTCTGGTGGAAGCCGGTGCCGCCAAGGTTTCCGTCATTAAAGCCGTTCGCGAAATCACCGGTCTGGGCCTCAAAGAAGCCAAGGATCTGGTTGACGGTGCTCCCAAGAACGTCAAGGAAGCTGTGTCCAAGGCTGACGCCGACGCTGCTGCCAAGAAGCTCATCGAAGCCGGCGCCAAGGTCGAAATCAAGTAAATCGGTCTGGAGCTACTGCGCGGGGCCATTTTGTTGCTGCGATGCGCACCGTACCCAGGTACGGCTGCGCTTCTTACAGCAAACTGACTCTCGCTCGCTACGCTCCATTCCCGATTTACCCAAGGCTGGTTTTCGGACCGGCCTTTTGCGCTTTCAGAGTGCACCTAAAAGCCCTGTATTGAACAGTGTTTTTAAGTGTCTTCTGACCCCGACTGCAGAGGACGCCTTGGTTCGGGCTGTGTGCAATGCACAGCCGTCCGCCAATGATTGGTAGTGGCCAATCACCAAGCCTGTTGAGAGTGGTGCTCAACGTGACAGTCGCCTGGGAACCCCCAAGGTTCCCCTAGTCTTTGCCCGGAGATCGAATGGCTTATACATACACAGAACGCAAGCGAATTCGCAAAAATTTCGGCAACCGCGACAGCGTGCTTGAAATTCCTTACCTGTTGCAGATGCAGAAAGACGCCTACACCGCGTTCCTGCAAGCAGATATGGCGCCCAAGAAGCGCACCGTGGAAGGATTGCAGGCTGCTTTTACAGCTGCATTCCCTATCGTCTCGCACAATGGTTTTGTCGAGATGAAGTACCTGGAATACAACCTGGCCAAGCCAGCGTTTGACGTACGCGAGTGCCAGACCCGCGGACTCACCTACGCCTCTGCCGTGCGCGCCAAGGTGCAGCTGATTATTTATGACCGTGAGTCCTCCACTTCGCAAAACAAGGTGGTCAAGGAAGTCAAGGAACAAGAGGTCTACATGGGCGAAGTGCCCCTGATGACCAACAAGGGTTCCTTCATCATCAACGGCACGGAACGCGTGATCGTGTCCCAGTTGCACCGTTCTCCCGGCGTGTTCTTTGAACACGACAAGGGCAAGACCCATAGCTCGGGCAAGTTGCTGTTTTCGGCCCGTATCATTCCCTACCGCGGTTCATGGCTGGACTTTGAATTCGATCCCAAAGACCTGCTGTACTTCCGTGTCGACCGCCGCCGCAAGATGCCGGTCACGATTCTGTTGCGCGCCATTGGCCTGAACAACGAATCCATCCTGGCCAACTTCTTCGTCAACGACAACTTCCGCCTGATGGACAGCGGCGCACAAATGGAATTTGTGGCCGAACGTCTGCGTGGCGAAGTGGCCCGTTTTGACATCACCGACAAGAGCGGCAAGGTCATCGTCGCCAAGGACAAGCGCGTCACCGCCCGCCACACCCGCGATCTGGAAACCTCCGGCACCACGCACATCAGCGTGCCCGAAGACTTCCTGGTTGGCCGTGTCGTCGCCCGCAATGTGGTTGCGCCCGACACCGGTGAAATCATTGCCAAGGCCAATGAAGAAGTCACCGAGCTGCTGCTCAAAAAGCTGCGCACCGAAGGCATCAACGAGTTGGCTTGCATCTACACCAATGAGTTGGACCAGGGCGCATACATCTCGCAAACCCTGCGCACCGATGAAACGGCCGACGAGTTCGCCGCACGTGTTGCCATCTACCGCATGATGCGCCCCGGCGAGCCGCCGACGGAAGACGCAGTACAGGCCCTGTTCCAGCGCCTGTTCTACAACCCCGATACCTACGACCTGTCGCGCGTGGGCCGTATGAAGTTCAACGCCAAGATGGGCCGTCCGGAGCCCACCGGCCCTATGGTGCTGACCAACGAAGACATCCTGGCTGTGGTCAAGATTCTGGTGGATCTGCGCAATGGCCGCGGCGAAGTCGATGACATCGATCACCTTGGCAATCGCCGCGTGCGTTGCGTGGGCGAACTGGCTGAAAACCAGTACCGCACCGGTCTGGCGCGTATCGAAAAAGCTGTGAAAGAACGTCTGGGTCAGGCCGAGCAAGAGCCGCTGATGCCGCATGACCTGATCAACAGCAAGCCGATTTCCGCAGCACTCAAAGAGTTCTTCGGTGCCTCGCAGCTGTCCCAGTTCATGGACCAGACCAACCCGTTGGCCGAAATCACCCACAAGCGCCGCGTGTCGGCTCTTGGCCCGGGCGGTTTGACGCGCGAACGTGCCGGCTTTGAAGTGCGTGACGTGCACGTGACCCATTACGGTCGCGTCTGCCCGATTGAAACGCCTGAAGGCCCGAACATTGGTCTGATCAACTCCCTGGCTCTGTATGCCCGCCTGAACGAGTACGGTTTCATTGAAACCCCGTACCGTCGCGTGGTGGACAGCAAGGTCACCATGGAAATCGATTACCTGTCCGCCATCGAAGAAGGCAAGTACGTGATTGCCCAGGCCAACGCGGCCCTGGACAAGGACGGCCTGCTGACCGGCGACCTGGTATCTGCCCGGGAAAAGGGCGAGTCGATTTTGTGTGGCGCCGAGCGCATCCAGTACATGGACGTGTCGCCTGCCCAGATCGTATCGGTTGCGGCCTCGCTGGTTCCTTTCCTGGAACACGACGATGCCAACCGCGCTTTGATGGGTGCGAATATGTCGCGTCAGGCCGTGCCTGTTTTGCGTCCGGAAAAGCCCATGGTCGGAACCGGTATCGAACGCGTTGCAGCGATCGACTCGGGTACTGTCGTGACTGCGAACCGTGGCGGTATCGTCGACTATGTTGACGCAACCCGTATCGTGGTGCGCGTGGCCGATGCCGAAACCGTGGCCGGTGAAGTCGGTGTGGACATCTACAACCTGATCAAGTACCAGCGTTCCAACCAGAACACCAACATCCACCAGCGTCCGATCGTCAAGCGTGGCGACAAGCTGGCCAAGGGTGACGTGGTGGCCGACGGCGCATCGACGGACCTGGGCGAAATCGCCATCGGCCAGAACATGCTGGTGGCCTTCATGCCCTGGAACGGCTACAACTTCGAGGATTCGATCCTGATCAGCGAGCGTGTGGTGTCGGAAGACCGCTACACCTCCATCCACATCGAAGAGCTCGTGGTCATGGCCCGCGACACCAAGCTGGGTGCCGAAGAAATTACCCGCGACATTCCCAACCTGTCCGAGCAGCAACTCAACCGTCTGGACGAGTCCGGCATCATTTATGTGGGTGCTGAAGTGTTGCCGGGCGACACGCTGGTGGGCAAGGTCACACCCAAGGGTGAAACCACGCTGACGCCGGAAGAAAAGCTGCTGCGCGCCATCTTCGGCGAAAAGGCCAGCGATGTGAAAGACACCTCGTTGCGCGTGGACCAGGGTTCGTCCGGCACGGTGATCGACGTGCAGGTCTTTACCCGCGAAGGCATCGTGCGTGACAAACGCGCCCAGCAAATTATTGACGACGAGCTGAAACGGTTCCGCCTGGACTTGAACGACCAGTTGCGCATTGTGGAAGCTGATGCCTTCGACCGTATTGCCAAGCTGCTCGACGGCAAGGCTGCCAACGGCGGCCCCAACAAGCTGTCCAAGGGCACCAAGATCGACAAGGTCTACCTGGCATCTGTTGAGAAGTTCCACTGGTTCGACATCCGTCCGGCCGATGAGGAGATCGCGACCCAACTGGAAAGCATCAAGAACTCGCTGGAGCAAACCCGCCACAGCTTCGATCTGGCTTTTGAAGAGAAGCGCAAGAAGTTGACGCAAGGCGACGAACTGCCAGCCGGCGTGCTCAAGATGGTCAAGGTCTACATCGCGGTCAAGCGCCGCCTGCAGCCCGGTGACAAGATGGCCGGTCGCCACGGTAACAAGGGTGTGGTCTCCAAGATCACCCCGGTGGAAGACATGCCTTACATGGCCGACGGCACGCCCGTGGACATCGTGTTGAACCCCTTGGGCGTTCCTTCGCGGATGAACATTGGTCAGGTGCTGGAAGTGCACCTGGGCTGGGCTGGCAAGGGCCTGGGCCAACGCATCGGCGACATGTTGCAGCGCGAAGCCGCCATGACCGAAGTGCGTGGCTTCATGGAACAGATCTACAACGGCACCGGCCGCAAGGAAGATCTGGCCCAACTGTCCGACGTGGAAATCAAGGCCATGGCCGAAGAGTTGACCCACGGCGTGCCGTTTGCCTCTCCCGTGTTCGATGGCGCCACCGAAGCCGAAATCAGCGACATGCTGCAACTGGCCTACCCGGATGCCGAAGCCAAGGCCAAGGGTCTGACCGCTACCCGCACCCAGGCCCAGCTGTATGACGGCCGTTCCGGTGACGCTTTCGAGCGCACCACCACGGTCGGCTACATGCATTACCTGAAGCTTCACCACTTGGTGGACGACAAGATGCACGCCCGTTCCACCGGCCCGTACAGCCTGGTTACGCAGCAGCCCCTGGGTGGTAAAGCCCAGTTCGGCGGACAGCGTTTCGGTGAAATGGAAGTGTGGGCGCTGGAAGCCTATGGCGCTTCCTACGTGCTGCAGGAAATGCTCACCGTTAAGTCCGATGACGTGCAGGGTCGTACCAAGGTGTACGAAAGCATCGTCAAGGGCGAACACTCCATTGAAGCCGGCATGCCGGAATCGTTCAACGTGCTGGTCAAGGAAATCCGTTCCTTGGGCCTGGACATTGAACTCGAACGCTCCTAATTGAAAGGGAAAGAGTCACATGAAATCTTTACTCGACCTGTTCAAGCAGTTCACCCCCGATGAGCATTTCAATGCCATCAAGATCGGCATGGCTTCGCCCGAAAAGATCCGCTCGTGGTCTTTCGGTGAGGTGAAGAAACCCGAAACCATCAACTACCGCACTTTCAAGCCTGAGCGTGACGGCCTGTTCTGCGCCAAGATTTTCGGGCCCATCAAGGACTACGAATGCCTGTGCGGCAAGTACAAGCGCCTCAAGCACCGCGGCGTGATCTGCGAGAAGTGCGGCGTTGAAGTCACACAGACCAAGGTGCGCCGTGAACGCATGGGCCACATTGATCTGGCCGCACCCTGCGCCCACATCTGGTTCCTGAAGTCCCTGCCCAGCCGTCTGGGCCTGGTGCTGGACATGACGCTGCGTGACATCGAACGCGTGCTGTACTTTGAAGCCTACGTCGTCACCGATCCCGGCATGACCCCGCTGAAGAAATTCAGCATCATGACGGAAGACGATTTCGACGCCAAGTTCAAGGAATACGGCGACGAGTTCCAGGCCAAGATGGGTGCCGAAGGCATCAAGGACCTGCTGCAGGCCATTGACATCGAAGGCTCGATCGAGAAGCTGCGCAACGACCTGACCGGCTCCGAGCTGAAGATCAAGAAGAACGCCAAGCGCCTCAAAGTGCTGGAAGCCTTCAAGAAATCCGGCATCAAGCCCGAGTGGATGGTGCTGGACGTGCTGCCTGTGTTGCCACCGGACCTGCGTCCGCTGGTGCCCTTGGACGGCGGTCGCTTTGCCACCTCCGACTTGAACGACCTGTACCGCCGCGTCATCAACCGTAACAGCCGTCTGCGCCGTTTGCTGGAACTCAAAGCTCCGGAAATCATTGCCCGCAATGAAAAGCGCATGTTGCAGGAAGCCGTGGACAGCTTGCTGGACAACGGTCGCCGCGGCAAGGCCATGACCGGCGCCAACAAGCGCGCCCTGAAATCGCTGGCCGACATGATCAAGGGTAAATCCGGTCGTTTCCGTCAGAACTTGCTGGGCAAGCGCGTCGACTACTCCGGTCGTTCCGTGATTACCGTGGGCCCGACGCTGAAATTGCACCAGTGCGGTCTGCCGAAGCTGATGGCCTTGGAACTGTTCAAACCCTTCATCTTTGCGCGCCTGGAAGCCATGGGCATTGCGACCACCATCAAGGCGGCCAAGAAGGAAGTCGAATCCGGCACGCCCGTGGTGTGGGACATCCTGGAAGAGGTGATCAAAGAGCACCCCATCATGCTGAACCGTGCGCCTACGCTGCACCGTTTGGGCATCCAGGCGTTCGAACCCATCCTGATTGAAGGCAAGGCCATCCAACTGCACCCCCTCGTTTGCGCGGCCTTCAACGCCGACTTCGACGGTGACCAGATGGCGGTCCACGTGCCCCTGTCGGTGGAAGCGCAGATGGAAGCCCGCACGCTGATGCTGGCTTCGAACAACATCCTGTTCCCCGCCAACGGCGAGCCTTCGATTGTTCCTTCGCAGGACGTGGTGCTGGGTCTGTACTACACCACCCGTGACCGTATCAACGGCAAGGGTGAGGGCCTGATCTTTGCTGACACCGGTGAAGTGCAGCGCGCTTTTGATGCGGGTGAAGTCGATCTGAACGCGCGCATCAACGTGCGGTTGACCGAGTACACCAAGGACAAGGAAAGCGGTGAACTGATCCCCTCGACCAAGCTGTGGGAAACCACCGCAGGTCGTGCCCTGTTGTCGGAAATCCTGCCCAAGGGATTGCCCTTCTCCAACCTGAACAAGGCCCTGAAGAAGAAGGAAATCTCCAAGCTGATCAACGTGTCCTTCCGCAAGTGCGGTTTGAAAGAGACCGTGGTGTTTGCCGACAAGCTGTTGCAAGCCGGTTTCCGCCTGGCAACCCGTGCCGGTATCTCCATCTGTATCGACGACATGCTGGTGCCGCCCGAGAAGCACGAGATCATTGGCCGCGCACAGAAGGAAGTCAAAGAGATCGAACAGCAGTACGTGTCCGGTCTGGTGACGGCTGGTGAGCGTTACAACAAGGTGGTGGACATCTGGGGCAAGTCGGGTGACGAAGTGTCCAAGGTGATGATGGCCCGTCTCTCCAAAGAGACCGTGACCGATCGCCATGGCAACCAGGTTACGCAGGAGTCCTTCAACTCCATTTACATGATGGCCGACTCCGGCGCCCGCGGTTCTGCAGCGCAGATTCGCCAGGTGGCCGGTATGCGGGGTCTGATGGCCAAGCCGGACGGCTCCATCATCGAGACGCCGATTACCGCCAACTTCCGCGAAGGTCTGAACGTGCTGGAGTACTTCATCTCCACCCACGGTGCCCGTAAGGGTCTGGCTGACACGGCCCTGAAGACGGCTAACTCCGGTTACCTGACGCGTCGTCTGGTGGACGTGACCCAGGACTTGGTGGTCACCGAGCAGGATTGCGGTACCCACGCCGGTTACCTGATGCGCGCTATCGTCGAAGGCGGCGAAACCATCGAATCCCTGCGCGACCGTATCCTCGGCCGTACTGCGGCTGAAGATGTGCTGCACCCTGAAAACCGCAGCGTGCTGGCAGTGGCCGGCGAAATGCTGGACGAAGACAAGATCGAAGAGCTGGAACTGGCCGGCGTCGACGAAGTCAAGGTGCGTACCGCCCTGACCTGCGAAACCCGCTTTGGTATTTGCGCCAAGTGCTACGGCCGCGACTTGGGCCGTGGCGGCCTGATCAACTTCGGCGAAGCCGTCGGTGTGATCGCTGCCCAGTCCATCGGCGAGCCCGGCACGCAGCTGACCATGCGTACCTTCCACATCGGTGGTGCCGCCTCGCGCGCTGCCATCGCCTCCAGCGTGGAAGCCAAGTCCAACGGCGTGATCGGCTTCAACGCCACTATGCGCTATGTGACCAACAGCAAGTCCGAGTTGGTGGTGATTAGCCGTTCCGGTGAAATCGTCATCCAGGACGAGCATGGCCGCGAGCGTGAGCGCCACAAGGTGCCCTACGGTGCGATCTTGACCGTCAAGGTCGACCAGACCATCAAGGCTGGTGCGATTCTGGCCAACTGGGATCCGCTGACCCGCCCCATCATTACCGAGTTCGCTGGTAAAGCGCATTTCGAGAATGTGGAAGAAGGTCTGACGGTTGCCAAGCAGCTCGACGAAGTGACCGGTCTGTCCACCCTGGTGGTGATCGATCCCAAGCGCCGTGGTTCTGCCAAGGTGGTGCGTCCGCAGGTCAAGCTGATCGACGCTTCCGGCCATGAGGTCAAGATTCCGGGGACCGACCACTCGGTGACTATCGGCTTCCCCGTAGGGGCGCTGGTCCAGGTGCGTGACGGTATGGACGTGGGCCCAGGCGAAGTGCTGGCCCGTATCCCGATCGAAGGCCAGAAGACCCGCGACATTACCGGCGGTCTGCCCCGCGTGGCCGAGCTGTTTGAAGCCCGCTCCCCCAAAGACAAGGGCGTTCTCGCCGAAGTCACGGGTACGGTCTCCTTCGGCAAGGAAACCAAGGGCAAGATCCGCATGCAGATCACCGACCCGGAAGGCAAGGTCTGGGAAGAACTCGTGCCGAAGGAAAAGAATATCCTGGTGCATGAAGGCCAGGTGGTCAACAAGGGCGAGTCCGTGGTGGACGGCCCGGCCGACCCGCAGGACATCCTGCGTTTGCTGGGCTCCGAAGAGCTGGCCCGCTACATCGTGGACGAAGTCCAGGACGTGTACCGCTTGCAAGGCGTGAAGATCAACGACAAGCACATCGAAGTGATTGTTCGCCAGATGCTGCGCCGTGTGGTGGTCGAGGCCACAGGTGACTCCGGTTACATCAACGGTGAACAGGTGGAGCGTTCCGAAATGCTCAACACCAACGACAGGCTGCGTGGCGAAGGCAAGATTCCTGCCGTGTTCACCAACCTGCTGCTGGGTATCACCAAGGCATCCTTGTCCACCGACAGCTTCATCAGCGCGGCTTCCTTCCAGGAAACCACCCGCGTGCTGACCGAAGCCGCCATCATGGGCAAGCGCGACGAGTTGCGTGGCCTGAAGGAAAACGTGATTGTGGGCCGCCTGATTCCTGCCGGAACCGGTCTGGCCTACCACGAAGCCCGCAAGGTGCGCGAGAGCATGGACGACGCCGAACGCCGTGCGATCTCCGAAGCCGAGGCTGCCGAACTGGCGGGCGAGACTTCCGACGCGTCTGCTGACGAAGGTGTAGCCGGCGAGTAATCGCTCTTAGCTATCCTTTGTATAGCGCCCCAAGCCCTCTGGACGAGGACTTGGGGCGTTTTACTTTGGCGCCCGGATGAATCCAGTATGCTGTTCCCATGAGTGCGTCTGTCGCGATCTGGCTGTTATCAGCCGTCCTCCTGTTCTGGTGTGTAGGTCTGTACAACCGGCTGATGCGCATGCGCGCGCGGGCTCTGGACGCCCTTGGGTTGCTGGAACAGCACCTGCGCATTTACATCGGATTGATACAGGCGCAGTTCCCGGACGAAGAGGGCAGCTTTACCCCGTTGGAATGGGCGGCGCTGGTCAGCGGCGTCAAATTGCTGGCGTCGCAATGCAAGGCGGCGCGTGGTGCACGGCTACAACCGGGGCCGCTCCAAGCCCTGGGTCAGACCGTGGATGCGATCGAAGCTGCGTGGCAACCCCTGCGCGAGCAGCCTGCCGACCTGGCCGGACCGGCCATGCCCGAGGCCATGCAAAAGCTGTGGGACGATGCAGCATTCAAGGTGCGCGCCGCGCGGGCCGCTTTCAACCAGATTGTGGACTGCTACAACGAGGCACTGCACCAATTTCCTGCCACTCTGATGGCGGGCGTGATGGGCTTTAAAGAGGCCGCAAGGCTGTGAACAATTGATGCAACAAAACAAAGAACAAATTCCGTTGTGGCGCCAGCTTCAGGCCACGGCCCGGGTGATCCAGGCCGTGCGTGAAGGGCAGTCCGGCAGCGCCGCAGTCGAAGGCGTGCCGCCCGAACTGCGTCCCGGTGTGCAGGCGCTGGCGTTTCACGCCTGGCGCAATCTGGGGCGCGCCGAGGCCTTGCGCCGGCTGCTCGCCAACCGGCCGCCGCCGCCCGAAGCCGACGCCTTGCTATGCCTGGCGCTGGCACTGGTCTGGACCGAAGAAGGGGCGCCGTACGACGCATTCACCCTGGTCAACCAATGCGTCGAGGCTGCCAAGCACAGCCCGGAAACGCGGGCCCAGGCTAATTTTCTCAACGCCTGCCTGCGCCGCTTTTTGCGCGAACGCCATGATCTTGTGGCCGCTACAGACGACAACCCCGTCGCCCGCTGGAACCATCCCCTGTGGTGGATACAGCGCTTGAAGAAAGACCACCCCGGCAATTGGCAGGCCCTGTTGCAAGCCGCCAATCTGCAGGCGCCCATGGTCTTGCGCGTCAACCGGCTCCAGGGCACGGTCAACGACTACCTGGCCGAGCTGGCCGAATGCGGGATTCAGGCGCAAGCCGTAGGCCAAAGCGGAATTGAACTGGCCAGAGCCGTGCCGGTCGGCCAACTGCCCGGTTTTGCCAGCGGGCGGGTCTCGGTGCAGGATGGCGCAGCCCAAATGGCGGCACCCCTGCTGCTGAGCGGCCTGGCACCGCAAAAAATGCAACGGGTGCTGGACGCCTGTGCCGCACCCGGCGGCAAGACCGGGCACTTGCTGGAACTCGGTGTTGCGCAGGTGACCGCGTTGGATGTGGATGCCGAGCGTTGTGATCGCATCCGCCAGAACCTCTCGCGGTTGGGTCTGCAGGCCGATGTCGTCACGGCCGACGGTGCCCGCCCCGATAGCTGGTGGGACGGCACGCCGTTTGATGCCATCCTGCTGGACGCCCCGTGCACCGCCTCCGGCATTGTGCGGCGCCACCCCGATGTGCGCTGGCTGCGCCGTGAAACCGACATCGCGCAACTCGCCGGGCTGCAGCGCAAACTGCTGGAAACGCTGTGGCCCCTGTTGGCACCGGGCGGGCGCTTGCTGTACTGCACGTGTTCGGTATTTTTGGCTGAAGGCCAGCAGCAGGTGCAAACGTTTCTTGCACACAACACCGATGCCTTGTTGCTGCCCTCGCCAGGTCATTTATTCCCAGGTAAATCAGGCAAAGGCGATGCTGTCACCGACAATCAGGCGGGTGAACATGACGGATTCTTCTACGCATTGCTGCAAAAGCAGCCATATTGACGTTGCGCTGCGTCTGGTCCTGGCGTGGCTATTGCTGGCTTGTACCTTGGCCCATGGCCAGGTGCAGACAGAGATCAGCCAGCTTCACGTAGAACGCTCCGATGATGGTTTGCAGCTGTCGGCCCAGTTGCAGTTTGAAATGTCTTCCGCCGTCGAGGACGCGCTGCTCAAAGGCATCCCCATGGTCTTCGTGATCAGTGCCGATGTGCTGCGCGAGCGCTGGTACTGGTACGACAAGAAATTGGTAGCGGCTGAGCGCTTCATGCGGCTGGCCTACCACCCGCTGACCCGCCGCTGGCGCCTCAACGTGAGCTCCGGGCCCGCAGTTACCAGCGGCGTCGGCCTGGCACTGAACCAGAGTTTTGACACCCTGCAGCAAGCCTTGTCTGCCATCAAGCGCGTCGCCCGGTGGAAAATTGCCGATGCTGCAGACCTGGAAACCTCGGTCAAATACAAGCTGGATTTCCGTTTCAGGTTGGATTTGGGCCAATTGCCAAGGCCGTTTCAGATCGGCGCCTTGGGGCAGACAGACTGGGACATCTCCGCCAACGTGGTGACGCCGCTGGTGGTCGAGTCCGCGAAATGAGCGAAGCCGCCGCCCAGGCGCAGACCGGCATACGCCACAGCTCTCGCGCAGTGCGCCGCGCAGTGGCCATTGGCTCGGCCAGTATGGTGCTGATAGGTGCTGTGCTGCTGTACATGCTGATGCAGGCCACCAACAACCGGGACCTCTACGAACGCAACTACGCGCTGCTGTTCTCCATCAACGTGGCCGTGGCCTCGGTACTGCTCCTGGCGATTGTCTGGGTTGCCTACCGGTTGTGGGTTCGTTTGCGCCAGGGGCGCTTCGGCAGCCGCCTGCTGGTCAAGCTGGCCGCCATTTTTGCGCTGGTGGGCTTTGCGCCGGGCCTGATGATTTACGTGGTGTCTTACCAGTTCGTCTCGCGCTCCATCGAAACCTGGTTTGACGTCAAGGTGGAAGGGGCCCTGGATGCGGGCTTGAATCTGGGCCGTGCCACCCTGGACACGCTGACCAACGAGTTCACGCTCAAAGTGCGCGCGGCGGCGCCCCTGCTCAACGACGTTTCCGAAGGCAACGCAGGCCCCCAACTGGAGAAAATGGTCGATCAACTGGGCGCCGCTGACATCGCCATCTGGAGCGGCAATGGCAACTTGCTCGCCAGCGGGGGGCAAACACGCATACAGCTCAGCCCTGCCAAGCCCAGCAGCAGCCAGTTCCGCACCGCCCGCAGCGAGCGCGCGCTGGCCTGGATCGACGGCCTGGACGATGCAGCAACCCCCGACGCTGCCGCCGACGCGCGCATCCGCGTGCTGGTGCCCCTGGCACCCAGCGGGCTGGGTTTGAACCCCGAGCCGCCCTATTTACTGGTCTCCAAGGCCTTGCCGCGCAGCCTGGTGGTCAATGCGTTGGCGGTGGCTGCGGCAAACCGCGAGTACCAGGAACGCGCCCTGGCCCGCCAGGGCCTCAAACGCATGTACATCGGCACCCTCACGCTGAGCCTGTTTCTGGCGGTGTTTGGCGCCGTGCTGCTGGCCGTGGTGCTGGGCAACCAGTTGGCGCGCCCCTTGCTGCTGTTGGCCGAGGGTGTCAGCCAGGTGGCTGCGGGGGATCTGACCCCCAAGCTGGCCCTCCAAGGCAAGGACGAGTTGGGTGGCCTGACGCGCTCCTTCGCCACCATGACGGCCCAATTGGCCGACGCGCGCCAGGCGGTGGAAAACAGCATGGCCCAAGTCGACGCGGCCCGCGCCAACTTGCAGACCATTCTGGACAACCTCACGGCCGGTGTCATCGTGCTGGGTCCGCAGGGCCAACTCCTCTCTGCCAACCCCGGCGCCACCCGCATTCTGCAGGCTCCACTGGCAGCGCACCAGGGCGATACCCTGGCCAGCATCGCCGGCCTGGAAGCCTTCGGCCAGGCGGTACAGACCCAGTTTGCTGACTTTTTGTCGGCCAAGCAGGAACACGAGCCGGACCACTGGCAGCAGACCTTTGAGCTCGGAGGCAGCCATGCCCCCATGCACACCCCTTTTGACCGCGCACTCACCCTGGTGGCGCGCGGTGCCGAGTTGCCAGGCGACTCGCGCCTGCTGGTGTTTGACGACATTTCGGAAATCGTCTCGGCCCAGCGCGCCCAGGCCTGGGGTGAGGTGGCGCGCCGACTGGCGCATGAAATCAAGAACCCGCTGACCCCCATCCAACTGTCAGCCGAGCGGCTGGAAATCAAGCTGACCGGCAAACTCGCAGCCCCCGAGCAGGCCATACTGAACAAATCCGTCAAAACCATTGTCGACCAGGTCGACGCCATGAAGCGCTTGGTCAACGAGTTCCGTGACTACGCGCGCCTGCCCGCTGCCGAACTCAAGCCCGTAGACCTCAACGCCCTGTTGCAGGATGTGGCCCACCTGTACGAAGCCGAGTCCCAGCATGTTCCCGTGTTGCTGGAGTTGGATGCCAAATGCCCGCCGGTGCGGGGCGACGCCCAGCAGTTGCGCCAGGTCATTCACAACCTGTTGCAAAACGCCCAGGACGCCAGCGAAACAGCAGTCGCCAGCGGCCATGCCGGGCTGTCCATCGTGGTCCGCACGGTCTGGCAGGAGGCCAAGGGCCGTGTGCGCTTGAGCGTGCTGGACCAGGGCACCGGTTTTGCCGAGGCCATCCTCAAGCGCGCGTTCGAACCCTATGTCACCACCAAGGTCAAAGGCACCGGTCTGGGCCTGGCCGTGGTGAAGAAAATTGCGGATGAGCACGGCTCGCGGGTGGACATCGCCAACCGGCTGGTGGACGGCACCATCGTGGGTGCCCAAGTGTCGTTATCATTGCCTGTTGTAAATAGCTGACAACTCAGCGCTATTAAAAAATTACCAAGGACCTGCGCTTACACGATGGCAAATATTTTGGTGGTGGATGACGAGCACGGCATTCGCGACCTGCTCTGGGAGATCCTCAACGACGGCGGTCACCAAGTCGAGCTCGCTGAAAATGCGGCGCAGGCCCGCGCGGCCCGCTTGCGCGAGCGCCCCGATCTGGTTCTGCTGGACATCTGGATGCCCGACACCGATGGCGTGACCCTGCTCAAAGAGTGGTCCAGCACCGGACTCTTGAACATGCCGGTGATCATGATGAGCGGCCACGCCACCATCGATACCGCAGTGGAAGCGACCAAGATCGGTGCACTGGCCTTTCTGGAAAAGCCCATCACCATGCAGAAACTGCTCAAGGCCGTAGAGCAGGGCTTGTCGCGCAGCGTTCTGCGCAAGCCCCCTGTGGCCGACGCGCCGGCCCACGATGTGCTGGTGTTGGACGCCGTCGCGCTTTCCGTCGTCGTGGCGCCGTCGTTGCAGGATGCAGGCCCCCAATCGAGCCAAGTCTTTATGCTCGACAAGCCCCTGCGCGAAACCCGGGACGAGTTCGAGAAGGCGTATTTCGAATACCACCTCGCACGCGAAAACGGCTCCATGACCCGCGTGGCCGAAAAAACCGGACTGGAGCGCACCCACCTGTACCGCAAGCTCAAACAGCTGGGCGTGGACCTGACGCGCGGCAAACGCGGTGGTGTCTGAAGTTTTTACATGCAGGGTCCATCTTTCCCCCGAAAGCCCTGATCTTGCAGCTATAATCTAAGGCTTGGCCCGGTAGCTCAGTCGGTAGAGCAGAGGATTGAAAATCCTTGTGTCGGTGGTTCGATTCCGCCCCAGGCCACCAATTTGATCAACCCATCCCCGTGATGGGTTTTTCTTTGGAAAGATATTCGGAACATATGCGGGAATAGCTCAGTTGGTAGAGCGATACCTTGCCAAGGTATAGGTCGAGAGTTCGAGCCTCTTTTCCCGCTCCATATGGTCCACAATGCCTCAAGCCCGTCCATTGCGATGGGCTTTTTGCATTCTGGGCTGGAATGAAAACGTGACAGACGGCCGGGTGAAGAACCCGCACGCCCGTCGTGACGACCGTCCACAACACTGTCACAGCGCAAATGAAGCCAATGCGTGATTGACGGCGTAATTGCCTCGGCGGATACTGTCTCTGCCTTGGTTAAAAAGCCGTAGTGGGCTGCTAAATCCACTGAAGCGGGCGCCATCCATAAGCGCAATACAGAAGTCACCTGGCTTGTCATCAAGCATTATTTTCATACAGTGCAAAAAGGGAGTGCGCCTTATTTATCAATAAAAACTGTAATGCTGAAGCGCTGCTTGCACGCTGGTTAAATTGAAGTGCGAATATATTTGGAAAAAACCAACCGAAAATCAAGGAATGAATATGAAAAAAGAATACAAAGTACTGACACAAAAAGACAAATGGTTTAGCGGAAAGTTTGACCCTGAAAAACTTGAGGCGGCAATCAATGCTTACGCTGAGCAAGGGTGGCGTGTCATTACTGCTGCTACAGCCTCTTTTCCAGGCCTCATGAGTGCCGGTAGAGAAGAGATGATTGTCTTAATGGAACGGGACAAGTAGGCCGTGTATCAATCTGAACTTGAAGGCGTCCTTTTTATTGAGGGTCAGCCTGAGGGAGTTCGATCCATTGGCCATGTTGAAGTGAAGCTAAATGGTGCCTTCTCTCAAGCCCAACTGAAATCGCTGGAAGATGTAAAGCGTGAATTAATCAAAAAAGTTCGGGCCAAAAATGGAAACTGCTTAATTAACTTTAAATATGGTCAGCGCACTTCATTTTGGACCACTCTGATTAGTCTGGATGACGTCGGATGGTATGGAAGTGGGGATGTGGTTTCAATCTCCGATGCAGAGCGCGATGCGATTAACTGATGCGTCTGCACAGTGCCTGAAAGGCCGAGATTGGTTAGGCTCTTTCTGCCAACGCGAGAAGCCATTTTCAAGAAGCAGAACTGAGTAGCCTACCGCCACCCCCAAAAAGCCCGTCCATCGCGACGGGCTTTTTGCCTTCTGGCGTCGCAAGCAGGGGGCATTTCCGGTGGGGCCGTTTGGCTGAATTTGCTGGACGGGTGAGGACTGGCAGAGCTTGCGATACAGAAAAGTCGAACTTTCTTGCTGCACGTCCCGGGATCGGACTTTGTGTCAGATATAATTCTCTCAACGATCACGCAAGTGGTCACCATGCGGGAATAGCTCAGTTGGTAGAGCGATACCTTGCCAAGGTATAGGTCGAGAGTTCGAGCCTCTTTTCCCGCTCCATGGTTTTCGAAGCAAAAAGCCCGTCCTCTGGATGGGCTTTTTGCTTTCTGGCTCCAGGTGGCCAGACGGGCGGCATGAGGCCATGCCCGTGCACCCCTGGCGATTCAAAAAATCACCTGGCTAACGCACTCCCGCAGCCGCCGCCGCCGAGGCCTGCGCCTTCAGGGCAAATTCGGCCCGCAACGCCCGTAACTTCTCTCGCGGGTCTTCTTTGACCGTCGCCTGGTCCAGGGCCATTTCGGCAATAAAGCGGCTGGGCAGAGCCGCCACCAGTTCGCGCCCCTTTTTGCGCCGGCGCGTCCAGCTCACCGCCAGGCTGCGCTGAGCGCGGGTAATGCCCACGTACATCAGACGGCGCTCTTCCTGCAGGCGTGTGGCCAGATCCTCGTTCACCGCTTCTTCGTCGCGCACCACGCCCCCATCGGCGCCGCTGGCTTCCTTGAGCTTGAAGGGCAACACGCCCTCGTTGACACCGACCAGCAGCACATGCGGCCACTCCAGGCCCTTGGAGGCGTGCAGGGTGGAGAGGGTCACCACGTTCTGGTCCTTCTCGCGTTCACTCAGGGTGGAGAGCAGGGCGATGGTTTGCGAGACCTCCAGCAGGTTTTTGATCTCGCGCTCGTCCACGCCGGCAACCCCTTCGACCTGGCCGCCGCAGCGCTGTGCCATCCATTCGCAGAACTCGACCACGTTGGACCATTTGGCGGCCGCCAGCTTCTCACTTTCTTCGCCGTCGTAGAGGTGTTTCTCGTAGCCGATTTCTTTGAGCCACTCGGCCAGAAACAGACCGGCGTTCTCCGCGCCCTCGGTGTGGCGGGCACGGAACTGCAGGTCGTTCACATAGCGGCCGAACTCGTGCAGGCTGCCCAGCGCCTTGCCGCTCAAGGCCCCGCCCAGCGAAGAGGAAAACAGCGCCTCGAACAGGCTGAGCTTGTACTGGCTGGCATACACGCCCAGCGTGCCCAGGGTCTGGTGGCCTATGCCCCGCTTGGGCGTGGTGACAGCCCGCACAAAGGCCGGGTCGTCGTCGTTATTGGCCCAGAGGCGGAACCAGGCGCACAGGTCGCGGATTTCGGCGCGGTCAAAAAAACTCTGCCCGCCAGACACCTTGTAGGGGATGTTGGCCTTGCGCAGCGCCTTCTCAAACGGCTTGGCCTGGTGGTTGGCGCGGTACAACACGGCAAAGTCGCGGAATTCGCGGTACTGCTTGCCGTCCTGGGCCAGCGATCCTTCCGCGCGCAGGCTTTGGATGCGGGCCACGGCGCGTTCAGCCTCGTGCTCCTCGCTGTCGGCGTCGATCACGCGCACTGGCTCGCCTTCCCCCAGGTCGCTCCACAGGTTCTTGGGGAAGAGCTTGGGGTTGGGGCCGATCACATTGTTGGCGGCGCGCAGGATGGCCGAGGTGGAGCGGTAGTTCTGCTCCAGTGTGATGACTTTCAGCGCCGGGAAGTCCACCGGCAGCTTGCGCAGGTTGTCCAGCGTGGCGCCGCGCCAGCCGTAGATGCTTTGGTCGTCATCGCCCACGGCGGTAAAGCGCGCTTCTTCGGCTGTCTCGCCCACCAGCAGTTTGAGCATCGCGTACTGCGTGGCGTTGGTGTCCTGGTATTCGTCCACCAGCACATGGCCCATCTGGGCCTGCCAGCGGTGCCGCACCTCGGAGTGGTTTTGCAGCAGCTTCAGGGGCAGGCTGATCAGGTCGTCAAAGTCCACGCTCTGGTAGGCCGTCAGGCGTTCCTGGTAACGGGCCATGACCACGGCGGCCTGGCGCTCGTTGTCATTGGCGGCCACGGCCAGCGCTTCCTCGGCGTTGAGCCCGGCGCTTTTCCAGCCGCTGATGGTCCATTGCCAGGCGCGCGCCGTGGCCGCGTCCACCGTGCCACCGGCGTCCTTGAGGATGCTGGTGACGTCATCGGTGTCCAGAATCGAGAAGGCGGGTTTGAGCCCCAGCACCGCGCCATCCTGGCGCAACATGCGCACGCCCAGAGAGTGAAAGGTACACACCACCACGTCCTTGGCCGGTTTGCCGATCAGGCTTTTGGCCCGCTCGCGCATTTCGGCGGCGGCCTTGTTGGTGAAGGTGATGGCGGCGATGCGTTTGGCCGGCATGCCGGTCTGGATCAGGCGCGCAATCTTGTGCGTAATCACCCGCGTCTTGCCCGAGCCCGCGCCAGCCAGCACCAGGCAGGGGCCGTGCAAAAAGTTGACGGCCTCTTGCTGGGCCAGGTTCATACCGGAGGAGGTGGGGGCAGACATGCAGACAGGTGTGGGGGGAGGGCAGGTCAAAAGACGAAGGGGCATCTTAACGGCAGGGACTTGGGCGCTGCTGCGGCACGGTCATGGCCGGCTATCGCACAGGCTGAGCGGCTGGCGAAGGTCCGGGCCGGTTGTCTGTCGCCGGCATGACCGCCCGCCTGCCCAAAGCACCGACAATGCCGCGTGCTCGCCATTCTGACCCTGACCTTTCCCTTCTTTGCGCTGGTGGCTTGTGGCTATCTGGCGGCGCGCCGGGGGATGCTGGCCCTGTCCGCCATTCCCGGGCTCAACGGTTTTGTGCTGTTTTTTGCCTTGCCTTGCATGCTGTACCGCTTTGGCGCTTCGGCGCCGGTGGCGCAGCTGTTTGATCCGGGTGTGGCTTTGACCTATCTCTTCTGTGGCCTGCTGCTGGTGTCCTTGTGCCTGGCCCTGACGCGACGCAGCAGACTGGGCTGGAACGATGCGGCCTTTGGCGCCCTGGTCGCCGCCTTTCCCAACACCGGTTTCATGGGCGTGCCCCTGCTGGTGGCCTTGCTGGGTCAGGCGGCCGCAACACCGGTCATTGTGTCGTTGCTGGTGGATATGGTGCTGACCACCAGCCTGTGCATTGCGCTGTCGCGGCTGGGTGCGCAGGGCGTTGCGGACCCTGCCGCAGGAATCAGCGGCGCTGCTGCGGCTGGCATGGCGCGTACCGTGGCCGGCGCAAGTGCCCGTCAAGCCGCAGGCAAGGCGCTGCGTGGTGTGGCTGCCAACCCGCTGCCCTGGGCGATTCTGGCCGGGGCGCTGGTGTCCTGGCTGCAGATCCAGGTTCCCCAACCTCTTGCCACCACGGTCGGTCTGCTGGCCGATGCCGCGTCGCCGGTGGCCTTGTTCACCATCGGGGCGGTGCTGGCGCGCTCACACATCCTGGCCCGGGCGGATAGCGCCCATGCCGTGCGCTGGCAAGCGACAGTGCCGGTGGTCCTGTTGAAGTTGTTTGTGCATCCGCTGCTGGTGTGGGGCGTCGGCTCGGCCGTGATGGCTGCAGGTTGGCCGCTGGCGCCGTTTGCGCTCCAGGTGCTGGTGCTGCTGGCGGCCCTGCCGAGCGCCAGCAATGTGGTCTTGCTGGCCGAGCGTTATGGCGCCGACAGCGGGCGCATTGCGCGCATCGTTCTGCTGACGACCGCCAGCGCCTTCTTCACCTTCTCCGGTGCGGTGGCACTGATGGGCGGGCGCTAACTTTTCGAACCCGGCGCCGGGCCGCCCCAAGCCGGGTTGGCCCCCTGAGGGGGCAGCGCACTACGCGAAGCGAGAAGCGTGGGGGCTTCAAGAACCCGGCGCCGGGCCGCCCCAAGCCGGGTTGGCCCCCTGAGGGGGCAGCGCACTACGCGAAGCGAGAAGCGTGGGGGCTCCTATATCGCCAATGGGTCCACATCTACCGCCCAGCGGATCAGGCCTTTGCAGGCCGGGTCTGCGCGGGTGGCGTGTAGCACCGCGTGCCAGGCCGCCAGAAACTTTTGCAGCGCGGCGCGCGAGGGGCTTTCCACCAGCATCTGGGCGCGCTCCACATTGGCCACGCGCTGGATCGTCATGGGCACAGCCGGGTAGACAAAGACCTGCTCCAGAATTGGTGCCCAGCCGGGCCATTGCGCCATGTCGTCCAGCGCCGCCGCCCGCGCCTGGTTCAGAAAGGCCTGCGCTGCCTCCTGGGTGCGCGCCTCAGCCCGCACCAGCGCCTGGGCGCTGAAGGGTGGCATGCCGGCCTGCTGGCGTTCCTTG
>CANCER010000048.1 GCA_947375135.1 Comamonadaceae bacterium | reverse complement strand
ATGCGGCGCATGCCGTCGTGCAGGATCACCGCCAGCTCGTAGTGGAAGGTGGGGTCGTAGCTGATGCAATTGGGGATCAACGCCGCCTGAATGTGGCTGTGGCCGTCCTCGTGCTGCAGGCCTTCGCCGTTCAGCGTGGTGCGGCCGCTGGTGCCGCCCAGCAGGAAGCCGCGCGCCTGCATGTCGCCGGCGGCCCAGGCCAGGTCGCCGATGCGCTGGAAGCCGAACATCGAGTAGTAGATGTAGAAGGGCACCATGATGCGGTTGTTCGTCGAGTACGACGTCGCCGCGGCGATCCAGCTGCTCATGCCGCCGGCCTCGTTGATGCCTTCCTGCAGGATCTGGCCGTCGACCTGTTCCTTGTAGTACATGACCTGGTCTTTATCGACCGGCGTGTACTTCTGGCCCTCGGGGTTGTAGATGCCGATCTGGCGGAACAGGCCTTCCATGCCGAAGGTGCGCGCCTCGTAGACCAGGATGGGCACCACGCGCGGGCCCAGTGCCTGGTCGCGCAGCAGCTGCGTGAGGAAACGCACATAGGCTTGCGTGGTGGAGATTTCGCGGCCTTCGGCCGTGGCTTCCATCACCGACTTGAAGGTGTCCAGCGAGGGCACGGTAAAGTTCTCGTCGGCCTTGGCGCGGCGGCTGGGCAGGTAGCCGCCCAGGGCCTTGCGGCGCTCGTGCAGGTATTTCATCTCCGGCGTGTCGTCAGCCGGCTTGTAGAAGGGGATGTCGGCAATCTGGCTGTCCGGCACCGGGATGTTGAAGCGGTCGCGGAAGGCCTTGATGTCCTCGTCGGTGAGCTTCTTGGTCTGGTGCACATTGTTCTTGCCTTCGCCGGACTTGCCCATGCCAAAGCCCTTGACGGTCTTGATCAGCAGTACGGTGGGCTGGCCCTTGTGCTTGACGGCCGCGGCATAGGCGGCATACACCTTTTGCGGGTCGTGGCCACCGCGGCGCAGGGCCCAGATGGCGTCGTCGCTCATCTTGGAAACCATTTCCAGCGTCTCAGGTGAGCGGCCGAAGAAGTTCTTGCGCACGAAGGCGCCGTCATTGGCCTTGAAGGCCTGGTAGTCGCCGTCCAGCGTGTCCATCATGATTTTGCGCAGGGATCCGTCCTTGTCGCGCGCCAGCAGCGGGTCCCACTCGCTGCCCCAGAGCAGCTTGATGACGTTCCAGCCGGAACCGCGGAACTCGCCTTCCAACTCCTGCACGATCTTGCCGTTGCCGCGCACCGGGCCGTCCAGGCGCTGCAGGTTGCAGTTGATGACAAACACCAGGTTGTCCAGCTTTTCGCGCGCGGCCAGGCCGATGGCGCCGAGCGATTCGACTTCGTCCATTTCGCCATCGCCGCAGAACACCCAGACCTTGCGGTTTTCGGTGTTGGCAATGCCACGTGCGTGCAGGTACTTCAGGAAGCGGGCCTGGTAAATGGCCATCAGCGGGCCTAAGCCCATGGAAACGGTGGGGAACTGCCAGAAATTGGGCATCAGCTTGGGATGCGGGTAGCTCGACAGGCCCTTGCCACCGGTTTCCTGGCGGAAGTTGAGCAATTGCTCTTCAGTCAGTCGGCCTTCAAGGTAGGCGCGGGCATAGACACCGGGCGACACGTGGCCCTGGATGTAGAGGCAGTCGCCGCCGTGGTTCTCGCTCTCGGCATGCCAGAAGTGGTTGAAGCCGGCGCCAAACATATGGGCCAGCGAGGCAAAGGAACCGATGTGGCCGCCCAGGTCGCCGCCGTCGATGGGGTGGTGGCGGTTGGCCTTGACCACCATGGCCATGGCGTTCCAGCGCATATAGGCGCGCAGGCGCTCTTCAATCTCGATATTGCCGGGGCAGATTTCTTCCTGGTCTTTGTCGATGGTGTTGACGTAGGCCGTGTTGGCGGAAAACGGCATGTCCATGCTGTTCTGGCGTGCATGCGAGAGCAACTGCTCCAGCAGGAACTGGGCCCGCTCCGGACCCTCTTTTTCGATGACTGCGGAGAGCGCATCCATCCATTCGCGGGTTTCCTGGCTATCTGCATCAACGCTGCTGGCCGGGTTGGGGGGAACTGCTGACATTCTTGTCTCCTGGTTGCTTTTTGGAATTGCCGACGTAATTTAGTACGACCCCTCCAGTTTCTCATATTTTATTTTTAATTTCAACCAGTGCTTTTTACTTTCACTATGTGAAATATCAAAAGCTTGCGGGAATGCCTGTCGCCTAAAATCGGGCGATGCCCCTGCACGCCCTGATCTCACTGCCCAACGCCTTGGCGCTTCCTCCGGTACGGCACGCAAAGCACTGGTGGATACGCCAGCATCCGCTGTTGCAGGACCGGCTCGCCATGCTGGCGCCCCTGGTTGCCGTAGCGCTGTTTTTCGCTGCCATCGTGACGGCCTTCGCCTACTTGCGTGCCGAGGAGTTCGACCGTGAGCAGGAGGCCGTGCAACGCGATGTGGAATACACCCAGCAGCGCCTGCGCCTGCGCCTGCTGGAGCGCCAGGAACAGCTCACCCGCATTGCGCGCGAAGTCTCCAACCGAGAACTGGACATTGAAGACTTCCGGGCCCGTTCGGCCGCCATGCTCAACCAGTACCCGGAAATCCAGGGTCTGGCCTGGATTGACGAGCGCCGCCGCATCAAGGTAGGCACCGGCACCGCCATTCACCCGACGCCGGTTTCACGGGCACCTGCGGACCAGTCGCCACGCCTGGACAGCGACGCCGCCTTTGCCAGCGCCCGCCAAACCAACCAGCCGATTTACCTGCAACGCCTGCGTTCTGCCGAGTTCGCGCCGCTGATGCAGATCTACATTCCGCTCAATGAGCGCAATCGCTTCTCGGGTGTGCTGCTGGCCGAGTTGTCGGTGGACAGCCTGTACCGCTACGGCGTGCCCGATGAGGTGACCGCACGCTACGCCATTTCGCTGCTGGATGCCAAGGGCGCCTTGCTGACCGGCACGGTCATTCCCACACGAAAGGCGTCCAGCTACGCATTGCCGTGGGCACCGCGCAACAACGCGTACTCCATGCCCGTCTCGCCCGTAGGCAGCGGCCTGATCGTGCGCGGCCAGGCCTACCGGGCCTCTCTGGGCGTGATCGGCAGCGGCCTGTTCTGGCTGGTGGGCACGCTGAGCGTGATGACCGCCTGGATGCTGATTGCCAACTGGCGCCATACCCGCAGACGCCTGCAGGCACAGCAGGCTCTGGTGTCGGAAACCAATTTCCGCCGCGCCATGGAAAACTCCATGCTCACCGGCATGCGCGCCATGGATTTGCAGGGCCGCATCACCTACGTAAATGCCGCGTTTTGCCAGATGACCGGCTGGGACGAGAGCCATCTGGTCGGACGCTCCGCCCCCTTCCCCTACTGGCCGGAATCCGACCGCGAAATGCTGGCCTCCAAACTGGAGGAGGAGCTCTCGGGCAAATTCACACCGGGCGGCTTTCAGGTGCGCGTCAAACGCCGCGACGGCACCACCTTTGATGCCCGGCTGTACGTGGCGCCGCTCATCGACGCCGTGGGCACCCAAACCGGCTGGGTCACCTCCATGACCGACATCACCGAACCCAACCGGGTGCGGGAGCAGTTGTCGGCCTCGCACCAACGCTTCACCACGGTGCTGGAGGCGCTGGATGCCTCCATCTCGGTAGCCCCCCTGGGCAGCGATGAACTGGTGTTTGCCAACAAGCTGTACCGCCAATGGTTCGGCACCCAGGCCAACGGGCATCTGCAACTGGTGGCCGAAGCCGGCGTGCCGAGCAGCCCGCCCAACGATTACTCGGGCGACAGCGTGGATCCACTGGCCGGCCTTCCCACCGAGTCCATTGCCGACACCGAAACCGAAAGCGGCGAAATCTTCGACAGCGCCCTGGGCAAATGGCTGGAGGTTCGCACCCGCTACCTGAGCTGGGTCGACGGGCGCCTGGCACAGATGGTGATTGCCACGGACATCACCAGCCGCCGGGTCGCCGAAGAGCAGGCTGCCACGCAGGCCGATCGCGCCGCCAACTCCAGCCGCCTGATCACCATGGGCGAGATGGCGTCCAGCGTGGCCCATGAGTTGAACCAGCCGCTCACCGCCATCAACAACTACTGCAATGGCATGGTCTCGCGCATCAAATCCAAGCAGATCACGGAAGAAGACCTGCTCGGCGCGCTGGACAAGACCGCACGCCAGGCCCAGCGCGCCGGCCAGATCATCCAGCGCATCCGCTCGTTTGTGAAACGCAGCGAACCCAACCGCACCTTGTCGGAGGTCAGCGTCATGGTCGGCGAAGCCATCGAACTGGCCGAAATCGAGTTGCGCCGGCGCAATGTGCGGCTTAATCACTATGTGGCGTCGCGCCTGCCGTCCATGCTGGTCGACCCGATCCTGATCGAGCAGGTGCTGGTCAACCTGCTGCGCAACGCCGCCGAATCGATTGACACGGCCCAGCGCCCCACAGCCCAACGCCTGGTGGAATTGCGCGTGGTGCCCACCCAGGTGGATGGACAGTCTGCCATTGACTTTTCGGTGCGCGACACCGGCAAGGGCTTGGCCCCCGAGGTGATGGCGCGGCTTTATGAAGCCTTCTTTTCCACCAAGGCCGATGGCATGGGGATTGGCCTCTCCCTGTGCCGTTCCATCGTCGAATCTCACCTGGGGCGCATGACGGCCGAGAACATCTACAATGGCACCGAGGTGACGGGTTGCAGGTTTTCCTTCTGGATTCCCGTAGTCGACATCGGCAGCCGTGCACTCAGCGCGTCCATCTCAAGCACATAACGGTCTGGATATTTGAATGAGCCTGATTCCCAAAAAAGGTACGGTCTACGTTGTTGATGACGACGAAGCCGTGCGAGATTCCTTGCAATGGTTGCTGGAAGGCAAGGGCTACCGGGTGCGGTGCTTTGACTCCGCCGAATCCTTTCTCAGCCGCTACGACGCGCGTGAAGTCGCCTGCCTGATCGCTGACATCCGCATGGGTGGCATGACCGGTCTGGAACTGCAAAACCGTCTGATTGAAGGCCGCTCACCCCTGCCCATCGTGTTCATCACTGGCCACGGCGACGTGCCCATGGCGGTGGACACCATGAAAAAAGGCGCCATGGATTTCATCCAAAAGCCGTTCAAGGAAGACCAACTGGTCAGCCTGGTGGAGCGCATGCTGGACCATGCCAAGGACTCGTTTGCAGACTACCAGTTGGCGGTGAATCGCGACGCCCTGTTGTCCAAGCTCACGCTGCGCGAGTCGCAGGTGCTGGAGCGCATCGTGGCCGGGCGCCTGAACAAGCAGATTGCCGATGATCTGGGCATCAGCATCAAGACCGTGGAAGCGCACCGCGCCAACATCATGGAGAAGCTCAGCGCCAATACGGTGGCTGACTTGCTCAAGATCGCCCTGGGCCAAAACGCCCCCAAAGCATAAGGCACCCCAACGACAAAGCCCCATGCCCGCAACCGGTGTTGCGGGCTTTTTTATTCCGGAGACCCGCATGACCACAACAACAACGCAAACCGCAAAAATCATCGACGGCAACGCCCTGGCCGCTCACACCCGCGCCGACGTGGCACGCCGCACCGCCTTGCTCACCAGTCGTGGCCTGACCCCGGGCCTGGCCGTGGTGCTGGTGGGCGAGAACCCGGCCTCCCAGGTCTATGTGCGCAACAAGGTCAAGGCCTGCGCCGACGCCGGCCTGCACTCCGTACTGGAGCGCTACCCCGCCACCATGACCGAGGCCGAACTGCTGGCACGCATTGACGCCCTGAACCACGACGACAGCATCCACGGCATCCTGGTGCAGTTGCCGGTGCCGGCGCACATTGACGCGAACAAGGTGATTGAAGCCATCAGCCCGGACAAGGATGTGGACGGCTTTCACGTCTCCAGCGCCGGTGCGCTGATGGTTGGCCAACCGGGTTTTTGGCCCTGCACGCCTTATGGCTGCATGAAGATGCTGGAAAGCATTGGCTACAACTTGCGCGGCAAGCATGCGGTGGTGATCGGGCGCAGCAACATCGTGGGCAAGCCCATGGCCATGATGCTGCTGGCGCAAAACGCCACCGTTACCATCTGCCACAGCGCCACCGCCAACCTCAAGGCCATGACGCTGCAGGCCGACGTGATCGTAGCGGCCGTGGGCAAACGCAACGTGCTGACCGCCGACATGGTCAAGCCCGGCGCCGTGGTGCTGGACGTGGGCATGAACCGCAACGACGAGGGCAAGCTCTGCGGCGATGTGGATTACGCCGGCGTCAGCCAGGTGGCCGGCTACATCACTCCGGTGCCCGGTGGTGTGGGCCCGATGACGATTGCCATGCTGCTGGTGAACACGCTGGAAGCCGCCGAGCGCGCCGCTGCCACCCGGGGCCTTGCATAAGCGCCCCAGTGCCTCATCTATTGACCCATACCGGCCGTGTCTTTCACAGCCTGCTCCCTATTCCCTTTTGCTTTCTTTAGGCCCCATGAATCCCCTGCTCCGTTTTGACTCCCTGCCCCTGTTTGACCAGATCCGCCCCGAGCATGTGCCCGAGGCCATCGACGCGTTGTTGGGCGAGGCCGAAATAGCGCTGGAGACCGTGACCGCCGACAGCTTCCCCGCGCAGTGGACTGACATGGCGCGATCCCTGGACGTGGCCACTGAAAAGCTGGGTATGGCCTGGGGTGCCGTCAACCACCTCAACAGCGTGGCCGATTCCGCCGAGTTGCGCGCAGCCTACAACGCCGCACTGCCCCGCGTCACCGAGTTCTGGACCCGCCTGGGAGCCGATGAGCGCCTGTATGCCAAATACAAGGCCATGGACGTGGCCACGCTCAACACCGAGCAGCGCCAGGCCCACAAAAACGCCATGCGCAATTTTGTTCTGGGCGGTGCCGACCTCGCTGGCGAGGCACGTACACGCTTTGCTGCGATTCAGGAAAAGCAGGCCGAGCTCAGCCAGAAGTTCAGCGAAAACACGTTGGACGCCACCGACGCCTTTGCCTACTACGCCTCGGAGGCCGAAGTCGAAGGCCTGCCGCAAGACGTGAAACACACCGCCATGCTGGCAGCCCAAACCGACGGCAAGCCCGGCTTCAAGCTCACGCTGAAGATGCCCTGCTACCTGCCGGTGATGCAATTTGCCACAAGCAGCGCCCTGCGCGAGACCATGTACCGCGCCTACGTCACCCGCAGCTCGGACCAGGCCGCAGGCGATGGCAGCAAGTTTGACAACACCGCCATCATTCGCCAGATCCTGGCCCTGCGCAAAGAGGAAGCCGGCCTGCTGGGCTATGACAACTTCGCCCAGGTGTCGCTGGTGCCCAAAATGGCCCAGTCGCCCGAAGCTGTCACCACGTTTTTGCGTGACCTGGCATCGAAGGCCAAGCCCTTTGCAGAGAAAGACCTGGCCGACCTGCGCACCTTTGCCCGTGATGAGCTGGGCCTGATGAACCCGCAGCCCTGGGACCTGCCCTTTATCAGCGAGAAGCTCAAGGAAGCACGCTACGCCTTCAGCGAGCAGGAAGTCAAACAGTACTTCACTGCGCCCAAGGTGCTGGCAGGCCTGTTCAAGATTGTCGAAACCCTGTTTGACGTGGCCATCAAGCCCGACCAGGCGCCGGTCTGGAACAGCGGCGTGCAGTTCCACCGCATCGAGCGCAATGGCCAGTTGATCGGCCAGTTCTACCTGGACCCGAGCGCGCGCACCGGCAAACGCGGCGGCGCCTGGATGGACGATGTGCGCGGCCGCTGGCAGCGCCCAGACACCGGCGTGCTGCAAACCCCCGTGGCGCATCTGGTCTGCAACTTTGCCGATGGCGTGGACGGCAAGCCGGCGCTGCTGACGCACGACGACGTCACCACCCTGTTCCACGAATTCGGCCACGGCCTGCACCACATGCTCACGCAAGTGAACGAGCACGATGTCTCCGGCATCAGCGGCGTGGAATGGGATGCCGTCGAGTTACCCAGCCAGTTCATGGAAAACTTCTGCTGGGAGTGGAGCGTGCTGCAGCACATGACGGCCCATGTGGAAACCGGTTCCAGCCTGCCGCGCGCCTTGTTCGACAAGATGCTGGCCGCGCGCAACTTCCAAAGCGGCCTGCAAACCCTGCGCCAGATCGAGTTCTCGCTGTTTGACATGCTGCTACACAGCAGCCATGACCCGGCGCAGGACTTCATGCCGCTGCTGGAAGCAGTGCGGCGCGAAGTGGCGGTCGTTTCGTCCCCGCCTTGGAGCCGCGCGCCGCACACCTTCGGCCATATCTTTGCCGGCGGCTATGCGGCGGGCTACTACAGCTACAAGTGGGCCGAGGTGCTGAGTGCCGATGCGTACGCCGCGTTTGAAGAAACAGCGGCCGCTGACGGCACACCCAGCGTGGAAACCGGTACAAAATACCGCCAGGCCATCCTGGAGGCTGGTGGCAGCCGCCCGGCCATGGAATCCTTCAAAGCCTTCCGGGGCCGCGAACCGAGCCTGGACGCGCTGCTGCGCCACCAGGGTATGTCTGCTTAATCTGTCATAAGCATGGGGAGTACGCGCATGAACCTGTCGGGCCTGAGCAAGTTCACCGCCTGCGCCCTGTGGCTGTGTGCCACTGCGGGTGCGCAGGCACAAACCGTGTACCGCATCGTCGCGCCGGATGGGAAAATTACCTTTTCCGACAAGCCGCCGGCCAACGCCGAACAAGGCAAGATTGCCGCCACCGGCACCGGTGCGGCTGCAGCAGCCTCCGGCAGCACCCTGCCTTTTGAGTTGCGCCAGGTGGCTGCAAAATATCCTGTCACCTTGTACAGCGCATCGGACTGTGCGCCCTGCGCGTCCGGGCGCACACTGCTGGGCAGTCGCGGCATTCCCTTTGCCGAGCGCACGGTCAGCAGCAAAGAAGATATTGACGCACTGCAACGCCTGGCCGGTGAAAGTGCACTGCCGTTTCTGACCATTGGTGCCCAGCGCATCAAGGGCTACTCGGATGCCGAGTGGACGCAGTACCTGGACACAGCGGGCTACCCCAAGACTTCCGCACTCCCTTCGGCCTACAAGCAGGCACCGGCGTCGCCGCTGGTGTCACTGCAAAAGCCGGTCCCTGTGAAGGCAGAATCCCGGACGGAAGCCTCAGCGCAGACAGCTACGCCGCAGGGCCCGACACCGTCGAACCCCGCCGGCATCCAGTTTTAACCCGGCTTGGAGCGACCCGGCGCCGGGTTTAGAAGTTCAGCGTCTTGACGCCGCTGGCGGTGCCCAGCAGGCAGACCTGGGCGCGCTGGAAGGCAAACACCCCGACCGTCACCACGCCAGGCCACTGGCTGACCTCGGCTTCAAAAGCCAGCGGGTCGGCAATGTGCAAGCCCAGTACGTCCACGATGTATTGCCCGTTGTCGGTCACCAGCGGCTTGCCGTCCTTCAGGCGGATGGTTGCCGTTCCTCCCATGGCGGCAAACTGCTGAATCACGCGGCGCGTGGCCATGGGAATCACTTCCACCGGCAACGGGAACTTGCCCAACGTGTCCACCAACTTGGATTCGTCGGCAATGCAGACAAAGCGCGCCGACTGCGCCGCCACAATCTTTTCGCGCGTGAGCGCCGCGCCACCACCCTTGACCATGTTGCCATGGCCGTCGATCTCATCAGCGCCGTCGATATAAACCGACAGGCGCTCCACCTCATTGCAGTCAAACACGGGGATGCCCAGCGCGAGCAGGCGCTCGGTGCTGGCCACCGAGCTGGACACCGCACCCTTGATCTGGTCCTTCATGGTGGCCAGCGCGTCGATGAACTTGTTCACCGTAGAGCCGGTACCCACGCCGACAATTTCGCCCGGCACCACGTAGTGCAAAGCGGCCTGCCCCACCAGGGTCTTGAGTTCGTCCTGGGTCAAAGCGGCGGGGGTTGCGGGGGTTTGTGTGGCAGAGGTGTTCATGGGGGAAAATCAGAGTAGTTAACGAAGTACCTAGGAATTATCAATGGCTCTTGTCCCATACGGTCTTGCCCGTCCCTTTTTGTTTGGTCTGGATCCCGAAACCGCGCACGACCTCACCCTTGCGGCACTCGCCGCCTCGCAGGGCAACCTGCTGGCAGCCGCCTACCGCACCGCACGCATTGACGACCCGTATCAACTGGCAGGCCTGCGCTTCCCCAACCGCGTCGGCATGGCCGCCGGGCTGGACAAGAACGCACGCTGCATCGACGGCCTGGGCGCCATGGGCTTTGGCTTCGTGGAAGTGGGCACCGTCACCCCGCTGCCGCAGGACGGCAACCCCAAGCCGCGCCTGTTCCGCCTGCCCAAGGCCCGCGCGCTGATCAACCGCCTGGGCTTTAACAACCACGGGCTGGACGCCTTTGTGCGCAATGTGCAGAAGTCCGCACTGCGCCAGCAAGCCCACCCGACGCTCCTGCTGGGCCTGAACATTGGCAAGAACGCCGCCACGCCGATGGAGAACGCCACCGACGACTACCTGCGCTGCCTGGACGGCGTCTACCCGCACGCCGACTACATCACCGTCAACATCAGCAGCCCCAACACCAAGAACCTGCGCAGCCTGCAGAGTGACGCCGCGCTGGACGCCCTGCTGGGCGCCATTGCCGAACGGCGCGAGTTGCTGGCGCAACAACTCGGCCAGCGCAAGCCCATCTTTTTGAAAATCGCTCCCGACCTGGACGCGGCGCAGATCGAGGTGATTGCCGCCACCCTCAAGCGCTATGGCACCGACAGCAGCGGCCAGGTCAACAACGCCTGGGGCGTCATTGCCACCAACACCACCCTGAGCCGCGACGCCGTCAAGGGCTTGCCGCATGCGGAGCAAACCGGCGGCCTCTCAGGCGCGCCCGTGCTGGAGATGAGCAACCGCGTGATCACGCAACTGCGGGCTGCGCTGGGCAAGCAATTCCCCATCATGGGGGTGGGCGGCATTTTGAGTGCCGCCGATGCGGTCACCAAAATCAACGCAGGGGCCGATGTGGTGCAAATCTACACCGGGCTGATCTACCGCGGGCCGGCCCTGGTCAAGGAGGCAGCGCTGGCACTGCAGGCACTGCGCACGCCGTAAGTCCGGCGATGGCAGAGGCCGGTGTACCATCTCGGCACAACCCACTCCCCCCATTCCGATGAAGTCACGCAGGCCCAACCCGTTCGAACCCGAAGCCGCCCCCTGGCGCGGCCAGCGCTTGCTGATGTGGCTACTGGCGCTCGTGCTGCTGTGCGCAGCAGCCTATTGGCTGGGCCCGCGCAATGACTTCGGACCCCCCATGCCAAGCCCCCGACCGCCGCCCCCGCAAGAACTCACCGCGCTGCCGGACTGGCTGCAGCAAAGCGAGGCGGCTTTCACCGATATCAAACCCGGCAACGCCAAGGGCATCGTGTGGGCGGCCGGCGTGGGGCAACGCACGCCCTGGGCGGTGGTCTACATCCACGGCTTTTCTGCCAGCCGGCTGGAGACAGCGCCCCTGGCCGATACGGTGGCCAGCCAGCTCGGTGCCAATGCCTTCCACACCCGCCTGAGCGGCCATGGCCGCACCGACGGCTCCGCCATGGGGGAAGCCACGCAGCAGGATTGGATGGCCGACACCCTGGAAGCGGTGCAAATCGGGCAACTCCTGGGTGAACGCGTGCTGGTGATCAGCTGCTCCACGGGCGCCACGCTGGCAACGTGGTTGGGCACCTCGGCCGATGCCGGGCGAGTGGCGGCCCATGTATTTGTGTCGCCCAACTTCGGGCCTAAAGACAAACGCGCCGAGATCGTGAACGGCCCCTGGGGCCAGAAAATTGCGCTCTGGATCGAGGGCCCCACCCGCAGCTGGACACCGGAGAGCGCGCAAGAAGCCAATGCCTGGACGTCCAGCTACCCCACCAAGGCCATCTTCCCCATGATGGCTTTGGTGAAATTCGTACGGGAAAGCGATCTCTCGCTGTTCCAGACCCCGGTACTGGTGCTGTACAGCGAAAGCGATGAAACCGTGGAGCCTGCAGAAACCAAAGCCGCGTTTACCCGGCTGGGCTCGGCGCGCAAATCGATTGAGCCGGTCACTTATAGCAAGAGCAAAGGCCAACACGTGCTGGCCGGTGCCATCAAGGATGCGGCGGCCGTGGCCCCCATGGCCGAGGGCATTGTGCAGTGGGTTCAGTCGCTCCCCAGGGAACCGAACTAGGTCATGGCCGAAGACGAAAGCGCGCCTGTAGTCATCAGCCGCCTTTCGTTGCGCTCGCTCGGACTCAAGCCGGGCATGGCATTGCAAACCCGGCGACTGGTGGAAGGGGCCCGCAAAAAAGAGTCCCAGTACTTCGGCGCCATAGAGGAACAGGGCGTCATGGTGGGGCCCCTGGACGGCGACGGTGCCGGCACCGGATTGGTGGCGGGGGAAGTCTGCGTGGTGCGCGGATTTACCGGGCAATACGAGTACTCCTTTGTCTCCAAAGTGCTGCAGACTTTCGAGAAGCCTTTTGTCCATGCCCTGCTGGCCTACCCGACCCTGGTAGATGCCCGCCTGGTACGCCAGAGCATGCGCACACCCTGCTCCTGGCCGGCCGCCGTGGTGGCGCCCCAGCCTGACGGCCGCAGCCGCAGCACCGCCGTCAACCTGATTGATTTGAGCGTGTGCGGCGCCATGATCAAGTCCGCAATCAGCCTGGCCTCCACAGGCTCGGAAATCTCTCTCGGTCTGGCCGTCCTGGTGAACAAGGCACCGGTGGAACTGCATTTGAACGCCCGCATTTGCCACACCAACCGCGCTACTTACGAAGACGCCTATTTCATAGGCATGGCCTTCAAGCAACTCACACCCCATGACCAGTGGGTGCTGAGCTACCTCACCCAAACTTCCTGACTTTGACGCTGCCCGCTTTTTGAATGGCACGGCCTTCGCCGCCGCCACGGGTATTCGCACGCGCCCTGCACAGGGCGCACAACCCCTTCCAAAACCAACCGTTGGAATGGGTTGGGTTCGGTTGGGTTTGGTTGGGACTTGTTAGCCAAGTCCCGGACGTATTCCCTACATTCAACCTCACGTCGGATGTGCACTGATGGGTGCCATCACCAGAGTGCACCGGGTGAATATTTCGAACAATTAACCGAATGGGTGCTTGTATCTGGATGAACACAAGTCGCCGTCTAGGAGGATCGTTGAAAAACACAATTGGAGCGGTCTTGTTATGCGGATCTATCGCGCTGGCCTCGTCCTTGGGCCATGCGCAGACTTTGCCCGAGTTGGTGGACATGGTCTTGTATAGCCACCCCTCCGTGCGTGCGCAGCAGTTCCTGGGCGAAGCAGCCAGACAGGCCGTAGAGGGCGCCAAGTGGCAGTTCTATCCCACGCCTTCGATCGGTTTTGAGCAGGTTGCGCCCGGACAGGCCGACCCCAACTACCCCGCCTACGGCGACAAAAACGTCACCACGCTGCGCCTGCAGCAGCCGCTGTGGACCGGCGGGCGCCTGACGGCCGGCCTGAACAAGGCGCAGGCCGGCGCTGTGGTCAGCCAGGCGACCTTGGACGTGGTGCGCCAGGACCTGTCTCTGCGCGTGGTTCAGATTTATGCCGATTGGGCCGGCGCGCTGTTCAAACGCCAGGCCTTCGAGAAGAGCCTGACGGTTCACCAGACCTTGCAGGCCCAGATTCTGCGGCGCATCTCCGGTGGCGTCTCTCCGCGCAGCGACCTCGCGCTGCTGCAGGGGCGTACCCAACAAACGCGGGCCGACCTCTCAGCCGCCCACGCGCAGGAACAAACAGCCTTGGCTCGCCTGAGCCAACTGCTGGGCCGGACGCTGCAATCCCGGGACCTGACAAGCAGCCTGAGCGCGGCCCTGCCAGTCGAACACAGCGCCCCGGAGCTGATGCAACTGGCCCAGACCAGAAGTCCCGGCGTGCAAAAGTTGCTGGCCCAGGTGCGCATTGCCGAGGAAGAGATCAACGAACGCCAGGCCGACCTGATGCCCGAGGTGTATTTGCGCTTTGAGTCCCAGTACGGCAATTTCACCTATGCAGGCAGCCCCACGGTCAACCGCCTCTTTCTGGGCGTTACCAGCCACTTCGGCGCAGGCCTTTCCTCTTATTCCCAGATCAGTGGCGCCAAGGCCCGCCTGGATGCCGCGCTGGGCGATGTCGACGGCGCACGCATCAGTCTGGGCGAGCAAATACTGGCCGACTACGCACAGGCGCAGGCCGGTAGCGCGCGCCTGGCCTCCCTGCTCGCGTCCCTGGATTCTTCCGACGACATCGCCCGGGCATGGGGCCGCCAGTTCATCGCCGGGCGCAAGACCTGGCTGGATGTGATGAACGCGGCGCGCGAGCAAGCCCAGCTGGAAGCCCAGATTGCGGACGCGCGCGCCTCCCAGCTGCTGCTGACCTGGCGCCTGAGCATCATCGGGCGCGGCCTGAACAAAACCCTCGCCCTGGGCGACGAAAGCCAAACCACGTCCGACCTGCGTGCAGCCACGCCAGAGCAGGCGCCGCTCCCCCGCAGTGCAGACGAGCCCGCCGAGGCAGTTCCTTTGTACGACACCAGCGAAGGGGATGGCTTGGATCTGCGCCAGATCTCCGAAATAGACCCGGCGCACCTGGTGGGCAGGGTTCCCTCTGCCACCCGTCCGTAAATACACACAACAAAGGCCTCTGGTGACCACCCTTTTATTTTCCCTGGCAAAACTCGCCCAACTGCAAGGCGAGGCCTTAGACCGCGTGGCCCTGCATGAGGCCGCCACCGCCGCTGCCGGGCAGGCGCCGCGCGCACAGCTCGAAACCGTCTGCAGCCATTTGCAGGTCAAACCAGCCCAATGGCTCAGGTCGCCGGACGCCTCCGCCGTACCGGCCCTGCTGCACCAGGACGGGCGCGGCTGGGGCCTTCTGCGCGGCCTCAATGCGCAAGGCCAATGGGTTGCGGAATGGGTGGATACAGAAAGCAACACCTGGGTGGAAGTCCATCTGGACCCGGCCGCTCTGGCCGATCACCTCATTGCACGCCTTCGCCTCGTCAAGCCCTATGAAGCCACCAACAGCCCGGTGCTGCGCCTGATCAAGCAGGAACTGCTGTCCAACCGGAAGCGGCTGCTGGATGCCGCCCTGGGCGGCATCGTGATCAACCTGATTGCCCTGGCCACTTCCTTTTACAGCATGCAGGTGTACGACCGGGTGGTGCCCACGGGTGCCAGCCAGACCCTGCTGGTGCTCACCCTGGGCGTGGTCTGTGCCACCCTCTTTGAGTTGGTTGCCAAGCGCGTGCGCTCCAGCCTGTACGAGAGCCTGATTGACGAGGTGGACCAGCGCCTCTCGCGCGCCGTCTACCTGCGCTTCCTGGCCATCCGGCTGGACCAGCTGCCCAGCAGCGTAGGCAACCTGGCGGCGCAAATGCGCGGCTACGAAAGCGTGCGCAGCTTTCTGACCACGCTGACCTCGCAGTTGATGGTGGATGCGCCTTTTGCACTGCTATTCCTGCTGCTGGTAGGGCTGATCTCCGGCACCCTGGCCCTGATCCCCGCAATCTTCTTTGCCCTCTCGGTTTGCATCGGGATGTACTACCGCAACCGCATCGAAGCCTTTGCGCGCCTGGCCACGGCCGCAGGCAACCGCAAGACCGGGCTGCTGGTCGAAGCGGTGGAAGGAGCCGAGACCATCAAGTCCGGCCAGGGCGGCTGGCGCATGCTGTCGCGCTGGATGCACACCACCGACGAGGCGCGTGACCATGAGATGCAAACGCGCGCCATCCAGGAGCATGTCCAGCACCTGATGGGAACCTTCCAGCAGATCTCTTACATCCTGATCGTGGCCAGTGGTGCCCTGATGGTGAGCCGGGGCGAGCTGACCATGGGCGGCCTGATTGCCTGTTCCATCCTGTCGGGACGTGTGCTGACACCCGCCGGCATGGTTCCCAACCAGCTGGTGCAATGGGCCCACACCAAAGCCGCCCTCAAAGGGCTGGACCGGCTGTGGGCACTGCAGGACGACCACCACGGCATGGACCAGCCCCTGGTGCCCTCCACCATTCAAGGCGCCTACCGCTTTGAAGAAGTCAGCAGTGCCTATGGCACCAACAAAGCGCTGGAGGTCAAGGCCCTGACCATTCAGCCGGGCGAAAAAATAGGGGTTATAGGCCCTGTGGGCGGCGGCAAGACCACGCTCTTGCGTTTGCTCAGCGGCATGTACAAACCCCAGGGCGGGCGCATTCTGCTCGACGACATGGAGCTCTCGCACATCTCCAAGCCCGTGTTGGCCCACAGCATGGGCTACTTGCAGCAGGACGGCCGGCTATTCTCCGGCACGCTGCGCGAGAACCTGGTTCTGGGCATGGTGGATCCGGGCGACACGGCCATCCTGGAGGCCGCCAGGCGCACCGGCTTGTTGAAGGCTGTCGTCACCGCACACCCCAATGGCCTGCAACAGGAAATCTTTGAAGGCGGCACAGGGCTCTCGGGCGGGCAGCGCCAGTTGGTCAACCTGACCCGTGTATTCCTGCGCGAGCCCACCATCTGGCTGCTGGACGAGCCCACTGCCAGCATGGACAGCGCGCTGGAAAAGCAGGTCACCCAGGCCCTCCGGCAATCCCTGAAAAGCCTGAACACGCTGGTGCTTGTGACCCACAAGAGCGAACTGCTCGAACTGGTGGACCGCCTGATTGTGATTGCCGGACACCAGATCATCATGACCGGACCGAAGCAGGAGGTGTTGGCACGTTTGGACGCGCCCCAGCAACCCCCTGTGCCGCGACGGGTCCCCACCCAGGCGGCCAACGGAGTCGCTGCATGAACAGGCGGACTGACAAGACATCCCTTTTGCGCGCACCTTCCATGATGGTGCTGCTGGCCCTGGGCCTGGCGCTGTTCCTGCTCTGGGCGGCCCTGTTTGAGATTGACCAGGGCGTGCGCGCGCAGGGCCAGGTCATCTCCAGCGCGCACACCCAGATCATCCAGGCCGTAGACGGTGGTGTGCTTTCTGAACTGCGCGTGGTGGAAGGCCAGCACGTCAACGTTGGTGAGGTGCTGGCCGTGCTGGAGAAGAACCGTGCCGAGGCAGGCTTTGAAGAAAGCCGCGACAAGGTGGCCTCACTCACCATTGCCATGACGCGTGCACGCGCCGAAGCCCGCATGCAGGCGCCCGTATTCGGGCCCGCCTCCAGTGCCCATCCCGACTTTGTGAACGCGCAGCAGGCGCTGTACCAACAACGCAAGCGCTCGCTCGATGAAGACGTCAGCGCCAACAGCCAAAGCCTGGTCATGGCAAAAGAAGAGTTGCAGATGACCGAGGCACTGCTCAAGGACGGCGATGTGAGCCAGCTCGAAGCCCTCAGAGCACGCCGCCAGGTCACCGAAATCGAAGCCCGCATTGCCGCCGCCCGCAACAAATACCGCCAGGACGCCAGCACCGAAGCGGCCAAGACCGAGGAGGAGTTGGCCACGGTCACCTCCCGGCTGGCCGAGCGCAAAAACATTCTGGAGCACACCGAGCTCACCGCCCCGGTGGCCGGCGTGGTCAAGTTCCTGCGCATCACCACCAGGGGTGGTGTGCTGCGCGGCGGTGACGAGCTGATGCAGATTGCCCCCGCCGACGAGGACCTGATCATCGAAGCCAAGGTCAATCCCACCGATGTGGGCCTGCTCGCCCAGGGCCTTGCGGTGAACGTCAAGGTCGATGCGTTTGATTACTCCGTCTATGGCAGCTTGAGCGGTGACCTGATCTACATCAGCCCGGACACCCTGTCCGAACAAGGCCCCAACGGACAGAGCCAAACCTTTTACCGCGTCAAGGTGCACCTGCCGCGCCTGCAGCCGCACAACCCCAAGGCACACACCATCGTGGTCAAACCCGGCATGACCGTGGGCATAGACATCCGCACGGGCACCCGCTCTGTTTTGAGTTACCTCGCCAAGCCTGTCGTCAAGGCCTTTGGCGGGGCACTGATTGAACGCTAATTATTTCTTCCAAGGTAGCACGCCATGAACAATACCCATAACCCAAGCCGCAGCACCGTCACCCTGAACCCGGGACGCCATACCCACGTCAAAATGCTGGCAGGTCGGCACTACCAGGTGCGCAAGCCCGGCAAGTCGGGTGATGCGAGCGACCTGCAAGTGCCGGACAACGTCATTGCCACACGCCAGGGCGACGCCTTGCATCTGCGCTATGAAGATGGCAGCACGGTGAAATTTGAAGACTTCTACACCGTTTGCAAGGACGCCAGCATCTGCAGTGTCAACCTGGTGAGCGACAGCGAAGCGGGCATCACCCTGGGCGCCGACAGCGCCGGTGCCGGCATGGTGAGCACCAACGATGGCATTCTGGTGTATGCGCACGGCGAACACGACGTGCTGATGTCCATGGCCCAAGGCCATACGCAGATGAATAGCGCCTTCACGGCCCTGGGCGACGCGCCGGTTCTGACCTATTGGCCGCAGGCCGGCCTCACGGCTGCGACGGAACCGCACGAGGGAGTCGCTCTTATCGCCGGTTACATCATTGGCCTTGGCCTATCGGGCGAACCGGTTGGCACTGCACACAACGTGGTGACCGGTGACATTCAGGCCGGCCCGGTGATTGCGGGGAACGACCTGAAAGTCAACCTCTATGCGGCAGACCACAGCACCCTGCTGGCTCGCAACGTACAGGTGGACAGTACCGGCCACTTCTCTGTGGATGTCGGCAGTTACACCGGCGTCGTGTTTGCCCAACTGGTGATCACGGGGCAAGGAATTGCCGACTACACCGATGAAGCCACCAGCAGCAAAAAAGACCTGACAGTGCCCTTGCAGGCCATGGGCGTCTTGCAAGCGCATGGCGTCACCCTGCACCTGAATCTCAACCTGCTGAGCACCGTTGCCGCCAACAACGCAGGGGCCAACCCATCGGGCACCCAGGTTGAGGACATCAATACCGCAGTTGCCCACGCATTTGGCTTGAAGACTTTGCAACAGACGGCCGTGGTGACCACGCTGGACGGCGCCTACCGGGCCGCCGACGGCCTCACGGAGGGTGAAAGCTACGGTGCCGTTCTGGCGTCCTTGTCGGGCATGGACAAAATCAATGCCATCACCGGTGGCGGCATGCACGACACCTTGCAGCAGGTGTCGGACGGGCTCACCTTTAAAAATTATGGCGCCACGCTGTCGGACAGCGTCAAGTACAACATCACGGCCGGAGCCCTTGCGGTAGCCATTGTTCCGGTAAATTTACCGGTGGTGACCAGCCAGTTCGGGGACTCGGTTTCCACACTGATCGACTACCATCCCACGACGGTGACGCAAGCGCAGAGCCTTGCACAAATCAGCACGCCGTCCAGCGCGTCGCCCACCGCTTTCGACTACACCCATGCCACCGTCACCGGCGTTGACAACGCGACCAAGCTCCAACTCATCAACGATGTGGTCACGACCAAGGCACCGGCAGATGTGGCGACTACCCCCGCGCTTCAAGCCCTGTCAGACGCGGTCACGGCCGTCCTCAACGGTGCCGCCGGAGAGACCCCTGCGACGCTGACGCAACTGAACAATTTGGGACTGCACGGCGTCAACAGCACCAACCTCGACGTCGTGCTGGCAGCCATTGCCAACACTCCCGATGACGGCAGCGGCGCAGACACCCAAGCCAAGTTGCAAGGCCTGGTGGACACCATCGTCAACAACGCACTGGCCACCCTCAGCACCGCAGCCCAAAACAACAGCGCCACGGCCAACGCGCCCGGCCTGGCGACCTACAATGACGCCGGTGTGCGCGGCGTGAATGCCGGCAACCTGGCCGCCATCAACAACGCGCTCGATAGTGCTGCGGTCAACGGCGCCGCCGTGAACAGCACAGCCAAGGTGCAAGCCATCGTCGATGCCTGCAATGCCCTGCTGGCCAGTGCCGACGGGTTGGACAACGTCTCCAACAATGCCAACCCGACCCAGGAACAGTATGCGCTGCTGGGTGTGACGGGTGTGGACAGTGCCGTCAAGGCCAGCCTGCTGGGCGATGTCATTGACACCAAACCCGTCACCGGTGCGGATACCGTGCCCGAGCTGCAGGCACTGGCCGACGCAGCAGCGGTCGTGACCAACGCAGCCAAGGGCGGCACGCCGCCGACCCAGGCCGAATTGGAATTGCTGGGCATCACCGGCATCACAGCCGACAACCTCCCCGCCATCGTCCACGCCATTGCCGCCACCAGCGATGATGGCAGCGCAGTAGCCACCTTGACGGGTCTGCAGACCATCGCCACCCAGGCAGCGCGTGCTGCGTCTGACGCGCTCAACGTCATCGGTGCCGCAGCCCAGGGCAACTCCGCCTCCCCCACCACCCCCGACCTGGCAACCTACGCCGCGTCCGGTGTGACCGGCGTGCATGCTGGCAACCTGGCCGCCATCAACAGCGCGCTCGACAGCGCCGCCATCAACGGACCGGCAGCCAACACCACCGCCCAAGTCCAAGCCATCGTCGACGCCTACAACGCCATCCTGGGCGAGGCCAATGACACGACGAACTCGGCCGGTGACAGTACCGCAGACGCCACACCCGCCGTCGACCCGACTGCGACGCAGTACGCCGCCATGGGTGCCGACATCGGTGCCGCAGCCAGCGACGCCGAAAACCTCGCGCTGCTCAACGACATCCTGGGTGGCAAGCAAGTGGCAGACGTGGACACCATCGCGGAGATCAACGAGCTGGCCCGCATCGCCAACGCCATCCAAACGGTGGCGGCAGGTGGCACACCCAGCCCCGCACTCACCGTGGTAGACCTCACGGCTGCAGGCATTGCCAACGTCACACCCCAGAACCTGACTTCCTTCATCGCCGCGATTGCGGCCGGTAACGACAACGGCACGCAGACCGATTCCATCGGTGAACTCCAAGCCGTGGTGGACGGCCTGAACACCGCTGCTGCCGCCCTGGGCGACTTCGCGCAAACCAACAACACCGGCCTGGCAACCGCCACCGGCACTTTGCCGGACCTCGCCGCCTATACCGCGGCCGGTGTGACCGGTGTGAACGCCGGCAACCTGGCCGCCATCAACGATGCCTTGGCCAGCGCGTCCATCAGCGGCGCTGTGGCCAACAGCCCGGCCGGGTTGCAGACCATCGTCGACGCCTACACCGCCATCCTGGGCGAGGCCAACGACACGACCAACTCTGCCGGCGACACCACACCGGATGCCACGCCCACCGTAGACCCCAGCGCTGCGCAATACGCCGCCATCGGCGCCGACATAGGTGCTGCCGCGACGACACCCGCGAACCTCGCGCTGCTCAACGACATCCTGGGGGGCAAGCAAGCGGCGGACGTCGACACCGTCGCCGAAATCAATGCGCTCGCCCGCATCGCCAACGCCATCCAAACCGTGGCTGCGGGCGGCACGCCCACGCCGGCACTCACCGTGGCCGACCTCACCGCAGCGGGCCTTGCCAACGTCACACCCGACAACCTCACTTCCCTCATTGCCGCCATTGCGGCCGGCAACGACAACGGCACACAGACCGATTCGCTGGGCGAACTCCAATCCATGGTGGACGGTCTGAACACGGCCGCCGCCGCCCTGGGCACCTTTGCAGAGGCCAACAGCATCGGCCTGGCCACGGCCACCGGCACGGTGCCGGACCTCGCCGCTTACACCGCTGCCGGTGTGACCGGCGTGAACGCGAGCAACCTGGCTGCCATCAACGATGCGCTGGCCAGCACCCCCATCAACGGTACGGTCGCCAACAGCCCCGCCGAACTGCAAGCCATCGTTGATGCCTACACCGCCATCCTGGCCGAGGCCAACGACACGACGAACTCTGTGGGTGACAGCACGCCGGATGCCACGCCCGCCGCCGACCCGACAGCAGCGCAATACGCAGCCATCGGCGCCAACATGGGTGCTGCTGCAGCGGATGTGGAAAACCTCGCACTGCTCAACGACATCCTGGGCGGCAAGCAGACGGTGGACGTCGACACCATCGCCAAAATCAATGAACTCGCCCGTATCGCCAACGCCATCCAGACCGTGGCTGCAGGCAGCACACCGAGCCCTGCGCTGACGGTGGCTGACCTCACTGCGGCAGGCATTGCCAATGTGACCGCAGACAACCTGGGCGCTGTCATCGCCGCCATTGCGGCCGGCAACGACAACGGCACGCAGACCGATTCGCTGCTTGAACTGCAAGCCCTGGTGACCGGCTTGAACACTGCTGCCACGGCCCTGGGTGACTTTGCGCAGGCCAACAGCACCGGCCTGGCGAGCGCCACCGGCACAGCGCCGGACCTGGCTGCCTACACCGCTGCCGGAGTCACCGGTGTGAACGCCAGCAACCTGGCGGCCATCAACGATGCCCTGGCCAGCGCCCCCATCTTCGGCAACATCGCCAACAGCCCCGCCGAGTTACAGGCCATCGTCGAGGCCTACATCGCCATCCTGGCAGAGGCCAACGACACCCTCAACACAGCAGGCGACACCACACCGGATGCCACGCCGACCGTAGACCCCACAGCGGCGCAATACGCCGCCATCGGCGCCGACCTGGGTGCTGCTGCAACCGATGTAGAAAACCTCGCGCTGCTCAACGACATCTTCGGTGGCAAGCAGACGGTGGACGTGGACACCATTGCCGAAATCAACGAACTCGCGCGCATCGCAAACGCCATCCAGACGGTGGCCGCAGGTGGCACACCCAGCCCCGCACTCACCGTGGCTGACCTCACGGCTGCGGGCATTGCCAACGTCACCCCGGACAATCTGCTTGCTGTGCTCGCCGCCATTGCGGCCGGCAACGACAACGGCACACAGACCGATGCCCTGCTGGAGCTGCAAGCCCTGGTCACCGGCTTGAACGCTGCTGCCACGGCCCTGGGTGACTTTGCGCAGGCCAACAGCACCGGCCTGGCGAGCGCCACCGGCACTTTGCCGGACCTCGCTGCCTATACCGCGGCCGGTGTCACCGGTGTGAACGCCGGCAACCTCGCTGCCATCAACGATGCCCTGGCCAGCGCGTCCATCACGGGCACCATCGCCAACAGCCCTGCAAAATTACAGGTCATCGTCGACGCCTACACCGCCATCCTGAGTGAGGCCAACGACACGGCGAACTCTGCCGGTGACACCACACCGGATGCCACCCCCACCGTGGACCCGACCGCTGCGCAATACGCCGCCATCGGTGCCGACATTGGCGCTGCCGCGACGACCTCCGCGAACCTGGCGCTGCTCAACGACATCCTCGGGGGGAAACAAACGGCCGACGTGGACACCGTCGCCGAAATCAACGAGTTGGCCCGCATTGCCAACGCCATCCAGAACGTGGCTGCAGGTGGCACACCGAGTCCCGCACTGACAGTGGCCGACCTCACGGCCGTGGGTTTGGACGGCGTCACCGTGGACAACCTGGGCGCCGTACTGGCCTCAATTGCGGCCAAGAACGACAACGGCACACAAACCGACTCGTTGATTGAACTCCAAGCCCTGGTGAATGCACTGAACGCGACGGGCAACCTGTTGGGCGACTTTGCGCAGTTCAACAGCAGCGGCCTGGCCAACGCCACCGGCACCGTTCCGGACCTGGCCGCTTACGCCGCTGCCGGTGTGACCGGTGTGAACGCCGGAAACTTGGCTGCCATCAACGATGCCCTGGCCAGCGCCCCCATCACCAGCGCGCAAGCCAGCAGTCCTGCAGCCTTGCAAACCATCGTCAACGCCTACACCGCTATCCTGGGCGAGGCTAACGACACCGTCAACAGCGCGGGCGACACCACACCGGATGCCACGCCTACGGTGGACCCGACCGCAGCCCAATACGCCGCCATCGGTGCCGACATCGGTGCGGCTGCAACCGACGCCGAGAACCTGGCCCTGCTTAACGACATCGTGGGCGGCAAGCAAGCGGTCGATGTGGACACCATTGCCGAGATCAACGAACTCGCCCGCATTGCCAACGCCATCCAAACCGTGGCCGCGGGTGGCACGCCCACGCCCGCGCTCACCGTGGCCGACCTCACGACGGCGGGCCTTTCCGGCGTCGCCCCGGACAACCTGGTCGCTATCCTCGCTGCCATTGCAGCAGCCAACGACGACGGCACGCAAACCGACTCGCTGGCTGAACTGCAAGTGCTGGTCACCGGCTTGAACAACGCCGCCACCGCCTTGGGTACCTTTGCAGAGGCCAACACCACCGGCCTGGCCAGCGCCAGCGCCAGCGCCACCGGCACCGTGCCGGACGCAGCCGCCTACACCGCAGCCGGGGTCACCGGTGTGAACTCGGGCAACCTGGCTGCCATCAACGATGCGCTGGCCAGTGCCGCAATCACCGGCTCAATAGCCAACAGCCCTGCCGAGTTGCAGACCATCGTCAACGCCTACAAGGCCATCCTGGCCGAGGCCAACGACACCACCAACACCGCAGGTGACACCACGCCGGATGCCACCCCCACCGTGGAC
>CANCER010000047.1 GCA_947375135.1 Comamonadaceae bacterium | reverse complement strand
GCGGTCGTGAGGTCGGCAATGTCCTTGAGCAAGGCCGTGTGGCCATGGGCACGCACTTCGGCGTAGCCAAACTCCCGGGTGTGGCCGCCCTCCACTTTGCCGCCGAGCTGCTGCGCCATGGTTTGCATGCCGTAGCAAATGCCCAGCACCGGTACCCCCAGGGCAAACACCGCTGCAGGTGCGCTGTCGGTGCTGTCTTCGTAGACGCTGGCGTGGCTGCCGGACAAGATCACGCCTTTGAGTGAGCCGTCCGCTGCGTAATCACGCACCCAGTCGTCGCTGACGTCACAGGGGTGCACCTCGCAATACACATGGGCTTCCCGCACCCGGCGCGCAATAAGCTGGGTGACCTGGGAGCCGAAATCGAGGATCAGAATTTTGGAATGCTGCATGAAGTGCCCTGGTGGCGATTTCAGTCCGCCCGGTAATTGGGCGCTTCTTTGGTGATTTGCACATCGTGGACATGGCTCTCGCGAATGCCTGCGGTGGTGATTTCCACAAACTCCGCCTTGTCTTGCATGTCGGCAATCGTGGCGCAACCACAGTAGCCCATGCTGGCGCGAATACCCCCGGACATCTGGAAAATGATGGCGACCATGGAGCCTTTGTAAGGCACCCGGCCTTCAATGCCTTCGGGCACCAGTTTGTCGGCGTTGGGGTTGCCCGTGCTGGACTCTTGAAAGTAGCGGTCTGCGCTGCCTTGCTGCATGGCGCCTATGCTGCCCATGCCGCGGTAACTCTTGTAGCTGCGGCCCTGGTACAGAATGACTTCGCCGGGCGCCTCTTCGGTACCGGCAAACATGCCACCCATCATCACCGTACCCGCACCGGCCGCGATGGCCTTGGAAATATCGCCGCTGTAGCGCACGCCGCCGTCCGCAATCAGCGGCACACCCGTGCCGCGTAGGGCCGTGGCTACGTTGTCAATGGCGGTAATCTGAGGCACGCCCACACCGGCCACGATGCGGGTGGTGCAGATGGAGCCGGGGCCGATACCGACCTTGACCGCGTCTGCACCGGCTTCCACCAGAGCCAGCGCAGCCGAGCCGGTGGCGATATTGCCGCCCACCACATCGATCTGGGGGTAATTGTGTTTGACCCAGCGCACGCGCTCGATCACACCCTTGCTGTGGCCGTGCGCCGTGTCCACCACGATGGCATCCACACCGGCACGCACCAGGGCTGCGACACGCTCCTCGGTGCCCTCACCCACGCCCACTGCCGCGCCTACGCGCAGGCGCCCCGTGGCGTCACGCGCTGCATTGGGAAAGTTCAGTTGTTTGGTGATGTCCTTGACGGTGATCAGACCCTTGAGCTCAAAGGCCTCGTTTACCACCAACAAGCGTTCGAGCTTGAATTTGTTGAGCAAGGCCTTGGCGGCTTCCGGCGTGGTGCCGTCGGGCACGGTCACCAGGCGCTCACGCGGCGTCATGATTTCACGCACCGGCTGGTCGTAACGGGTCTCGAAGCGCAGGTCGCGACCGGTCACGATGCCGACCACCTTGCCGCCTTCGCACACCGGAAAACCGGACACACCAAGTTGGGCCGACAGGGCAATGACCTGGCGCACCGTGGTCTCGGGGGTAATCACCACCGGGTCGCGCAGCAGGCCGGACTCGTAGCGTTTGACCTTGAGCACTTGCGCTGCCTGTTCCTCAATGGTCAGGTTTTTGTGCACGATGCCGATGCCGCCCTCCTGTGCGATCGCGATGGCCAGTCTGGCCTCGGTCACGGTGTCCATCGCGGCGGATACCAGCGGCAGATTCAGGGCAATGTTGCGGGAGAAACGGGTGGCGAGAGAAGTGTCCTTGGGGAGGACTTGGGAGAACGCTGGAACCAACAACACATCGTCGAAGGTCAGCGCTTTTCCGAGAAGGCGCATGTCTTAGCTCCAAAAGGCAAATTGTACCTGCGAGTGGGTACGCACCAAGGCCGGTCCGCAGCAGATGCGGGTTGCGCTTCAGTAACCCGACTTGGCGCCAGCGCGCCGTTTTGCAAACAAGCCCGTGGTACCGGCGCCCTGCCGGGTGAACCGCTCACGTCGGGCGACCTTGGGGTCCACTTTGAGCGGACGGTACAACTCCACCCGGTCCCCGTCTCTCAACAGGTGATCTGCTGCTTGCTTGCGGCCCCACACGCCGGTTTCCAGCGCGTCCACCGTGTCATCAGGCATTCCCGCCAGCAACCCGCTTGCGCGCACCGCATCAAGGACGCGGCTACCACGCGGAAGTTCCAATATGCATTCTGAACATTCGCGCGCTGCGCGGCTGAAGCACACGGTAACGGTCAGGGCTGCTTCACTCACCGTAGACCTGTTGGGCGCGTTTGACGAAGGCCTCGACCATGCTGGAAGCAATTTTGTCGAACACCGGGCCCACCAGTTTGCTCAGGGTGCCGCTGTCAAAACCGTAGTTCAGCGTGAGCTCCACGCGGCAGGCACGTTGGCTGCCGTCACCAATGGGTACGAAATTCCACTCGCCTTCCAGGTCGGAAAAGGGCCCCTTCTCCAGCTTCAATTGAACCCGGCTGCCCTCGACATGCACGTTACGGGTCTGGAAGGACTGCTTGACACCACTGAAGGAAATGCCGATTTCGGCCAACATGCCGCCTTCGTACTGCTCCAGCACCATGCCCCGGTCGCACCAGGGCAAAAATTGCGCATATTGACTGACGTCTACAACCAGCGCATACATTTCTTGCGGGCTGTACCAGATAAGAACGGACTTGTGAACAGTTTTCATAGAATGGGGGTATGCGCGGGATTGTAGACAAGCCGTGACAGTGCATTTAACCAGGCACGGCTTTCTTTTCGCTTCTTAGTCCCCAAATCAGTTCCATGGCAAAAAAACCCGAAACCGCTACCCGCATCGCCGACAACAAAAAAGCTGCCTTCAACTATTTCTTCGAAGAGCGCTTTGAGGCTGGCATCGTGCTGGAGGGCTGGGAGGTCAAATCCCTGCGCGAAGGCAAGGTACAGCTCACCGACGGCTACGTGGTCGTACGGGGTGGCGAACTCTTCATCATCGGCCTGCAGATCCATCCGCTGCACACGGCCTCCAGCCACATCAGCCCGGACAAGGTGCGCACCAAAAAGCTGCTGTTGCACAAGGAGCAGATCAAGCGCTTGATTGGCAAGGTGGAGCAAAAGGGCTACACGCTGGTGCCCATTAATTTGCATTGGAAGAACAGCAAGGTGAAGTGTGAAATTGCACTGGCCAAGGGCAAGGCCGAGCACGACAAGCGCGACACCATCAAGGACCGTGAAGGCAAGCGTGAGGTCGAGCGCGCCATGAAAGACCGCGGCCGCTAAGACAGCCCAAGCTGCGCGTCCCCAAAGCCCGCTACATCAGCGGACTTTTTGCTGCCAGCCCAGCCATTCATTGGCGACCAGGGCACCGATGACCAGCGTGCCACCCAGCAACACCGAAGGTGCGGGCACTTCATTCGCGCCTACCCAGGCCAGCAGAATGCCAAATATCACTTCCAGCAACTGCAGCAGCGAAATTTCAGGTGCATGCAGCACCCGTGCGCACACCATGCACAGCACGCAGGGTATTGCCAACTGAAAAACGCCCAGCAAACCCAGTAACGTGATGTCGTGCACACTGGCCTGAAAGGGAAAGGCCAACGCACAGGTGGCCGCAGTGGACAGCAAGGCACCGAGCAAAACGGCGGGCACCAGATCGAGGTCATGTCCCTGGTCATGCGCGTGCTGGCTGATCGTCCAGTTCACGGCGGCTGCAATCGGGATGGAAAGTGCCACCAGGCTGCCCAGCAACGATGCGGAACCGACCTGCGAGGCAAACATGTAAGCGATGCCCGCGCCGGCCACCAGAATCGCCAGCCAGGTGCGGGGCAGCACCCGGTAGCCGATAAAAACGCGCGCCACGATGGCCGTTAACAACGGGCCCACCGCAAGGGTCACCAGCACATTGCCCACGGTGGTCAAGGTGAACGCCACCATGTAGGCGGTGAACATCACACTCCAGCAAACACCGGATAGCCACAACCCTGCGCCGCCATGGCGGATCTTGAGGAAAACAGATCGGCCCTGAAAAAAGGGCAGGATAACCAGCAAGCTGAGCGCCGCAAACAGCGCGCGCCAGAACGTCACCTCAAAGCTGCGCGCAAACTCCAGATAACGGGTGACCACCCCTGCGGTAGACCACAGGAGTGCCACCAGCACCATCAGAGCGACGGCCTGGCTGTGGCGCAGCTTCAAAGCGAAGCCCGCTTAGCGTCCAGCGCGCTTGCGCTCGCTCTCGGTCAGGTAGCGCTTGCGCAGACGGATGGACTTGGGCGTGATTTCGACCAACTCGTCATCCTCGATAAATTCCACACCGTATTCCAGCGTGCAATCGATGGGCGGCGTGATCTTGATCGCGTCTTCCTTGCCGGACACACGGAAGTTGGTCAGCTGCTTGGTACGCGTGGCGTTCACCACCAGGTCGTTTTCACGGCTGTGGATACCGACGATCATACCTTCATAGACCGGATCGTTGGGGCGCACAAACATGCGGCCGCGCTCGTCGAGCTTGCCCAGGGCGTAGGTGAAGATTTCACCGGCATCCATGGAGATCAGCACACCGTTCTTGCGGCCACCGATGTCACCCTTGTGCGGCTCGTAGCTGTCAAAGATGTTGGAGATCAGGCCGGAACCGCGGGTCAAGTTCAGGAATTCGTTGGTGAAACCAATCAGTCCACGGGCAGGAATGCGGTATTCCAGGCGCACGCGGCCACGGCCGTCCGGCTCCATATTCACCAGATCACCCTTGCGCTCGCCCAGGGCTTGCATGACGCCGCCCTGGTGCTGCTCTTCGATGTCGGCAGTCACCAACTCGATAGGCTCATGCTTTTCGCCGTTGACATCCCGGAACACCACGCGTGGCTTGGAGACAGCCATTTCGTAGCCTTCGCGGCGCATGTTTTCCAAGAGGATGGTCAGGTGCAATTCGCCGCGGCCCATGACTTCGAAGATACCTTCTTCGTCGGTCTCTTTGACACGCAGGGCCACGTTGTGTTGCAGTTCTTTTTGCAGACGGTCCCAAATCTGGCGGCTGGTAACGTACTTGCCTTCGCGACCGGCCAAGGGGCTGGTGTTGACGCAGAAGTTCATGGTCAGCGTGGGCTCATCGACCTTGAGCATGGGCAGGGGTGCGGGGTTGGCCGGGTCAGTGATCGTGACGCCGATTCCGATGTCGGTCAGGCCGTTGATCAGCACGATTTCGCCGGGGCCGGCTTCCGTGGCTTGCACGCGCTCCAGACCCTGGAAGGTCAGGACCTGGTTGATACGTCCCTTGACGGGCTTGCCGTCCGGGCCTTCCATGACCACCACGTCCATCATGGGCTTGATGGTGCCTTGGCTGACACGGCCCACACCGATGCGGCCGACAAAGGTCGAGAAGTCGAGCGCGGAAATTTGCAATTGCAGGGGCGCAGCCGGGTCACCGGTTTGCGCTGGCACATGGGCCAGAATGGTGTTGAACAGAGCCGACATATCGGGACCCCATTGCTCACCTTGTGCGCCCTCCTCCATCGAAGACCAGCCGTTGATACCGGAGGCGTACACCACAGGGAAATCCAGCTGTTCGTCGGTAGCGCCGAGTTTGTCAAACAAATCGAATGCCGCGTTGACCACAAAGTCAGGGCGTGCACCGGGCTTGTCCACCTTGTTCACCACCAGAATCGGCTTGAGACCGAGTGCCAGGGCCTTCTTGGTCACAAAGCGGGTCTGGGGCATCGGGCCTTCCTGGGCATCGATCAGCAGCACCACGCCGTCCACCATCGACAGGGCACGTTCCACTTCGCCGCCGAAGTCGGCGTGTCCGGGGGTGTCCACGATGTTGATGTGCGTGCCTTGCCAGGTCACGGCGCAGTTCTTGGCCAGAATGGTAATGCCACGCTCTTTTTCAATCGCGTTGTTGTCCATCACGGTGTCGACCACTTTTTCGTGTTCGGCAAAGGTGCCGGACTGGCGCAACAGTTGGTCCACCATGGTGGTTTTGCCATGGTCAACGTGGGCGATGATGGCGATATTTCTGATCTGCTTATGGCTCATATTTCACTTTCAAACATTCATTAACTGCTGCTGTAGCAGGGATTCACTGACCTCGGGCGGACTCAAGAGCCGCGTGGGGATCAACTCCCCGCCTTTCACATGCGCGCTGCCCAGAAGTGCCCGCGGTTGCTCGGCAAAAACTGCCACTGCGTCCGCATCACCCCAGGCACCGCGTCTGCGCATACCACTCAAAAACCGTGCCGCATTCTCGGCATCCAGCGTGACCACCGTGTGACCTGCGAGCAGATCCTCCGAAGGTCGCACACAGGCCATGCGCTGTTCTTCGCTCATGGCCTCCAGTGCCGCCACACTCACACACAGCGACTCATCAAAGCCGCCAGTGCGTATGCGCCGCAATGCACTCAGGTGGGCGCCACAACCCAGCGCCTCACCAATGTCTTCGCCCAAAGTCCGGATATAGGTGCCTTTGCTGCACTCCACCACCAGATCGACCTCAGGCTTCTCCGCCTCCAACCGTGCACCAACGATCCGGATGCTGTAAATCGTCACATGGCGCGCTTCGCGCTCAATCTCAATGCCGGCCCTGGCGTATTCGTACAGGGCCTTACCGTCCTTCTTCAGGGCACTGTGCATGGGCGGCACCTGGGCAATCGGGCCGGTAAAACTGCGCACCACCTGCTCCAACTGCTCTGCCGTCACATGGACGGGCCGCTCAGTGATCACCTCGCCTTCCGCATCTGCGGTGCTGGTCTTCAACCCCAAGCGCAGCGTGGTCGCATAGGCCTTGTCTGCGTCCAGATGCATCTGGCTGAACTTGGTCGCCGCGCCAAAACAAATAGGCAACACACCGGTGGCCAGCGGATCCAGCGTGCCGGTGTGGCCCGCCTTCTCGGCACGCAGCAACCACTTCACTTTCTGCAGGGCCTGGTTGCTGGAAAACCCAATCGGCTTATCCAACAGCAGCACACCATGTACGGGGCGCCGCTGCACCTTCACACGTTGCTGCTTGGCCTTGCCGCCTTCGGGCGCAGCAGTCGCACCCTGGGACGGCACGGAAACTTGCATCGTCAGTCTTCCTTCGCCTTGCTTGCTACCGCCTTGGCGATCAGCGCATTCATATCGGCCGCACGTTCCACCGTCTGGTCGAAGTGGAAATGCAGCGTCGGCACGGTGTGAATGTGCAGGCGCTTGAACAGGCCGGCACGCAGGAAACCGGCAGCCTGGTTCAGGCCTTCGGCGGCCTGCACCGGGTCGCCGACCAGCAGGCTGAAGAACACCTTGGCATGGGCATAGTCGGGGGTAACTTCCACCGCCTGGATGGTCACCATGCCCACGCGCGGATCTTTCAACTCCCGCGCGATCAACTCGGTCAGATCCCGCTGGATCTGATCGGCCACGCGAAAACCGCGGTTGGGGGTAGAAGACTTTTTACGGACCATCGTTCCTGCCGCTTACAACGTGCGCGCGATTTCGCGGATTTCAAAGAATTCGAGCTGATCGGACACTTGAATATCGTTGTAGTTCTTAAGCTTGATACCGCACTCGAAGCCTTCCTTGACTTCTCGCACATCGTCCTTCATGCGCTTGAGCGAATCGAGCTCACCGGTGTAGATCACCACGTTGTTGCGCAACAGGCGGAAATGCGCGCTGCGATTGACAAAGCCGCTGGTGACCATACAACCCGCAACCGTACCGATCTTGGAGGCCACGAACACGGTGCGGATTTCGGCGGAACCGATAACCTCTTCGCGCTTTTCGGGGGCCAGCATGCCGGACATGGCTGCCTTCAACTCATCGACAGCGTCGTAAATGATGTTGTAGTAGCGAATGTCCACACCGTTGTTTTCGGCCAGTTTGCGTGCACCGGCATCGGCGCGCACATTGAAACCGATCACCACCGACTTGGACGCAATGGCCAGGTTGATGTCGGACTCGCTGATGGCACCCACTGCCGAATACACCATCTGCACCTTGACTTCGTCTGTGGACAGCTTGAGCAAGGATTGCGCCAATGCTTCCTGCGAACCCTGCACGTCGGACTTGACGATGATGGGCAACATCTTGACGTCGCCGGAAGACAGGTCGGAGAACATGTTTTCCAGCTTGGCCGCTTGTTGCTTGGCCAGCTTGGTGTTGCGGAACTTGCCGGCACGGTAGGTGGCAATTTCACGGGCCCGGCGTTCGTCGGACATCACCATGAATTCGTCGCCTGCCTGCGGCACTTCCGTCAGACCCTGGATTTCCACCGGAATGGAAGGCCCGGCGAACTTGATGGCCTTGCCATTTTCGTCCAGCATGGCGCGCACGCGGCCATAGGTCTGGCCCGCCAGAACCACATCGCCCGCTTTGAGCGTACCGGACTGGATCAGCACCGTAGCCACAGGGCCACGGCCCTTGTCCAACTTGGCTTCAATCACCAGGCCCTTGGCCATGGCATCCACCGGGGCACGCAGCTCCAGCACTTCGGCCTGCAGCAGCACCTGTTCCAGCAGGGCATCGATGCCCATACCGGTCTTGGAGGACACCGCCACAAAGGGTGATTCGCCACCAAATTCTTCGGGCACGACTTCTTCGACCACCAGCTCGTTCTTCACACGCTCAGGATTGGCATCGGGCTTGTCGGCCTTGGTAATGGCCACCACGATAGGAACACCAGCCGCCTTGGCGTGTTTGATGGCTTCCTTGGTTTGCGGCATGACGCCATCGTCGGCTGCTACGACCAGAATCACGATGTCGGTGGCCTTGGCACCACGGGCACGCATCGCAGTAAATGCTTCGTGACCAGGGGTATCGAGGAAGGACACCATACCGCGCGGCGTTTCCACATGGTAGGCACCAATGTGCTGGGTAATGCCACCGGCTTCACCGGAGGCCACCTTGGCGCGGCGGATGTAATCCAGCAACGAAGTCTTACCGTGGTCGACGTGACCCATCACGGTCACCACAGGTGCGCGCGGCAGGGACTCTGCATGCTGGCCCAGGGTTTCGTCATCCGTAAAGGCTTCCGGATCGTCCAGTGCTGCGACAACGGCCTTGTGGCCCATGTCTTCCACCAAAATCATGGCGGTGTCCTGGTCCAGTGGCTGGTTGATGGTGACCATCTGGCCCAGCTTCATCAATTGCTTGATGACTTCGGAGGCCTTGACCGCCATCTTGTGGGCCAATTCGGCCACGGTGATGGTTTCGGGCACGTGCACTTCCAGCACGCGGGTTTCCACCGGCGCCTGTTGCTGCTGGCCACTGTTGTTGTTGCGGTCATTGCTGCCACGGCGTCCGCGTGGGCCCGTGCGCCAGTTGGTCGACCGACCTGCACCGGCACCGGTGTCACCACGGGTCTTGAGTTCTTTCTTCTTGGCAGGATCGCCCGCCCAGCTGCTCGACAGCTTGGCAGATTTGACTTCCTTGTTGGCTCCGGGCGCAGCAGGCGCTGCGGTACCTGCGGCAGGCTTGGCACCTGGCTTGGGGACCACCGTGCCGGCTGGCGGCTTGTGCAGTGTGCCCTTGATACCTGCCTTGGCTGCGGCTTCGGCACGCAGCTCTTCCGGACGTTTGGCGACCAGCACGCGCTTGGGCGCCGACATCATGGTGCGGATAGCGGCAGCTTCGGCTTCCGCCTTGCGGCGGCGGTCACCCAGATCAGCGGCGCGTGAAGCGTCTTCCACGGCCTGTGCCTTGGATGCAGCAGCAGCAGCTACCGCTTTTTGTGCGTCTTGTTCGCGCTTGAGTTCGGCGGCCGCTGCAGCTGCAGCGGCTACGGCCACGTGATCAATCTCAGGGACCTTGACCTTCACCTTGACTTGCGGCTTGGTAGCGGCATCACGGGCGGCCTGCTCCTTGGCAGCAACTACGTCAGCCGCCTGCTTTGCAGCGGCTTCGGTGGCAGCCAGGGCGGCTTTGGCATCCTGCTCTTCGCGTTCCTTGCGACGCTGCGCCAGTTCTTCTTCCTGGCGGCGGATCAATTCGGCCTGGCGGCGCGCGTCTTCTTCACGGCGTGTCAATTCGGCGTGGTCAATCACGGGCTCGGGTGCGGCTTGAATGTGTTCTTCGTGCTCAACCACCTCACCGGGCTGGTCCGTGCCGTCTTCACGGCGCACAAAGGTGCGCTTTTTGCGCACTTCAACCTGAATAGTGCGGGCCTTGCCGCTCGAGTCTGCCTGCTTGATCTCGGTGGAGTGCTTCTTCACCAGCGTGATCTTTTTGCGATCAGACGCAGCAGTCCCATGGCTGCTTTGCAGATATCCGAGCAGCTTGTGCTTATCTGCATCGGTCAGTGCATCGGATGCAGCATTCTTGGCTACACCCGCCGATTTCAGCTGCTCAAGCAGCGTATCGGTTGATTTTTTGAGTTCATTGGCAAACTCGGCGACGGTCGTACTAGACATTTGTTTATGTAACCTTTGGGTCGACCGGCAGCGCCCTTGTGAGGCAACTGCCAGCCATTACTGGATTTCTATTGCATGACCATTACTCTGGGCGAACGGCGTCATTGGTAAACCAATGTTCGCGCGCTTTCATGATCAGGGCCGTGGCATCATCGGCGGTCTGTCCGGTGATGTCGGTGAGCTCATCGACAGCCAGGTCGGCAAGGTCGTCACGGGTGTGAACGCCCTTGTCAGCCAGTTTGCCGATCAGCTCAGGTGTCAGGCCTTCCAGATCACGCAGGTCTTGCGACACTTCTTCGACACTTTCCTCGTGTGCGATTTCCATGGTCAGCAAGGCATCTTTGGCACGGTTGCGCAGCTCATGCACCGTGTCTTCGTCAAAGCTTTCGATTTCCAGCATTTCCTGCAGGGGAACGTAAGCTACTTCTTCCAGGCTGGTAAAGCCTTCGGCAATCAGGATGTCGGCGATTTCTTCGTCCACATCGAGCTTTTCCATGAACAGCTTGCGGCCGGAGTCGGTCTCGACCGCCAGCTTCTGGGCTGATTCGGCGGCGTCCATGATGTTGATCTTCCAGCCGGTCAGTTCAGAAGCCAGGCGCACATTTTGTCCGCCGCGACCAATGGCTATCGCCAGATTTTCTTCATCGACCACCACATCCATGGCGTGGCGCTCTTCGTCCACCACGATGGATGACACATTGGCAGGAGCCAAAGCACCAATGACGAACTGTGCAGGGTCTTCACTCCACAACACAATGTCCACGCGCTCGCCGGCCAACTCGTTGGTGACGCCGTTGACACGGGTACCACGCACGCCCACACAGGTGCCGATGGGATCTACGCGCTTGTCATGCGACAGCACAGCGATCTTGGCGCGGGAACCGGCATCACGGGCGCAGGATTTGATCTCCAGCAGGCCTTGCTCGATTTCCGGAACTTCCTGGCGGAACAATTCAATCATGAACTCGGGCGCCGAACGCGACAGCACAATCGGTGCGCCGCGCAGGGTCAGATCCACTTCCATGATCATGGCGCGCACACGGTCACCGGTGCGCAGATTTTCCTTGGGGATCATCTCGCTGCGGCGCAGACGGCCTTCGACGCGTCCGCTCTCCACAATGATGTCGCCCTTGTCCATGCGCTTGACGGTGCCAACGAAAATCTTTTCGCCGCGTGCCATGAAGTCGTTGAGCAGCATCTCGCGCTCCGCATCACGGATTTTCTGCAAAATCACTTGCTTGGCCGCCATCGCGCCGATACGACCGATGGGCACCGAAGGCACGGTCTCTTCGATGTATTCATCGACTTCGATGTCCGGAATTTGCTCCAGCGCTTCGAACAGCAGGATTTCCTGGTCAGGCAGCTGCAGGCCGGCTTCATCCGGGACCACATGCCAACGACGGAAGGTTTCGTAATTTCCGCTATCGCGGTCCAGAGCCACCCGGATGTCCACGTCCCCTGGGAACAGCTTTTTCGTCGCCTGTGCGAGGGCCGCTTCCACAGCACCCAACACCACATCACGTTCCACGTTTTTCTCACGGGAAATAGCTTCAACCAGCATCAACAATTCGCGATTCATGCCATGACTCTCCTGATCACTCTTATCAACAACAAACTAAATTTCCTGGCCCACGGCCGGCTCTTCGCCACCCGTGCTGCCACCCTGTCCGCGCCCCTTGAAGCTCACAATCGGAGCCAAGCGCGATTCACGTATTTCATCCAGCGTAAAACCCAACACCTGCATCGGTGGCGGAACACGCTTCTTGCTAATTCTTTGACCCGGCTTGGCGGGCGGCGCATCGCTCCAAACGATTTGCCAGCTCACGGAGCCGTCTTCGTTGGCAACACGCTCCAGCGCACCGCGAAACTTCTTGCGGCTGGCATGCACCTGTCCGTTGGCCGCAGCGCCCATGGGCGCCTTGAGGGTGAGGTCAATCACATGACCGACAAAGCGCTCAAAATCTGCCGTGTGGCGCAGGGGGCGATCAATACCTGGCGAGGAAACCTCGAGCCGCTTGTATTCAACGCCATCCACCTCCAGCGCGAACAGCAACTGGCGGTTGACCTTTTCGCAATCTTCGACATTGATGAACTGATCTGCAGCCACCACGCCTTCAGCGGGCTTGGTCCAGGGCAAATCGATGGTGATGCGCAGCAAGCCACCGGCAGAGCGTTCAATCTCCACCAGGTCGTAACCCAAGCCGCTTACTGTCTGCTCAACGATTTCCTGTAACGCCACGCCGTCTCATTCCCTATTGCAAAAAAGAACCAAAACACACACATGAAAAACAATCGACCAAAAAAAACGGGCGGTAAATACCCGCCCGTTTGGTCGTGAGCTAGGATTGTACTGCAAAAGCCGCCTAAGTGCCTTGATTTTGAAGCGATTATTCGCTGGCGGCGAGCAAGGTGCGGGTGTAGGCGTGCAGCGGGCTGTCGAATACCGTTGCAACGGCGCCCTGCTCCACAATGCGGCCGTCTTTCATCACCAGAACATGGTGCGCCATGGCCCGTATGACCCCTACGTCGTGGGTAATCAAAAGGTAGGCTAGGCCGCGCTCCGCCTGCAGGCGCTGCAGCAACTGCAAAATCTGCTGTGCCATGGTGACATCAAGCGCACTGGTGGGTTCGTCCAGTACCAGCACGCGGGGCTGCACGATCAGGGCCCTGGCAATCGCGATGCGCTGGCGCTGGCCACCGGAAAACTGGTGCGGGTAGCGCTGCAGCAGGCCGGGGAACTGGGTGTCGTTCAAGCCGACTTCCTGCAAGGCGCCCAACACCCGCTCGCGCACGACCGGCTGTGGCAATTCCGGCGCGTGTACTGACAGGCCCTCGCCCACGATTTCCTCCACGGTCATGCGCGGCGAAAGCGAGGAAAGCGGGTCTTGAAACACCACTTGCAGACGTTTGCGGTTTTGCAGATCGGCAGCCCGCCCCTGGCCCCAGCGCTGACCAAACACCTGCACCTCGTTGGAAAACTTCAGCAAACCCAGCACGGCCAGCGCCAGGGTGGATTTGCCCGAGCCGGACTCGCCGACGATGCCAAGCGTCTGCCCGGCTTGCAACCGCAGGTCTGCACCCTGCACCGCTACAAATTCGCCCTTTGCAAGCCAGCCGGCAAGACCCGGTTTGGGTACAGGATAGGCCACGCGCACGCCACGGGTTACGACGGCGTCCGGCGCATCCGGCGCAAAGTCGACTACGTTGCGCACCGGGCGACTGGCCAGCAGGCTTCGCGTGTAGGCATGGGCCGGGTTGGTGAAGATATCTGCCACCCTGCCCTGCTCCACGATATGGCCGCGCTCCATCACCGCCACCCGGTCTGCAAAGCGCCGCACCATATTCAGGTCGTGGGTGATCAGCAGCACGGCCATACCCATTTTCTTTTGCAAGCTGTCCAGCAAATCCAGAATCTGCTGGCGCACCGTCACATCCAGCGCAGTGGTCGACTCATCGGCAATCAGCAATTGGGGGCTGCAGGCCAAGGCCATGGCCATCATAGCGCGCTGGCGCTGGCCACCGGAGAGTTGGTGCGGATAGGCCCGGGCGCGGCGTTCGGGCTCAGCAATGCCGGTGTCTGCGATCAGCTGGATCGTTTTGTGTGCTGCTTCGCGGGCGCTCAGGCCCATCTTGAGTTGCAGCACCTCGGCTATTTGCTCACCGATGCTGAACAGCGGGTTAAGGGCCGTCATGGGCTCCTGAAACACCATGGCAATGTCCTGCCCGCGGATGGCGCGCAATTGGCGCGCTGGCAGGTGCAGCAGATCGATCTGCCCCTGGGGTGTTTCAAACAACACCTGACCCGTGACCTCTGCACCTTCGGCCAGCCCCAGCAGGCTCAAGGCCGTGACCGTCTTGCCGGAACCCGACTCTCCCACCAGTGCCAATTTCTCACCGGCTGCCACTTCGAAATCCACGCCGTGCACCACGGCGTTGCCACCAAAGGCGATGCGCAAGCCCTGAACTGCCAGCAAGCTCATTCCTGCGCCTTTCGCGGATCCACAGCGTCGCGCAAGGCGTCGCTCATAAAGGTTAGCAGCAACAAGGTCAGCACCAGCACGGCAAAGGTGGACAGCGATATCCACCAGGCGTCGATATTGTTTTTGCCCTGCGACAGCAGTTCACCCAGGGATGGCGTTCCCGGGGGCACGCCCAGGCCCAGAAAGTCCAGCGAGGTCAGCGCCAGAATCGCGCCACTCATGCGAAAAGGCAGGAAGGTGACCACGGGTGTCAGGCTGTTGGGGAGCACATGGCGCACGATGATCTTCCAATTGGAGACACCCAGGGCGTGGGCGGCCCGCACATAGTCCATCTGCCGGTTGCGCAAAAACTCGGCGCGCACATAGTCCGACAGGCCCATCCAGCCGAACAGGCTGAGCAGCGCCAGCAGCAGGGCCACGCTGGGAGCAAACACGGCACTGAAGATGATGAGCAGGTACAGCTCCGGCATGGAGCCCCATATTTCGATAAAGCGCTGGAAGGCCAGATCGGTCTTGCCGCCGAAAAAGCCCTGGATGGCGCCGGTGATGACACCCAGCAGCACGCCGGTAAACGTGAGCGCCAGTGCAAACAGCACGCTGACCCGAAAACCGTAAATCAGCTGGGCCAGCAGATCACGCCCGCGGTCGTCCGTGCCCAGCCAGTTGTCCAGCGTGGGGGGTGCGGGGTTGGGCGACCTGGCGAAATAGTTCAGCGTTTTGGGGCCATAGCGGTTGGGCGCAAACAGCGCCCAGTTGCCCGGTTCGCTCAACTTCTGGCGGATAAACGGGTCCAGGTAATCGGCGGGCGTGGCGAAGTCGCCGCCGAAGGTGGTTTCCGGGTAATCCTTGACCATGGGCCAATAGGCCTGCCCCTGGTAGACGACGATCAAGGGCCGGTCGTTGGATACCAGCTCTGCCGCCAGGCTCAAGAGCACCAGCGTGCAAAAAATTACCAGGCTGACAAAACCCATCCGGTTGCGCCGGAAGCGCAGCCAGGCGCGCCGCGTTGGGGAAACTGCCAGCGTAGGCGTACCATTGCCCAAGCCAGGGCCACCGTGGAACGGGCTTGACCCGGCCACCAGTGGCGCCCCCTCGGAGGCGAGGCGACCAGAGGCCGCTTCGGGGGGGTTAGTCGAACTTGACACGCGGGTCCACCCAAACGTAACAAAGATCGGAGACCAATTTGGTCACCAGCCCGATCAAGGTAAAGAGAAACAGCGTGCCCATGACCACCGGATAGTCGCGCCGGATCACGCTCTCGTAGCTGAGAAGCCCCAGGCCATCCAGCGAAAACAGGGTCTCTATCAGCAGTGAGCCGGTAAAAAAAGCACCGATAAACGCTGCCGGAAAGCCGGTAACGATGGGGATCAGCGCGTTGCGCATCACATGCTTCCACAGCACGCGTTGCTCGGACAGGCCCTTGGCGCGGGCCGTCACCACATACTGCTTGCGGATTTCTTCCAGAAAAGCGTTCTTGGTCAGCATGGCCGTCACCGCAAAGCTGCCCAGCACCATGGCGGTGACCGGCATGGCGATGTGCCAGAGGTAGTCGGCAATGCGCGCACCCCAGGCCATCTGCTCCCAGTTGCTGGAGGTGAGCCCGCGCAGCGGAAACCACTGCAACTGCCCGCCAAACACCACCAGCAGCGCCACGCCAAGCACAAAGCCGGGAATGGCATAGCCCACCAGAATCAGCAGCGTGGTGACCAGATCAAAGCGCGAACCGGCGCGCACTGCCTTGGCCACACCCAGCGGCACCGCCACCAGATAACTGATGAAAAAAGTCCACAGGCCCAGGCTCATGGACACCGGCAGTTTCTCCCAGATCAGCTGTGAAACGGCACGGTTCTGGAAGAAGCTGGTTCCCAGATCGAAGTGCGCAAACTGCACCAGCATGCGCCAGAAACGCTCCAGTGCTGGCTTGTCAAAGCCGTACAGCGCCTTGGCCTGTTCAATGCGCTTGGGGTCCACGCCCTGTGAGCCACGGTAGCTCAAGCCGCCCTCAGCGCTGCTACCTTTGCCGGCCTTGGCCTCGGCCAAATACTGCTCCACCGGGCCGCCGGGCACAAACTGCACCACAACAAAGGTCAGGAACAACACGCCAAACAGGGTGGGCAGCATCAGCGCCAGGCGCTTGAGGATATAGGCTGCCATCAAAGCGCCCACCAGGTTTCAATGGCCCAGCTCTCGCCCGGGGAATAGGGCGGCATGGCGTCCGGCTTGGACAGGTGCCAGGCGTTGTAGACCATGCGGTGGGTGGCGGCAGACCATTGCGGAATCAGGATGTGGCTGTGCGCGATCACGCGGTCCAGCGCACGGCAGGCCGGCAACAAGTCCGCCTTGCTCTTGGCGCTCACCATCCGGGTAACCAGGGCGTCCACTGCTGGACTCTGGATGCCGCTGTGGTTGCCGGAGTCTTCCTGGGCGGCTGCCTTGCTGCCAAACAGGTCGGCAAACTCCTGTCCGGGATTGTTGGTGCCGCCATAGGCCAGTGAGGTGATGTCAAAGTCAAACTTCTGCAAGCGCTGCTGGTAGAGCGAGAAGTCCGCTGCGCGGAAGTTAAGCTTCACGCCAATCTTTTCCAGGTTGCGCGCCCAGGGTGTGACCACGCGGGTGCTGCCTTCGTTGCTGTCCAGCATTTCCAGTTCCAGGGCCTGGTTTTTGGCATTGCGCAGCGCGCCATCGCGGTATTCCCAGCCTGCGTCTTTCAACAGGGCCTGGGCCTGGCGCAAATTGCCGCGCAGGCTGTTATCACCATCGGTGCGGGGCGCCAGCGCCATCGCGCCCAAAGCCGCGTCTGGAATCTTGCCGCGCCAGGGTTCCAGCAGGGCCAGTTGCTGCGCGTCGGGCAGACCCTGCGCCTGGCAGTCGGTATTGCCAAACAAGCCTTGCACGCGCTGGTAGGCGCCGTAAAACATCTGGCGGTTCATCCACTCGTAGTCCAAGGCCAGCCCCAGCGCCTGGCGCACGCGCACATCCTGCAACAGGGGGCGGCGGGTGTTGAGCACATAACTCTGGAAGCCGGTGGGCAGGCGGTGCTGGAATTCGGCCTTGACCAGTTCACCCGTGTCGAACTTGCGGCCCTTGACGCGCCGGGCCCAGTCGCCAGCCGAGAAAAAGCGCATCAGGTCGAACTCGCCCGCCTTCAGGGCCTCCAGCTTGGCTGTGTTGTCCTTGTAAATCTTGACGGTGATGCGGTCGAAATTGGCCGTGCCGCGCCGCACGTTCAGGTCTTTGGCCCAGTACGCAGGGTCGCGCACATAGGTGATGTCCTTGCCAAATAGCACCGGGCCTATTTGGTAGGGGCCGCTGCCGATGGGGATGTCCATCACCACCTGGTCAAAAGGTTTGCCCTCCCCCCACCGGTGGCTAAACACCGGCAGGCCGCCCACGGTCAGCGGCAATTCGCGGTTGGGCTTCTTGAAGCGGTAGCGCACGGTCAGCGCATCCACCACATCGGCTCCGGCCACATCCTCCAGCGCACTGCGCACGCCGGGTGACACAAAGGGCCCGTTCAGGATGTCAAAGCTGTGCTTCACATCCTGCGCCAGCACCGCATCCCCATTGTGAAAGCGGGCGTTGGCGCGCAGGCGGAAGGTGGCGCTCAGACGGTCCGGTGCCACCTGCACGTCGTCGGCGAGCAGGCCGTAGGCGGTGGCAGTTTCGTCCAGCGAGCCGGTGAGCAGGCTGTCGAACATCAGCTGGCTCAGGTAGGCCGGGGCCGAGCCCTTCACCGTGAACGGGTTGTATTTGTCAAAGGTTGAGACCCGCTGGTTACTCACCAGGCGCAATTCCCCGCCCTTGGGGGCGCGGGCGTTCACGTAATCGAAATGGCTGAAACCGGGCGCGTATTTGAAGTCGTCCCAGAGTGCATAACCATGCGCAGCCCAACCGGGCAAGGCATTGATGGTCAGCAATATGAACAGCAAAAAACGCATGCGACAATTCTGCACTAGACACACGTCATTTTTCTCGAGGACCTATGGGCTTTTTAACAGGCAAGAAGTTGTTGATCACCGGGGTGCTTTCCAACCGCTCTATTGCCTATGGCATCGCCCGGGCCTGCCACCAGCAAGGCGCAGAACTGGCCTTCAGCTATGTGGGAGAGCGCTTCAAGGAGCGCATCACCGAATTCGCCGCAGAGTTCGGCTCCACCCTCACTTTTGATTGTGATGTGGCCAGCGACGAACAAATCGAGGCGCTGTTCAAGAACCTGTCGGCCTTTTGGCCCGGCTTTGACGGCTTCGTACACAGCATTGGTTTTGCGCCGCGTGAGGCCATTGCCGGCAATTTTCTGGATGGCCTGAGCCGGGAAAACCACCGAATCGCCCACGACATCAGCGCTTACAGCTTCCCGGCCATGGCCAAGGCGGCCCTGCCCTACCTGAATGACAAAGCGGCCTTGCTGACGCTGTCGTATCTGGGGGCTGAGCGCATCATCCCCCACTACAACACCATGGGCCTGGCCAAGGCCTCACTGGAGGCGTCGGTACGCTACCTGGCCGAGGCGGTGGGGCAGATGCCGGACGGCCGCGCCATCCGCGTCAACGGCATCAGCGCCGGCCCCATCCGCACGCTGGCTGCCAGCGGCGTCAAGGACTTTGGCAAGCTGTTGAACTTTGTGGCCGCCGCAGCCCCCACGCGCCGCAATGTAACGATTGAAGAAGTGGGCAACGTGGCAGCCTTTATGCTGAGCGACCTGGCCAGCGGCGTTACCGCTGAAATTACCTATGTGGATGGCGGCCACAGCAAAACCATGGGCGCGGTGGCGTCTGACTAAAAGTAACAATACAAATATGAATACTCCTATCCCTTTGCACCAACTTCCCCAACACAACATTTTTCGCCCGGGCGATGTGTTTGTTTTGTTCGGCGAGCTCTTTGGACGTGGCTATGCCAATGGCCTGGTCAACGAAGCCCGCCAGGCGGGAATGGACATTGTCGGCATCACCGTAGGCCGGCGCGACGCCAACAACGCGCTGCGCCCCTTGAATGATGAAGAGCTGGCGGCAGGCCAACTGGCCCTGGGCGGCAAGATCATCAATGTGCCGCTGATGGCGGGTTTTGATGCCGATGCGCCCGCTGGCGAGCCCACTCCCACCGACCTGCTTGGCAGCCTGACCCTCAAGAGCTGGACCGAAGACAAGTTGGACTGGGCGCATATCGAGAAGTGCCAGGCCATCGGCGTGAAGCGTTTCACGGATTCGCTGGCGCAAGTCATGGCCACCCTGAGCGGCATGATCCCCGAAGGCCGCAACGTGTTCTTCGCCCACACCATGGCCGGCGGCATCCCCAAGGCCAAGGTATTCCTGGCCATTGCCAACCGCGTCTACAAAGGCCGCGGCGAGCGCTTCATGTCCTCGCAAACCCTGCTGGACAGCGATCTGGGCAAGCTCATTTTGAAGAACTTTGACGAAGTATCGGCCAACACCTTCGGCCACCTGATTGAAGCCAGTGCCGCGATCCGCGCACGTGCGGAAAACTCGGGTGCGCAGGTGCGTTACTCGGCCTACGGCTACCACGGCACCGAAATCCTGATCGACGGCAGCTACCACTGGCAGACCTATACCAACTACACCCAGGGCCTGGCCAAGATGCGCCTGGAGCGCATTGCCGAGGTCGCGTGGAGCCAAGGCATCAAGGCCACGGTGTACAACTGCCCTGAAATACGCACCAACTCGTCCGACATTTTTGCCGGCGTGGAGTTGCCGCTGATCCCGTTGCTCAATGCGCTGAAGAAAGAAAACGGCGGCGTTTGGTGCGAGGCACAGTGGGACGCCTGCCGCGCGCTGGTAGCTGAGGGCATCACACTGGAAGAGGTGCTGGACAAAGTGCTGGACTTCCAGCGCAACCCCGTGATGCTGCCGTTCCGTAATTTCGCTGCCTGGCCCATGCCCAATAGCCAGCCGCAGGCCGACCTGACCATCGGCACTTCCGACGAGGTGCAAAAAATGCACAAGGACAACAAGGCCCTCATCACCGACCTGCTGAGCAGCCTGGTGATTGAAGCCACCGGCCCGCTGATCTTCCGCGAGTGCTCGGCGCCCACCGGCCCGGTGCTCTGGCTGAACCACGACATCATTGCGCAGCAACTCAATCTGCTGCACGCCTGATACCAGCCCCTTGAAACAAAAGGCCCCCTGTGCCGCGTCGCGCAGGGGGCCTTTTGCGTTGCTGACGCAAAAGTGCGGGCGACTATTCGCGCACGCAATCGGCAAAGTAATGCGTCTTGCCGTCGGCGTCCACCTCTTCCACCAGTCCGTGCACATCGGTCTCGAAGCCGGGGCAGCGGGTATTGAACTCACGTGAGAACTTCAGGTAGTCCACGATCTTCTTGTTGAACACTTCGCCGGGAATCAGCAGTGGAATGCCAGGCGGGTAAGGCGTGACCAGACCGACGGTGATGCGTCCTTCGAGCTTGTCAATCTCCACCCGGTCGGTCAAGCGCTGCGCAATGTGGGCATAGGCGTCGCTGGGCTTCATGGCCGGGGTCAGGTCGCTCAGGTACATGTCGGTGGTCAGGCGCGCAATGTCGTGCTTGGCATAGAGCGCGTGCAGGAACTGGCACAGGTCGGCCAGGCCCATCTTTTCGTAGCGCGGGTGCTTTTTGCAGAACTCAGGCAGGATGCGCCACATGGGTTGGTTCTTGTCGTAGTCGTCCTTGAACTGCTGCAACGCGGTCAGCATGCTGTTCCAGCGGCCCTTGGTGATGCCGATGGTGAACATGATGAAGAAGCTGTACAGCCCGGTCTTCTCCACCACCACGCCGTGCTCGGCCAGGAACTTGGTCACCACGCTGGCTGGAATGCCGGTCTTGGCAAACTTGCCATTCAAGTCCATGCCGGGGGTGACGATGGTTGCCTTGATCGGGTCCAGCATGTTGAAGCCGGTGGCCATCTTGCCAAAGCCGTGCCAGTTGGCCTTGGCCGTCTTGCTTTCGCCCTTGAGAACCCAGTCACTGGCGCGGCCAATACCTTCTTCGGCAAACTTTTCCGGGCCCCAGACCTTGAACCACCAGTCGGCGCCATATTCCTCGTCCACCTTGCGCATGGCGCGGCGGAAGTCCAATGCTTCAGCAATGCTCTCTTCCACCAGCGCGGTGCCGCCGGGTGGCTCCATCATGGCCGCTGCCACATCGCAGCTGGCAATGATGCTGTACTGCGGGCTGGTGCTGGTGTGCATCAGGTACGCCTCGTTGAACAGCGGCCTGTCCAGCTTCACAGTTTGCGAGTCCTGCACCAGCACATGGCTGGCCTGGCTGATGCCAGCCAGCAGCTTGTGGATCGACTGGGTGGCATACACCACCGCCGTCTTGGGCCGTGCCCGGTTCTTGCCCATCGAGTGGTAGGTGCCATAAAACGGGTGGAAGGCGGCATGGGGCAGCCAGGCCTCGTCAAAGTGCAGGTTTTCCACATAGCCATCGAGCGTTTTCTTGATGGTCTCGGTGTTGTAGAGCACACCGTCGTAGGTGGACTGGGTGATGGTCAGCACGCGCGGTTTCACCGTTTCGGCGTCCACGCCCTTGAGCAGCGGGTTGGCGCGGATCTTGGCCTGGATGGCGGCGATCTGGAACTCTTCCTTCGGGATGGGGCCGATGATGCCGAAGTGGTTGCGCGTGGGCTTCAAAAAGACGGGAATGGAGCCCGTCATGATGATGCTGTGCAGGATGGACTTGTGGCAGTTGCGGTCCACCACCACCACATCACCCGGTGCCACCGTGTGGTGCCAGACCATCTTGTTGGAAGTGCTCGTGCCATTGGTCACAAAAAAGCAATGGTCGGCATTGAAGATGCGCGCTGCATTGCGCTCGCTCGCACCAATGGCACCGTCGTGGTCCAGCAACTGGCCCAGTTCTTCCACCGCGTTGCAGACGTCGGCGCGCAGCATGTTTTCACCAAAGAACTGGTGGAACATCTGGCCCACCGGGCTCTTCAAAAATGCCACGCCGCCGCTGTGACCCGGGCAATGCCAGCTATACGACCCGTCTTCGGCGTAGTCCAGCAAGGCCTTGAAGAAGGGGGGTTGAACGCCTTCCAGGTAGCTCTTGGCCTCGCGGATGATGTGGCGCGCCACAAACTCGGGCGTGTCTTCAAACATATGGATGAAGCCGTGCAACTCGCGCAGGATGTCGTTGGGGATGTGGCGGCTGGTCTTGGTCTCGCCGTACACATAAATCGGCACGTCCAGGTTCTTGCGCCGCACCTCTTCAATAAAGTGGCGCAGGTTCAGCACGGCAGGGTCCAGGTCCGGGCCGGGGGTGAACTCTTCATCGTCAATCGACAAAATGAAGGCACTGGCGCGCGACTGCTGCTGGGCAAATTGGCTCAGGTCGCCATAGCTGGTGACACCCAGCACCTCAAAACCTTCGGACTCAAAGGCCTGTGCCAGCGCACGGATACCCAGGCCGGAGGTATTTTCTGAACGAAAGTCCTCATCGATGATGATGATGGGAAAGCGAAACTTCATGGCAGGGCCTCCAACGACGGGCAAAAAAGACAGCAAATAGCCGCGAAGTGTAAGGACTAAACATGTGCGAAATGTTGCAGCGCAAACTTATTGGCACACAATGTGGCGTCATCAACACATCAGGACCCCCGAATATGGCCGAATCAACCCTCTGGTGGCTGGCAACCGGCGGCGTCATCGTCGCGGAACTGCTGACGGGCACCTTTTACCTGCTGATGCTGACCATCGGTTGTGCGGCCGGCGCTCTCGCCGCGCACATGGGGTGGGGCCTGACCGTGCAAATGGTGCTTGCCGCCCTGGTCGGTGGTGGTGCGGTAGTGGGCTGGCACCTGCGCCAGATGCACAGCCACCAGGAAGCGCCCGCTCAATCGAATTCCAATGTCAATATGGACATTGGCGGGACGGTGCAAGTCGATGCCTGGCATACCGACGGCACGGCGGACGTGCACTACCGCGGCGCCCGTTGGACGGCCATCCACCGCCCCGGGGTGATCCCCGGCCCCGGCCCGCACCGGGTGGCCGAACTGGTGGGCAGCCGCCTTCTGGTCGACAAGGTCTGAACTTCATTCACAACGCAGAAAGCACCATGGAAATTTCAATCGTCATTCTCATCATCGCCGTCCTGTTTATCAGCCGCAGCCTCAAAGTCGTGCCCCAGCAACATGCCTGGGTGGTGGAGCGCCTGGGCAAGTACCACGGCACGCTCACCCCGGGCCTGAACATCCTGGTGCCCTTTGTGGACCGGGTGGCCTACAAGCATGTGCTCAAGGAAATTCCGCTGGACATCGCCAGCCAGGTCTGCATCACACGCGACAACACGCAGTTGCAGGTGGACGGCATTTTGTACTTCCAGGTAACCGACGCCATGCGGGCCAGCTACGGATCGAGCAACTACATCGTCGCTATTTCGCAATTGGCCCAGACCAGCCTGCGCTCGGTCATCGGCAAGCTCGAACTCGACAAGACGTTTGAAGAGCGCGACATCATCAATGCCCAAGTGGTGGCCGCCATCGACGAAGCCGCTCTGAACTGGGGTGTGAAGGTGCTGCGCTACGAAATCAAGGACCTGACGCCACCCAAGGAAATCCTGCACGCCATGCAGGCGCAGATCACCGCCGAGCGTGAAAAGCGCGCCCTGATTGCCGCCTCCGAGGGCCGCCGCCAGGAGCAGATCAACATCGCCACCGGCGAGCGCGAGGCCTTCATCGCCCGCTCCGAGGGCGAGAAGCAGGCCGTCATCAACAAGGCCGAGGGGGAAGCCGCCTCCATCACCGCAGTAGCCGAAGCCACAGCCGGCGCCATTGAGCGAATCGCCACCGCCATCCGCCAACCCGGCGGCGAGCAGGCGGTGCAACTCAAGGTGGCCGAACGCGCCGTCGATGCCTATAGCAAGGTAGCCTCTGATGCGACCACGACGCTGATCGTTCCGTCCAACATGACCGAAGTGTCGGCGCTGATTGCCAGTGCGATGAAGATGGTGCAGACCACGAAGTAGACGCAAAAAAGCCCCGTAGAGCTAGGCTTTACGAGGCTTTCAGGGGACTTGCTGATACGGTTGGAAACCGAAGAAGTCCGACTTTTCTGGCGGAGCAGGCG
>CANCER010000046.1 GCA_947375135.1 Comamonadaceae bacterium | reverse complement strand
CGTCCATGATCACGCAGTTGCGGCCTTCAATTTCACCGATGACGTGCATCACCTCGCTCACGTTCGCCTTGGGGCGACGCTTGTCGATGATGGCCAGGTCGCAACCCAGCTGTTTGGCCAGGGCGCGGGCGCGCACCACACCACCCACGTCGGGCGAGACCACAATCAGGTCGTCGTAATTTTTCTGGCGCAGGTCACCCAGCAACACCGGAGAGGCGTAAATGTTGTCCACCGGGATATCAAAAAAGCCCTGAATTTGGTCGGCGTGCAAGTCCATGGTCAGCACGCGTGCCACACCCACAGCCTGCAGCATATTGGCTACCACCTTGGCCGTGATCGGCACGCGGGTAGAGCGTGGGCGGCGGTCCTGACGGGCATAACCAAAATACGGAATGACAGCACTGATGCGTTCAGCCGATGCGCGCTTGAGCGCATCCACCATGATCAGCAGTTCCATCAGGTTTTCATTGGTGGGTGCGCAGGTGCTTTGCACCACGAACACGTCACGTGCACGCACGTTCTGGTTGATCTCGACCGTGACCTCACCGTCGGAGAAGCGGCCCACCGTGGCAGAGCCCAGCGAGATGCCTAAGTGTTCTGCGATCGACGCGGCCATGCCAGGGTTGGCATTGCCAGTAAAGACCATGAAATCGGGAGGGGTGGGTGCCTGCATTCGGGTTCCAGCGAAAAGGTGTAGGTTTACGACGTAACTTTGCGCATTTTGTTGAAGGACTTGATCCAGCAACAAATTTGGCAGGGGAGGAAGGATTCGAACCTTCGCATGCTGGAATCAAAATCCAGTGCCTTAACCAACTTGGCGACTCCCCTACACGGGTTTCTAGCAAACGCTAGCAACCGATAAACCATTGCTGGTTGCCCATCCTACAAGTGGATGAACTTCCAAGCTACTGCACAACCTTACTTGCATCGCGACGGGCGCGTTCTGCAAATCTATCGCATGCAACAAGTGCGCAAACACTGCACTTCCAGAACCGGTCATCCTGCCGTCAAGCCCTTGTGTTGCAAGCCACGCAAGGGCTTGATTCACACCGGGGCACAACTTCTGGGCTACGGCTTGCAAGTCATTTTGACCAAAGGTCAGAGTGTTTGCAGCGAAGCCTGAAATTATAGCAGGCTGCGAATCGCGTTTTAGCTCCGGATCAGAAAAAATCAATTTTGTGTCCAATCCGGCATCCGGCTTGACCACCACAAACCGGGCAGACGGCAATTCTAACGGCGTAATTTGCTCGCCAATGCCTTCGACCCAGCCGTGGCGCCCGCTGAGGAAAAAAGGCACATCGGCGCCCAGCCTGAGGCCGATGGGCATGAGCGCTTCCAGTGGCAAGCGCAAGCCCCAGAGGCGATTGAGCGCCAGCAGGGTGGAGGCCGCGTCCGAGGAGCCGCCGCCCATGCCGGCCTGTGCCGGAACCGATTTCACGATGCCGATGTGCGCACCCTGCGAGCAGCCTGTGGCAGCCTGCAGTGCTTTGGCAGCACGCACGCACAAGTCGTCGGCGGGCAGGGTCCAACTCAGGTCTTCACGGCTGATGAGGCCATCGCTGCGGATGTCAAAGTGCAAGGTGTCGCACCAGTCGATCAACATGAAGGCCGATTGCAGCAAGTGGTAACCATCGGCGCGGCGTCCGGTGATGTGCAAGAACAGATTGAGTTTGGCTGGGGCCGGAATGTCGTAGAGCGACTGCATGCCCGCATTATCCGCGCCGTGCAGCGTGGGCTCAGCGGTCCAGAATGATTTTTAACTCGGCCTGCATTTCTTCCGGGTGACGCGCCACGATGCGGCCATCCGGCAACTCGCTCAGGTCAGCTTGCCAACCGGCCGCCTCTTCGGCTTGGCCCCGCAGCCAGGCAAACAGGCTGGATACCGGCAGGTCCGCCCCGGTAGTGGCGCGCGCCAGTTCCTGCAAAGACGCAAACTGCTGTTGCTGACCGTTGGCAACCAGCGTGGCTGAGTCGGGGGTCCACTGCATGTGTGCCAGCGTGGTGCCCAAGGGCGAGCTGAGCACCAACTCGCCCTGGGCGGCTCGACCCTGCAATTCAAAATGGGCTGAAAACGCCTGCACCGGTTTGCTGAACACCTTGACGGACAGGCGGCCTTGCCAATGCGTCTCGTGGTCCGTCAGCGGCTTTTGGAGCTGCGGTGGGGCAGCGCAGCCCGTGAGCCACAGCAGTGCGCACAGAAGCCAGAGCGCACGCTGCCAGCGCACGCACAGGGTCACGGTGTGCCCAGGCGTTGCATGGTTTCGCGCAGCGTTTCGTTATCCGGGTTTTTGGAAGCACTTTGTTGCCAGATGCTGCGGGCCTGGGCCTGTTGGCCCATGCTCCACAGGACCTCGCCCAAGTGCGCGGCGATCTCAGGATCGGGCCGGTTTTGGTACGCAGCCTGCAGAATCTGCTGTGCCTTGTCCAGGTTGCCACTGCGAAATTCGACCCAACCCAGGCTGTCTTGAATGAAGGGGTCGGTGGGCGCGAACTCCAAGGCCTTCTGAATCAGCTCCCGCGCTTCGGGCAGGCGTATTCTGCGATCGGCCAGCGAATAGCCCAGGGCGTTGTAGGCCTGGTGGAAGTCCGGTTTTTCGGCAATGACCTGGCGCAACAGCGTTTCCATCTCGGTGATCTTGTCCAGTTTTTCTGCAGCCATGGCCAGGTCGTACTGCAGGTCAGCGTCACCGGGATTGGCCTGTACTGCATCCTGCAAGACTTGGTACACCAGGCTGAACTGTTTGTAGTCGCGCAGCAATTGCACTTCGGCGCTTATTTTGGCGCGTGCATCATCCGCCTGGCTCTCGGGCGTTGCGCGTATCAGTGCCCGCGCCGCCTCGAGCTTGCCTTCGCGCGCCAGAATGGCGGCGCGCTGGCTTTGTACGCGCACTGCATCCTGCGGGCTGTCTATGCGTGCCAGGTAGGCTTCAGCCATATCCGGGCGCTTGCTTTGCTCGGCGATTTGGGCCAGCAGAAAATAGGCTTGGGTCAACCCACTGTCAGTCTGCGCACCCTGAGCGTTGGGCTCGGCGGTTTTCAGTCCGACATATTTTTCAAGTGCCGTTTGCGCCTGCGGTATTTGCTTGCCCTGCAGGTAAAGAGAACCCTGCACCAGCCAGCCGGCTGCAAATGTGGGCGCTGCAGCGGTGAGTTGGAGCACCTGGGTCTGTGCATCGGCGTAGCGCTGCGCGTCCAGCAGTTTGCGCACATAGGCCAGGCGCAATTCGGGGGTGGCCCCCACAGTCAGGTGGCGCGTGACCAGTGCCTCTGCGCCGGGTAGGCCGGGTGCCATGAGTTCCAGGGCCAGTTGCACCGGTTCTACAGCCTTCGGGTTTAGTGCAGCACCTCTTGTCGCGGCGCTCAATGCGCCCTGACCATCGCCTGCCAGCAGCCGCATCGTGCCCAGGGCTGCATAGGCTGCCGGCCCGGTGATGCTTTGGGTCAACTCGGGGCTGAGCGCCTGTTCCACGACTTTGGCGGCCATGGCTTTGTCGGAGGCCCGCACGAAATAACGCGGCAGCAGGTTGATGGCCACCACACGCTCCTTGGGCGTCAAGCTGGCCAGTTCGCGCCGCAGGGGGTCTACCGTATCGGGGAGTTTGTTCAGGCCGATCAGGATTTGCAGCAGATAGCGGCGCGCGTCTTTGGAGGCGGGTGCGGCGCGTGTCCAGGCCTGGGCCGCCAGCAATGCCGACTCGCCTGCCTTGGCATTCAGGGCCATATCCACAGCGCGTTCATAAAGCTGGCTTGCGCGGGACTTTTGCGCTGCGTCCAGCATGAGCTGGTAAGCCGCGCCGATATCGCCGTTCTGGGCGCTGATTTCCGACAACAGCAACTCATACATCAGGGTGCTGTTGAGCTCCGAATTGACAGGTATTTCTGCCTGCGCCCAGCCATTGGAAGTGAACAATGCCATTGCCAGCAACAGCGTGGGTATTCTCAAGCGCTTGGGAAGTGTCATCGGGCCATAATAATCCAACACGAAAGCCTTCGTTTACCTGTGACCACGCCATGCCCGAATTGCCGGAAGTTGAAGTAACCCGCCTGAGTTTTGCCCCGGGCATCCGTGGTGCCACCATCCTCTCTGCCACTCTGGGCAAGCCCTTGCGCTGGCCTTTGGGCATTCAGCCTTCGCACTTGATCGGGCAACAGGTCATGGAGGTGCGCCGCCGAGGCAAGTACCTGCTGATCGACCTGAACGAGGGCTTGTTGCTCCTGCATTTGGGTATGTCGGGCAGCCTGATCTTTGCATCGGGCCTGGCCGAGCCCGGTAAGCACGACCACTTTGACTTGCACACCAGCCAGGGCACGCTGCGCCTGAACGATCCGCGTCGCTTTGGCGCGGTGGTGTTCGCCCCGCAGGAATCCGACGCGGTGGCGCAAAAGCTATTGGGCAAACTGGGGGTGGAGCCGCTGGGCGAAGACTTTGACGCGCCGGCTCTTTACCAGGGCCTGCAACAGCGCAAGGCGGCCATCAAGCAAGTCCTGCTGGCCGGCGACGTGGTCGTGGGGGTGGGCAATATCTACGCGTCTGAAGCCTTGTTCATGGCCGGCATTCGCCCCACCACACGCGCCAACCGGTTGAGCCGGCCGCGCGTGCTGCGACTGCAGCAGGCTATCCGCACCGTACTGGCGCAGGCAGTGAAAAAAGGCGGCAGCACCTTGCGTGATTTTTCCAATGCGCAGGGCGAATCGGGCCACTTTCAGCTGGAGGCCATGGTGTACGCGCGCCAGGGGGAGCCCTGCCGCGTATGTGGCACGCCCATCAAGTCCATCAAGCAGGGGCAGCGCTCTACGTTTTTCTGTCCGCAATGCCAAAAGTGAACATGCATACATCGGCGGGAGACTTTGCTGTGCGGGTGGTGCAATGGCAGGAAGTACACGGGCGCAATACGCTGCCCTGGCAAAACACCCGCGACCCCTATCGGGTCTGGCTGTCTGAAATCATGCTGCAGCAAACCCAAGTGGCTACGGTCAAGGATTACTTTGCGCGCTTTTTGGTCCAATGCCCGGATGTGGCCTCCTTGGCAGCAGCCAGCCAGGACCAGGTGCTGGGCCTGTGGAGTGGCCTGGGGTATTACAGCCGCGCCCGCAACCTGCACCGTTGCGCCCAGGATGTCATGCAACTGCACGGCGGCGCTTTCCCCCGGGATGCCCAAACCCTGCAGACACTGCCCGGTATCGGCCAGTCGACGGCGGCGGCGATTGCCTCGCTGTGTTTCAGCGAACGCGTGGCGATATTGGATGCCAACGTCAAACGCGTGGTCACCCGGGTTCAAGGCTTTGACGCCGATGTGGCGGTGAGCGCCAACGCGCGGGCGCTGTGGGCGGCCGCCTCGGCGCTGTTGCCGACACCGCAAAGGGCTGCGGCTGACATGGCGCGCTACACCCAGGGCATGATGGACTTGGGCGCCATGGTGTGCACGCCCAAAAATCCCGCTTGTGGGCAATGCCCGGTACAGCCGCTGTGCGCTGCGACCAAGACAGGCGACCCCGAACGCTACCCCGTACGCAGCCGCAAGCTCAAGCGCAGCAGCCAGGCCCTCTGGTTGCTCTGGGCACAAACCCACACCGGCGCGGTGTGGCTGGACCGAAGACCCACGCCGGGCGTCTGGGCCGGACTTTATTGTTTACCGCTGTTTGACAGTGAGCTGGCGCTGCGCCAGGCGCTGTCACCGGCTGCGCAAGAGCAACTGCAGTGCGAGCCGGCCTTTACCCATGTGCTGACGCACAAGGACTTGCACCTGCACGTCTGCCGCGTGCAGCTAGCGCAAAAAACCGTTCCGGGGCAAGGGCGCTGGGTCAGCGCCGAGGAGTGGCCCGGCCTGGGCCTGCCGGCACCGGTACGCAAGCTGCTGGCGCGGGCAGATTAAGCGGTTTCGCCGCCGGGCCGCCCCAAGGCGAAACACGTCCCCTTGGGGGGCCGCGCAGTACGCGAAGCGACAAGCGTGGGGGCTAAAGTGTCCTGGCATCCATCTCGCGATGGCGTTTGAGCGTGGCCCAATGCGCGCTGAAGCGCTGCACCAGTTGCTCCACCAGATAGACCGAGCGGTGTTGCCCGCCCGTGCAGCCAATGGCCACGGTCACGTAGCTGCGGTTGTCGCGTGCCAGATCGGGCAGCCAGCTGTCCAGAAAACGGCTGATCTGGCGCAGCATGCGCTGCACGTCGGCCTGCTCACCCAGGAAGTCGATCACCGGCTGGTCCTGGCCGGTCAGATTTTTGAGTGCCGGCGCGTAGTGCGGGTTGGGCAGCATGCGCACGTCAAACATGAAGTCGGCATCGGTGGGCACGCCGCGCTTGAAGGCAAAGGACTCAAACACCAGAGTCAATTGTTCACCGGGTGTGGATACGAGGCCCTTGACATAGCTTTGCAGCTGGGCCGCGCGGATCATGCTGGAGTCAATCACGTGTGCCTGCTCCCGCAGCGCTTCGAGCAGGCTGCGTTCGAGCTCGATGGCCTCGACCAGGGCCCGGCGCTCATCCAGATCGACTTGCCCGCTGCTGTGACCCAGGGCACGCCCGGCAGCCTGCGACAGCGGGTGTTTGCGCCGGGTCTCCGAATAGCGGCGCACCAGTGTGTCGGTGGTGGCATCGAGAAACAGCGGCTTGACCACAATGCCGCGCGCGCGCAACACGTCCAGTTGCCGCGGCACCTGGGGCAGCGAGGTGGCACTGCGCACGTCCATGGCAATGGCCAGGCGCTGGGCGCGGTGCTTCAGTTCAAGCTCCACAAAAGGCAGCAGCAATTCAGGGGGCAGGTTGTCCACACAGTAGAAGCCGGCATCTTCCAGCGCATGCAGCGCGACCGACTTGCCGGAGCCCGACATGCCGGTAATCAGCACAATTTCCATTGCTTGTTCGTTTGCCGTCGCGCTCATGTGCCGGCCTGCAGCATTTCCTTGGCATGCGCCAGGGTGGTGCTGGAGAGTTTTTCGCCGCCCAGCATGCGGGCGATTTCGCCCACGCGCTGTTCGCCCTGTACGGCGGCCACGGTGCTGAGGGTATTCTTGCCCTGCAACTGCTTGGAGACCACCATGTGGTGGTCGCCGCAGGCCGCCACCTGGGGCAGATGGGTCACCGCCAGCACCTGGCGGTCGATGCCGAGTTGGCGCATCAAACGCCCGACCGTTTCGGCCACCGCACCGCCCACGCCGGAATCCACCTCGTCAAAGATCAGGGTTTGCGCGGTGCCCAACTGGCTGGTGGTCACGGCAATGGCCAGTGCCATGCGCGAGAGTTCTCCGCCGGACGCCACCTTGCCGACCGGGCGTGGCGTGCTGCCGGCATGTCCTGCAGCCAGGAACTGCACTTCTTCCAGGCCGCTTTGTTGCGCTTGGGCCAAGGGCTCCAAAGCCACGACAAACTGTCCGCCCTGCATGCCCAGGCCCTGCATGGCCTGGGTGATGGCCTGGGCCAGCAGGGGTGCGGCTTTGGTGCGCTGGGCGGAGATGGTTTTGGCCTCCGCCATGAAAGCGGCTTGTGCCTTGCGTTCTGCGGCTTGCAGGCCTTGCAGGTCCGCGGCGGCGTCCAGTTGGGCCAATTCTGTGTGCCATGCGCTCAGCAATGCGGGCAACTCGTCGGGCGTGCGCTTGTAGCGCCGCGCCAGCGAGACCCACAGCGTCAGGCGCCCATCCAGCTCGGCCAGACGTTCCGGGTCGAGCTCGGTGCGCCGGGCATAGCCGCGCAGGGTGTGGGCCACGTCCTCCACTTGGGCCACGCTGGAGGCCAGCAGTGCAATGGGGTCCGCGAAGTCGGGCTCGAGGTGCGCTTGGCTCTGCAACAGTTGCAGCGCGTTGTGCAAGGCCTGCAGGGCATTGCTATCGGCGTCTTCCAGCAAATCCACGCTGGCCTGGGCCGCATCCATCAAGGCCTGCCCGTTGGCCAAGCGGCTGTGGCTGGTGTTGAGTTCGGGCCATTCACCTGCCAGGGGGTTGAGCTTTTCCAGCTCGCCGATCTGCCAGGCCAGGCGCTCACGCTCACGCCGCAGGGAGTCTTGCGCTTGCGTGGCCTTTTGCAAGGCGGCTTGTGCCGTGCGCCAGGTGGTCCACAAGGTGCTTAGCGCGTGGGTGGACAGCTGGGCGTAGGCATCCAGCAGGCCGCGCACTGCGTCCGGGCGGGTCAGGCTTTGCCAGGCGTGCTGGCCGTGGATGTCGATCAGGTGCTCACCCATGCTGCGCAACTGCTGCGCCGTGGCCGGGCTGCCGTTGACCCAGGCCCGGCTTTTGCCTTGCGTATCCACCGTGCGCCGCAGCAGCAGGCTGTCACCGGCGTCAAAGCCGGCTTCCTCCAGCAGGGCATGCAGGCCCGGCGCGTGGTCAAACTCGACGCTGACATCGGTGCGTGCCGCGCCCTCGCGGATCACGCCCACATCGGCGCGCGCGCCGGTCACCAGTTGCAAGGCATCCACCAGGATCGACTTGCCGGCACCGGTTTCGCCGGTCAGCACGGTAAAGCCCTGCTGCAGGTCCAGCTCCAGCTCGCTGATGATGACAAAGTCCCGCAGAACGATCCGCTTCAAGGCCATGGTTTAAACGACTCCTTCATTCCAGTGCATTTTTTGTCGCAGGGTATCAAAGTAAGACCAGCCACGGGGGTGCAAAAAGCGCACCTTGTGTTCGGAGCGCGTCACCACAATGCGGTCACCGTGCATGAGTGAGGCCAGGCTTTGGGTGTCGAAACTGGCGCTGGCATCGCGCCCGGCCACGATTTCCACGGCAATCTCTCCGGCGCTGGTCAGCACCAGGGGTCGGTTGGACAGCGTATGCGGCGCAATCGGCACGATCACCCAGCCGTCAATCGCCGGGTGCAGCAGCGGCCCGCCGGCCGACAGTGAGTACGCGGTGGAGCCCGTGGGCGAGGCGATGATCAGGCCGTCGGCGCGCTGGTTGGCCACAAAGTGCCCGTCCACCTCCACCCGCAACTCCACCATGCCGGAACTGGCACCGCGGTTCACCACCACATCGTTCATGGCCAGGGCGCTGAATACGCAGCGGCCGTCACGCATCACGCGCCCCTTGATCAGGCTGCGCTGGTCTTCCTCGTATGCACCCGCCAGCATGGGCCCGAGCACGCTTTGGTAGTGGCCGAAGGGGATGTCGGTAATAAAGCCCAAGCGGCCCTGGTTGATGCCGATCAGCGGCACCTTGTGCGGGGCCAACTGGCGGCTCACGCCCAGCATGGTGCCGTCGCCACCCACCACCAGGCACAAATCGCATTGGGTGCCAATGCCGTCTACATCCAGAGTGTTGTAGGCGCTTAAGCCCATGTTGGAGGCGGTGTCTGCCTCTAGTACCACATCGCAGCCAAGGTCCATCAGGAAATGGGCAATCTCCTCCAGTGCATGGCGCGAGTGCGCGCCAGCGGGGCCGGAAATGGTGCTTTGGTATTTCCCGATGAGGGCTACCTGCCTAAATTGAGACTGCGTCTTCATTGGCAAATTAAATCACTAAAATGTGTCAATGCTTGATGACCGTTCCAAGATGTTGCTCAAAGCGCTGGTAGAGCGTTATATCGCCGACGGCCAGCCGGTGGGTAGCCGAACCTTGTCCAAGGCTCCGGGTCTGGAACTGTCACCCGCCACCATCCGCAACGTCATGTCGGACCTGGAAGAGATGGGGTTGATCGTCAGCCCGCACACCTCTGCCGGGCGCATTCCCACCGCGCGCGGTTACCGGCTCTTTGTGGACACCATGCTCACGGTGCAGCCCTCCCAGTACTCCAGCCACAGCCTGGCGCCCGACCAGCCGCAAAAGGTGATTACCAGCGCGGCGAACCTGCTGTCCAGCCTGTCGCAGTTTGTCGGTGTGGTCATCACGCCCAGGCGCTCTTCCGCATTCAGGCACATGGAGTTTTTGCGCTTGTCGGAAAAACGCCTGCTGGTGATCATCGTGTCGCCCGAGGGCGATGTGCAAAACCGCGTCATCTACACCGAGGTGGACTACACCCAGGCCCAGTTGGTCGAGGCGGCCAACTTCCTCAACAGCAATTACGTGGGCCAGGATATTGAGCAGGTGCGTGGCCGTCTGCAAGGCGAGGTGGAAAGCCTGCGCTCTGAAATTGCCGCCCTGATGCAGGCCGCCGTAGCCGTCAGTTCTGAAGCCATCAGCGATACCGGGGGCGAGGTGGTGATTGCCGGCGAGCGCAATCTGCTGTCCGTGTCAGACTTCTCCAGCGACATGGGCCACCTGCGCCGGGCGTTCGATTTGTTTGAGCAGAAGGCCCAACTCATGCGCCTGCTCGACATTGCCGGCCAGGCCGACGGGGTGCGCATCTTCATTGGCGGAGAAAGCCAGGTCGTGCCCTTTGAAGACCTGTCCATCGTCAGCAGCCCCTACGAGGTGGACGGCAAGATTGTCGGCACGCTGGGCGTGATCGGGCCCACCCGCATGCCCTACGACCGCATGATCCAGATCGTGGACATCACTTCCAAACTGATGAGCAACGCCCTGAGCCACCACAAGTAGACCCCGGATGGTCTCAGCCGCCCCGGCGCAGCCCGTACAATCTCGCCTTCGGTTGGGCCGTTAGCTCAGTTGGTTAGAGCAGAGGACTCATAATCCTTTGGTCCACAGTTCAAGTCTGTGACGGCCTACCAATTAACATCAATGAAATCAAGCACTTACGAGAAATCGGAAAGTGCTTTTTTCTGTCTGTGCTTTTCCTGTGGTCGCTTGTAGGCAATCTGTAGGCAACTTCGCCAAATGCAGCGCCAGCAAAGCCCGGCCTTTGGCGGTCAGGCGCTCACATTCGTTCAACGAAATACGGCAGCAGGGCGCCGGCGGCCTCCAGGCGCAGCCTGGGGTCTTGCCGGTTGTCGCACATCAGCACCCGCAGCCACTCCGACGGGTCGGCACAGTGCGGCAGGAGGCGGGCAGCTTCAGCCCGGGCGATGGTGTACGGGTTCTTGCCTCCTTTCTAGCGGCCCGCGCCAGGCCGGATGCCACCCCAAGTTAACCCCCCGGGGGGGTATGACTGCTAAAAATCAATCGAAGCCTGTTTACTGGCGGGCGCATCGCCAGGGCCAAGCTTGCACTCGGCCGGCGCGGATGTTACAGGCGCGCAGGGCTCCGCCGGTTCGCCTAGGTCGTGGCAAAACTCGCCGGCCAAGTCCATGGTTGCGGTCGCACAGGTCATTTCAAAGTGTAGGTCAGCGTGTTTGCTGTCCGAATGGTTGCACAGGTAATTCCCTGAGCGGTATGGCAGGAGATAGCCGACCAGAAAATGCGCCTGGAGTCCGGCCCCTATGGCTGGATTGCTCCGTACATCGTGGTCATGGCCGAAACGGTCTACATCAAGGGAAAAAAGGAAAGCTGGTGGGTCAAGGCACAGACGGCGCCCAAGGGCAGCCCTGAGAATCTGGCGGGTAAGCACCGCGACTGGCTGCTGTGGCTGTGTGACGAGGCCAGCGGCATCCCTGACGAAAACTTCGGCGTGATCGGCGCAAGGAATACGGCGGCAAGGACACCGCCATGTACGGCATCAAGGTGCTGGGCCGGTTCCCCGACAAGTCAGACGGCATGTTGCTGGCGAAGTCCGAGATTGAGCGTGCCATGGGATTGCGCACCATCGCCCCTAGCGAAGAATATGGCCGCATCCTGGTGGCTGACGTCGGGGAGGGCGTCTACCGTGACGAATCCGTGCTGGGCCTGTTCCATGTGGCCGGGTACGGTGAATATTACGACGCCGACGCCCGCAAGGTGGACTTGATTGATTTCCCGGTCATCAGCAATGCCCGCGACCCCGTGACATTCGCGGGCGACATCTACATGCGCTGGCTGGAAATGTCCGATGCCGTGGTCTATGTGGATGCTGGAGGTGTGGGTGCCAGCGTGGCTGTGATTCTGGAGAACAAGGGTGTGCCGGTGGTGCGCGTGAAGTGGGGAGCCAAGTGCTTCAAAAACAAGAACAACACCATGTACGTCAACCAGCGGGCGCACTGCACCTACAGCGTTGCGGAGGCCATCAAAAAGGGGCGCATGGGCATTGCTGACGGGCCCTGGAAGACCAAGCTGCAGACGCAGGGATCACGCCTGCCGTACTACTTTGACGAGAAAGCCATTGTGCATATCGAGTCCAAGGAAAAGATGCGGGAAGACGGCATACCGTCGCCGGACCTGTTTGACGTGCTTGCCATGGCGTATCTGGAGGGTAGCCACTACACGCCGCTGCAGGCCGGGGAGGGGGTGACGCTGGGCAGTGGTGCCATGGAGAAGGCAAAGGCCGAGGCGGAAGATGCGTTTGCCGGAGTGGAATAGCTAACCTATCTATCCGGCATGGATGCGCTGGAGAGACAGGGGTCAACGTGGGATATGGGCACTGAATCGTCTTTAGGAGGCATTTTCTGAGCGAATATCCCCTTCAATTTTCTCAGGGTAGTTCTAAATTTCATACCGTTGACTCTGATAGGCTGTAATCGGCCATCTGTTTATTTGGCCGAGGTTTTAGGAAATTGAGTTCGCTCCTGAGAAAGCTGTCCTTCGCCAAAACGCATCCTTTCTCAGCAGCGGTCGTTCCGGGTTCCATTGTGAATGGTGACCACTCTGCGGCTCCAGGGCAGCGTAAGCCGACCGCCACCAGTACCTGCTTCCAAGTGAGTCAATTTCATGAGTCTGGTGGCTGGTCAATCGCCGTTCGTCGATTTCGGCAAGGTGCCGAAAACAAACATTCAATGTCTCGATAGTCCGGCCTTTCGCCTGAGGTTTAGAGCAGTGACTCAGCAAATTGGACCGTCATCGATTACAGTCGTAACTTCGCTCCCATGGTGACATTCCCATTTTCATCGGAAATGCCTGCGAGTCCACCTATCAACGGTGCAATTCTGGTGAGCACACCAAACTGTGCAAGCGGGATACGTGTGGTATTTAGAATTCGCCCTGCTTGCCCGGTGATTGCTACTTCAGCTATTCGGGCGAGTAGAAAATCAAGGATTTCGCTTACCGGAAACTCTGCCTTGGGGAAGGTTTTGAATGAAAAATTCTTGCCTTGGATATCAGAAATCCTGGACTCAAATACAAGTTCGAGGCGCGGAACATCAAGATTGATTCGAAATTCGATCTGCAAAGGGTTCACCTCGCCATCTGCCATTGCACCTGCAGCCTCATATCGAATGCAGCCAATTTTTATTCCCGCACCACATTGTGCAGTTACATCTACAGGCGCGTCTATAGTGAACCGGATCGGCCAAGTAGGAAACACGTTTAGAAGTACCTTCTGCGTCGCTGCTGTAAGCGAGTATCGCCAATAAATCGGGCCAAAGAAACCAGTATCGGAAGCCGTAATTGAAGGCTTAATTATTCCATTGAAATTTTGCTCCAAAAGAAGTAATGGAGTAAATAAAAATACATCTCCTGAATTGAGTCTTTCTGGTTCGGCATGGTGGCCGGGTGGGTATTGATTCGAAGGCGAATCACCATCGATACGAACATTGACAACATGTTTCTTTTCGTCAGCATCTGAATTCGCACTCCCCACTATTTGATCAGGGGATAATTCCGCTACGTTGGCGATCGTGCGAATAGTGCCAGACACTGGCGACGTGGGGCAGTGCGACAAATCCAGCGCTGAAGTCGCTGTCAGCATCACCATATCGGCCTCACAGCGCAATTGAACATCATCGCCAAATTTGATACCGACGAAGATCGACAATAGGTCAGGAAACACTAGCGCCTGAACAACTGTTTCACAAATTTCTGAGCCTGAGAAGACCGAGATGGCTCGCAGATATACGGCAAGATCCATCCAGTCAGCCATCTGAAAGTTGAATTCGGTCTCAAAAAATAATTTCAAACCTGGATCGTTCTCCCACTTCATATCTGTCGACTGGATGCCATGCTGGTCGGAAACTTTGATCAGCCGCATCCTCCTCTTCTCAAAAATTATCTGGGCGACTATTTTTGAAAAATCAATTGCAAGAACTGCCACTTCCTTTTTCTCGAGGAAAATAGAAATAATGATCTGTAATCCACTAATATCAATCGTTGGAAAGAATTGATTTGAATCTTTCGGATTAAAGATGTTTGAAAAATTTATTTTTAAATTCGAAGTATCAATGCTGCCAGAGAATTTTGTATCCAGTTTGTGAAAACCTTCATTTGTAGAAATTCTTTGTAAGACTTTGTTGGCCAATTGAATTTGGTCGAGTAACAATTTTTCAACGAGTGCACGGGAGATGCCGATCCCAGCATTCAATTTGCAAAATTCTGAAAGAAGCGAATTGGCAGTATGGATATCGACGTGAGTCATTTGGTTCTCCAGGGATCGGTAGTGTGTAACTATTGCATAGTGGGCATCAACATGCTTCGACTGCTTAGAAAGCATACTACGGGTTAGAGAAGTTTGATAGAGGACTTACCAGTATGCACGGGTTGTATCCTCTGATGGATACGGCATCAATGCGACCAAGATGTAATCGAGCAAGGTCTTCACTCAACAACGGAGGATCTGCCATGAATCGTAATACGGGAGTGAACGCTGGACTATTCATCAGCGTCATTTGACAGCGCAAAGTCGGAACCCGCCTTTGCACGTTTAGTGTGACCGTGGGTGCTTAGATGGCTCGACTTGAGCGAATTTGATTGACTCCTTTGGAGCAAGCAAATCGACCACTGCAAAGACTCCAAACAGCCTACCTGAGCCAGCGGCAGGAATTCTGGCAAATCCCGAGCCTTTTTCAGGGCAAACAGAGAGAGCAGTCAGTCGCCAAAACTACCAGTAGACAACTGTGTGCCCATTGTTGACTTTCGGTTCAGCCCCGTGAACTTCGGCATTGCCGCGTCAGGCGCCATTGGGCTTTTGGCCGTGAATGGCTTGAGAAGACCCGATGGAGTCATTGAGGTTGCTGAAATGCCTACTCCAAAGCCGACACTGGCAATGCTAGAAAATCGAGGTTTTTCCTGCTGATCGATGGATAACCAAAGGTGCGATACTGGGTTTCATGTGCATGAAAAACCTATTCGTCCGCGCCCTCACGCAGGCCATAATGATGGGGGAACTGCTGACCGGCAGGATTCGCCTAGTATGAGCACCGACCCAATGCCACCCCCAGTACGTGTGTACGTCATGAGCTTTTCGGATTTATTCGGCAAATCGAACCATCCGTTTGCTGTGGACACCTATCAGCGGGGTTTCGTCTGGAACGATGAAAAGATACGTCAACTCGCCGACGACTTGGCGGACTACCAGAAAGCGCCTGATACGAAGCCCCCTTACTACATGGGCACGATACTCGTGCATCTCCATGCCAAGAAGAAAAAACGTTTCATTATTGATGGCCAGCAGCGGCTTACCGCCTTGTGCGTGCTGCATCAGCAGTTGAAGAGCGCTCTGCCCGACAACTGCGCGTTGACTTACTCACCCCAATCGGCCCGCCGCATCCGGAGCGCTGCCGAGCTTTTCCGGGATCACCTGAACCGCCCGAATGCCGACATCTTCCAACAGATCGTTTTCACGGTGATCAGCGTGGATCGAGTGGATCTGGCATTCACCTTTTTTGATACGCAAAACAACCGTGGTGTGCCGCTCCACGCCACGGACTTGCTCAAGGCTTACCACCTACGGGAAGTCGATGGAGCAACGACGGAGCGCAAGGAAACACTGCAAACACTGTGCGCGCGACGCTGGGAAGGTATCCAGCAGGGCGCACCGGTGATGTCGCACGATCAGGAATTTGCACCTAGCCTTTTCACCAAGTTCCTCTGGCGTGCCCGCTACTGGACCGGCGGTCGTGTCGTCTACGGCGGTCACGATGCGCTGATGGAGGAGTTTCAGAAGCAGACGTGGAAGGCAGAAGGCGACCATGCCACCATCCCGCTCTACCGCTCGCGGCACAATCGACTTGGCACTGCGCTGTCTCTCACCCGAGATGGACATAGTGAGATTCACACCAACCGCATTTCGCTAAGCCCCAATGCGGAAGATTTGCCCTTTGCCATCCGGCAGCCGATTCAAAAGGGTATGGGTTTCTTTCTCTATGCGGACAAGTATTCCGCGCTCCTGCGCCGCTTAGTGAGCGAACCAACGGACGCCAGCGAAGTGCTGCGTTTCCGTGAGGTTTACGTGAGGCTCTTGATGGCGAACTCGCTTTTCCTGCGAGAGGTTTTTCTGCTGGCTTCGCTGATGTATTTCGATCAGTTCGATGATGAGAAGCTGTGGGAGTTCTCGCTTTGGCTGGAACATGCGCTGGGTGCAATTCGGTTAGACAAACAGCAAGTGCGATATGAGGCGGCACAAAATTTTGTCAAGCAGGACCCAAATAGCCCAGGCAACTTAAATTTTCTCGATGTAATTGCAACCGGCTTCCGGCCGGAACAGGTTATCGGCCACTTAAAAACGCACCACGCACACCGCAAGAGTTATGCAGGGGAATCCATTGAAGTTGGCAGAGGTGTGCGGGGAAATTACAAGCAGGCGGTGCTGGTCTACTTTGACCAGAATAAACTGACATCACTTGGCGGCAAGGAAGCTTGGATCGCCGCCAAGCTAAAAGGGGGGGCGGCATGAAGATCGCCTCCAATCTTTACAGCTTGACAGACATCGTTGAGGCAAGTCCACACTGGCATTTCAACATCCCGATCTATCAGCGCCTGTATGTGTGGGGTGAAGATCAGGTGCTCACGCTTTTGAACGACTTGGTCAACGCCTATGAGCGCGATGAGGATTTATTCTTTCTTGGTGGCACCTTGCTCGTAGAGCAAGATGGCATTACCGGTCGACATTTTGATCTCATCGATGGGCAACAGCGCTTCACGACACTGTGGATGCTTTGCCATGCATGGCAGAAGGCATTGAAGCCGTTTCTCACTGTAACCGAAGCGACCAGCACGCAGACACGACTGAGGTTCGCCATTCGGCCTGAAGTAAACCTTTTTTTGGAAACACTGACTTTTGGAGCCCGTGGACAGCAAATAACAGACGACGAGGCAACCAAGCGGATGCGCACGGCGCTTGATCTGATGAGGTCGGTGTTTGAGAGGCGCCCATTGCCCAAAGGCGTGAAGAATAAAGAGACGCATCTAGCCGGATTGACGGAGTTCGTTTTTGGCAAGGTGAAGTTTGTCATCACTACGGTGCCCCGTGAAACCGACTTAAACAAACTGTTTGAGGTGATCAACAATCGTGGTGTGCAGCTCCAGCATCACGAAATTCTCAAGGCCCGGATGCTTGACGCGTTAACCGAGACGGAACGTGGTCCTTGTGCTGTGCTGTGGGAGGCGTGCGCCGACATGGAAAACTTCATCGAGCGCAACCTGGCTGGGCTATCTGGGCTATCAGCTAGTGAGGTCACGGGTTTCTATGAGCGTGGCGAATTGAGCAATCCTGAATTCGTTTGCAGGGTGCTGAGTAAGCGAATGCAGGGTCAGAGGGCTCTCCATGCGTTGGACTTAGCAGAAATTCTGAAAACTTCGGATGAGCCACTCTCATCCGATGTGGATGCCGAAGTTAATGATGTCGATCCAACATGGGTGCGGAGCATTTTCGGGTTCCCTCTTTTTCTCCAACACACGCTGCGCATTTGGTTGTTGGAGAGCAAACTCGCTGACTTGCCTCGCTTGCTCGATCGAGAGCTATTGAACCTTTTTGATGCACATTTTTTCCAAGACTCGCTCAAAAGAACTGAGAACGTGCGCTCGTTCATCGCGTTGCTCTGGCGGCTGCGCGTCATCTTCGACGAGCACTTCATCAAGTGGGTTGATCAAGGCGAGGATGAGATTCACCTGATTAGCAAAATTAGTATCAGTACGAGCACAAGAAGCAAAAACCGTTACATAAGTCGGTCACGGGAAACGGATTCACACCGAGGCTTCTCACTTTTGCAGAGCATGCTTTACCACTCCCAGGAAATCACGACGCAGTATTGGGTGACTCCGCTACTCCTGTTTATGTACCGCAATCCCGGCGAGAAGGCAGAAACGCAAGGCACTAAGGCGAAGCGCTATTTCGCCTACCTTCGCCATCTCGATAACCACTTGCTCGGTTCTATTGCTGACGGACTCTTGGTGGTTCGGACACTGGCGTTTATGAAAAACCCTTGGCACCGTCGCGACCTGAGTCATCAAATAGAGTTGGATAACGCTAGCGGCGTAAAGTTAGCTCACTACTGGTTCTACAAATTGGAGTTTGTGCTGTGGTTCCAAGAAAAGCGTGTGACCGAAGAGTGGAAAAAGTTTCGACTTACTGCGAAAAGTTCGGTTGAACACATCTCACCTCAGACGCCGACCGATAGGGACGACAACTGCGTCGATAAAGCGCTTGACCGTTTTGGCAACTTGGCGCTTGTTTCCCGTAGCCTAAATTCGGAGTATGGGAATCTGCCTTACAACGAGAAGCGGCAACGGTTCCACAACAAGAACAAGAACCGGCTCGATTCGCTGAAAATGGCTCTGATCTATGAGAACAAGCAGTGGGGCGATAAACAAGCATTCGCTCATGAAAAGGAGATGATCGAGTGCTTGGATATTTACTGTAGTGGCACTCCAAAGGCATAAGCTGGTGTCGATTTCTGCGGTTTTAAAGTCATATCAGACCACACCTGACGGAGCACATATTGCCGCCCATCTTCCTTCAGGTCATCAAGCAAAGCATGGAAAGCGGGCTTGACGGTTGTTCTGGCACAGACGCAGGCAAATGATTGCGATTGACCTTCCAGAAAGCGGGCCTTGGTCAACGGCAGGTTACGCTGCGGACTTGACTTCCGACTGAAGCGAGTGACAGACCGCTTCCAGCCCATGTCTGACGGCCGGTTCGAAAATTCGTAAGACTGCATCTGGTCGGGTCCTGCCCCAGGTAACCCGGCGGTCAATGACCGCTGCATAGAAACCACCGCTGCCAGAGCGAAAGATCCTCAATCACCGGCGAATGTCCGCTGCCAGGAAATCAGGGCTGGCTATGACCGGTATGGAGAAGAAAAATTACTGAGCAGTCTGCGACTTCAATCTTGAAATGCCGGGTCCAGTAGATGACCGCTTACGCTGCAGTCCTGCCGACCACTTCACATTCGCGAGTGAAAGCATTGGTTGATGGTATGAATTGATCGGTATTCGCCCTCGGACCGCGCCAATCCCTCTGAAGCCGTTCCCTGCCGAAATTCCATTTGCACAGGGGTCTCAGCCTTCCAGTTTGACGGTCATGACAAGGTTTGTACATCCCCCATTCGGGTGATATCGCTGAAGGGCGGCTCCCGCTGCAAGCCGGAAAACACACCCGACACCAACGGTAGCGCCTGCCTACCATTGGTCCAATGTCCACAACCGCGCAAATCACAGCCGCCGACATTGCCGAAATGGTCCGGCATTGGGTCTCCACCCCGGTCGAGGGATACCTCGGTTCGCACTACGGCGCCGATATCAAGTCGCTTTTGCAACGCCCACAAGGCGATACAAGTGTCTTTTCCGACTTCATGCAGAAGATGAAAACCGACTTGCCCATCTTGACGGTACTCCCGGTCGGTGCCATCAACGCCTATTTGGTTCCCGAAGGCAATGACCGCATGACGCTGCAGATTGACGTGGCTGGGACGCTGATAAAGGTGGGCCAATAGCCATGCAAACCAAAGCTGATTTTGTGGCCGTCATAGACCAGACGGCAGACCGTTACGACCAGTTGGCGGCGTTGCGCCGTGCCGGTGATCCGCGCTACTTTCAAATTCAGGAGGCACTGGCGACGATGTTCTCCATGATTTCACAGCAGCAGGAAGTCGGCATGATGGAGCCCTTCGACAAGGTGCGGGACTCCACCATTCTGGCAGACGCTGCGCTCAAAGGCATATTGCCAAAGGCGTCACCGGCCCGTGTCCGTTTGACCGTCAAAAATGCCAGCAAATCGGCGCCTTTCTCCCTTGCTGCAGGACGCATCCTGACAGACTCCAGTGGCCTGTTCTACGTGGTTGACAAGCCGGTGACTGTGCCCGTGGCGACGGACGACAGCACTCCTGGTGTGGCCACCGTTGAGGCGATCCAGCAAGTCACGCGCACGGTTCAGCATACGGTGACGGAAAGCGCGGCTTTTTACTCCATTCAGGTGCCCGATCCCCTGGATGGTCGCAAGCTGGCGGGTATCACCGTGGCGGATAGCAGGGGAAATAGCTTTGCCTACGCGCCTGGATTCACCAATGTGGCCAAAGGCGACAAGGTATTTCATGTTGAGGTGGACGAGTACCGGCGCATGTTTGTGCGGTTCGGACTTGGTGACATCGTGGGCTTTCAGCCGGACAAAGGCACCGTTATCACATTGACAATGACCGAGTGCGATGGCGACGTGCGGCCTGCTTCGGGCAGCCCCTTCAATCTGGTGTACGCCTATGCCCCGGCCGATAGCATGTTGAGCCTGGTCTTCACCGACCTTTTGCGCGCTGGTTTTCCGAAACGCGAAAGTCCCTTTTGGCACGACGATTTTTCCGGGTTGTTCTCCGAGAAGGAATGAGCAGCCCGGTAGCTTCGTCGTTGGGCGTTCAGACCCAGCGCAATTCGTCAGGGTGCCAAGTGGCAGTAACCTGACGGCCAGCAGCGGCGACCTGAGTCGGTGGCCACAGCAGGTCATCCAGCAGTGCAACGGTTTCACCCAGGCTTGCGGCTTCGATGCGGTTCTTATTCAAGAAGGCCTGCCACTGGCGCAGCTTCCCTGCGTCTTCACTGAACTGCTTGGTCAGCGCCAAAGGGCGCTTGGTGGGCAACGCGGTCTGGCGCCGGGCAAAGGTGGCGGCGATGGCTGTCGCCAATGTGGCGTCATCCAGTTTCGTGCGCCGTGCAATCACCGCAAGGTCGAAGAAGTCCTTCATGCGGCTGTTCGCTTGCCCCAGCATGACCATAGCCTGGTATTTCTCGGCGATCACGGTATAGACCGGATAGACCCGCAGCGTGGGCGCCGGGAAGTCGCCCAGCAAGGTCGGATAGGCCACTGTCTGAGGCCCCGGCGTCACAGCGTCACCGAAGCCCACGTCGATCTGAAGTGCGCAGCGTGCGGAGCCTATACGTGCCACCAACGTGATGCGCGTTCCGCCGTAGGTGTTGTCCTCGCGAATGGCATCCGCCTTCACGGAGTTGGGATCGAACACGATACCGTCACCCAGGTCCGTGGCGGCGATGTCGCGGAACGTGGCGATCAGGTTCGCCTCATCGTCGGGCCCGAAGCCGAGAAAGTCGGCGTCCCTGGTCGGCCGGTGCGGGGTTTCATACCAGAGGGCAAAGAGCAGGGCGCCCTTGAGCAGGAAGCGGTCAGCGTGCGGGGACGTACTGACGCGGGCCAGTAGGCGTTCCAGCGCAAAGCGGTTCAGCAGCAGGCTGTAGTCGTCGCCGCGCTGTTTGGCGAGGGTCAGAAGTCGAGCCAGAATGGACGCGCAGAGGTTGCCGGTCATTGCGTCACCGCCTCCAGGTAGGGCTGCATGACACGTTCGACCCGGTTGATTTTCGCGAAGTGGCCCAACTCGGCTATGGTGACCTTGCGGCTGCGCCAGGCGTCTTTCAGCGCCTCCAGTGCCACGTCGAGGCCGATCTTGTTGCGGAACTTGAAGCAGTCGGCCACCGTCTTGGCGGCGCTGTACACACGGATGGGGGCACCATGATCTGTCACCGTCTCGATGCCCTCGCTGTAGGCGGCGCCGCGCAGGCGCGTGACGCGCAGCGTGGGGTAGCTCAAGGCCGGGGTCTGACTGCCTTCAGGCAGCGCGATCCACACTTCGTGAGGGAGTTGCGTGCCGATCTCATGGAATTGCAGTGCACTTAGCAGGCACAGCACGGCCTTGGGCACACGCTGGCAGACCTCGATCAGCGTCTGGTGCTCGGTGACTTCAGCGTCGGGCAGTCCGTACAGGCCACGGGCGAGCCGTTGCAGCTTGCCAGCTTGGTGCAGCCGGATCAGAAGCTGCGGTGACCAGCCGTGCGCGCGCACATCCGCCGCCCGTAGCACGCGCCGGTGCCGGGCCAGTTCGAGGATGTTGTCAGACTGGTTCATGAGGAAGGAGTTTAATATTCGCATTGCTTTTTTTCAAGTAATGCGAAATTCAATTGGTCCCGTGCCGTGGTTTCAAACCTCGCCGGTTCTGCGCATGGCCGCCGTGGCTTCTTCCATGACGTTGCGAACTGGGACGACGATCAAACGGGCGTAGACCTTGGCGGCCTCCGGGGTCTTGTGGTTCAGAACCCTGCCGATGGTTGGCAGGCTGGTGGTGCTGCTGGCCAGCCAAGATCCCAGTGTGCGACACAGGTCATTGATGTGCAGGGTTACGCATCTCGCAGTGCTGCAAGTGCAGTCCGTGCTTCTCCGCCAACGCCTCCACCGCACCCAACGCCGTGCTGCCTTGGGCAGCTTTCTTTCTTCGTTCCAGCGTGTACATCCTGCCATTGCATCGCCAGCCCATCACTGTGGCGTGCCTCCGCGTTCAGGGCGAGTTTCACGAAGTCACGCACCAGCTGGCGCTTGTAGTACTCCTTGAAGAACTCGGCCAGCGTCATTTCATTGCGTCGTGCCCGCATCGACTCGGCCGGATTGAGGTCCTGCGCGGTACCAAAAGCGTGGCGGGTGCGCTGAATTTTCTAAACCGCACCTGAACTACGCTTTTATCCTTTATCGTGCAGGGATGTCTTACCTGAAGTTTCTCAACCTGATCGAAGCCGTCAAAGGCTTGCCAACGTTTCCTGCGATGGACGCGGTGGAGGAGCGATTGCTCAACACCTTCGCGGTGCTGTGGCAGGTGGGCGTTCCGGTGACCGTGTTGCAGTCGATGGAGATGTTGCAAGAAGCCTCCCCGGCGACGATCCATCGCCGGCTGAAGACGCTGCGCCATAAGGGCTTTATTGCACTGGAGCTGGACGCACAGGACAACCGGGTCAAGTACGTAGTGCCTACCGCACTGACCCATCAGTACTTCGCAAAACTTGAGGATTGCTTGGAGAAGGCGCAGCAGTGACCTTTGTGCGCAAAACCCTGGTGGTGTTGGGGACGGCGGCAGCGTTTGTTGCGCTCTTTGAACTTAACAACTTTCTCTTTTCGGCCTTTGTATTTTCCAAAGGTGTGGGCTGGATCTTTCTTCCCAGCGGGTTGCGGCTGGCCTTCATTCTGGTGTTTGGGGAATGGGGGGCGCTGGGCATCGTGCTTGCGTCGATGGGGATTGGTTACGAGCAGCATTACCACGACGATGCCCTGAATGCCTTGGTTGCAGGTGTCATCTCAGGCGCGTCGCCCCTGCTGGCCCGACAATTTTGCGCTGACTTCCTTGGCTTGAACACGAATTTGGAACGACTGACGGCTGCGTCGCTCCTGAAGGTTGCAGTCGTCTTCGCCACCCTTAGTTCGCTTCTGCATCAGATTTGGTATGTGGCGCATGGCCAGACACAAGACTTCTTCAGCAGCCTGGCAGTGATGGCGTTTGGCGACTTTACGGGAACCCTGATCGTTCTGTACCTCGCCAGATTGGCACTCCAGGCCATGCACAAGGCGCCACGCGCAAAAGCAAGCCGCTGAGCAAGCCGTGCTCTACACGGCCTTGTCCAAACCGTCACCGTTCTTTCTCGCCACCCCTCTCTTCGGTCTGGCAGCCAGGCTCAGCAGGGCCAGCACGCACATGGCTGCGCTGCCGTAAAAGGTGAAAGCAGCGCCGTAGTGGTCCCACAGCCAACCGGCCATGCCGCTGGCCAGCAGCAGGGCGATGCCACTCATCAGGTTGAAGAAGCCAAAGGCGGTGCCGCGCAAGTCCTCTGGCGCGGTGTCGGCCACCATGGTGCTGAGCAAGCCCTGGGTCATTCCCATGTGAATTCCCCACAACACAATACCAAGGGCCAGGGATATCCAGTCACTGTTGCGGGCCAAGACGAGGTCGGCGGCTATCAGTACCAGCAGCCCGGCAAGCAGCAGCGTGCCGTGGCTGACCCGGTCGGACAATTTGCCAAAAGGGTAGGCCGAGGCAGAGTACACCAGGTTCATGGCCACCATCACCAAGGGCACCAGAGCCAATGCCACGCCGCTTTGTTGGGCCCGCAGCACCAGAAAGGCTTCGCTAAAGCGCGCCAGGGTGAAGACGGCGCCCACGCCCACGGTCCACCAGTAGGGGCTGCCCAAGCGGCGCAGATTCGCCTTGGAGATGGGGTTGCGGCGCCCGGCACCCGCCGCTGCTTCCGGCTCCCGGATGCCGAACAGCAGCAGGGCCACCGCCAGCAGGCCCGGCACGGTGGCAACCCAGAAGACGGCACGGAAATCATTGGCCCACAGCAGCATCAGGTCCACACCCAGCAGCGGCCCGGTGAAGGCGCCGACGGTGTCCAGGGCCTGGCGCAAACCGAAGGCAGCGCCCCGCACGGCCTCGGGCGTAATGTCGGCTACCAGCGCGTCGCGCGGCGCACCGCGCACACCTTTGCCCACGCGGTCCAGCAGGCGCGCCGTCACCACCAGACCGATGCCGCCGGCCATGGCAAACAGCGGCTTGGTCAGCGCCCCCAAGGCGTAACCAAAAAGTGCCAAGCCCTTGCGTTTGCCCAGGTAATCGCTCAGCACACCGGAGAACACCTTGACGATGAGCGCGGTGGATTCTGCAAGGCCCTCAATCAGTCCCAACGTAAAGGCTGAGGTGCCCAGCACCGTCACCAGAAACAGGGGCAGCAGGCTGTGGATCATCTCGGACGAGATATCCATCAACATGCTGACAAAGCCCAGCACCCACACGCCGCGCGGAATCTGGCTGAGTACGCCGGGCTTGCCTTCGGTCATGGTGTGGTGCTGCCCGAACCGGACTCAGGCCGCAGGGCCGGGGTAGCGGTGGATTTCTATGGTGGCGTGCACGATTTCTTCATGCACCGCCAGGCACTCGCGCACCCGGGTGGGCGTGAGCTTGGTGTCCTGTGTGACCAGGCTCAGGGCGCAGGAGTAAACGTTCTTGCCCACGCGCCACACATGCAAATCGGTGACGCGGGTCAGCGTGTGTTCGGCACCGCAGGCTTGCACCACCTCGCGTATTTCTTCCACCACCGGATGGTCCATCTCGCGGTCCAGCAGCACCTTGCCGGTCTGCTCGATCAGGCCCTTGGCCCACACTGCCACCAGCACGGCCCCCACCAAGCCCATCACCGGGTCCAGCCAGGACCAGCCAAACAGCCAGCCGCCGATCAGGGCTGCAATCGCCAGCACCGAGGTGGCTGCGTCGGCAATCACATGGATGTAGGCGGACTTGAGGTTCAGGTCCTGGTGCGCTTCGTGCGCAGGGCCATGCGCAGGGCCGTGGTGGTGAGCATGATCGTGTCCATGGCTGTGGCCGTGTTCATGGTCGTGTGCCTTGCCCAGGATCAGCGCGCAGACGATGTTCACCAGCAGGCCCAGCACCGCAATGGCAATCGCCTCTTTGTATTGAATCGGCTGGGGTGACAGGATGCGCTCGAAGGAGCCGAAAATCATCAGCGCGGCCACGCCCAGCAGAAAGATGGCGCTGGCAAAGCCGCCCAGAATCTCGATTTTCCAGGTGCCGAAGGCAAAGCGCGCATCCTGCGCATAGCGTCGCGCAGCGGAATAGGCAAAGGCGCTCAGGCCGATGGCCACCGCGTGCGAGCTCATGTGCCAGCCGTCCGCCAGCAGCGCCATGGAGTTGTACCACCAGCCCGCTGCGATCTCCACCACCATCATCACAGCGGTGATCCACATCACCAGTCGGGTGCTGCGCTCAGCCAGCGGGTTGCTCTGGTCAAAGACGTGGTCGTGAATCCATCGGGAAAGATTGTCGGTATGCATGGGGACGTGGCGGACGCGAGGGTCGATAGGAGTTCAAGTGCCTTGAGCGTACCAGTGTTGCCGACGTCTAATTAATTCAGGAAGAATGTTCAACAGCCCGCAGAACGCCATATCTCTGCTATACTTCGAGGCTTAGCGGCTGTAGCTCAGTTGGATAGAGTACTTGGCTACGAACCAAGGGGTCGTGGGTTCAATTCCTGCCAGCCGCACCAAATGATTTCCCTCTGAAGACGTGAGTTTTCAGAGGGTTTTTCATTTCTACGCTACTTTCACCTGGGGGACTTTTGGGGGAGTGGCCTCCCCGAAATCCCCCGCCTGCTCACGTTTGAGCGTTGCCAGACTCTTATTCCACCGGCCTGCATCGTCCTTGACCTTCTCCAGCGCCTGGTGCAGCTCAACGATCTGCGCCACGCTGTAATGCTGGGTCATGGTCTTGGTGCTATGCCACAGGATGTCAGAGATCGTGCTTTCGGCCACACCCGCCTCGCGCAGACGCATGCCAATGGTGTGGCGTAGGTCGTGCACGTGGAGATCGCCCAGGCCAGCGGCCTTGCGTGCGGTCTGCCAGGCAGTGTTGTTCATGGTCTCGATTGGTCGATAGGGCATCTTTGGTGCCTGGTCGGTGTTTTTCACCCGTTCGCGCCTGTAGACAAAGACAAAGTCCTTGTGCTGGCCACGCACTGATTCAATCACCGACTGCGCAACACTATTGCAGATCACCACCCGCGATTTTTTGCGCCCTTTGACGTGCTCCCGTGGCACCTCGAATACCGATATGCCCAGCTCGGGCACCTTGATCTCCCACTCCCACCTCAGGCTGCAGACCACGTCATCACGCACGCCAG
>CANCER010000045.1 GCA_947375135.1 Comamonadaceae bacterium | reverse complement strand
TCTCGCCGGCGCGCACCATTTCGCTCATCTTCCACACGCCGGTGCCGGAGCCCACGTCCTGGCCACGGAACTTGCCGTTGAGCATGGGGCCGCCGGACACACCGATGGTGGGCAAGTCGCAGCTGGCAGCTCCCATCATCAGCGATGGCGTGGTCTTGTCGCAACCCATCAACAACACCACGCCGTCAATGGGGTTGCCGCGGATCGACTCTTCCACGTCCATACTGGCCAGGTTGCGAAACAGCATGGCGGTGGGGCGCAACTGGGTTTCGCCCAGCGACATCACCGGAAATTCGAGCGGGAAGCCGCCAGCCTCGTAGACGCCACGCTTGACAAACTCGGCCAGCTCGCGAAAGTGGCCGTTGCAGGGCGTCAGCTCGCTCCAGGTGTTGCAGATGCCGATGACCGGGCGGCCATCGAGCTCGTCGTGCGGATAACCCTGGTTCTTGATCCAGCTGCGGTGCACAAAGCCGTCCTTGTCGTTGCGGCCAAACCAGGCCTGGCTGCGGCGGAAGGGGTATTTTTTGGATTCCATGCTGTCGTCCTCTTGGGTGTTTTTTGCAGTGCGATGAGCCCTTGGCTCTTGACAAAGGGCATCCTAGCAAGGCACATTGATAAAGGAAAATCAAGTTATCAGTGTTTGACATATACAAATTGCAATAGATCAGGAATTCGCATGGCATCCCTCCCCCCCCTCTCCACCAAGCTCGCCCTCTATCCCAGCCTGCAAGGCCAGCGCGTCTTCATCACCGGCGGCGGCACCGGCATCGGCGCGGCCATGGTCGAAGCCTTTGCCCAGCAGGGCGCACAGGTCGCCTTTGTCGACTTCGCTGAAGCGGAAAGCTGGGCCCTGGTGGAAAAGATTGCCGCTGCCGGCCATGTGAAGCCCTGGTTTTGCCAGTGCGATGTGCGCGATGTGGCGGCCCTGCAAAAGGCCGTGGCGGACGCCACCGCCGCCCTGGGCGACTTCTCCACCCTGGTCAACAACGTGGCCCGCGATGACCGCCACACGCTGGAATCGGTCACGCCCGAATACTGGGAAGAGCGCATGGCGGTGAACCAGCGCCCGGCGTTCTTCGCCATCCAGGCCATCGTCCCCGGCATGAAGCGTCTGGGCAGCGGCTCCATCATCAACTTCGGGTCGACGGGCTGGCAGACCAAGGGCAGCACCTACCCCTGCTATGCCATCGCCAAGTCGGCCGTCAACGGCCTCACGCGCGGCCTGGCCGGCAGCCTCGGGCAGGACCGCATCCGCGTCAACACCATCTCGCCGGGCTGGGTCATGACCGAGCGCCAGATCAAGCTGTGGCTCAACGAAGAAGGCGAAAAAGACATCCAGCGCAACCAGTGCCTGCCCGACAAGCTGCAGCCCTCGGATGTGGCGCGCATGGCGCTGTTCCTGGCCTCCGACGACGGCGCGATGTGCACCGCACAGGAGTTCAAGGTGGACGCGGGCTGGAACTAGCGCTGACTTACGCCGGCCCCTGGGCCACAATCCGGGCATGCGCACGCCCCCACCCTATCTCCGCGAGACCGAAGCCCCGGCGCGTGCCGAAGTGGACGCCTTGCCGGGCCTGACCCTGCTCGAATTCGGCACCCCCTGGTGCGGACACTGCCGCGCGGCCCAGCCCGCGCTGGACCAGGTGCTGTCACAACACCCCCAGTGGCGCCACGTCAAGGTGGAGGACGGGCCGGGTCGCCCGCTGGGGCGTAGCTACCGCGTCAAGCTCTGGCCCACGTTGGTGCTGCTGCGTGACGGACAGGAAGTCGCGCGCCTGGTGCGCCCCACCCAGGCCGCCGACATAGCGGCCTCCCTGCGCCCGCTGGCCGATGCGTTGCCGGCTGTGGACCTGGGCGCCATCGCAAAACAAGCGCTCACGCCGTAACCCCTGGTCAGGGCCGCAATGCGCAGGTTTTCACGACCATTTCACGCAGCCACCGGTGCGCCGCATCCGCCTGAAACCTGGGATGCCAAAGCAGTGAAACCGTGAACCCGGGTGTAGCAAACGGAAGCGCAAAGGTATGCATGCCCGCACGCAAATTTCCGGTATGGCGCTCTGGAACGCTTGCGATCAAATCCGAGGCACGCGCCAACGCCACTGCGGTCGAGAATCCACCGACGGTTGCTGCAATCGCCCGTTCAAGGCCCAGCGCACGCATGGCCTCATCAATGGGGCCCATTTCCAGTCCTTGGCGCGTGATACCGATGTGCTGACCGGCGGCATACTGGGCAGAAGTGATCTTGCCCTGGCTTAGCGCGTGTCCCGCGCGCACGACGCCCACAAAGCGGTCTCTGAACAGGGACTGGGCTCTCACTTCCGGCCCCATCGCGCTGGCCACGACACCCGTCTCCAGGTCGACGGCGCCTTCCCGCAGTTGCGCGCTGTCTTTGTCGAGCTTTTGTACAAAGCGCAATCGCACACCAGGCGCTTCCATGCGGGTTTGCGCAATGAGGTCCGGACCGAAATTCTCGGCAAAGCCTTCGCTGGTTCGCACTGTAAACGTCCGGACCACGCGTTGCAGGTCCGGTGCTTCTGCGGGGCGCAGCACCGACTGCGCATCTTGCACCAGCTGACTGACCCGCGCGCCAAGTTCAAGCGCTCTGGGCGTGGGAACGAGACCCCGTCCCGCTCTCACCAGCAGCGGATCCCCCGTTGTCTCTCTCAATCTGGCCAGTGCCCGGCTCATAGCCGATGGGCTGAGGTGCAAGCGTTTGGCCGCGCGCGTCACGTTGCCCTCAGAGAGCAGCACATCCAGGGTCACGAGCAGGTTGAGATCGGGTGCAGACATGGTTTCACCATAGCGCAATTCCGTCGATGTAGGGCGTTGAACGCACATATACAGTGCAAAGGGTGCGCCTTCCGCAAGTCCTCACCACGCTCTACGCTTCCTGCTTTCCAGCCGCACAGCTCAAAAAGAAGGAATTCATGTGAAGTCAACCATTGCCAAAGCCGAACAGATCGACGCGGGTGGGCAAGCAACGCCACCGGTTCGCTGGGCCCTCATCAGCTTGTCGCTGTCCATGTTGCTATCGTCTTTAGGTAACAGCATTGCCAACGTTGGCCTGCCCACCCTGGCGCATGCATTCAATGCCTCCTTTCAACACGTTCAGTGGGTGGTTCTTGCCTACCTGCTTGCGATCACCACACTGATCGTCAGCGTAGGACGGCTCGGTGACGTCATGGGCCGCAGGCGCTTGATGCTGGTCGGAATAAGCGTGTTTACGCTGGCCTCCACCCTGTGCGGCATCGCACCGACGTTGTGGCTGTTGATTGCCGCGCGTGTGCTACAAGGTTTGGGTGCGGCCGTCATGATGGTGCTCACCATGGCCATGGTCGGTGAGACGGTCCCCAAGGAGAAGACAGGCAGCGCCATGGGGCTGCTGGGCACCATGTCGGCGATAGGCACCGCGCTCGGTCCCACACTGGGGGGTGTCTTGATTGCAGGCTTCGGTTGGCCCGCACTGTTCCTCATCAATTTGCCGCTGGGAATCTTGATGCTCGCGCTCGCCCGCAAATACCTGCCCAAGGACCACACCGCAGCAGTTACCCCGCAAACCCGGTTTGATGGGGCGGGGACGGTGTGGCTCGCACTCACGCTGGCCGCCTATGCGCTTGCCATGACGATAGGGCGTGGACATTTCGGTCAGCTCAACATGGCCTTGCTGCTGTTGGCCCTGCTGGGCGGCGGCCTGTTCATCCGCCATGAGTTGCGCACAGAGGCCCCCTTGATTCGGATGGCCATGTTCCGCAATCCGGTGCTGAGCGCAGGCTTCGCCATGAGCACGCTTGTGACGACGGTGGTGATGGCGACATTGGTTGTCGGCCCCTTCTACCTTTCCGGTGCCCTGGGACTTGACCCCTCGCATGTCGGCCTCGTCATGTCCTCAGGCCCCCTCATTGCCGCACTCACCGGTGCGCCTGCCGGCCGCCTGGTTGACCGGCTGGGCGCCTACCGGATGGGCATTGCCGGACTCATCGGCATGGCCATCGGCGCTGCCACCATGGCCCTGCTTCCGACCGGATTCGGCATTGCCGGTTATGTCGCGCCGCTGGTGGCAATCACCGGTAGCTATGCCTTATTTCAGGCTGCCAACAACACGGCGGTGATGGCCCCTATCCGGCCAGACCAGCGCGGCGTCATATCCGGCCTGCTCAACCTGTCGCGCAATCTCGGGTTGATTACCGGCGCGTCCGTGATGGGCACCGTCTTCGCCATGGGCGCGTCCACTGCCAACCTCTTGACGGCACCGCCCGGTTCGGTGGAGTCCGGCATGCGGCTCACCTTCGCAGTCGCGGCGGCTTTGATCCTGCTGGCCCTGGCCATCGCGTTTGCAGGCCGGGCATTGTCCCAACGCACAGCCCGGTAGAGGCTGCAACGGGTTGTTCTGGTCGCCTTTCCTGCCCCTGAAAATCAGGGGGCGGGCAGCGCCTCCACCGGCGCCAGCCCATACACCGTCTGCGCCGTCGCCCGTATCGCCCGCAGCATCACTTCGGCGGCAGGGGACAGCAGCCGGTCGCGCCGGGTGATGATGCCGAAGGCCTCCATCTGGCAGGGCAGGTCGATGGGCAGCACGGCCATCAGGCCGTGTTCTGCGTAGTAGCGCGCCACGTCGGTGGCCAGCACGCTGAGCATGTCGCTCTTTTGCAGCATCTTGGTGGTGAACAGCAGGGCACCGGTCTCGATCAGGTTCACCGGCGCGCGCAGACCGATCTCCTGGAACATCAACTCAAAACGGTGGCGCAGCACGCTGCCCGCCGGGGGCACAATCCAGCCCGCTTCGGCCATCTCGGTCAGCGTCAGGCCGGTGGCGTTCAGCAAGGGGTGGCCCGGGCGCGCGACCACACTGATGGGTTCTTCGGTCAGCACCTCGTAGCGCAGATCGCTTTTGTCGTGCTGGGCAAACAGGCGCGCCACCAGAATGTCCAGCTTGTTCTGGCTGAGCTTTTCGATCAGCACATCGCTGGTCTCGATCTGCAGCGAGACGCGCAAGTCCGGGTGATCGGCCTTGACCCTTTGCACCGCTTGCGGCAACAGCATCAGCCCCGGGGAGGTGATGGCACCAATGCTGACCTGGCCGAACTGACCGCTCTTGGCCGCCTGTAACTCGTCATGCGCCTGATTCAGCGAGGCCAGTGCCACGCGCGCATGGCGGATCATGGTCTCGCCATACCAGGTCGGGCGCATGCCGCGCGGCAGGCGCTCGAACAGCGAGACCTCCAGCACATCCTCCAGGTCTTTGAGCAGCTTGCTGGCGGCCGGTTGGCTCATGTTCAGCACCTGGGCGGCGCGGTGGATGTTGCCCTCTTCCGCCAGTGCCACCAGCAACAGCAATTGCCGGGTCTTGAGCCGGGCGCGGATGAACCAGTGGTTGTAATTTGTCATGGCTTGAGTGTGCGCTGATCACCAGCAGCGAGGGTAAGTACCAATCCAGAAATCGGTATACAGGATGCCCAAGAATCGATTGGAACATTATCAATCCTGTTCGTATCATGCAAGTCAAGTGGCAAATCGGCAAAACCGATAGCGCCCTTGGTCACGTGGCACCGCCTCCATCTCCCGCGGTCGTACATGCACAACTGGTCAACATTGCAAGTGTGAGTGCGTACAGCTTTTCCCCCAGTGGGGCCAATACAAAGGAGACAGACCATGAAATTTTTGCCAACCACCCTGGCTGCAGCCCTCGCGCTGACGGCTGCATCCCTCAGCTTTGCCGCCGATACCTCCGGCGCCAAAATCGCGCTGTCCAACAACTTTGCCGGCAACTCCTGGCGCCAGGCCATGCTGAAAAGCTGGGACAAGGTCACCAAGGAAGCCGTCGCCAAGGGCGTGGTCGCGGGTGCCCCCAGCTTCACCACTGCCGAGAACCAGGCCACCGAGCAAGCGGCCCAGATCCAGAACCTGATCCTGCAGGGCTACAAGGCCATCGTGATCAACGCCGCCTCGCCCACCGCCCTCAATGGCGCGGTCAAGCAGGCCTGCGATGCCGGTGTCACCGTGGTGTCGTTTGACGGCATCGTCTCCGAGCCTTGCGCCTGGCGCATCACCGTGGACTTCAAACGCATGGGCTCCATGCAGCTGGACTACTTTGCCAGCCGCGGCCTCAAGGGCAATCTGCTGGAAATCCGCGGCCTGGCCGGTGTCTTTGTGGATGACGAAATCCACTCCGGCGTGGTCGAAGGCTTGAAGAAGCATGCCGAGTTCAAGCAGGTCGGCAGCGTGCATGGCAACTGGACCGGCACCGTGGCGCAAAAGGAAGTGGCCGGCATTCTGTCCACCCTGCCCGTGATCTCCGTGGTGGCCACCCAGGGTGGTGACGGCTTCGGCACGGCCGAGGCCTTCAAGGCGGCAGGTCGCCCCACGCCCATCATCTTCCTGGGCAACCGCCAGGACGAGCTGGCCTGGTGGGGTGAGCAGAGCAAGGCCAACGGTTACAAGACCATGTCGGCCTCCATTGCTCCCGGCTCCTCTACCTTTGCCTTCTGGGTGGCCCAGCAGATTCTGTCCGGTGCCAAGGTGCCCAAGGACCTGAGCCTGCCGATTCTGACCATCACCCAGGAGCAACTGGCCGGCGCCCTCAAGAGCACGGAAGTCGGTGGTGTGTACAACACGGAGTATTCGCAAAAAGACGTGATGGACGCTATCGCCAAAGCGAAGTAGCACCGTGTCTGTGACGCAGCAAGAACCGCTGGTTCACGCCAAAGGGCTGTGCAAGTCCTTCGGAGCGGTTCAGGCCCTGCAAGGGGCCGAGCTGCGCATTGACTCCGGTCTGTGCATAGGCGTTGCCGGCCACAACGGTGCCGGCAAGTCCACCCTGATGAATATTCTGTGCGGCACGCTGCAGCCCGGTGCCGGCAGCCTGCATCTGGATGGGCGCGACATCGTGCAGGCCGGTGCCCGCTGGGACGTGCGCGAAGCCCGTCGCGTGGGCATCCGCCGGGTGTTCCAGGAACTCTCGCTGTGCGACAACCTGACACTGGCCGAGAACATGCATATCGCCTCGCCCCTGCCCGGGCGGCGCTGGCGGCAGCAGGCCGGTGCGCTGCTGATGGCGCAGCTGGACCTGATCTTTCCTGGCCATGGCCTCAAGGCCCATCAGCTGGCCGGCGACCTGCCCATAGGCCAGCGCCAGATGGTGGAGATTGCGCGCGCCTTTGTGGATGCCGACCATCCGCTGCGTCTGATGATTCTGGATGAGCCCACCTCTTCGCTGGACCAGCGCTCGGCCGACCAGTTGCTGGCCCATATCCGCCGCTTTGTGGCGCTGGGCTGCAGCTGCATTCTGATCACCCACAAGCTGGACGAAATATTTGCCGTGGCCGACCGTGTGGTCACCATGAAGGACGGCCGCATCGTGGACGACTGCCTGCGCAGTCAGACCGACCGCAGCCGCCTGGTCAGCGCCATGGGCCAGAAGGAAGACCTGGTGCAGTCGCGTGAACAACGCCAGACCAACCGCAGCGATGCCCGCGAACTGGTGCATATTCCGGCCGCCGCAGGCAGTGCCGCACTGGTGGTGCGCAGCGGGGAAGTGATTGGCCTGGCGGGTCTTGCGGGACACGGCCAGACCGCCTTGCTGGTCAAGCTGTTTCGCGCCACGCAACAGCGCGCGGCCTCTGCGCACAAGGTCGGCTGCAAGCTGTGCTTTGTGGCCGGGGACCGCCAGACCGACGGCATTTTTCCGCTCTGGTCGATTGCCCGCAACATGAGCCAGGCAGCACTAGGCGGCTTGCAACGCCACGGCCTGCTGGACCCGGCCAAGGAGCGCGCGCTGGTGGACGACTGGCGTGTGCGCTTGGGCCTGCGCACGGCCGATGTGAATCTGCCGGTGCTGTCGCTGTCCGGCGGCAACCAGCAAAAAGTGCTGTTCGCCCGCGCCCTCAGCGCAGACGCCGGCATGGTGCTGATGGACGACCCGATGCGCGGCGTGGATGTAGGCACCAAGCAGGACGTGTACCAGCTGATCCGCACCGAAGCGGCGGCGGGGCGCAGCTTCATCTGGTACAGCACCGAGTTCGAAGAGCTGTACCACTGCGACCGGGTGTATGTTTTCAACAGCGGGCGCATCGTGGGCGAGATTGCGCGCGCCGATCTGACGGAAGAAAGAGTGGTTCACATGTCCTTTGAGCTTGCCGCGGCATGAGCCTGTCTTCCGCTATGCAGGGCCGCCCCTTGAGCGCCACCCTGCGCGCCGCCCTGCCGGTACTGGCCCTGGCGGGTCTGCTGGCTGCGGTGTTCTACCGCCAGCCCATGGCCATGTCCTACTTCGGCCTGAATCTGCTGCTCAACCTGGCCATTCCCGTGGCCTTCGCCACCATGGCGCAGGTGGTGATTCTGGCGGTGGGGGACCTGGACTTGTCCATAGGCACCTTTGTTTCGCTCACCGCCACCATTGGCGCGACGCTCTTACCAACGAATCCGGCATTGGCCATTGCCGTGTTGCTGGCCCTGATCGGTGTCTACGCCCTGGCGGGTGCGCTGGTGGAGTGGCGCAAACTGCCCTCCATCGTGGTGACCCTGGGTCTGTCCTTTGTCTGGCTGGGCTGTGCCGTACTGCTGCTGCCGGTGCCCGGCGGCAAGGCGCCGGAATGGCTGGTGGAGGCCATGCGCTTCAAAGTGCCGCTGGCGCCGCTGCCCATCTGGGTGGCGCTGGCCACGGCCTTCATGGGCCATCTGGTGATCACGCGCAGCTCCTTTGGTACCCGCATGCGGGGCTTGGGTGGGCACGCGGCGGCACTGGCGCGGGCCGGGCAGTCGCTGGTGCTGCTGCGTGCGCAGGTGTATGCGCTGGCCGGTTTTTTTGGCGTGGTGGCCGGGCTGCTGCTGGTCGGGCAGGCCACCTCGGCGGATGCCAATATTGCCTCGCGCTACACCCTGGTCTCGATTGCGGCGGCCATTCTGGGTGGCTGCGAATTCTCCGGCGGGCGCGTGGCGCCGGCCGGTGCCGTGGCCGGCGCGCTGACCATGACGCTGGCTGCTTCCTTCCTGACCTCTTTGAACGTGCCCTCGGACTGGCAGATCGGCGTGCAGGGCGCCATCCTGGTGCTGGTGCTGGGTCTGCGCGCAGGCCTTGACCTGCTGGAAGGCAAAAAATGAGCGCCCTCACCCTGTCCCCCGGCCTGCAGCGCTGGCGCAGCAGGGCCCGCAACGCGCCCTGGCTGGGCTCGGCTCTGGCGGCAGCGGCGGCCTTTGTCATCACCATTGCCAACGGCCAGATCCAGGGCATTCCGGGTCTGCTGGCGGCCGCGCTGAGCTTTTCTGCGCTGACGGTGCTGGTGGCGCTGGGCCAGATGCTGGTCATCAGCACCGGCCCCGGCAATGCCGACCTGTCCATCCCCTCCACCATTGCACTCTCCAGCGCGGTCTCCATGCTGGTCATGAACGGCAGCGACGCCCTGGTGCTGCCCGGCCTGCTGGCCGCCATGGGCGTGGGCGCGGTGGTCGGGCTGCTTAACTTTGGCCTGATCCGGTTGCTGCGCATCCCGCCCATCATCGCCACCCTGGCCAACTCGCTGATCGTCATGTCCTGCGCCATCTCCTTCGGCCGTGGCCTGAAGATCAAGCCGCCGCCCATCTTTATCGAACTGGTCACGCTGCGCATCGTCGGCATTCCGCTGCTGGCCCTGCTGGCGCTGGCCGTCAGCCTGCTGGTTTGGCTGGTGGTGGAGCGCACCGTGTTCGGCCGCTCCCTGTGCGCGCTGGGGCAGAACGCGCGCGCCGCCGAGTTTTCGGGCGTGCGCACCGTGCGCACCGCGCTGCTGGCCTATGTGATTTGCGCCGCCCTGGCCGGGCTCACCGGCGCGCTGATTGCAGGCTTTGCCGGGGGCAACTCGCTGGACCAGGGCGATGAGTACCTGCTGCTGACGATTGCCGTGGTGGTGATTGGCGGCACCTCGGTCAGCGGCGGGCGCCCCTGTGTGCCCGGCATCTGGGGCGCGGCCCTGTTCATGTTTTTGCTGGTGGCCATGCTGAACGCGGCGGGCGCCAGCGCCGGCTTGCGCATGCTGCTCACCGGCGCCATCATCATCACCGTCATCGCGCTGGCCGGCTCCGGCAAAGAGCGCGCCTGACGCACAACCCCGGGAGCGCGGCATATGGATCTGGCAAGCAACTCACCGTTTGAAGTGCGCGATGCGCGCTTTCTGTCCTGCATTTTTCCGCACGAGAGCGTGCAGCAACTCTGGACCGGCGCACGCTGGTGCGAAGGCCCGGCCTGGTTTGCCGCCCATGGCACCCTGGTCTGGTCCGACATTCCCAACAACCGCATGCTGCGCTGGGACGAGCGCAACAACCAGGTGGGCGAGTTCCGCAACCCTTCCCACAATTCCAACGGCAACACCGTGGACCGGCAGGGCCGGCTGGTGAGTTGCGAGCACCTGAGCCGCAGCGTCACCCGCACCGAGCACGACGGCTCGCGCACTGTGCTGGCCGACCACTGGCAGGGCCAGCGCCTGAACTCGCCCAATGATGTGGTGGTGCATTCGGATGGCTCGGTCTGGTTCAGTGACCCCGACTACGGCATCCTGAGCGATTACGAAGGCCGCCGCTGCGCCAGCGACATCGGCGCCTGCCATGTCTACCGCGTGGACCCGCACAGCGGCGAGGTCGAACGCGTGGCTGACGACTTTGACAAACCCAACGGCCTGGCGTTTTCGCCCGACGAATCCATCCTCTACATCGCCGACACCGGTGCCAGCCACCGGGCCGACGGGCCGCGCCATATCCGCAAGTTCGCCGTGGAAGGCAAGCGCCTGAAATCCCTGGGCGTGTTTGCCGAATGCGGCAACGGCCTGTTCGATGGTTTTCGCGTTGATGTGCAGGGCCGCCTCTGGACCAGTGCTGCCGATGGGGTGCATGTCTACCACCCCGACGGCACGCTGATTGGCAAGGTGCGCATTCCCGAAATCGTGGCCAACGTCTGCTTCGGCGGCGCGAAGCGCAACCGCCTGCTGGTGTGCGCCACCTCCTCGCTGTATGCGGTCTACTTGAATACCACCGGCCTGCCCTGAAGGCCGGTCTTTTCCACTTATTTTTTGCCGCGCAAGCGCCTCATTTTTTATGTCCACTGAAACGCTTTTGCCTGCCGACCTGTACACCGGCACCCTGGTCACCCGCATCTGGAACCCCACCGGCATCGCCGGCCCCTCGGTGGCGGTGCTGCGTGCCGATGGCGTCTACGACCTGTCTGCCCACGTGGCCAGCATGAGCACGCTGCTGGAAGCCGAAAGCCCTGCCGCGCAGGTCCAAAGCTACGCGGGCTCGCGCGTCGGCTCGCTGGAGGACCTGCTGGCCAACAGCGAGGAATCCACACGCGACCTGACCCAACCCTTCTTCCTCTCCCCCTGCGACCTGCAGGTGATCAAGGCCGCCGGCGTCACCTTTGCCACCAGCATGATCGAGCGGGTGATCGAAGAAAAAGCTGGCGGCGATGCCAGCCGCGCCCAGGCCATCCGCAGCCAGGTGCTGGCGCAAATCGGTGCCGATCTGTCGGCCATCAAACCCGGCTCGCCCCAGGCCATGCAACTCAAAGCTGCGCTGCAGGCCCAGGGCATCTGGTCGCAGTACCTGGAGGTGGGCATAGGGCCGGATGCCGAGGTGTTTACCAAGGCGCCGGTGCTGTCCTCGGTGGGCACCGGCAGCGCGGTCGGCATACGCGCCGACTCGCACTGGAACAACCCCGAGCCCGAGGTGGTGCTGGCCGTCAACAGCCGTGGCGTGATCCAGGGCGCGGCCCTGGGCAATGACGTGAATCTGCGCGACATCGAAGGCCGCAGCGCCCTCTTGCTGGGCAAGGCCAAGGACAACAACGCGTCGTGCGCCATCGGTCCGTTCATCCGGCTGTTCGATGCGAGCTTTACGCTGGACCATGTGCGTAATGAAGTGTTGCAATTGGAGGTGACCGGCGAAGACGGCTTTGTCATGCACGGCATCAACTCCATGGACCAGATCAGCCGCGACCCGCTGGAGTTGGTGGAGCAGGTGCTGGGCGCACACCAGTACCCGGACGGCTTCATGCTGTTCATGGGCACGCTGTTTGCGCCCACGCAGGACCGCGACCAGGCCGGCAGCGGCTTCACCCACCACCTGGGCGACACGGTGCGTATCCAGAGCCCGCACCTGGGCGTCTTGAGTAACCGCGTGCGCCATTGCGGCGATGCCGCGCACTGGCAGTTCGGCCTGCGCGCCTTGATCAACAACCTGGCGGCGCGCGGCCTGCTCAGCGGCGGGGGCTTGTGACATGAGCAAGGCCTCCATCCCGGTGTCCATCCGCCTGCATGCCGATGACGATGTGGTCATCACCCGCCAGCAACTGCTCTCGGGCCATGTGCTGGCGGAAGAAGGCCTCACCATCAGCGGCCTGATTCCGCCCGGCCACAAGGTGGCAGTGCGCGATTTGGAAGCCGGTGCGCCGGTGCGCCGCTACGGCCAGATCATCGGCTTTGCCTCGCAGGCGATACGGCGCGGCCAGCATGTGCATGTGCACAACCTGGGCATGGGCGAGTTTGCGCGGGATGCTGCCGAGGTCGCCACGCTGGACGCGCGGCCCACCCAGTTTGCTGCGGAGGCCTCCCACTTCATGGGCATCGTGCGGCGCGACGGGCGCGTGGCCACGCGCAACTACATCGGCATCCTGACCTCGGTGAACTGTTCGGCCACGGTGGCGCGTGCCATTGCCGACCGCTTTCGCCGCGATATCTTTCCCGAGGCGCTGCAGGACTTCCCGCAGGTGGACGGCGTGGTGGCCCTGACCCATGGCGCCGGTTGCGCGGTGGACTCCGAAGGCGAAGGCCTGCTGCTGCTGCGCCGCACGCTGGCGGGCTATGCACGCCATGCCAATTTTGCGGCGGTGCTGGTGATCGGCCTGGGCTGCGAGACCAACCAGATCCCGGCCTGGATTCAGGCCGAAGGCCTGCAGGCCGGCCCGGTGCTGCAGGCCTACACGATTCAGGAAAGCGGTGGCACCGCCCTGGCCGTGCAGCGCGGCCTGGAAGTGGTGCGCGCCATGCTGCCCGCAGCCAACGCGGTGCAGCGCGTGCCGGTGCCGGCCAGCCACCTGGTGGTGGGCCTGCAATGCGGCGGCTCGGACAGCTATTCCGGCGTCAGTGCCAACCCGGCGCTGGGTGCGGCGGTGGATCGCCTGGTGCGCCAGGGCGGCAGCGCCATCCTTTCGGAGACGCCGGAAATTTACGGTGCCGAGCACCTGCTGGTGCGCCGCGCGCAAAGCGCCGGGGTGGGTGCCCAACTGCTGGCGCGCATTGCCTGGTGGGAGGCCTATTGCCAGCGCATGGGTGCGGACATGAACAACAACCCCTCGGCCGGTAACAAGGCCGGCGGCCTGACCACCATCCTGGAAAAGTCCCTGGGCGCAGTGGCCAAAGGCGGCACTACCAATCTGGTGGAAGTGCTGGAGTACGCGCAGCCCGTCACACAACACGGCCTGGTGTTCATGGACACGCCTGGCTACGACCCGGTGAGTGCCACCGGCCAGGTGGCGGGCGGTGCCAACCTGATCTGCTTTACCACCGGGCGTGGCTCGGCCTATGGCTGCGCGCCGGTGCCCTCGCTCAAGCTGGCCACCAACAGCCTGCTGTGGCAGCGCCAGGAGGCCGACATCGACCTCAACTGCGGCGGCATTGTGGATGGTGAGTGCAGCGTAGACCAGATGGGCGAGCAAATTTTCCAGGCCCTGCTGCGCATGGCCTCGGGCGAGCGCAGCAAGAGCGAGGTCCATGGCTACGGCCAGAACGAATTCGTGCCCTGGCAACTCGGTGCGGTGACGTGAGGCCTGGGCTGCGCGCCGTCTGCGGGCGGGTGCGCTGATGGCCGCGGCACCACGCCGTCTGGCCGGCATCGGGCTGGTGTTGTGCAGCGTGTTCTGCTTTGCTGCGCTGGACACCACCACCAAGTGGGTGTCGGCCTCGGTGCCGCTGATCATGGCGCTGTTTTTGCGCTACCTGGTGCAGGCCCTGGGCGCCACGGCCACCCTGCTGCCACTGCGCGGGTGGGCTTTGTTGCGCACCCGGCACCCGCGCTTTCACCTGGCGCGCGGGCTGCTGCTCATCCTCAGTTCGGCGCTGGCCTTTCTCAGCCTGGCCCGCCTGCCGGTGGGGGAGTTCACGGCCGTGGTCATGGTCACGCCCTTGCTGGTGACGCTGATGGCGGCGCGCCTGCTGGGCGAGCGCGTGGCGCCGCTGCAATGGCTGTTTGTGGCCGGTGGTTTTGTGGGCACGCTGCTGATCGTGCGCCCGGGCACCCAGGGCTTTTCCTGGGTGCTGTTGCTGCCGCTGGCCCTGGTGCTGGTGCTGGTGAACACCGGCTTTCAGTTGCTCACCAGCCATATGGCCCGGACCGAAGAGCCGCTGACCCTGCAGTTCTACACCGCCTGGGTCGGCACCTTCGCCTGCGCGCTGCCGCTGTACGGGGCCTGGTCGCCCATCCACGGCATTGGCCTGTGGCTGGGCATTCTGTTCATGGGCCTGGCCAGTTCGCTCGGGCACCTGCTGCTGATCTGGTCGTTCCAGCAGGCGCCGGCCTCCACGCTCATGCCTTTTATGTATGCCCAGATTGCCTTTGGCATGCTGGGCGGCTGGCTGATTTTTGACCACCGGCCCGGTGCGCTCACGGTGGGCGGCATGCTGTTGATTGCGGCCTCGGGTGTGGGCGCGGCCCTGTTCCGTGCGCGGGCCGGCGTGCGGGCGCTGGAGTCCACCGAACATGAGGGCGCCACCGTTCGCCCGTTGATTGAATGCAAGGAAACCCATGTTGACTGTTGTGTGTGACACCCCCGGAAATCTGCGTGCCGAGCAACGCGCGCGCCCTGTGTGTGCGCCCGGCGACGTGCTGGTGCGGGTGCGGCGCGTGGGCGTGTGCGGCACCGATCTGCACATCTTTGGCGGCACCCAGCCTTATCTGCAATACCCGCGCGTTATGGGCCACGAGTTCTCCGGCGAGGTGGCCGAGGCCCCTGCCGGCGGGCGCCTGGCCGTGGGCGACACGGTGTATGTGATGCCCTATCTGTCCTGCGGCCATTGCGTTGCCTGCCGCCAGGGCAAGACCAATTGCTGCGTCGCCATCCAGGTGCTGGGCGTGCACCGCGACGGCGCCTTTTGCGAATACCTGGCGCTGCCCGAACAGTTTGTGCACAAGGCCGAGGGCGTGACGCTGGACCAGGCCGCGATGGTCGAATTTCTGGCCATAGGCGCGCATGCGGTGCGCCGCGCGCAGGTGCGCCCCGGCCAGCGCGTGCTGGTAGTGGGCGCCGGGCCTATCGGCATGGCCGCCATGATTTTTGCCGCGCTGCGCGGGGCCCGGGTCACGGCGCTGGATGCGCGCCAGGACCGGCTGGATTTCTGCCGGCGCGAACTGGGCGTACCGGCTGCGGTCACGCTGGGCCCTGAGGACGAAGCGCAGTTGAGCGCAGCCACCGACGGCGAATTTTTTGATGTGGTGATGGACGCCACCGGCAACGCCCGGGCCATGGAGCGCGGCCTGCAATTTGTCTGCCACGGTGGCAGCTATGTGCTGATCTCGGTGGTGCAGGGCAGCATCAGCTTCCCGGACCCGGAGTTCCACAAGCGCGAGACCACGCTGCTGGGCAGCCGCAACGCCACGGCCGAAGACTTTGAGACCGTGCTGCAGGCCATGCGCGCCGGCCAGGTACCCACCGTCGCACTCAACACACACCGCATGCCACTGGCCGCCGTGCCCGCTGACTTTGCCCAACTGCTGGACCCGGCGCGCGGCGTGGTCAAGGCCCTGATCGAGGTGTGAGCATGTTCCAGCCCATCGTGCAATTTGGTACCAGCCGTTTCTTGCAGGCGCATGTGGACTTGTTTGTCTCGCAGGCGCTGGCGGGTGAAGCCGGTGCCAGCCAGGCGCTGGGCGGCATTACGGTGGTGCAGACCACCGCCAGTGCGCAGAGTGCCGCCCGCGTGGCGGCGCTGGCCACCGGCGCACCTTACCCGGTGCGGGTGCGCGGTCGCCAGGATGGCGCCACCATCGACCAGACCCTGTACGGCAGCGCTATTCGCGGTGCGTTGCAGGCCCATGCGCAATGGTCCGCGGTGCAGCAAGCGGTGCTGCACGCGCAGGTGATTCTTTCCAACACGGGCGACACCGGCTACGCGCTGGACGTGGCCGACGGCCCGGCCATGCTGGCGCCCGGGGGCGCGGTACCGGCCCGCTTTCCGGCCAAGTTGCTGGCGCTCTTGTACGGCCGCTGGCAGCAGCGCCCGGACGCAGCACTGACCCTGCTGCCCTGTGAGCTGGTGCAGGACAACGGCGATGTGTTGCGCCAGTTGCTGATCCGGCTGGCCCAGCGCTGGGGCCTGAGCCAGGCCTTTGGCGTGTGGCTGCAGCAGCACTGTGTGTGGGCCAATGCGCTGGTGGACCGCATCGTCTCGCAGGCGCTGGAGCCGGTGGGTGCGGTGGCCGAGCCCTATGCCCTGTGGGCGGTGCAAAAACAGGCCGGCCTGGTCATGCCCTGCCAGCACCCCGCCATCGTGCTCACCGATGACCTGGTGCGCTACGAGCGCCTGAAACTCTTTTTGCTCAACGGCGGCCACACCTACCTGGCCGAACGCTGGAGCGCCTTGCAACGCCCGCCGCAGCAGACCGTGCGCGAAGCCATGGTCGACAGCCAGCAGCGCGCCGAGCTGGAAGCCTTTTGGTCTGAGGAGGTGTTGCCCGTGTTTGACTTGCTGGGGCAACGGCCCCAGGCGCAGACCTATCTGGCCACCGTGCGCGAGCGGTTTGAAAACCCGTTTCTGGAGCACCGCATGGCCGATATTTTTCTGAACCATGCGCAGAAAAAGCAGCGCCGCTTTGCCCCGGTGCTGGCCCTGGCCGAACAGCAGGGTGCCACGCTGCCCCTGTTGCGCATCCGCGCCGCGCTGGGCAGTGAAGCCACTGCGGCCTGAAGCTGAGTCGCCCATCCCCCATGCGCATGCCCACGCCCGCCGCGCCACCCCCGTTGGATGTGCTGACCGTGGGCGAGCCCATGGTGCTGTTCATGGCGGACACACCCGGCGACCTGGCGGCGGTGCAGCAGTTCCAGCAGGCCGCAGCCGGGGCCGAACTGAATGTGGCCACCGGCCTGGCCCGGCTGGGCCTGCGCGTGGCCTATCTGAGCCGTCTGGGTGACGATGCCTTTGGCCGCTATGTGTCCGGCGTGATTGCACAGGAAGGCATTGACGCGCGCTACCTGCGCACCGACGCGCAGCACCCCACGGGCTTTATGCGCAAGGGCCGCACGCTGGACGGCAGCGACCCGCAGATTCAGTACCACCGCCAGGGTTCGGCTGCCAGCTACCTGGGTCCGGACGATTGCCCGGCCCTGCAGGGCGACGGTATTTTTCCGGCCCGCCATTTGCACCTGACGGGCATCACTCCCGCCCTGTCGGAGTCCGCCCGTGCGCTGGTGTTTGCTCTGGCGCGCCAGGCCCGCGCGGCCGGGGCCTCGCTTTCCTTTGACCCCAATCTGCGCCCGCAGCTGTGGCCCTCACAAGCCGCGATGGTGGAGTGCCTGAATGCGCTGGCGGCGCAGACCGGCGGCACCGTGCTGCCGGGGCTGGCCGAGGGAAAACTGCTGACTGGCTGTGACCGCCCTGAGGGCATTGCCGACTTCTATCTGCAGCGGGGTGCTGCGCAGGTGGTGGTCAAGCTCGGTGCGCAGGGCGCCTTTTTTGCCGATAGCCAGGGCCGCAGCGCCACGCTGCCGGCACAGCCGGTGACGCGGGTGGTGGATACCGTGGGGGCAGGGGATGGTTTTGCCGTGGGCGTCATCAGTGCGTTGCTGGAGGGGTTGGACCTGAGCGCTGCCTGCGCACGCGGCAACACCATTGGCGCGCGGGTGCTGCAATTCCCGGGAGATGCGGATGGTTTGCCGACCAGGGCGCAACTGCAGGGCGACTGAACTTTACCCAAACCAAGGGTATTCACCAATCTACGTTTTGCTATTGAAAGTGCCTTAATCTCAATTGGAAGATTATCAATGGTCTTCATATGATGCAGCATCTTTGACCCACCGGCCAAAGAACACCCCAACAATCAGGAGACACACAGTGAACGCACGCAGATACACCCTCAAGGCACTGGCCGCCGGTCTGGCACTCGGTTTTTCGCTCATCGCACCGGTTGCGCAGGCACAGGACAAGGGCACCGTGGGCGTGGCCATGCCCACCAAGACTTCCACCCGCTGGGTGAATGACGGCAACAGCATGGTGGCCGCCTTGGCCGCCAAGGGCTACAAGGCCGATCTGCAATACGCGGACGATGACATCCCCAACCAGCTGGCCCAGATCGAGAACATGATCACCAAGGGTGTGAAGGTTCTGGTGATCGCCTCCATCGACGGCACCACGCTCTCCAACGCGCTGCAAAAAGCCGCTGACAAGGGCATCAAGGTCGTGGCCTATGACCGCCTGATCGTGGGCAGCAAGAACGTCGACTACTACACCACCTTCGACAACTTCCAGGTCGGCGTGCTGCAAGCCCAGTCGCTGGAAAAAGCGCTCGGTCTGAAAGAGGGCAAGGGCCCGTTCAACATCGAACTGTTCGGCGGCTCTGCGGACGACAACAACGCCTTCTTCTTCTACGACGGCGCCATGTCCGTGCTGCAGCCCTACATCGACAAGGGCAAGCTGGTGGTTCAAAGCAAGCAGACCGGCATGACCAAGGTCTCCACCCTGCGTTGGGACGGTGCGGTGGCCCAGGCCCGCATGGACAATCTGCTGAGCGCCTACTACGGCAACAAGCGCGTGGACGCGGTGCTGTCGCCCTACGACGGCCTGAGCATCGGCATTCTGTCCTCGCTCAAGGGCGTGGGTTACGGCTCGCCCAAGCAGCCTTACCCGTTCGTGAGCGGACAGGATGCGGAAGTGCCTTCGGTGAAGTCCATCATCCGCAAGGAACAGTACTCCACCATCTTCAAGGACACCCGTGAGCTGGCCAAGGTAACGGCCAACCTGGTGGACGCAGTGCTCTCCGGCAAGACGCCTGAGATCAACGACACCAAGACCTACAACAACAAGGTCAAGGTTGTTCCTTCCTACCTGTTGAAGCCCGTGCCTGTGGATCTGTCCAACTACAAGGCGGTGCTGATCGGCAGCGGCTACATCAAGGAAGAGCAGCTCAAGTAATTTTTTATTGGGGCTAGAGTGAGAGGCCCTGTGCGCACAAGCACAGGGCCTTTTTAATTTCAACCAGAAGAGACAAGCAAGGCCATGGCAGAACCCATTCTTGAAATGCGTGGAATCAAAAAGTCCTTCCACGGCGTGCGCGCTTTAAGCAACGTCAACCTGAGCGTGCAGCCCGGCGAGATCCACGCCATCGTGGGTGAAAACGGCGCCGGCAAATCGACACTGATGAAGGTGCTGTCGGGTGTGTATCCGGACGGCGACTTCGAAGGCCAGATCAAATTCCTGGGTGCAGATTGCCACTTCAGGGGCATTGCCGATAGCGAGCACAAGGGCATCATCATCATCCACCAGGAGCTGGCCCTCGTGCCCCTGCTGTCGATTGCCGAGAACATCTTTCTGGGCAACGAACAGGCAGTGGGTGGTGTCATCAACTGGACCACCTCGTTTGTGAAAACCCAGGCGCTGCTGAAAAAAGTCGGCTTGAAAGAATCGCCCAATGCGCTGATCACCAACCTGGGTGTGGGCAAGCAGCAGCTGATTGAGATTGCCAAGGCCCTGTCCAAGGAAGTCAAACTCCTGATCCTGGACGAGCCCACCGCCAGCCTGAACGAAACCGACAGCGATGCGCTGCTGGAACTGCTGCTGGAGCTCAAGCGCCAGGGCATCACCTGCATCCTGATTTCGCACAAGCTCAACGAAATTTCCAAGGTCGCCGACAGCATCACCGTGCTGCGCGATGGTGCCACCGTCGCCTCGCTGGACTGCCGGGCCGGCAAGATCAGCGAAGACACCGTGATCCGCCACATGGTGGGCCGCGAGATGGCCGACCGCTACCCCAAGCGCACGCCCGACATTGGCGGCAAGGTGTTCGAGGTGAAGAACTGGAAGGTGCACCACGAGGTGCACCCGGAGCGCGTGGTCATCAAGGGTGTGAACCTGCATGTGAACCAGGGTGAGATCGTCGGCATTGCCGGTCTGATGGGCGCCGGTCGCACCGAACTGGCCATGAGCATCTTCGGCAAAACCTACGGCCGCGACATCAGCGGCGAAGTTTTTCTGCACGGCAAGCAGGTCGACACCAGCACGGTGCAAAAAGCCATTAACAACCGCATTGCTTACGTCACCGAAGACCGCAAGGGCTACGGCCTGGTGCTGGAAGAAACCATTGCCTGGAACACCACGCTGGCGAATCTGCAAGCCGTGTCCACCAACAGCGTGATCGACGAAGGCCGCGAGTTCAAGGTGGCCGAGGACTACCGCCGCAAGCTCAACATCCGCAGCCCCGATGTGTTTGCCCGCACCGTCAATCTGTCGGGTGGCAACCAGCAAAAAGTGGTACTGGCCAAATGGCTGTTTTCCGACCCCGAGGTGCTGATCCTGGATGAGCCCACACGCGGCATCGACGTCGGTGCCAAGTACGAGATTTACACCATCATTGCGCAGCTCGCCGCCGAGGGCAAATGCGTGCTGATGATCTCCAGCGAAATGCCCGAACTCTTGGGCATGTGCGACCGCATCTGCGTTCTTAACGAAGGCAAATTTGTTGCCGAATTCACGGCCGCTGAGGCGACCCAGGAAAAAATCATGCGATCCATCGTGACATCAGGAGCAAACTGAAATGGCAACCCAAACTGTAGAAACCAAAGAGCCCCAAGCAGCTGAAGGCGGCGGCAGTTTTCTGAAAAACAATCTGCGCGAATACGGGCTGCTGATGTCCCTGGTGGCCATCATGATTTTCTTCCAGGTGCAGACCAACGGCACGCTGTTCCAGCCGCTGAACCTGACCAACCTGATCTTGCAAAACAGCTACATCATTGTCATGGCGCTGGGCATGTTGCTGGTGATTGTGGCCGGCCACATCGACCTCTCGGTGGGCTCGGTCAGTGGCTTTGTCGGCGCCTGTGCGGCGGTGCTGATGGTTAACCACGGCATGCATTTTGTGCCGGCCACCATCCTCTGTCTGGTGCTGGGCGGTGTGATTGGCGCGGCCCAAGGCTACTGGGTCGCCTTCTACAAAATCCCGTCCTTCATCGTCACGCTGGCCGGCATGCTGGTGTTCAAGGGCCTGGCCCTGGCCGTGCTCGAAGGCTCATCGGTCGGCCCCTTCCCGGAAGATTTCCAGTTGCTCAGCACCGGCTTTATTCCGGACCCGTTTGCGGGTGAGACGCTGCGCATCACATCGCTGATCGCCGGTATTCTGATGGCGCTGGTGCTGCTGGTCAGCAAGGTGCGCGGACGCGCCGAGCGCGTCAAGCACGGCATGGAAAGCGAACCCGCCATTTTGTTCATGGTGAAGAACCTGGTGTTCGCCGGCATGATTGCCGCGTTCAGCTACATGCTGGCCTCCTACAAGGGCCTGCCCAATGTGCTGATCGTCATGCTGCTCCTGATGCTGGTGTATGACTTTGTCACCTCGCGCACCACGGTCGGCCGTCGCATCTACGCGCTGGGCGGCAATGAAAAAGCGGCACGCCTCTCGGGCATCAAGACCGAACGCCTGACCTTTTACACCTTCATCAACATGGGCGTGCTATCGGCGCTGGCCGGTTTGATTTTTGCAGCGCGCCTGAACACCGCCACACCCAAGGCCGGCCTCGGTTTTGAACTGGACGTGATTGCCGCCTGCTTCATCGGTGGTGCCTCTGCATCCGGTGGTGTGGGTAAGGTGCTGGGCGCGGTGATCGGCGCCTTCATCATGGGCGTGATGAACAACGGCATGTCCATCATGGGCATCGGCATTGACTACCAGCAGGTGATCAAGGGGCTGGTGTTATTGGCCGCAGTCTGCGTGGACGTGTACAACAAGAAGAAATAGTTTTCTTGGGTTTGGCGCGCCAGCTTGGGGAATGGGTTGGCGCGCGTGGGTAGGCCCCGGCAGGGGCAGTCACCTGTGCAGTGAAAACAGAAATCCAGCCGTTCACATTGACAACCAGACGGCGGTCGTAGACCCGGCACAGGCTGTTACTTGTAGTTTGATGCGCTACACACTACAATGAAAACGAATGATCAAAAGTTTTCGTCACAAAGGTTTGCAACGCTTTTTTGAAACAGGCAGCAAGTCGGGGATACAGGCCGCACATGCTACCAAGTTGCGTTTGCAATTGGCGGCTTTGGATCAAGCGGTCAAGCCTGAAGACCTTTCGGCGCCTTCTTGGGCGCTACACCCTTTGAAGGGCGAGCCGAAAGGTCATTGGGCTCTTACCGTCAATGGCAACTGGCGCATGGTGTTCTCTTTTGAAGGAAGGGATGCCGTGCTTGTCGATTACAGGGATTACCACTGAGGTTCAACATGACTCGAATGCATAACCCGCCGCATCCTGGCGAAATTCTCCGGGAGTATTTGGGCGATATCACGGTGACAGAAGCTGCAGTCAAGCTGGGTGTAAACCGCGTGACCTTATCCCGCGTAGTTACAGGCTCGTCTGGTGTTTCTGCAGACATGGCCTATCGCTTGGGTGAAGCTTTCGGCACCAGTCCTGAGTTATGGGCAGGGATGCAATTGCAGTACGACTTGTACCAAGCAGGCAAGTTGAAGCGGCCTCGCATCGCGCGTCTGGCCGCTTAGCCAAATAGGCGAACCGCCCGAAAATAGATTGATGCGCGACTGCGCCCGCCACTTGTGATGCTTCAAGCGCCAGTGCGCGTGGTGTTCACGCCCTGCGTGCCCGCACCGCAGCCGCCAGCTGCTCTAGCACGGGGATAGTCTGCCCCATGCTGATGCAGGCATCCGTCACCGACACACCATGCTTGAGCGGCACGCCGGGTGTGATGTCCTGGCGCCCTTCTTCCAGATGGCTCTCGATCATCATGCCGGTGATGCGCTGATCACCGGCGGCAATCTGCGCCGCCACATCCTCTGCCACCACGATCTGGCGCTGGTGCTGCTTGCTGCTGTTGGCGTGGCTCACATCGACCATCACCTGCTCTCTCAACCCCGCGCCCTTGAGCAGCGCGCAGGCTGCGTCCACATCGGCCTTGGCGTAATTGGTCTGCTTGCCGCCGCGCAGAATCACATGGCAGTCGTTGTTGCCACGGGTCTCAAAAATTGCCACCTGGCCCATCTTGGTCATGCCCATGAAGGCGTGCGAAGCCTGTGCCGCCTGGATCGCGTCGCTGGCCACCTTCAGGCCGCCATCGGTGCCGTTCTTGAAGCCCACCGGGCAACTCAGGCCGCTGGCCAACTGGCGGTGGCTCTGGCTCTCGGTGGTGCGCGCGCCTATGGCGCCCCAGCTCACCAGCTCGCTGATGAACTGCGGGCTCAGCAGGTCCAGAAACTCAGTGGCCACGGGCAGGCCGAGTTCCAGAATCTCTAGCATCAGCTTGCGTGCCATTTCCAGGCCCTGGTTGATGGCAAAGCTGCCGTCCAGATGCGGGTCGTTGATATAGCCCTTCCAGCCCACGGTGGTGCGCGGTTTCTCGAAATACACGCGCATCACCACCAGCAGATCGTCTTGCAGGGCATCGGCCTGCACTTTCAATTGCCGTGCGTAGTCCATGGCCTGCGCATGGTCATGGATGGAGCAGGGGCCTACCACCACGATCAGCCGGTCGTCCGCGCCATGCAGCACACGCGAGATGGCGGCGCGGCTGTTTTCCACCAGGGCCTGTGCGGCCTGCGGCACGGGCAGCTTTTCTTCGAGCAGGGCGGGCGTGATCAGGGGCCGCACGGCGCCTATGCGCGTGTCATCGATGCGGGTGGAGTCGTGGGTGGTGAGGGGGGCGGCTATGGATGAGGTCATGCTGCGAATTTTATAGCGTGGGTGCGCAACGCATTCGGGGAAGCGCGCGCTAGAATAAATCACACCTGAAGCGTTTGCCTGCAGGTACTTGCCGCCAGCTGCCAGAAGAACGTTTTGGCGCTCGCATCCGCCCGTGCATACCAGCGCAGTATCACCGGCACACAGCCTACCGTTTCCTTCCGCTATTGCGTAATTTGTATGCCTGGTGGATGGTGTTCGCAGTTCCCGTCATTCCAATCATGAGGAGCCCACATGTCCATAGAAGTTGTTACCGGCAAAGATGCCACCATCCATTTCGATGCCAGCAAGTGCATCCATTCGCGCACCTGCGTGCTGTCGCACCCGGATGTGTTTGTCCCCAACGTCGTGGGCGCCTGGATTCACCCCGACGCCCAACCGGTGGAGGAGCTGATTCGCCTGGGCCAGAACTGCCCCTCGGGCGCGATCACGGTGCAGCGCAATGCTGCGGCCACGGGCGCATCGGCCGACTCCAACGGCCTGCCCATCGTCAACACCGTGCGGGTGCGCGAAAACGGCCCGCTGGCGGTGGAGGCCGAACTTCGTATCCAGGGCCAGCCGCAAACCAACCCGCGCGCCACCCTGTGCCGCTGCGGCCAGAGCAAAAGCAAGCCGTTTTGCGACGGCAGCCATGTGGCGGCAGGCTTTGTTGCAACGGGTGAGCCGGCCACGGCCTCCTTTGAAGCCCTGGCCGTGCGCAATGGGGCACTGGATGTGCAGCCGCTGCCCAATGGCCCGCTGCGCGTGGTGGGCAACCTCGAAGTGGTGAGCGGCACCGGACGCACCTGCAACAAGGTGACCGAGACCTACCTGTGCCGCTGCGGCAACAGCAAGAACAAGCCCTATTGCGACGGCAGCCACAAGGCAGCAGGATTTCAAGCATGAACAAAAGCCGGCTGGAAGCCTTTAGCGATGGCGTCATCGCCATCATCATCACCATCATGGTGCTGGAAATCAAAGTGCCGCATGGCGAGCATCTGAGCGATCTGCTGCCGCTGTGGCCGGTCTTTCTGAGCTATGTACTGAGCTTTACCAACGTGGGTACCTACTGGGTCAACCACCACCACATGCTGCATGCCACCAAGCGTGTCAACGGCCCCATTTTGTGGACCAATATGAACCTGCTGTTCTGGTTGTCCCTGATGCCCTTTACCACCGGCTGGATGGGTGAGAACCACTTTGCTGCCATCCCCATGGCGCTGTACGCACTGGATCTGGGGCTGTGCGGTCTGAGCTACGTGTTGTTGCAGCAGCAGATCATCCGGGCGCACGGCAAGGATTCGGTTCTGGCCAGTGCGATTGGCAAGGACACCAAAGGCAAACTGTCCATGGCAGGCTATGTGCTGGCGGTGCCACTGGCGATGCTCGGCATGACGGCAGTGGCCGGAGCCCTGCTGGTGGCCATCGCCTGCATGTGGCTGATTCCGGACCGGCGGATTGAACGCAAGCTGGTCGACGAATAGGGCGCCGTAAAACGCCCTGCCGCAGGCCGCAGGGCTTCACTGCCGCTGCGGCTTTTCTTTGCGGTCGTCGCTGGGCGACAGCGCATAGTGGCGCCGGTCGGCGCGCGAAAACGCCGAGGCCGCGGCAAAGCCGCAGGCCAGTCCCACTTCAATCACGCCCATGCTGCTCTGGCGCAGCAGGTGCCGGGCGCGCTCCAGGCGCAGGCGCAGGTAAAACTGCAACGGGCTCACGCGCAGGTGGTCCTGGAACAGACGCTCCAGCTGGCGCCGTGTGACGCCAATGGCTGCCGCAAGCGCCTCGCTGGACAAGGGTGTTTCGATGTGCTGCTCCATGCGTTCGATCACCTGCACCACCTTGGCGTTGTGCACCTTGTAGCGTGCCGAAATCTGCAGGCGCTGGTGGTCGGCGCGCTCGCGCACCCAGCCGCTTACCAGCTGCTCGGATACCAGCAGGGCCAGGGCATTGCCGTGGTCGCGGCTGATCACCTCCAGCATCAGGTCCACGCTGGCCATGGCACCGGCCGAGGTCATCAGCCGGGGCGACAGGGTGAAGCGCACCTCACCCTGCACCGGCACCAGCGGATAGCGCTCCTGAAAGGCCGGTACCGCTTCCCAATGCAGGGTCACGCTTTCGCCCTTGAGCAGACCGGCTTCGGCCAGCACAAAGCAGCCGGTGTCTACGGCGCCCAGGCCGGCGCCCTGTTGCACCCGCTGTTGCAGCAGGCGGCCTATGGCGGGCGTGTAGTGGTTCAGGGGATTGAAGCTGGCAATGGCAAACACGACCGAGGCCGCGCTGGGGTCCGACAGACAGGCCTGTGGATGCAGGTCTATGCCGTTGCTGGCCGTGACCGGCAGGCCGTCCGCAGACACCATGCGCCACACGTAGGCACCGGGCTTGAAACGGTTGGCAATGCGCAAGGGCTCCACCAGCGCGGCAAAGCCGATAAACGAAAACTCCGGCAGCAGCAAAAAATCAAAAACATGGCGAGGCATGGCCCAAGTAGGCCACGGCTTTGGCGCCGCTGTCTATCCGCTGCGGCGGAAATGCCGCGCTGCCGGCATGGCCGCGCGGTGCACCTCAGGCGTGGTGGTTTTCGCGGGCGACAGGCGCCTGCCGGTTTGCGACCGGCGCGGCCGTACCCAGCACCGAGAACAGGTCCTTGGGGTCGGCCAGGGCCGGAATCAGCGGCAGCGGCTCGCCAATGCCCAAGGCCAGGGCCTGCTCGCGCATGAAGCGCAGGGCCGAATAGTCTTCCAGCGCAAAGCCCACCGAATCAAACACGGTCACCTGCTCGTCCGCGCTGCGGCCCATGGCCGTGCCATTGAGCACCTGCCAGAGTTCGGTGACCGGGAAGTCGGCTGCCATCTGCTGCACATCGCCCTCCACGCGCGACTGGGGTGCGTACTCCACAAACACCGGACCGGCGCGCA
>CANCER010000044.1 GCA_947375135.1 Comamonadaceae bacterium | reverse complement strand
GCCTCGGCTTGTGAAAAATGTGCACATCCGATGAAAGGAACGGGCGAGCGCGTCGCCGACAAGGGAGATGGATGGTTGGCGGTCAGCACCAAATGGCGGGTTGCGTCTATCAACGGCCGTTTGCTTTGCGCATGGGCACCCCAGAGCATGAACACCGCTGGCTTGGCATGCTCGGAGACATATTTGATGACGCTGTCGGTCAGACATTCCCAGCCGCGCTTGGCATGGCTGGCAGGCTGACCCTCCTCCACCGTCAGGCAGGTGTTGAGCAGCAGGACGCCCTCCTCAGCCCACGCCACCAGGCTGCCGCCGGGCTGCGGAAAGGCCGGCGCAGGCGTACCCAGGTCGCGCTGGATTTCCTTGAAGATGTTGCGCAGGGACGGCGGAATGGCCACGCCCGGCGCCACAGAAAACGCCAGGCCCTCCGCCTGTCCGCGCCCGTGGTAGGGATCCTGACCCAGAATCACCACCCGCACCGATTCAGGCGGCGTCAGCAAGAGGCTGCGCAGCGGCTGAGGCGGGAATATGCGGCCCCCTGCCTTCAGACGCTCCGACAAAAAATGCAACAGTGAAGCGCCCTGCTCCGACTTGTAAAAATCACTGACCAGCGACTGCCATCCGGCAGCCACTGGCCAGTCCGCCGGATTGGCGCTTTGTAGCTGGTCTGCCACCGGCACCAGCAGGCTCTGCTGCACCATGGGCCCTAGCCGAATAACGCGGCCAGCGCCTCACCCGGCTCGGGCACGCGCATAAAGGCCTCCCCCACCAGGAAGGCATTGACGCCAGCCGCCCCCATGCGCAGCACGTCGTCACGGGTGTGGATGCCGCTTTCCGTGACCAGAATGCGGTCTGCGGGCACCTGACTGCGCAAAGCCAACGTGGTGTCTAGCGAGACCTCAAAGGTCTTCAGGTTGCGGTTGTTAATGCCAATCAGCGGTGTCTTGAGGCTGAGCGCACGCTCCAGTTCGGCCTGGTCATGCACCTCTACCAGCACCGCCATGTCCAGGCCCAGCGCGATGGCCTCCATGTCCTTCATCTGCGCGTCATCCAGGCAGGCGGCGATCAACAACACCGCATCCGCCCCCATGCAGCGGGACTCATAGATCTGGTAGGCGTCGACCATGAAGTCTTTGCGCAGCACCGGCAACTGGCAGGAGGCCCGCGCCTGCTTCAGGTAGTCCACGCTGCCCTGGAAGAACTGCACATCGGTCAACACCGACAGACAGGCGGCACCAAACTCGGCGTAGCTCTGGGCGATGTCGGCAGGGATAAAGTCTTCGCGGATCACGCCTTTGGAGGGACTGGCCTTCTTCACCTCGGCAATCACCGCCGGTTTGCCGGCCGCAATCTTGGCCCGTATGGCCCCGACAAAGTCACGCGTCAGCACACGCGACTCTGCGTCGGCCCGCACCAGTTCCAGCGCCTTGCGCGTCTTGGCAGCAGCCACTTCCTGCAGCTTGACCGCTACGATTTTGTCCAGAATATCGCTCATAGTTTCCTTATTTCGCCAAACGGGCAGACAGTTCCACCAGGGCATCGAGTTTGGCCTTGGCCGCGCCGGATTCGATTGCAGCATAAGCCAGCGCGATGCCGTCCTGCATGCTGCCGGCCACATTGGCTGCATACAGCGCCACACCGGCGTTCAGCGCCACGATGTCCCTGGCCGCACCGGCCTGGTTATTCAGTACGCCCAGCAGCATGGCCTTGGAGGCCGCCGCATCCTCTACCTTGAGGGCACGGTTGCTGGCCATGGTCATGCCGAAGTCTTCGGGGTGGATTTCGTATTCGCGAATGACGCCGTCTTTCAGTTCGCCTACCAGCGTGGCGGCGCCCAGGCTCACCTCATCCATTCCGTCCCGGCCGTAGACCACGACCGCATGTTCGGCACCCAGACGTTCCAGCGCCCGGACCTGAATGCCCACCAAATCGGGGTGAAAAACGCCCATCAAAATATTCGGGGCCGAGGCCGGATTGGTCAGCGGCCCCAGCAGATTGAAGATGGTCTTGATGCCCATTTCGCGGCGCACCGGGGCCACGTTCTTCATGGCCGGATGGTGGTTGGGCGCGAACATAAAGCCCACGCCCTGCTCGGCCACGCATTGGGCGATCTGGGCCGGATTGAGGTTGATGTTGACACCCAGCGACTCCATCACGTCGGCACTGCCGCTCTTGCTGCTGACACTGCGCCCGCCGTGTTTGCTGACCCGCGCACCCGCTGCGGCGGCGACAAACATGGCGCAAGTGGAAATATTGAAAGTGTGCGAGCCGTCGCCGCCGGTGCCCACGATATCCACCAGATGCGTCTTGTCGGCCACTTCCACCTTGGTGGAAAATTCCCGCATGATTTGCGCGGCTGCGGTGATTTCGCCAATGGTTTCCTTCTTGACACGCAGGCCGGCGGTAATGGCGGCAATCATCACCGGCGACACTTCGCCGGACATGATCTGGCGCATCAGGTGCAGCATCTCGTCGTGAAAGATTTCGCGGTGCTCGATGGTGCGTTGCAAGGCTTCTTGCGGGGTGATCTGGCCTTTGGTTTGGGGCATGAAGGTGTCCTTAAGATGCAGGATTGTCAGTGAATGCGAGCTTGAGCCCGAAGGCGATAAACAGGGTGCCGGCCACGCGGTCCAGCCAGTGCATGCGGGCCTGTAGGCCACCGGTCTTGCGCGCCAGCCAGACGGCGGCACAGGCCCAGCCCAGATTGACCCAGACGGCATCAAAGTTGAACAACAAGCCCAGCAGCAGGAAGGCCAGCGGCTTGTGCTCCACCGTGGGCGCGATGAACTGCGGCAAAAAGGCCAGGAAAAACACGGCGACCTTCGGATTGAGCGCATTGGTCCAGAAGCCGCGCATGAAAATGGTTTTCAGTTCCTGGCGGCTGGCCGTGGTCTTTTCAGCGTGTTCCGTGACGGCGAGATCAGACGCAGACGGCAAGCGCGAAAACACCATACGCATGCCCACGTACACCAGGTAGGCAGCCCCCAGCCACTTGAGTGTGGTGAACGCCGTGGCCGAGGCCAGCATCAGCGCGCCCACGCCGACAGCCGCTGCAAAAATATGCACAAAGCAGCCCCCGGTAATGCCCAGCGCCGCCACCAGCCCGGCGCGCAAGCCATGGCGCAGGGCCTGGCTTACGATGTAGAGCACGTCGGGCCCCGGCGTCAGGTTCAGCAGCAAACCGGCAGCGACGAACAGCAGCAGTTGGTCGATGGGCACGTCCCTGCCTTACGCGGCAAAAAAGCCGCGCACCGCTGCCACGGCGCGGTCCACACCGGCGGCATCCACGTCCAGGTGCGTGACAAAGCGCAGGCGGTACAGCCCGGTGATCAGAACACCCTGGGCCTGGAGGTGCTTCAGCAGCGCCGCAGACCTTTCACGGGCCGCGCCGACCAGATCGACAAACACGATATTGGTCTGGGGCGCTTCCACTTCCAGGCCCGCAATGCCGCGCAGGCCCTCGGCCAGCCGGGCTGCCAGGGCATGGTCTTGCGCCAGGCGCAGCACATGGTGGTCCAGCGCATGGGTCGCCGCCGCTGCCAGCATGCCGGCCTGGCGCATGCCGCCACCGGCCATCTTGCGGATGCGGTGGGCGCGGGCAATAAATTCCCTGCTGCCGCACAGCGCCGAGCCGATGGGCGCACCCAGCCCCTTGCTGAAACACACCGACACGCTGTCAAAACAGGATGCAATCGCCCGGGCTTCGGCATAAGGGTCGCCCCCACGCTCGCCACTGCGTGTGCTTCGCTGCCCCCCAAGGGGGCCGTCACCGACTTGGGGCGGCCCGGCGTCGGCGGGGCCGCTCCCGTTTTGAGCCGCCTGGGCAACGGCCGCATTGAACAGGCGCGCCCCATCCAGATGGCGGCTCAAACCCTTGTCGCGCGCCAGTTGCGTGGCCGCCTGCACATAGGCAAAGGGCAGCAACTTGCCACCCCAGGTGTTCTCCAGCGTCAGCAGCCTTGTCTTGGCGAAATGCGCGTCGTCGGGCTTGATGGCCGCCTCGATATCGGCGAGCGCCAGCGTGCCGTCCGGCTGGTGGCTCAGCGGCTGCGGCTGCACGCTGCCCAGCACGGCTGCACCACCACCTTCCCAACGGTAGGTGTGCGCCAGTTGGCCGACGATGTACTCGTCGCCGCGCTGGCAATGGGCCAGGATGCCGCACAGATTGCTTTGGGTTCCGGTGGGCATGAACAGCGCCGCCTCAAAGCCCAGCAGGGCGGCAATCTTGTCCTGCAGCGCATTGACGCTGGGGTCGTCGGCAAACACGTCGTCGCCCAGGGGGGCAGCGGCCATGGCCGCGCGCATGGCGGCCGTCGGCTGGGTGACGGTATCGCTGCGGAAATCCGCTTGTACGCGGGGGGTCTGTGCTGCGGTGCTGGTGTTCATGGTGTTAATCCAAAAAGTTCTTCAACATGGCATGGCCATGCTCGGTCAGGATGCTTTCGGGGTGGAACTGCACGCCTTCCATGCGCACCGCAAACGGCAAGCCGGTATGGCGCACACCCATGATCTCCCCGTCCTCGGTCCAGGCAGTAATCGCCAATTCTTTCGGATAGGTGGCGCGCTCGATCGCCAGCGAGTGGTAGCGGTTCACCGTGAACTGTTTGGGCAGCCCCGCAAAAACGCCCTCCTGCGTGGTGGTGATCACCGAGGTCTTGCCGTGCATCAGCTGCTGCGCCCGGATGATGTTTCCGCCCAGCGCCGCACCAATGCTCTGGTGGCCCAGGCAGACGCCCAGAATCGGCAGCTTGCCCATGAAGTGGCGAATCGCCGGTACCGAGATTCCCGCCTCATTGGGGGAACAGGGGCCGGGGGACACCACCAGACGGTCGGGCTTGCGGGCGGCGATTTCTTCCAGCGTGATTTCGTCGTTGCGGAACACCTCGACCTCGGCACCCAGTTCGCCAAAGTACTGGACGATGTTGTAGGTGAAGCTGTCGTAGTTGTCGATCATCAACAGCTTGATTTTGTTCACGGTGCTCATTCCAATCCCTCCTCAACCAGTTCGCTGGCGCGCAGCAAGGCGCGGGCCTTGGCTTCGGTTTCTTTCAATTCCAGCTCGGGCACGGAGTCGGCCACCACCCCGGCGGCCGCCTGCACATACAGGGTCTGGTTCTTGATGATGCCGGTACGGATGGCAATGGCCACGTCCATGTCACCGGCATAGCTCAGGTAACCGCAGGCGCCGCCGTAAATGCCGCGCTTGATGGGCTCCAGCTGGTCAATCAGCTCCATGGCATGCACCTTGGGCGCGCCGGTCAGCGTCCCGGCCGGGAAGGTGGCTTTCAGCACATCCATGCTGGTCATGCCATCCAGGAGCGTGCCCTCGACATTGCTGACGATGTGCATCACATGGCTGTAGCGCTCCACGCAGAAGGCATCGGTCACCTGCACCGTGCCGGTCTTGGCGATGCGGCCGATGTCGTTGCGGGCCAGGTCGATCAGCATCACGTGCTCGGCGCGCTCCTTGGGGTCACCCACCAGTTCCACCTCCGCGGCCCGATCCAGCTCCGGCGTGGCGCCGCGCGGGCGCGTGCCCGCCAGCGGACGGATGGTGACCTTCTGCTCGGTCACGCCATCGACCACCACCTGCTCTTGGCGCACCAGAATTTCGGGCGAAGCGCCCACCACATGGAAGTCGCCGCCCTGCCCATCTGCACCACTGAAGTTGTAGTAATACATATAGGGGCTGGGATTGAGCGCACGCAGCGCCCGGTACAGGCTCAAGGGCGACTCGGTGTAGCGCTTCTTGATGCGCTGGCCCACCTGCACCTGCATGAAATCGCCCCCCGCAATCAACTCCTTGGCGCGCTCCACGGCGGCAATGTAATCGGCCTTGGCGAAGTCGCGCACCGCCTCATGGCTTTGCGTGGGTTTCACCGCGGGCGCGATCACCGCCTGCGCGAGTTGGGCCCGCAGCGCAGCCAGGCGGGCCTGCCCCTTGGCAAAGGCATCGGGCTGCGCCGGGTCCACATACACGATCAGGTGCAGCTTGCCCGACAGGTTGTCAATCACCGCCAGCTCTTCGGTTTGCAGCAGCAGGATGTCGGGGCAATTCAGCTCGTCCGGCGGGCAGCTGTGCTCCAGCTTCTTCTCGATGTAGCGCACTGCGTCGTAGCCGAAGTAACCGGCCAGGCCGCCGCAAAAGCGCGGCAGGCCTGGCTGCAGCGCCACCTTGAAGCGGCCCTGGTATTCGGCGATGAAGTCCAACGGGTTGGCGCTGGAGGTCTCCACCACCACGCCATCGGTCACCACCTCGGTACGGGCCGCGGCACCAAAGCCGCTGGCGCGCAACAGCGTGCGGGCCGGCAGGCCGATGAAGCTGTAACGCCCGAAGCGTTCGCCCCCTACCACCGACTCCAGCAGAAAAGTGAAGGGGGCAGGCTCGGACGCACCCGGCGCACGCGCCAGCTTGAGGTAGAGAGACAGCGGAGTTTCCAGATCCGCAAAGGCTTGCGCCATCAGCGGGATGCGGTTGAAGCCCTGGTCGCGCAGGGTTTGGAATTGGATTTCAGTCATCACGTCGGTCGTGCCTTTATGCAGGGTGGCAATCGGTTTCCCCGCAAGCGCGGGGTTGAACGGGGCGCGGCACACAGCGCTGGGGAGTTGTTACTTTTCCCGGTGAAGCGTGCGTCGCGTGGTGCGAGCACGGGGGCCCCGGGTTCGCCGCAATGTCAGGCGATGGAGAGGCAGCTGCGCTCAGCGTAGGCGGGCAAAATCCGCCAGGGCCAGGCCCCCCGGTCGCTACAACCCGTAATGCTGATGCGGTGAATAAACATGGCCTCAGTGTAGCAAAACACGCCGCAGCCACGGTGCGGCCTGCATCGATGCGCAGGCAGGGATCAGCCCGCCAGCGCCACGCGCATCGCGTCCACCACCGACTTGTAGTCGGGCTTGCCGAATATGGCACTGCCGGCCACAAACGTGTCGGCTCCGGCACCGGCCACGCGGCGGATGTTGTCGGTCTTGATGCCGCCGTCCACTTCCAGGCGGATGTCCTTGCCGCTGGCCGTGATGCGGCGGCGCACGTCCTCGATCTTGCGCAGCGCCGAATCAATAAAGCTTTGGCCGCCAAAGCCGGGGTTGACGCTCATGATCAGCACCAGGTCGATATCGTCAATCACCCAGTCCAGCACATCCAGCGGCTCGGCCGGGTTGAACACCAGACCGGCCTTCACGCCTTTGCCCTTGATGGCCTGGATGCTGCGGTGTACGTGGCCGCTGGCGTCGGGGTGGAAGCTGATCAGGTCGGCACCGGCATCGGCGAATGCACCGGCCAGCGCGTCCACGGGCGAGATCATCAGGTGCACATCAATCGGCACGGCCACGCCGGCGGCGGTCTTGGCATGGGGCTTGAGGGCTGCGCACACCATGGGGCCGAAAGTCAGGTTGGGCACATAGTGGTTGTCCATCACATCAAAGTGGATCCAGTCCGCGCCGGCGGCGATGACGCTTTTCACCTCCTCACCCAGACGGGCAAAGTCGGCGGAAAGAATGGAGGGGGCGATACGGTAGGTCATGGTGCTGCGCTCTCGGAGTGGGGACATTGGGAAGGAGGTGTTCGTGACTGCTATTTTCGCAGTTAGCATTGGAGTATGTCCAAGTATGCATTTCAGGTGGAAGTCGCACCTCAGTATCTTCCCGACCAGTCCAACCCGGAGGAAGACCTGTATGTCTTCGCCTACACCATTACGGTCACCAATACCGGTGACGTGGCGGCGCAGCTGATTTCCCGCACCTGGAACGTGAACGATGCCCATGGCCACACCGAAAAGGTGCGCGGCCTGGGCGTGGTGGGGCAGCAACCGCTGCTCAAACCGGGCCAATCCTTCGAGTACACCAGTGGCACGCGCCTGCGCACGCCCACCGGCACCATGCACGGCAGCTTTTTCTGCGTCGCCGAAGACGGTGAAAAGTTTGACGCCGACGTGCCCATGTTCGTGCTCGACGCCCTGAGCGGCGACCGCGGCGTGGGCGGCTCCCGCACCCTGCACTAGCGGCACCACGCAACGCATGGCCAAGCCCGCAACCGACCTCCCCGCGCTGCTTGATGCCCTGAACCCTGACGCAGACTTGGTGCAAGGCCATTGGTGAATGGACCATGGGCGAGTTCGACCTGATCAAACGCTTTTTCACCCGCCCCACGCCGAACGCCGTGCTGGGGGTGGGCGATGACTGCGCCCTGCTGCAGCCCTCCCCCGGCATGCACATGGCTATTTCCACCGACATGCTGGTCAGCGGGCGCCACTTCTTTCCCGACGTCGATCCACGCGCGCTGGGGCACAAGTCGCTGGCTGTCAACCTGAGCGATCTGGCCGCCTGTGGTGCCAAGCCCGTGGCCTTCACCCTGGCGCTGGCCCTGCCCGCGGCCGATGGGGCCTGGCTGGAACCGTTCTCGCAAGGTCTGCTGGCACTGGCCGATCTGCATGGCTGTGAGCTGATCGGCGGCGACACCACCCAAGGCCCGCTGAACATCTGCATCACCGTATTTGGCGAGGTACCGCGCGGCCAGGCCCTGCTGCGCAGCGGCGCGCAGGCCGGTGACGACATTTATGTGAGCGGCACGCTGGGCGATGCGAATCTGGCGCTGACGCAGCTGTTGCACGAGCGGCAAGACATCGCCGGCAGCCCGGCTGTCGCGCTCGACGCGCCCGACCTGGCACAGGCCCGCCAGCGCCTGGAGTGGCCCACCCCGCGCGTGGCGCTGGGCATGGCGCTGCGCGGCATCGCCACGGCGGCGGCCGACATCAGCGACGGCCTGCTGGGCGACCTGGGCCATATCCTGGAGCGTTCCGGCACCGGCGCCACATTGAACGCGGACATCGCCTTTGGCCTGCTGGGCGCCCACCGCTACTCGGAAGCAACCGCCCGCCTGCTGGCCAACCCGGCGCTGCGCCAGACCGTGCTGCGCCATGTGCTCAGTGGCGGGGACGACTACGAGCTGGTGTTCACCGCGCCGGTGCACCAGCGGGCGGCCGTGCAGGCCGCAGCCCTGACCAGCCACACGCCGGTACAGCGCATCGGGCAGATTGAGGCGCTGCCGGGCCTGCGCCTGCACGATGCCCAGGGCCGCTTGCTGAACCTGGACTTTCACGCCTTTGACCACTTCGCCGCCGCGGCTTAGGCGCTGTGCGGCGGCCCAGGCTGGCCTGCATCCGGTGACGGTGCGGCCGGGTACACCGATGCGCAGGTGCCCACCCCCTGGGCTCCGGCGTCCAGACGCAGCGTGAGGCCATGCAGTTGCGCGATGCGCTGGCTAATCGCCAAGCCCAGCCCGTTGCCGCTTGGCCCTGAGGCAGCCAGCCGGTAAAAGGGCTCCAACACCCGTTCGCGCAGATCGACGGGAATGCCGGGGCCGTCATCCTGCACCTGCAGGCACACCACACCGTCCACGCGTCCCGGGCCCACCCGGATATGGCCGCCATCTGGCGTGTAGCGGATGGCGTTGTCCAGCAGATTCGACAGCAGCATGGAGAACATGTCGGCATGGCCCGCCCACTGCGGCCAGTCGGGGCATGCGTGCAGCTCCAGGGTTTGCCGGCGTTGCAGGGCCAGCGGCGCCAGATCCGCGCACACGCTTTGGGCGATCGCACCCAGATGCAGCGGCTGTGCCTCGGGAAGCGATTGCTGCGGCTCCAGCCGGGCCAAGGTCAACAGGTGCCCCACCAGACGTATCGCCCGCTCCACGCCGCGCTGCAACTGCGCCAGCGCGTGCTGGCGTTCGGCCGCGTTGGGTGCAACCTGCAGCAGGTGGACCTGGACCTGGAGGACGGCCAGCGGAGTGCGCAGCTCGTGGGCGGCGTGGGCCGTGAAGCGGCGCTCCGCTTCCAGCCCCTGGGCCATACGGCGCAGCAAGCCGTTGAGTGAGTCGACCAGCGGGCGCAGCCCGGGAGGCACGTCCGCCACGGGCAGCGGTTGCAAGTCGGCGGGCGTTCTGCCTGCCAGGTGCCGGCTCAGAGGGCCCAGGGGCTCCAGGCTGCGGCGCATCGCAAACCAGATCCACAACAAACAAACCGGCAAGACCCAGCCGAATGCGCCCGCGACATGCCAGGCCATGTGGTTCACCATGCGGCGCCGCAAATCGCCTTCTTCAGCCACCACCACCCGAAAGTCGCCCAGGCGGTCCCACATCGCGAAGTGTCTCCAGGTCTGGCCGTTCTCCTGCGTGGCATCGGAAAACCCATCGCGCAGCGTCATGGCAACCAGCGGCGCCTGGGCCGAGCGCACCAGCAGTCGCCCATCGCGGAACCAGACCTGGTAGCGCAAACGCCCAGCGTGCGGCGCCGGCAGGGGCTGCACGGCATGCTCCAGCCAGAGGGCGTCACCTTGCGACAGGGCTGCCGTGTCCTGTGGCCCTCCAGTGCCGGGGCCCCAAACAAGCGGCATTTCGCTTGCTTCACGGCGCAGGGCAATAGCCTGGTTACTGCCTTCGGAGTGGCTCAGCGGCACCAGGGCCTGTGCGGTCTGTGCCAGGTGCAGGTCCAACAGGGCGTGCACCTCGTCCCGGCTTTTGCCCATCTCCAGCACGGCCATGCCGACGGTGCAGACCAGGCTCAGTGCCATCAGCCCCGGCCACAGGCGCCGGCCGGACGCCCAACGCAGGGGTGGCGTCACGCGCCCTGCCTGAGCAGGGTGTAACCCACGCCGCGCACGGTCTGCAAAATGGGCGAACCCAGTTTGAGCCGCAGGTTGTGGATATGCACCTCCACGGCATTGCTGTCCACGCCGTCCTGCCAACCGTACAGGGAGGCTTCCAGTTGGCCGCGCGTGAGGATTCTGCCGGCGGCTTCCATCAGGGCGCGCAAGACCTTGAATTCGCGGTTGGTCAGTGGGATGGTTTCACCGCTGTGGGTCAGTGTGTGGGACTCCAGATCGAGCCGGAGTTCACCCACGCACAAAACACCCCTGCTGCGGCCTGCGCGACGCACCAGGGCGCGCAGCCGGGCGATCAGTTCCTCCATGTCGGCGGTCTTGCCCAGAAAGTCATCGGCGCCACACTCGAGACAGCGCACCTTGTCAGGGGTGCTGTCTGCGGCGGTCAGCACCAGCACCGGCAGGGCGTTGCCTCTGGCGCGCAAGGAGCGCAGCACCTCGGCACCACTGACCTTGGGCAGGCCCAGGTCCAGCACCATGGCGACAAAGTCCTGCGCATCCAGAACGTCCAATGCGGCTCTGCCGTCCTTTACCCAGGTCACCCCGAATCCGGCCTTGGCCAAGGCGGCACGCAGGCCTGCGCCGAGCAGGGCGTCATCTTCCACAAGCAGTAGTTGCACGATTATTGAACGTCCAATGTTGTAATTTTTTTAAGGATGGTCCTTGGCTGCACCGGTTGCCATTGTGTTGCCATGGGCAACACCGGGCATCTGCGCAAGCCCTTATTTTGCAGACGGATCTTAAGAAATCTTCAGATTCGCAACAAATTCCTAAGCCATTTCTCAGACTGCCTGCCTACGCTTTCGCCCCAAGAGACGCACGCATTCGCAACCGGATGCGCCCAGTGGCAGCAAGCAGGCTAGAGGAAAAAGTAGCATGGCAATCACAACAATTCCAAGACCCGGTGCAACCCTGCGCAGTTGCTGTGCCACGCTGGTGGTCGCCTTGCTCGCGTGGGCCATGCCAGCGGCTGCCGCCGACTCCGTGCCGGACCCCATGGCCAACGCGCGCTACGTCGGCGAGAAGCGCTGTGTCACCTGCCACACGACCGAAAACAGCCTGTTCAGCCACACCCAGCATGCCCGTGTGTTCCGGGAAAATCCGCGCAACGAGACCGAGAAAGCCGTCTGCGAGGCCTGCCACGGCCCCGGCTCCCTGCACGCCGAAGACCCCACGAACAAGTCCAAGCTCATCGGCTTCTCCAAGGAATGGGGAACCCCTGTGGCCAAGCAAACCGCGCAATGCCTGAACTGTCACGAGGGCGGGCAGCGCCAGAACTGGGATGGCTCCATTCACCAACGCAACAAGCTGAGTTGCTCGGATTGCCACAACCCCATGGCCCGCTTCTCGGCCAACGGCCTGCTGAAAAAGTCCAGCATCACCGAGACCTGCCAAAGCTGCCACGCGCAGCAGCGCGCCGAGTTCCAGAAGAAATCCCACATGCCCCTGCCCGAGGGCAAGATGGGCTGCGAGGACTGCCACAACCCGCATGGCAGCACCACCAAGAAGCTGCTCAAGGCCGACAGCGTCAACGAAGTCTGCTACACCTGCCACGCCGAAAAACGCGGCCCCTTCCTGTGGGAGCATGCGCCGGTGCGCGAAAACTGCCTGAACTGCCACGAGACCCATGGCTCGCACAACGACAAGTTGCTCCGGCAGTCGCGCCCCATGTTGTGCATGTCCTGCCACAACAACACCGGGCCCATGGGCCACACCTACCGCAATCCGCAGGACCCTGCTGCCGCCATCCAGATCCGGGGACGTGCCTGCCAGAACTGCCATGCACAGATTCACGGCAGCAATGCCCCCGATGGTGCGCGCTTGCGCCGCTAATTTGGACGAGGAGAACCCCCATGCAATCAACCGCCGCCCTGCCAGCCCACGGACCCTCCAACGCAAGGACCGCCATGCACCACCGCCCCCGCCTGAAACTGCTGGCCAGCTGCCTGGGCGTCGCCCTGGCGCAGTGGGGAGGCGCTGCCCTGGCGGACTCGGCTGTGGGCGTGGACACCGCACTGGGCAATGCGCTCAATCCACCCGGGCGCCCCGCCCTGCCGCGCGCCGTGGAACCCGACAGCGACGCCACGATCCGCCGCTCGCCCTCCGGCCAGCTCTATGGCCTGCCGCCCGCCCTGTCCAATGACGTCAACCGGACCGAAGGCGGCTGGGAATACCAGGGCAGCCTGGAGGTCGGCGGCCTGGGTGGCGAAGCCAACACCCAAAGCACCCAATACCGCGCGTACAAAGACCTGCAAAACGGCCTGCTGCTCAACTACTTTGACCTCGATGCGCAAGCCCCTGACACGGCCCACTATGTGCAGGCCTTGGGTGGCGGGGTCGGTCAGCGCGACCAGTTCTATGGTCTGCAGACCGGGCGCTACAACGACTGGAAGCTGAAGTTTTTTTATACCGAAACACCGCACGTGTTTTCCAGCAATTTCAAACCGATCTACAGCGACAACGGCAGCAACCACCTGGTCTTGAACAATGGCACGGCCGGTGGCAATGGCGCCACCCCTTTCACCCCACCGGCGACCGCGCTGGGGGCACTGAACACCTACGCCAAGACGCTGCCCGATACCGAAGTCAGCCTGATCCGCCGCAAGGGCGGCGCCCGCTACGACAAAACCATCACCGACAACTGGAAAACCTTTATCAGCTTTACCCAGGAAAAGCGCGAGGGGGACCGGCCCTTCTCCCTCATGGCCGTAGAGGGCCTGGAGCCCATCCATTACACGACCAACGATCTGGTAGCCGGGGTGCAATACGCCGACAAGCTGAGCACGCTCAACCTGAAGTTCTCTGCCTCGCTGTTCACCAACGACATGCAAACCCTGTACGCCCGCTGGCCCTCGGTGGCGGCGCAGAACCCTGCCACCGGCACCCTGGCCGCTTCAGACACCCTGGTGTACTCGCTACCGCCCGACAACCAGGCCTACAACCTGAAGGCCGAATACGCACTCAAATTGCCTGACTTTTACAAGGGGCGCGTGTCTGCCAGCGTCGCCTTGGGATCTTCGCAGCAGGACGCAGCCATCCGCATGCCCATAGACCCGGGGCTGTACCCCAACAGCGCCGTGATTGCCGGTACCTCTCCCCTGAATACCGCCGCCTACTGGAATGGAACGAACGGCCTGCCCCTGACCCGCAGCACCTCGGGCCAACGCATAGACAGCACGCTGCTGAATCTGTCGCTGTCGCTTAACCCGGTGGAAGAACTGGCCCTCAAAGCCGGGGTGCGCTACTACGAAACCGACAACCAGTCGGGCACCTATTACGCCTACAACCCGCAGAACGGCAATTGGTTCAACGGCCTGTTCAACAGCGTCAATGCCTTTGGCGTGGCCACGCCCAGCACCACCGGTGTGGCCGGGGCCGGGCGCTGCCAGCCGGCACCGGGATTTCCGGTGGTCGCCGGCTGCACCTCGGCGGCGACCTCCTCGTTTACCGGCTACGACCTGATGGCCGTGCCGCGCGACAACAACCAGACCAACTACACCCTGTCAGGCGACTATGCCTTCAGCAGCACCAGCAGCCTGGAAGCCAGCTATGAGCGGGAAGACTTCGCCCACAGCTACCGGGAGCGCGAAAAGACCTGGGAAAACAAGTTCAAACTGAGCTATGTGAACCGCAGTCTGGGCGACATGACCCTGCGCACCTCGCTGGAGAGCGACAGCAAGCGCGGCAGTTTCTATGACCCCGTAGCCATCACCCGCGACATCGGCGGCTGGTTCACCGTCTACGGCGTCCCCTACAACCGCGCCGCTTTACAAAATTTGATCACCAAAGCAGGCACCACCAGCGGCGGCTTTACCTACCCCACCCTGGCCACGGTGCAGGCGGCACTCCTCGCGACGCAGCACAACTCCGGCGGCTGGATGCGGCCTGACCAGGCCGACCGGGACCAGAACATCCTGAACGCACGCCTGAACTATGCCGCCCGCGAAGACCTGGACGTAAGCGCCCTGCTGCAACTGAAAGCGGTGAACTATCCCGGCAATTCCATGGGGCCACAGTCGGAAGACAGCAGCACCTTCAACCTGGACATCAACTACCAGCCGGCCAGCGGCACCCGCCTGTCGGCCTTTTACGCGCGCCAGGACAGCAAGGGCCGGCAGATCAATAACTACGGAAACGTGCCTGCGGGCCAACCCTACGGCGCAACGCTGGCCAGCTATGCCGCTTACCAATGCACCGGCAGTACCACGGGCCAGCTGACGGCCAATAACATTGACTGTTTCCTGAACAACGCCCGCATTCCCGGCTCGAACGTGACGGAAGAGACCAAGAGCATGACGGATGTGCTGGGTTTCGGATTGAGCCGCGAATTCGGCAACATGCTGTTCAGCGCGAACTATTCCTACTCCAAAGGCGTGACCTCCATCACCCACGCCTATGGACCGACCGCGTTGACGACCGCCAACGCAGCAACCGAAGCGCTCTATGGCGACTACCCCAATATGGAGACCACGCAAAACGCGCTTGACTTGAATCTTCTGGTCCCGCTGGCCAAAAAGACCTCGATGCGCCTGATGTACCGCTACGAGGACAACACCATCAACGACTGGCATTACAACGTGCTCACGCTCCCGAACCTCGCATCCCCCTTGGCGGCAGCGGATTACGGCGCACAGAGTTATTCCACCCGGATCTTCGGCCTGTTCCTGCAGCATGGTTTTTAGGGCAGCGCGCACGTAGCAACACCGGCAGTTTCCGCACGCGATCCGGCAGGGGGAATTGGCGCTGCCTGCGCCGCCACCGCGCGCCTGCTGTATGTCGGCCAGGGCAATCCGGTTCTTGGGCATGGCGTCTTGGATAATCGCCCCATGCAAGATTTCCCCGACGACGTGATCGACGTCACCGCCACCCTGTTGCCCGAAGATGCGCCTGCCGGTGCACCGGTGCCGCCCGCTGCACCCATGGCCCGCCCTACGGCCCGCTTTATGTGGTCGCACCCGGCGCACTGGCTGGGCCTGGGGTTTGGCTCCGGCCTGTCGCGCGTGGCACCCGGCACGGCCGGCACGCTGTGGGCCTGGGTGGCGTTTGTGGTGTTGTCACAGTGGCTCAACGATGCAGCCTGGGCCTGGGTGATCGGCCTGTCGCTACCCGTGGGATGGTGGGCCTGCAGCGTGACCGCCCGCAATATGCGCGTGCTGGACCCCGGCAGCGTGGTGTGGGATGAGATTGCCGCCTTCTGGCTGGTGCTGTGGCTGGTCATGCCGGCCGGGCTGCTGGCACAGGCCGTGGCCTTCGGGCTGTTCCGCTTCTTTGATGCGGTCAAACCCGGGCCGGTGGGCTGGGCAGATGCCTTGTTCCACCACGTTGATCCGCAGACCGATCGCCATGCCTGGACCAAGGCCGGCTTCGGCATCATGTTCGATGACCTGGTGGCCGCCGCCTGCACACTGCTGGTTATCGCACTGTGGAAGGCGATCTGATGGCATCGCACGACAACCCTGGCGTGGAAGCACTCTGCATCCAACTCGCCACATTGTTGCCGGCGCAACACCGCATGCTCGCCACTGCCGAAAGCTGCACCGGCGGCCTGATTGCCGCCGCCTGCACCGATCTGGCCGGCTCCAGCGTCTGGTTTGAGCGCGGCTTTGTCACTTACTCCAACGAAGCCAAAACGGAAATGCTGGGCGTGGCGGCGCAGCTCATTGCCAGCCACGGCGCAGTCAGCGACACGGTGGCTCGGGCCATGGCGCAAGGGGCCTTGCAACAGTCCCGCGCGCAGGTCTCGGTCTCGGTGACCGGCGTAGCCGGGCCCAGTGGCGGTAGCGCAGACAAACCGGTGGGCACGGTGTGGTTTGCCTGGGGCCTGCCTTGGGGCATCACCAGCGAAGTGCAGCATTTTGCAGGCGACCGCGCGGCCGTGCGTGCCGCCACCGTAGCGCACGCACTGGGCCGCCTGGTCGCGCTGCTGCAAGACGCGCGGGCCGTTCCTTGAACGCCGATTTCTGGGCCGGCCTGGCCACGGGGCTGGCGCTGATCGTGGCCATCGGCTCGCAAAACGCTTTCGTGCTGCGCTGTGGCATACGCCGCGAACATGTGCTGCCGATTGTGCTGTTCTGCGCCGCGTCGGACGCCCTGCTGATTGCCGCAGGCGTAGGGGGTGCCGGGGCTTTGTTGCGCGGTAATGCCTTGCTGTTGGACATCACCCGCTACGGTGGTGCGCTGTTTCTGGCCAGCTACGGCATGCTGGCCGCCCGCCGGGCCTGGGTGGGCGGGCATCTGCAGGCTGGCAACCACAGTACGGGCAGCTTGCGCACAGCGCTGGCGGCCTGCTTTGCCTTCACCTTTTTGAATCCCCATGTGTATCTGGACACTGTGGTGCTGCTGGGCACTGTGGCCAGCCAGCGGGGCGAGACCGGGCGCTGGGTGTTTGGCGCAGGTGCCATGTGCGGCAGCCTGTTGTGGTTTTCCGCGCTGGGCTTTGGTGCGCGCCTGCTGGCGCCCTGGTTTGAAAAGCCACTTGCCTGGCGGATACTGGACTGCCTGATTGCGCTGGTCATGCTGGCACTGGCTGCCAGTCTGCTGCGCGGCTGAAAGGGCCGATGCGGGGCTTAGTTCCCCTGCGACATGGCCTTGCGATGGCGTTCGACGAATTCCTGGTAGGTGTCGATGCCGCGCAACTGCAGAATCGTATTGCGCACCGCCGCTTCCACCAGCACGGCAATGTTGCGGCCGGCCACCACCTGAATCACCACCTTGCGCACCGGCACGCCCAGCACATCCTGCGTGAGCGGCTCGTAGGGAATGCGCTCGTATTCGCGCTCCAGCGTTTCACGCCGCACCAGGTGCACGATCAGTTTGAGGCGCATCTTGCGGCGCACCGCAGTCTCGCCAAAAATGGCGCGTATATCCAGGAGGCCAATGCCGCGCACTTCCAGCAGGTTCTGCAGCAGTTCGGGGCAGCGGCCCTCGATGGTGGTCTGGTTGATGCGAAACAGGTCCACTGCGTCATCAGCCACCAAACCGTTACCGCGCGAGATCAGCTCCAGTCCCAGCTCACTTTTACCCAGTCCGGACTCACCCGTAATCAACACGCCCAGGCCCAGAATGTCGATAAACACCCCGTGCATGGAGGTGCGGTCGGCAAAGTGTTTGGACAGGTAGGCGCGCAGCACGTCGATCACAAAGGCCGAGGACTCGTGGGTCGAGAACATCGGAATCTGCGCGCGCTCGCACATGGACATCAGGGCCTGGGGCGCCTGCTGGCCATCGGCCAGCACCAGCACCGGCGGCTCGAGCGTGACGATGCGGGAAATACGCCGGGCGCAATCTTCGGGCGGGGCGGTGGTGATATAGGCCACCTCGCGCTCCCCCAGAATCTGCACGCGATAAGGGTGGATGTAATTGAGGTAGCCCACCAGATCGGCACCGGAGCGCGCGGCGCGCACGGCCACCTCGTCAAAGCGGCGCTCGGAAGCCCCCAGGCCGGCAACCCATTCCCAGCGCAGGGTGGAACGGAATTCTTCAAAAAGTACGTCGGCACTGACTACGGTGGGTTTCACTGCGCGGGCCTTGCGGAAACAGGGTCAGGCGACGCGTGCTGAATGCCAACCGGCAATCAGGCCATGCAGCGCTGCCGAATCAGTGCAGAGTGTCAACTGGTCGCGCAAGGCGGCGTCACTCAGCAACTCGGCGATTTCGGACAGGATTTCCAGATGCTTTTGCGTCGCCGCTTCAGGTACCAGCAGAAAAATCAGCAGGCTGACCGCTTTGTCATCCGGCGCATCAAAACCAATGGCCTGCGCCAGCTGAAACACGGCTGCCAGCGGCGCCTTGAGCCCCTTGATGCGACCGTGGGGAATGGCCACGCCATGCCCCAATCCGGTCGAACCCAGGCGTTCACGGGAAAACAGGCTGTCGGTCACCAAGGCGCGACTCAGTCCGTGCTGGTTTTCGAACAACAAGCCGGCCTCTTCGAAAGCGCGCTTCTTGCTGGTGACTTCCACTTGGGCGCAAACTTGCGCGGGAGGCAGGATTCGGGAGAGTTGGTTCATGGTGGTTGGGCAGATTATGCACATAAAAAAACCGCCCTCTACGGGGGCGGTTTTCGGGTGCAGACGGATGAATTACATCAGCCGCTTGGGGGCCTCATGGTGGTGGTCTTGCAGCCGATCCTTGTGGCGCACTACCTTGCGATCCAGCTTGTCGACCAGCGCATCCACCGCAGCGTACAGATCCTGATGGGAACATTCAGCAAACATATCGCTGCCTTTGACGTGGATATTGCACTCCGCTCGCTGGCGTCCCTCCTTCTGCTTTTGCTTTTCTACCGTGAGCAGTACCTTGACGTCCACAACCTGGTCAAAATGCCGCATGATGCGGTCCAGTTTGGTTGTCACATAGCTGCGAAGGGCAGGGGTAACTTCAAGGTGATGGCCGCTGATCGTCAGATTCATAAATCGTCTCCAATTGCACTCAGGGTTGAAAAAGCGCTCGCCAAGTGCGAGTCGCGGAGAAAATGTCTTTCACTGTTCATTCGCTCCGAATTCACTATGCGCCCGAAAACCGGGCTTGGCAACGACATCTTTTGATGCGCCGCAACACCGCAAGGGTTTTTGGGCCTCCTGTTTTTAAGCAGCCCTTTTAATCTACCTCTTCACCACCACACCCGTCTTCATGGTCACCTCCAGCAAAACTTCAGGCTCATCCTCTCACGCGGCCGGCGCACGCTCTGCCAGTTACCTGCTGGCTGCAGTCCTGTGCACCGCCATCCTGGTCTACGGCCTGCTGCCCGGCCTGCTGGCCGTATGCCTGGGCTTTCTGTTGGCATCGGCACTGGTCGGGCGCGAGCGGCGGCGCGGGCCGCACCTGGCACCCGCCTGGGCGGCGGCGGTCGTGATCTTGGTGCCCATCTTCGGTCTGGGCATTTTGTTTGCCAATGCCAAAGGCATGGTCTTCGGTGCGGTAGCGCAGTACCAGGCGCTGTTGCACCATTTGGCGGGCACGGTTCTGGAAATCCGGCAGAAGCTGCCGCCCGACCTGGCCAGCCATTTGCCGGACGAACTGCTGGCGGCGCAGACCTGGCTGGTGGAGTACCTGCAATCGCAGGCGCATGCCCTCTCCGGTTTTGGTACGGCGGGCCTGCGCGGCGGCCTGCTGGTGTATGTGGGTCTGGCCATCGGCGCCCTCATGGTGGGCAGTGAACAGTCGCCCAGCCAGGGCCTGCTGCGCAGTGCCCTGCGCCAGCGCGGCAGCGACTTCATGAACGCCTTCCGCCAGATCGTAGTGGCGCAGTTCTGGATTGCGGCCTTCAATGCGGTCTGCACCGCCACCTTTTTGTGGCTGGCGCTGCCACTGGCCGGCGTCCATATGCCCTACACCGCCACCTTGGTGGGCCTGACCTTTGTCGCCGGCCTGGTGCCCATTGTCGGCAACCTGCTGTGCAACAGCGTGCTGACCATTGCCGGTGTGTCGGTCTCGCCTGCGGTGGGGCTGGCCTGCCTGCTGTTTCTGGTGTCCATTCACAAGTTTGAATACTTCATCAACGCCAAGCTGGTGGGCCGTCGCACCAACACGGCGGCCTGGGAATTGCTCAGCGTGATGTTCATCGGCGAAGCCATTTTTGGGGTTGCCGGGCTGGTTGCAGCGCCTCTTTACTACGCCTTCACCAAGCGCGAATTGCTGAACGCGGGGTTGATCTGAAGCCGGCCGGAATTTAGGCACAAACCCGGACGCTGAAGCCCACCGGGAACGACCGCAGTGCGATAATCCACGCAGATTAACTCTCGGAGAGCGCTCCTTGGAAAACTACCCCAGTCGGTAGCTTTCAACTCCCATCCATGCAAAGGGGTTGAAAGCAAGCCCATCCCCACGCTTTGCATTGATACCAACCCACTTGGGAGTGAGCCATGCTCAACATCTTTACGCTTGCCAACGGCCGACTCTTTCAGGAAGAGATTGAGTCGCTCGAAGAGCTCTCCAAATTCCAGCCCATCTGGGTGGACCTTGAGTCTCCCACTGCAGAAGAAAAACGCTGGATTAAGCAGTACTACGGACTGTCCATTCCCGAAGACGTGATGGACGAGGACATCGAAGAGTCCGCCCGCTTTTACGCCGAAGACAATGGCGAAATCCACATCCGCAGTGACTTTTTGGTGGCCGATGACGACGAGCCGCACACGGTGCGCGCCGCCTTTATCCTGAACCTGGTGAACGAAGACCTGCGCAGCAAAGGCATTCTGTTCTCCATCCACGACGAAGACGTGCCGGTGTTCCGCCTGCTGCGCATGCGCGCGCGCCGGGCACCCGGTCTGATCGAGGACGCCCAGGAAGTGCTGCTCAAGCTGTTTGATGCCGATGCCGAGTACTCCGCTGACACACTGGAAGGCATTTACGACGAACTGGAAAAGGTCAGCAAAAAAGTGCTTTCCGGTAACGTGACCGATGCCATCGCCGGCGAGGCCCTGGGCGCGATTGCGCGCCACGAAGACATGAGCGGGCGCATCCGCCGCAATGTGATGGACACCCGGCGCGCCCTGAGCTTTCTGATGCGCAGCAAGATGCTCAATGCCGAGCAGTTTGACGAGGCGCGCCAGATTCTGCGCGACATCGATTCGCTGGACAGCCACACCGCCTTCCTGTTCGACAAGATCAACTTCTTGATGGATGCCACGGTCGGCTTTATCAACATCAACCAGAACAAGATCATCAAGATCTTCTCGGTGGCCAGCGTCGCCCTGCTGCCGCCCACCCTGGTGGCCAGCGTGTACGGCATGAACCTGAAATTTCCCGAGCTGGAGTTTCTGGGTTCGTGGAGTTACCCCTACACCGTCAGCCTGATGGTGGCCAGCGCGCTGGTGCCCATGTGGTATTTCTACAAGCGCGGCTGGTTGAGCTAAGAGAGCCTGCTCAACCCGCCAGGGCGCGGACCAGTTCCCTGATGATGCGCTGCGCGTAGACACTGGCCACATCGCGGACAAAGGCGGGGAAGTCCACGTGCGCGGAGTCATCGGCGCGGTCAGAGATGGTTCGCACCGCCGCAAACGGCAGGCCGTAGTCATGGCACACCTGGGCCACGGCGGCACCTTCCATCTCGACTGCCAGGGGTTCGTGGCCATGGTGGCGCAGGGCATCCACGATGCTCCGGGTCTCAGCCAGCCCATTGACAAAGCGGTCGCCACTGGCAATCAGGCCCTGGTGCACCAGCGGTGCGCGCCCGGCGTGTTGCAAGCCCTGCAGTCCGACCACGCAAGCGAACACCAGTGAACGGGCCAATGCGGCATCGGCCGCAAAGGCGGTCTGGCCGGTCAGCGGTATCTGGTAGCGCGGAAACAGGGGCGAGGCGTCCATATCGTGTTGCACATAGCCGGTGCCCACCACCACGTCGCCCACCTGCACGCGCGGGCCCACGCCACCGGCCACACCGGTAAAGACAATGGCGCCCGCAGCAAAGCGTTCGATCAGGGCCACGCTGGTGGTGGCAGCCGCCACTTTGCCAATGCGGGACAGTGCGAGCACCACGGGCAGTCCACTTAATTGACCCTGCCAGAACTCACGGCCCGCATGGCTGACGCACTGTGCCCCTTGCAGTTGCTCCACCAAACCGGCCTGCTCTTCGGCCAGGGCACTCAGAATAGCCAGCGGGCGCCGCACGCTGTCCCCAGGGCTGTAAAGCGAAGTACCCATCATGTGTCGCGCAGTTCGCGGCGCAACACCTTGCCCACCGGCGTCTTGGGCAAATCGTCACGGAACTCCACCACCCGAGGCTGCTTGTAACCCGTGAGGTTTTCTTTGCAGTAGGCACGTACATCGGCCTCGGTCAGGGCCGGATCCTTGCGCACCACCACCAGCTTGACAGCTTCGCCGGATTTGGCATCGGCCATGCCGACGCAGGCGCATTCCATGACACCCGGCATCCGGCCAACCAGATCTTCCAGTTCGGAGGGAAACACGTTGAAGCCGCTGACCAGAATCATGTCCTTCTTGCGATCCACTATTTTGAAAAAGCCGCGCGCATCCACCACACCGATGTCGCCCGTCTTGAGGAATCCATCGGACGTCATGACCTTGGCGGTTTCGTCCGGGCGTTGCCAGTAGCCGGCCATCACCTGCGGGCCCTTGATGGCAATCTCACCGGGCGCACCCGGAGCAGCCTCCTGGCCTTCGTCGTTGAGCAGCTTGAAGTCGGTACCGGGCAGGGGCACACCAATCGTGCCGGTAAATTCCGTAGAAGTCACCGGATTGCAACTGGCGGAAGGCGAGGTTTCACTCAAGCCATAGCCCTCACAAATCGGACAACCGGTTTTTTCAAACCACAGCTGGGCCACGGCGCTCTGTACCGCCGCGCCACCGCCCACGGACACCTTGAGCTGGCTCCAGTCCACGGTGTTGAAATCCGGGTGGCTGGCCAGTGCGTTAAACAGGGTGTTGACCGCCGGAAAACTGTGAATGGTGTGATGGGTCAGTTCCTTGAGAACCGCAGGAATATCGCGCGGATTCGGAATCAGCACCAGTTTTCCACCGGTGCGCAGGGTCAGCATCAGGCCGATCGTGAAAGCGAAGATGTGGTACAGCGGCAGCGCACACACCATGACCGGCTGAACCCCTGCAGGCACCCGGGCCATGGCCGGCGCGTTCCAGGCCTCGGACTGCAGCACATTGGCAATCACGTTGCGGTGCAAAAGCACTGCGCCCTTGGACACGCCTGTGGTGCCACCGGTATATTGCAACACCGCCACGTCGTCCGGCTTGCAGCTCACGGGTGTAAACGGCACCTTGCGGCCGCTTGCAATCGCTTGGTTGAAGCGGATCGCGCCAGGCAGGTTAAAGGGTGGCACCATCTTCTTGACATGGCGCACCATGTAGTTGACCAGCGCGCCCTTCATCCGGCCGAGTTGGTCGCCCATGGCGCACAACACCACGTGTTTAACAGGCGTAGCGGCCAGGCATTTTTCGAGCGTGCCAGCAAAATTTTCGATGATGACAATGGCCTTGGCGCCGCTGTCCCTGAGCTGGTGCTCCAGCTCGCGCGGGGTGTAGAGCGGGTTCACGTTCACCACCACCAGGCCGGCGCGCAAAATGCCCGCCACGGCCACAGGGTACTGAGGGACATTGGGCATCATGATGGCAACGCGGTCGCCCCGGACCAGACCCAGGCTTTGCAGGTAGCCGGCAAACGCCAGACTCAGAGCATCGGTCTGGGCGTAGGTGAGGTCCTGTCCCATGAAGCTGTAGGCCACCGCCCCGGCACTCTTGCGGAAGCACTCTTCCATCAAATCCACCAGCGAGGTGTAGGTGCTGGCATCAATCTCTGCGGGCACGCCGGCAGGGTAACTTTGCAGCCAAACATGTCGCGTCATGTATTTGCCTCCATCCTTGCCTCAGGACTCCAACGTGGTACCGCAATGGGGGATCCGGGCCGCACAGTGCAGCCGACTGAGCAACTATCCATTTTGCGCTGCCTTGCTGCCTCAATGGCTTGTGTTTTCCCTAAGCGCAATGCACAAGAGCCCCGGGCTTGGCTGCCACGGGGCCCTTGAGAAAGCGGTGCCGAATCGGCTCCGGACAGCGCGTAAACGTCAGGCCTTGAGAACGGTCAGCACTTCATCCAGCATCTTCTTGGCATCGCCAAACAACATGCGGTTGTTCTCTTTGTAGAACAAGGGGTTGTCCACGCCGGCGTAGCCGGAGGCCATGCTGCGCTTCATCACGATCGACGTCTTGGCCTTCCAGACTTCCAGCACCGGCATGCCGGCGATGGGGCTGGTGGGGTCATCCTGCGCGGCCGGGTTCACGATGTCGTTGGCGCCGATCACAATCGCCACATCCGTGGCCGGGAAGTCGTCGTTCAACTCGTCCATCTCAAACACGATGTCGTAAGGCACGCGGGCTTCGGCCAGTAGCACGTTCATGTGTCCGGGCATGCGTCCGGCCACCGGGTGAATGCCGAAGCGCACGTTCACGCCTTTTTCGCGCAGCACCTTGGTGATTTCAAACACCGTGTGCTGGGCCTGCGCCACCGCCATGCCATAACCCGGGATGATGATGATGCTCTTGGCTTCGCGCAGCAGTTCAGCCGCCTCGGTGGCGTTCACCGGCACCACTTCGCCTGCGGGCTCTGCCGTGCCGCCTGCGGGCTTGGGGGCCGCGCTGGCGGTGCCGAAACCGCCGGCAATCACGCTGATGAAGCTGCGGTTCATGGCGTTGCACATGATGTAGGACAGGATGGCGCCGCTGGAGCCCACCAGCGCACCGATCACGATCAGCAAGTCGTTGGAGAGCATGAAACCGGTCGCGGCAGCGGCCCAGCCGGAGTAGCTGTTGAGCATGGACACCACCACGGGCATGTCAGCACCACCGATGGCCAACACCATGTGCATGCCGAACAACAGGGCGATCACGGTCATCACGATCACCGGAGTCATGGCCTCCGCAATGGTGTGTGCGTTCAGGAACACGCCACCAAAATAGACCACCACCAGCAGACCCGCCAGGTTCATCCAGTGACGACCCGGCAGCAACATCGGGTTGCCGCCAATGCGGCCCGAGAGCTTGCCAAAAGCAATGATGGAGCCTGAGAAGGTGACGGCCCCGATGAGGATGCCGATGTAGATCTCCATCTTGTGGATGGCCTCTTCGGCGGGCGCCAGCGGTATGCTCTTCCCATCGATCAGATGGAAGGAAGATGCAGGGTCGATGAAGGTTGCGTAGCCGACCAGCATCGCAGCCAGGCCAACCATGCTGTGCATGAGCGCGACCAGTTCGGGCATCTGTGTCATTTGCACGGTGCGCGCCGCATACAGACCGATGGCCCCACCGACCACCATGGCGCCGATGATCCAGGGGATGCCTGCTGCGCCCACCTGCGGGCCGAACACGGTGGCAAGCACGGCGACAGTCATGCCGATCATGCCGAACAGATTGCCGCGGCGTGAGGATTCCTGGTTGGACAGGCCACCCAGGCTGAGAATGAAAAGAATCGTCGCTCCGATATAGGAGACGGTTGCCAAGCTTGCAGACATCAGTCGTCTCCCTTATTTACGGAACATGGCCAGCATGCGCTGGGTGACGGCAAAGCCGCCGAACATATTGATGGACGTGAGCACAATACCGGCCGCTGCCAACCAGCGGATCCAGTCGTCGGGCCGACCCGCGGCGCCCACCACCACCAGCGGTGGCGCGATCTGCACCAGGGCGCCGATGGCGATGATGCTGCTAATGGCGTTGGTCACACTCATGAGCGGCGTGTGCAGCGCCGGCTTGACGTTCCACACCACCATGTAGCCCACGAAGCAGGCCAGCACAAACACGGTGAAGTGCGCCAAGAAAGCCTGCGGCGCATTCGCGCCGACAAACCAGAACAGGGCCGCCGCCACACCGAACAGGATGGCCAGCTTATTGGCCGCCATGGGTTCGCTCGGTGCGCCGTGGCCATGCGCCTTTTTCGCAGCGGGGGCCGCCGGCGGTTTGGCCGCAGCAGCGGGCGCCGCCGCGACCTTGGGCGCCGGTGCGGGCCAGGTGATGGCACCGTCCTTGGTGACCGTCAGGCCACGGATGGCGTCGTCTTCCATGTTGACGTTGGCGATGCCGTCCTTGGTCTTGCACAACTCTTCGGTGAGCCGAAAGAGGTTGGTGGAGTACAGCGTCGACGACTGGCGCGACAGGCGCGACACCAGGTCGGTGTAACCGACGATGGTCACACCGTGTGTCACCACGGCCTGGCCGGGTACGGTCAGTTCGCAGTTCCCCCCCTGTTCGGCGGCCATATCGACAATCACGCTGCCGGCCTTCATGCTCTTCACCATGTCTGCCGTGATGAGCTTGGGTGCCGGTTTGCCGGGAATCAGCGCGGTGGTGATGATGATGTCCACCTCCTTGGCCTGCTTGGCGTACATGGCGCGCTGGGCCTGCTGGAAGCCCTCGCTCATGACCTTGGCATAGCCGCCGCCGCCAGAACCCTCTTCCTCGTAATCCACCTTGACGAATTCACCGCCCAGCGACACGACCTGGTCGGCCACCTCGGCGCGGGTGTCATTGGCACGCACGATGGCGCCCAGGCTGGCAGCCGTACCAATCGCCGCCAAACCGGCCACACCGGCACCGGCAATAAATACCTTGGCAGGCGGCACCTTGCCCGCGGCTGTGATCTGGCCGTTGAAGAAGCGGCCGAAGGCGTTGGCCGCTTCAATCACCGCGCGGTAACCGGCCACACC